>NZ_CP178375.1:1499917-2249876 GCF_047220215.1 Pediococcus siamensis
GCCCGTAACACAACTTTATAGATTGTTTGCCAGCGGGTCGCTCCTAAGGCTAAAGCAGCTTCGCGATAAAAGCGGGGAACGGCCCTTAAACTATCGACGTACATCGAGGTAATCGTTGGGAGGACCATCACGAACAAGACTAACGTTCCGGCTAAAATTCCAAATCCAGTCCCCCCAAATAGGGCCCGGACTGCCGGTACAATGATTGTTAACCCGACAAATCCATAAACCACAGATGGGATTCCAACCAGCAACTCGATCACCGGTTGTAAAACTCGCTGCCCCCGTTTAGGTGCAATTTCAGTCATAAAAAGAGCCATTGCAATCGCAAATGGGGTTGCGAGTAAGGCTGCCAAAATGGTCACTGAAAACGAACCCACAATCATCGGCAACGCACCGACAGCTGGCGTTCCATCCTGACTAACTTGACCAGGATTCCAGTTTTGGTGGGTCAAAAAGTCCCATACCGAAATGTGACCCTCAAAAAAGGTTGCCAAGCCTCGTGATGCCACCAGATAGAAGATTGACACAACCAGTAAACTAATTAAAAGCGTACAGACAAAGGCAATGAGTCGCCCGTATCGATCTTGTCTAGTTGCCTTTGAAGATTTTGTTAATTGCCGTTTAATTTCATTCAAGTTTTTCACACTTCCTTCTATCGTTTGTGGATATTTCCGTATCGATCGCGAGTAACCTGCATATCATGAATCGAAATATATCCCAGATCCGTTATCAGTTCTTTTTGCATTTTTTTGGAATGAATATAATTTAAGAATTGCTGTGTTTGTTTATCCGGTTTGCCTTTGGTGTACATGTGTTCATAAGACCAAATTGGCCACTGATTCGTTTCCACATTTTTAGCAATCGGCTTCACCCCGTCCAACTTCAAGGCCTTAACCTGATCATTGACATACGAGAATGAAGTATAACTAATGGCACCTGGTGTTGCTGCCACAATTTTTTGAACCGTACCGTTTGAATCCTGTTCTTGTGAGCGAACTGCCTGTTTGCCCGCTAAAATAATTTTCTCAAAGGAGTTACGAATTCCACTGCCTTGGGCACGGTTGATGACCGTAATTTTTTGATTCTGGCCGCCCACCTGACGCCAATTCGTAATTTTTCCAGTGAAAATCTTGGCTAATTGCTGCCGGCTGAGGTTGGAAACCGTGACTTTTTTATTCACAACTGGTGTAATGCCAACAACAGCAACCTTATGGTCAACTAAAGCGCTGGCCTTAATTCCGGCCTGGTCTTCAGCAAATACATCAGAATTTCCAATTGTCACAGCTCCAGCTTGGACTTGACTGAGGCCAGTCCCCGAACCACCTCCCTGAACCGTAATATTAACATTTGTATTTTTAAGTTGATAATTGCTGGCCGCCCGTTCAACTAATGGTTGTAAAGCTGTCGATCCGACCACTGTGATTGTGTGACTTTGGCGACGACCGCACCCCGCCACACCAATGAATGCAACAAGTAATGTTAAAATGAACCCAATTTTTCTTTTCATCCGTTCCATCCCCTCTCGACGTTACATCTTGAGTTTACCAACTATGTGTTTAGGTCTTGTATGGTTCATGTAAAGATTATGTAAAGATCCCCAAATAAAAAATCCCCAGAAACAACGAATTGCTTCTGGGGATAAATTTAAATTTTAATAGTCGCGGTTCGGCTGCCACTGTTTTGGAAAGGTCAAAATAAATTTTGAACCCTTTCCCAAGGCTGATTCAAGTCGAATTTCGCCACCTAGATTTTTGACACTTTCCGCCACAATTGGGAGCCCAAGGCCGGTGCCGCTAACCAGTTCACCTGGTTTGTTCGCACTAACACGGTAGAAACGTTCAAATACCTTATGTTGTTCTTCGGGTGCGATTCCAATACCATCATCCGCCACAATTAACTGCCAGCGATTAGTCGTTTCGCTATAGGAAAGACTGACTTGCCCATGCGGATGATTATAACGGATACCATTAGCCACCAAATTTTTAATGATCTGACCTAACTGCTGAGAATCGGATTGAACCGTAACGTTTTCGGGAATTTGATTGACAACTTCCACTTGATGAAGCTGCATCCCGCGGTGCAACAACTTAATTTCTTCTTGACTCAATGCCGCTAAATTACAATCATCAATTTGCAGTGACTGGGGGTCATCGGACTGGGTTCGCGAGATTGACAGAATGTCTTCTGTTAAGCGGACCAGTTTGCGACTTTCCTTTTGAATAATTCTGAGAAATTCGTCCAACTTGTCCGGGTCATTTTTGGCACCGTTCATCAACGTTTCCGCAAAACCTGAAATTGCGGTGATTGGCGTGCGCAATTCATGACTTGCGTTGCTCACAAAATTAAGCTGCATTTGTTCAACAGTCCAGGCTTCGGTAATATCATAAAGCAAGACAATCACTTCATAGCGATGATGCACTTGTTTATTATAGACAACAGAAGCTTCAATCACTTTTTCGCTCGGTTCACGTTTCAAATGAATCGTTTGATGGTGATCGCGCTTCGTCTCAAAAGTCCGCTCAATCAACTTCTGCAATTCACTCTGCTTAATATCCAGCGTGTATGGATGAGGATCAGACTGAATTTGCAGCTGCAAGAGGTCAACCGTCGCCGGATTGGCCAGCTGTACTTCTCGATGTCGATTAATCACAAAAACGCCCACTGGCAAATTATTCACAATTGCCTTAAGCTCTTTGCCCTGATTACTCAAATTATGAATTTGATGACGATCATGCGCTTCAATTTTATTTACCGTCATGGTGAGTTCATAGAAAGGATCATCCTTCGGGAGAACAATCTGACTGGCTTTTTCGCCCTTCAAAACTTCCTGCAATTTTTCATTTAATGCATCCTGGCGCAACTGTGATTGCCGCAAGTTGCTCCAATAAACAACCACCTCAATTGCCGTGACAAAAATTGTAATGGCAAATAACAAGATGTAGTTGATTTCTTGTGTACTAAAGCTATGTTGTCCCTTTTGCACCGCCTTTAGTACGAGAAATGCCATCGATAGATTCCCAATAAAGCTCGTTAAACAAAAACGCAGGGTTCTATTCAGCATTCTCTTTTGTATTGAATTCATAGCCAAAGCCTCTCACTGTTAGAATTAATTTTGCATTTTTCGGATCATCTTCAATTTTATCACGCAAATGACTAATGTGGATATCGACCATTCGTGTCTGCCCTGCATAATCATAACCCCACACAGCATTTAAAATACGTTCCCGATTTAAAACATGGTTTGCGTGATCCCACAAATAAACCAACAATTTATACTCATTGGGCGTCAAAGCGACCTTTTTATTATTTTTCAAAACTTCGTAGCGATCAACATCCAACACCAAATCGCCCACCTGACGAAGGGCACGACCAGTTTGAATAACAGGTTCAGCCCGGCTTGCTTTTTCCGTTCTGCGCAAAATAGCCTTAACACGGGCCACTAATTCGCGCGGACTAAATGGCTTAGTGAGATAATCATCGGCGCCAATTTCAAACCCCACAATTTTGTCTAATTCATTATTTTTAGCTGTCAAAATAATAATAGCAATGTCGTTGAACTGTTTACGAATATGCCGAATAGTTTCCAAGCCGTCCATTCCGGGTAACATCAAATCCATGACCACCAGATTAGCCGAATTGTGTTGAAGCCATGTTAACGCATCGGCACCAGAACCCACACTAGCGACCTGATAACCAGCTTCATTCAAATTGTAAGTAAGCAGGGTGACAATTGAAGGTTCATCATCTACAATTAGAATTCTTTCATTCACTGTCAACTTCCTCCTTCAACCACCGATAATCATTGGGGATTTGCTTGTTGCAACTTCCATTGCAAATACGCATCAATAAAACCGTCCAAATCGCCGTCCATAACGCCCTGGACGTTCGCTGTTTCATAATTCGTACGGTGATCCTTGACCATTGAGTAAGGATGAAAGACATAGGAGCGAATTTGTGAGCCCCAACCGATATCTAACTGCTGACCCTCAATCGCCGCACGTTGCTCGGCCTTTTTTTGTTCTTCTTGTTCATACAGTTTAGCCCGTAACATTGCCAGCGCTGTTTGTCGGTTCTGCAACTGTGAACGTTGGGCCTGGCTGGCAACGACAATTCCAGTTGGTAAATGGGTAATTCGCACTGCAGAGGAGGTTTTATTGACATGCTGACCACCGGCACCACTGGCCCGATACACATCGACCCGTAAGTCATCCGGATTAATCTCAATATTTACAGAGTCATCTAGTTCTGGCATCACATCAACCGAAGCAAATGAAGTGTGGCGTCTGCCCGCAGCATCAAAGGGAGAAATCCGCACCAACCGATGAACGCCTTTTTCGGAACGGAGATAGCCATAGGCGTTATGCCCACTAATCATCAAAGTCACACTGTTAATCCCCGCCACATCGCCAGCTTGATAGTCTTCAATAGTTGCTGTGAAATGATGTGCTTCAGCCCAGCGGGTATACATTCGAAGCAGCATTGCCCCCCAGTCCTGAGATTCTGTGCCGCCAGCTCCCGGATGAATTTCAAGAATGGCATTGTGGGAATCGTACTTACCATTTAACAACAAGCCCAAGCGGTACTCGCGTAAATCCTTTTGAGCCTTTTCAAACTGAAGCTCAAAGTCAGCCTGCATATCAGCATCGTCTTCAAGCTCTAACAACTGTTCAGTGACTTCTAAGTTTTCAACTTCATCTTGCAACTGATGAAAGTGATCATATTTTTGCTTGAGCACATTGGTTTCGTCGATCAATTTTTGCGCTTCTTCTTGGTTATGCCAAAAATCAGGCTCTCCCATTTTGGCTTCGTTTACCGCAATACTTTCGCTTAACTTATCGAAGTCAAAGCGACCCCCTAAAGTCAGCGACTTCTTTTTTCATTTGATTAATTTGTTTCTTTGCTTCACTTAATTCCATGTTTAACTCCTTTGTTTACCTAAAAAAAGATTGGTCAAAACAAGTGTTTTGATGCCAATCCTTTCCTAACTTAAATTACCGCTGAATATTTTGTCGAATTTCAGACTTCAAGAAGAGTCGTGTGGCATCGTATTCAATATCTGAAACCATTTCTTCAAACATCCGGTAGCCATCACTTTGATATTCAACAAGTGGATTTAACTGACCATAACCACGTAAACCGATGGATTGGCGCAATTGGTCCATAGCATCAATGTGTTCTTCCCAATGGGCATCCACAACACGTAAGATAACGACCTTTTCAAATTCCAGCATCTGAGCAGGATCATAAAGTTGTTTTTCTTTTTGTGCGTAGATTTCTTTTGCACGGTCTAACAAATAAGATTTGATTTCTTCAGGCTGCTTGTTCTTGAAATCATCAAGCGAAATACTGTTTTCATTGACCATATTAGATTTAGCAAAATCCAAAATGGTTTCCAAATCCCATTTCTTTTCATCTGTGCCCTGTGTATGCACATCAACGACCCGGTTAACCGTTCGTTCAATCATCGGTACCATGACATTCTTCAAGGATTCCTGTGCCATGATGACCTGTTGCCGTTCGCCATAAATAACCTCACGTTGCGCGCGCATAACATCATCATATTGGAGAACGTTTTTACGTGAATCGTAGTTATTTCCTTCAACCCGTTTTTGTGCAGATTCTACTTGTTTGGTAATCATTCGACTCTGAATAACTGCATCATCATCGGAAACCTTCAAACGCTGGAGCAAGTTCTTGATCCGTTCAGAACCAAAACGAATCATCAAGTCATCTTCAAGTGACAAGTAGAATTGAGACATACCTGGATCTCCTTGCCGGCCTGAACGTCCACGTAACTGGTTATCAATGCGCCGCGACTCATGGCGCTCAGTTCCGATAACAGCCAGACCGCCTAACTCTTTGACGCCCGGGCCAAGCTTAATATCCGTACCACGACCAGCCATATTCGTCGCAATAGTGACGGCGCCTTTTTGACCCGCATTCATGATGATTTCGGCTTCCTTCGCATGGTTCTTTGCGTTCAACACAACGTGCGGAATCTTTTCTTCATCCAACAGATGTGATAAGTGCTCTGAAGTCTCAACGGCTACGGTCCCAATTAACATGGGTTGCCCTTTAGCATGCAATTTTTTAATTTCATCAATTACTGCACTAAACTTACTTTCCAGCGTTGGGTAAAGTAAATCAGCGCGATCCTCACGAATCATTGGCCGGTTCGTCGGAATCGAGATGACTTCCATGTTGTAAATTTCACGGAACTCTTCTTGTTCTGTCTTCGCCGTACCCGTCATCCCAGAAAGTTTCTTATACATCCGGAATAAGTTTTGATACGTAATGTTCGCCATGGTTTTGGTTTCTTCTTGGATTTCGACATTTTCTTTTGCTTCAATGGCTTGATGGAGACCATCAGAAAAACGCCGGCCTTGCATGACTCGCCCCGTAAATTGATCAACAATCAAAGCCTCGCCATCCTGAACCACATAGTCTTTATCTTTTAACATAATGTAGTTAGCACGTAACGCCTGATCCAAATGATGTGTCAGCGACGAGTTATCAACATCATAAAGGTTTTTCAGGTTAAAATACTTTTCCGCTTTTTCAATCCCATTATCAGTCAAGGAAATCGATTTGGATTCCCAATCAATTTTATAGTCCTTTTCTGCATTCAATGTCTTCGCAAACCGATCAGCTCGGCGATACATATGTGTGCCGTTCTCAGATTGACCCGAAATAATTAAGGGAGTTCGGGCGTCATCAATTAAGATGGAGTCCACCTCATCAATAATGGCAAAATTCAGGGGACGTTGTACCATATCCTCTTTGTAAACCACCATATTATCACGCAAATAATCAAACCCAATCTCACTGTTTGTGGAATAGGTGATATCAGCAGCGTAGGCCGCCCGTTTTTCTTCCGGTGATTTCTCCGCAATATTTAAGCCGACACTTAAACCAAGCCAGTTATAAAGCTCACCCATTTCAGTAGCATCACGTGTAGACAGATATTCATTAACCGTCACAACGTGAACCCCTTCGCCGGCAAGTGCGTTTAAATAAACGGGCATCGTCGCCGTCAAAGTTTTTCCTTCACCAGTTTTCATTTCGGCAATGTTACCTTCATGGAGGACAATTCCACCCATGATTTGGACATGGAATGGAAAGAGGCCTAAAACCCGTTTGGCGCCTTCACGAGCAACCGCAAATGCTTCCGGTAATAAATCGTCTAAGGTTTCGCCATCTTGATAACGTTTCTTCAATTCTGGTGTTTTGGCTTGCAGTTCGGCATCAGACAACTGACTGTAAGCCTCTTTGTAAGCTTCGACTTTATCTGCTAATCGGTCTAAGCGTTTTTGATCTCGTTTATCACTTTCAACCCATTTTCTTAATAAATTAGCCATGCAATAGTTCCTCTCTTAAAGCGTACTCTTTTAAAATCACTTATTTGTTATTACAAAAACTTGTAAACTATATCATATTCTAACATTAGTGGCCCTATTTTTAAACAAAAATACAGCTGGCTAAGTGGATTTTATCACGATAATCGCTCTCACAGTTTGTTTTGGTCATTTTATTCCCTTTACCCGCCGCTTTTTCATCGGGAAAACAAAAAAACCAGAAGTTTACCAGCTTAGGTTTTCCCCTAGCTGTGTTTAACTTCTGATTTTTTAGTGTTCGCACTTTAGTTTTAATCGTTAGATTCAATCAAACCATAGCGTCCATCATTACGTCGATACACGATATTTACGCCATCAGTTTCTGCATCTTGATAGACAAAGAAATCATGCCCTAACATATCCATCTGCAAAACAGCTTCTTCGCTATCCATTGGTTTTAAAGAAACTCGTTTTGTTCTGACAATGTCGAATTTGTTTTCTGCTGCTTCAGAATCATCAGATTCATCAACATCCAGATCGGCACTAGGAACTTCGACCCCTTTATAGCCCTTTTCACGAGATTTACGATTAATTTTGGTTTTATATTTGCGGATTTGGCGTTCCAATTTATCGGTTACCAAATCAACGCTTGCATACAAGTCAGGTGACGTTTCTTCTGCTCTCAAAACTAAATATGGAAGGGGAATTGTAACCTCAACTTTAGCCGTCTTATCAGGATGAACTTTGAGGTTTACATGGGCCTTGGCATTCACACTAGAATCAAAGTACTTTTCTAGTTTGCTAATCCGTTTTTCCACATAATTTCTGATTGCATCTGTCACTTCAATATTTTCACCACGTACATTAAAATCAAGCATAAATCTTCTCTCCCTTCAGTAACAAGCCTTTTGTGCTTGCCCAAACACGATATCGAAAGGACCACTCTTCTAATATCTTGCTTACTATCATTATAAATGAAAACGCTATTTTAAACAAATGAAAAAGGAGAAAAATCTGTGATCAGCGACATAAGGTAACACTACGAACTGTTGCACACCCTGCCTCAAGTAAGGTTTGGGCGGCATGCCGGAGGGTTCTGCCCGTCGTATAGACATCATCAATCAGCAAAATTTCCTTATTTTTGATCTGTTCCGGATATTCTACATCAATTTGAAAGTGATTACTAGTTTCAAGGCGCTCCCAACGACTTTTTTGGGATTGCCTTTTTTCTGATTTCGATCGGTTCATCAGCAACGGAGCCTTCAAAGCAAGACCATCTAGTAGTCCGCTAACTTGGTTGAACCCCCGTGTTTGCCAAGTCTGTTCGTCAATTGGCAAAGCTACTAGTAAGGCAGCATTTTGTTGTTCTTGGACAAATTGGCTAAATTGGACGTTAAACGCCGCTCGTAAACGATAATCGCCTTGAAATTTGTATGCGTGCATAAACTGTTTCATCGCAGCGTTGTACTCAAATAGCGCCACATTTGAAAAAGCCATAGACGAATGAGTTTGCCATTTTTGACAATCGCCACACACTTGTTTTAGTGCCTGTTGCCGCCCACATCCTGGACAGCAGGTTGCTGGTTCAATCAAGCGAAATGTTGTTAAACAAGCCTCACAGACCGTCTTTGTCTGATATTTTTTGGGTAATAATAAGAAACGCAATGACCAATTATCACGCAACTGACGGTGACAAAGTAAGCAATTCATACTTCTTCCTCCCGCGCCTTATGATTAACAAATTTAATCTGCTGTCGTGCTTTTTTAATTGTTCGTGAGATTCCAGCACATACAAAAACCACATTTCCCGTTGGGCGCTGAGGACTCCGCCCAACACGTCCCGCAATTTGAACCAAAGCAGCTGCCGAAAATGTCGCATCATCTGCACCGAGCACACAAACATCGATACCAGGAAATGTGACGCCGCGTTCTAAAATGGTTGTTGTGATTAAACCGTCGATGTTCTGGGAGCGCATTGCCTGAACTTTTTCTAGTCGCTGGGCATCTGCAGAATAAACAGTCTTTAATTTTAGATTCGGGAAGGCTTGCCGGATGGCTGCAAAAGCCACCCTTAAATGGTTAATGTGCGGAACAAATATTAAGAATTGCCGTTGTTGTTGCTCACATTCAGTAAGAAAAATTTTTAAGGCCCACGGGATAGCTTTACGAACAATTTTTGCGTACCAATTTAAACTTAATTTAACCTGAATTTCCGGTAACGGATGGCCATGAAAACGTCGTGGCAAATAACTCACGGCTAACTGCTTTTGCCGAACTTTTTGCAATAACGCATCTCCCGGCGTGGCAGTCAAATATAAGCAAGCACCAGTCTGTTTTTTAGCCCGCTGGGTAGCGTACAATAACTGACTATTTTGTGCATAGGGAAAGGCGTCAACTTCATCAATAATCAAAATGTCAAAAGCATGGTAGAATCTTAATAGTTGATGGGTAGTTGCAATAGTCAGTTGCGTATACCGGTAAGGTTGTTCCTGGTGTCCGTGAAGCAAAGCAATTTCCACATGCTCAAAGGCAGCTTGCAAGCGCGGAAAAAGCTCGATGCATACGTCTACTCGTGGAGAAGCTAAGCCGACCCGTTTTCCGGCCTTTAAGGCAGCATTAATTCCAGGAAACAACATTTCTGTCTTTCCTGCCCCGGTAACCGCCCATAATAAATGGTCTCGCCCATTTTCAAAAGAAGCTTGTACCTCACTTGAACATCTT
The DNA here is from genome assembly GCF_047220215.1 of Pediococcus siamensis. Taxonomy (GTDB): domain Bacteria; phylum Bacillota; class Bacilli; order Lactobacillales; family Lactobacillaceae; genus Pediococcus; species Pediococcus siamensis. The sequence continues at coordinate 1,509,976 of NZ_CP178375.1, forward strand.
TTCTGGCTGGCTGTTAGTTTACCTTGCCAGGTTAAATAAGAGGCTTTTGGCGCAAAGTGATTTGGTTCAGGAAAAGTTACAAATTTCTCTAAAGTTGAAACGCGTCCAAGTTGGAGGCACATTGGGCAGTAATAAGCCGCGCGGGGTAATTGAACTGCCTGTTTTTCAAAACGCGTATTACAACGTAAACACCGAACCCATTTTTCCGTAACCGCCATTGTTGGCATGACTTGTAAATCTGAATATTCCGGTTTCTCCGCTTTCGGGATGGCAACCAGACGTCCATAATAGTTTGCTTTTTCCATTTCTACTCACCTAATTTTAAATACGCAAAAAGAAAGGATTTCTTTAATGTCTGAAAACTTAATTACTCTTGCTAAAAATGACAGTCACGAATTCGTAATCAAAAAATCACGTTTCATTGCTGACGGCTTTCGCATTTCTTCTGAGCAAGAAGCCCATCACTACCTTGACCAAATTCAAACTTTGCATGCCAAAGCCAATCACCACTGCTTTGCTTTCCTTTTAGGTGACGACGACCATATTCAACGGGCAAGCGATGATGGCGAACCTTCTGGAACCGCTGGCGTGCCCATTCTTGAAGTGCTTCAAAAAAATCACGTACATAATACGCTGGTCGTTGTAACCCGCTACTTTGGCGGCATCAAACTTGGAGCTGGCGGACTCATTCGGGCTTACAGCAACGCCACTTCCCAGTTGCTCACAACGGTTGGTCTGGTTCAAAAGGTTGAACAAATCGTCATTGGGGTAACGTTAAACTACGCCCAGTATGATACTTTTACCCACTGGCTAGAAAATCAACAGCTTAAGCCACAAGCAACTGATTATACAGAAGTTATTCGGGTTCAAGTGGGTGTCAATACTGATCACGTTACCCAATTTCAACAGGAGCTGATTAATTTGTTTGCTAATCAGGTGACGTTTCGCAGCTTGGGGAAACAATTTACTGAAGTTCCCATCCCAAAAAAATAAGAATTAAAGTCCTCTGGATTCTAGTATCCCGATACCTCTAATTCTTATTTTTTTTATTTTCAGTTTTAGAAACTTTTTGTTGCTGTTGTGCTTTACGTAACTGCGCTTCCCGTTCGTTTTCGAGCCGATCACTTGCTTCTTTAGAAGTATTTGAAGTCACAATCTTTTGAATCCAATTGAGTAACGGACGCCGGTCTTGTCCCGCTAGTCCAATGGCTTCCACAAAAAGTTCCAAGCCAATTAGAATGCCAATGGTCAATAATACCGAACCCCAAATTGGTGAAATCGGATATAATAACGCAATAAATGAAAAAATTAGCGAAATCCCGTAGATGACAAAAACTGTCTGCCGATGCGTTAAACCCATTTGCATGAGGCGATGATGTAGGTGCCGTTTGTCTGCATGAGAAATGGATTGTTTATTCAAAATTCGCCGTAGCATCGCAAAAACGGTATCGGTAATCGGTACACCCAAGATCATGACCGGAATAATGACCGAAATAAAGGTCGCGTTTTTTAAACCAGACAGTGAGAAAACCGCGATCATAAAGCCAATAAACAACGCCCCAGTGTCCCCCAAATAAATACGTGCAGGGAAAAAGTTATAGGGCAAAAAGCCGATTTCGGCGGCAACTAAGGTAAAAATCATAATTACCGTGTAAATATTAGGTGTCGGGAGGAAAAACAACCCCGTAATTCCGGTTGTGAACAACGCAATAATCGATACCCCGGTTGCCAAGCCATCCAGGCCATCGATCAAATTAATGGCATTCGTGATGGCGGCTATCCACAGGTAGGTGATCGGAAAACTTAACCATCCCAACCCAACGGTGCCTACAAACGGGATCGTCAGGGTGGTCATACGAACACCGGCAAAAACGAACACCTCAATCGCTGCTAACGAGATACCAATCATTTTTTGATAAGGTTTTAAAACAAAAATATCATCAATGACACCAGTCAGGATAATCAGGCATTCACCACCAAAAATCCCCCATAACTGGCGAGTCGGAATTTGCGCCCTTAATAAGAAGAAAATAGCAAAATTGAACGCTAGAAAAATGGCTAACCCACCCATTGTGGGCATCGGAATCTTGTTTACTCGCCTCGCGGAAGGCTCATCAACCGCCCCCACTTTGAATGCAAGTCGTCTAACAAACGGTGTTAGCACAGCGGAGATGATTGCTGTCGCAAATAAACTTACAATAATTTCAAATCGCATGTTAGACCTCTTTTCTCATCAATATTACTATTATACAAACCCTACAGACTGAACACAAGCGCCTTTCATGCGGTAACTGCCGTTTGCAGATAAAACTTAAACATTGTGCGCTAAATTAAACCCTTTGAACCCTTTGCAAGTAAAATCACTTGTGAATCAAAGTAGCGTTCCAGAAACGCAATTTTTGCTTGCCAACCTGTTTACGAAAAACGTTTGCTTTTTTTGCCAGCCATTTAACTTCAGCATTATCCTCTTTGCTGAGAATTGCTGCCATCCCCGCGCTTGCAAGGAATGACGCGGGACAATTTGACCCTCTTCAATACAATGGACAGCTTGTCTTTCACAGTCTGCGCCAATCACCCCGATTACATCACCATAATTTAACGGCTAAACCGTTCCAAACGCGTTCACAAATCCCACCGGACGATTAATGACGACCTTAATCTGGAAACCTCAACCTAAAAAAAGTTGGTCACGCGAAACGTTAACCAACTTTCTAATCTTAAATTACTCATTTAAATGATAATGATATGTCGAAACAATAATGTTTTCCCGTGAATTCAACGCTGCTCGCAAACGTAATCCCGTCTGATTATGCAAGATATTTTGCCAAGGGCGACGCGGAACAAACTGCGGCACCAACACCGTCGTCGTATAGTTACGTTCTGCCGCTCTTCTGGCAATCACATCACAAAAACGCAATGTTGGATTGGCAATGGAACGGTAGGAAGAATGAATATCAACAAAGCGGACGTCTGGATACTCTGCCTTAAATTCAACAGCCGTTTTATGCTCCTTTTTCGGATCCGCATCGAAAGAAACGTGCATCGCAATAACGTAATCACCAATTGAGCGTGCATAGTTAATGGCCCCCGCGGTTACCCGCGTCACATTGCTGACCAATACGATGACTGTCGAGCCGTCATAGTCGTGGAGTTGAACTTTTCCTTTAGCGGCAATACGCAACTGTTTTGCGACTTTAACGTAGTGCTGATGAATCTTATAGAACAAGCGCAAAAGCACAGGCATTACGATTAGATATGGCCAAACGTTGCCAAAATGCAAGAAGAATAAACAAACAACCAACCCAAAAGAAAGTGCTGCACCTAACAGATTAGCGGATGATTTTAATAACCAATGACCCGTACGCTCACGGAACCAGTGGATAATCATGCCGGACTGCGATAACGTAAACGGTACGAAAACTCCGACAGCATAAAGCGGGATCAGCAAGCTTGTTTGCCCATGGAAGATCAAAATTAGCACAATCGCGCCTACTGCGAGAGAAATAATCCCATTGGAGTACCCTAGCCGATCGCCACGATCCATGTAGGCATGCGGCATATACTTATCCTTTGCCAAGTTATAAGCCAACATTGGGAACGCTGAAAATCCAGTATTGGCAGCTACTGCCAGAATTAAAGCTGTCGATAATTGTAGTAAATAGAAGAACAAGCCATGGCCAAATACCATTTCACCAACTTGCGATAAAACCGTCTGCTGGCTATTTGGCAGAATACCGCCAGCATAGCTTAAGAAAGTAATTCCGGCAAAGAAGACCGCCAGAATCAAAGCCATAATGGCTAAAGTATTGGCCGCATTTTTCCGCCGTGGTCGCTTAAAATTCGGTACCGCATTACTGATAGCTTCCACCCCAGTCAGAGAAGAAGAACCAGATGATAAGGCCTTTAAAAACAGTACCAGTGTCATCCCCGGAACACTCGCGCCTACACTGGCTGCGGCGTGCATCGCAACTCGCCCGGTCACAATGTTAAAGAACCCGATTCCAACCATGATTGTAATCATGATAATGAAAAAGTAAACCGGAAAAGTTAAAAATGAAGCTGAATCTCGCAACCCTCTGAGATTCAGTGCCATGATGGCAATCACGATTAAAATTGCAATCGGCACAGCATAAGGATGTAGACTCGGAATTGCAGATGTGATCGCTTCGGTTCCTGATGTGACACTAACGGCTACGGTCAGCATGTAATCAACTAATAGTGAACCTCCGGCAACTAAACCAGCTGATCTTCCCCAATTGGTGCTGGCAACCACATAGGCGCCCCCACCAGATGGATAAGCCTGAATAATTTGCCGATAGGAAAGCGTAATTGCAAATAACAGAATTAAAACAATTCCGGCAACTGGCAAAGCGTACCACGTTGCGGCTGCAGATAACACCAACAGAACGGAAGTAATCTGTTCTGTCCCGTATGCGATGGATGACAAAGCATCTGAAGATAATAATGCCAAAGCCCTGAACTTTGTTAGGGATTGCCCGCCTTCATCCAATGTTTTAAGCGGTTTTCCAATTAAGAGCCTTTTTAGATAACGCCACATTTTATAATGCTCCTCTACAAAAATAAAATTGACCCGAGATCAAGCTCGGGCAGTGCAAATCAGAAATAAGTGTACTACAAATGGACACGTTATTCTATATTAAGTTTTATCAGCACGCATCAACCCTATTGGCTAACTCACTGCTACGCAATCAATTCAACCACATTCCCACTAGAAGTGCAACTTTAATAACTAGCAAACAGCCCTTCTAAAAAACAAAAAAACTGCCCCGGAAAAATTCCGACGCAGTTTTTAAAAAGATTTTTTTTACATCATACCGCCCATGCCGCCTGCTTGTGGTTGTGCAGCAGGTGCATCAGTCTTTGGTTCTGGTTTATCTGCAACGACTGCTTCGGTTGTTAATAACAATGCCGAAACACTAGCTGCATTTTGTAGTGCTGAACGTGTTACCTTCGTTGGGTCCACAATCCCAGCCTTGACCATGTCATCCCACTTACCGGTTGCTGCATTGTAGCCAATTCCTGGTTTTTGCTTCTTCAAGTTTTCAACAACGACAGAGCCCTCAGCACCAGCATTGACTGCAATTTGACGTACAGGTTCTTCCAAAGCCCGTTTTACAATGTTAATACCAGTTAATTCATCACCTGTGGCATCAAGATCATCAAGTGAGCTGATTGCATTAACCAATGCAGTACCACCACCAGGAACAAAACCTTCTTCAACAGCTGCTCGTGTGGCATTCAAAGCATCTTCAATACGGTACTTCTTTTCTTTCAATTCTGTTTCCGTAGCCGCACCAACACGAACAACAGCCACACCGCCAGCTAACTTAGCTAACCGTTCTTGCAACTTTTCTTTATCAAAATCAGAAGTTGTTTCTGAAATTTGTTGTTTGATGGTTGCGACACGTTCTGCAATTTGGTCCTTATCGCCGGCACCTTCAACGATTGTTGTGTCGTCTTTTGTGACCGTAACCTTGTTAGCTTGACCCAATTGATCAATTGTTGCATCCTTTAAGTTCAAACCGAGGTCATCTGTAATAACCGTACCGCCAGTCAAAATTGCAATATCTTCAAGCTGTGCTTTACGACGATCGCCAAAGCCAGGTGCCTTGACTGCAACCACGTTAAATGTTCCCCGCATCTTATTCAAAACTAAGGTTGGTAAGGCTTCACCAGTAATGTCATCCGCGATAATCAAAAGGGAACGGCTTTGTTCAACCACTGATTGTAATAATGGCAAAATGTCTTGAATGTTGCTGATCTTCTTATCTGTGATCAAGATGTAAGGATTATCTAAATCTGCTTCCATCTTGTCATTATCAGTAACCATGTATTGAGACATGTAGCCGCGATCAAATTGCATTCCTTCAACCACGTCCAAAGTGGTATCCACACCACGTGATTCTTCAACTGTAATGACGCCATCGTTACCAACTTTTTCCATAGCATCGGCAATTAATGAACCTACTTCTTCATTAGCAGCAGAAATGGAAGCAACTTGTGCAATGTCGTCCTTTGTTTTTACAACATGAGACATTTTGTGTAGGCCTTCTACAGCAGCCTTAGTCGCCTTTTCAATTCCGCGACGAATGCCCACAGGGTTAGCCCCAGCCGTCACGTTCTTCATACCTTCAGTGACAATAGCTTGTGTTAAAACTGTAGCAGTTGTTGTCCCATCTCCCGCAATGTCGTTAGTTTTAGAAGCAACTTCTGAAACCAACTTTGCGCCCATATTTTCAAAATGGTCTTCTAAATCAATTGCCTTCGCAATGGTAACACCATCGTTTGTGATTGTTGGTGAACCATAAGATTGTTCCAAAACAACGTTGCGCCCTTTAGGACCGATCGTTGATTTTACTGTATCTGCTAATTTATCGACACCTTTTAACATTTTTGTACGTGCATCTTCGGAAAATTTAATTTCTTTTGCCATAAATCATTTCACCTCATTATTTTTTTTGATTTCAGTTAGTCAATTACTGCAACAATATCTTTTTCGTGGAGCACTAAATATTTTTTATCTTCATAGGAAACTTCTGTACCAGCATACTTATCAAAGATAACTGTATCTCCAGATTTAACAGAAGGTGCAAGTTTTTCACCGTTATCTAATACGCGTCCATCGCCCACAGCGACAACTTTACCAGTTTGTGACTTTTCCTTTGCATTGCTTGCAAGAACGATGCCACCAACAGTTTGTTCTTCTTCTTCCTGAGCTTCTAGTATCACGCGATCTCCTAATGGTTTTAACAAAATAAATCCCTCCAGTTATTCTTTTAATTTAGCACTCTTGTCATTCAAGTGCTAACAACAATATTTACTATATCATTCTTAACAAAGAATGCAAGCTTTTTACTGACCTTTTTTGACAAAAGCTTCAAACCCTACGGAAACATGCTATACTTAAGGAATATTTGTGAGGTGTTTTTTGTGAAACTCGAGAAAAAATCAATCTATATTTTAATTACGTATATTATCGTGTATCTTTTGCCCAGTCTCATAAATAGTTTTTTTCAAATCACCCGGCCCGTTTTATTTGCCATCCAAATTGGTGACTATTTAGCTGGGGCCGCCCTTTTATGCTGGCTTGCTTTTCACGATATGCCCAGTAATTTTGCAGAAAAAAAACCGCAAAGCGCGGTAAAAACCATTCTATGGGGGCTTTGCGGTTTCGTCATTGTTATTTTTTTACAAACTCTTATCCTAAAGATCACGGTGCAAACCGGTGGTGACGCGACTTCACAAAATACGACCGCTCTTCTGGCTGTCGTCAGGCGCTACCCACTCTATACACTAGCCATCGTCGTTGGAGCGCCCATTATGGAAGAAATCGTCTTTCGCAAAGTTTTATTTGGTAATTTAGCCATGCTTTTCCGTTTTCTCGGTCCTAAACTGGCACAACTTCTGACTGCCGTTATTTCCAGTGGTTTGTTTGCCTTGGCACACGCCGATGGGCATCTGGTCCTATACGGCTCCATCGGCCTGTGGTTCTGCTGGTTATATCATCACACCGGCCGTATTCAAACTTCTATGATGGCACACCTTTTGATGAATTCGTTAGTCGTCTTGCCACTAATACTTACCTAGCCGTGTTTAACCGTATAGATCAAGGTTTGCAGCTCGTTGGTTAAATCAATATTTTGAACCCGAACACCTTCCGGGGCGGTCAGTCTAACCGTGGTAAAATTCATGATTCCTTTAATGCCGGCTTGAACTAATTTATCTGTAACTTGCTGAGCAATAGTTGCCGGCACCGTAATAATGGCAATTTCAATGCGTTGATCTTGCAATTGTTCTCGCAGCTGCTTCATGGCATAGACAGGCACATTGCTTTGAATCGATCCAATTAACTCCGGGTCAATATCAAACGCGGCACTAATCCGAACGTTGCTATTTTTATGAAAATTAAAATTTAAGAGGGCGTGGCCTAGATTTCCAACGCCAACGAGGGCCACGCTGGTCAAAGTATCTTGATCCAAAATTTTTTCAAAAAAGCTGATTAATTTTTGCACATCGTAGCCATACCCCCGACGTCCAAGGGGACCAAAATAGGAAAAATCACGGCGGATCGTAGCGGCATCAACCTGAATGGACTCTGCCAATTCCGCCGACGACACGCGCAACTTATTAGCGTAAAGTAAATTATTTAAATAACGGTAATAAAGCGGTAATCTTTTTGCCGTTGCTTCTGGAATTTTTTTAGCCATAACGACACCTCTCGTTAAGTTTGTGAATCGTGAACAAAGCTATTTTACCACTTACTGCCGTAGTCAACCCAAAATTATAAAACAAAAGTTATTGAAAGGATGAATTAGTTTGATTTTATTGCAGGCCCAAAATGTCAGTCGCGAATTTAGTGGCGATCCCTTGTTTTCAGGAGTCACACTTGATATCCAGACCCAAGATCGGATTGGCCTTGTCGGTCGTAATGGTGCTGGTAAGACCACCTTATTAAAAATGCTCATTGGGCAAACGTCCCCTGATGACGGTCAAATCACCACCAAAAAAGACCTCTCTATTGGTTACCTCGCCCAAAATCAGGGCCTCGATACCGATAAAACCATTTGGGACGAAATGCTAACCGTTTTCCGGGCTGTTATCAAGCTTGAAACTGAAATCCATGAATTAGAAAACCAGTTGAGTCTTCCTGAAATCATCGCTGATCACGACCAATTCGAAAAACTTTCAAATATGTACGATCAAAAACAACAGGCTTTTAAAATGCAGAATGGCTTTGGCTACCAGGCCGAAATTCGCGGTGTTCTTCATGGCTTTGGCTTTGAGGAAGGTGTCTATCAACGAAAAGTCGATACCCTTTCAGGTGGGCAGAAAACTAAATTGGCTTTGGCAAAACTTCTTTTAGAACGTCACGATCTGCTTGTTTTGGATGAGCCAACTAATCACTTGGACGTTGCAACTTTAGCCTGGTTGGAAACTTACATTAAGGGTTATCAAGGGGCGCTTTTAATTGTTTCCCATGACCGCTACTTTTTAGACCATGTCGTCACCCGTGTTTTTGACCTCGACCGTAAGACACTAACAACTTATGTGGGTAACTACTCGGCATATATTGATCAAAAAGCAAGCCGTTTAAAAACCGAATGGAAAGCATACGAAAAACAGCAAACGCAAATAAGCAAGTTGGAAGACTTTGTGAATCGTAACATTGTGCGTGCCTCAACTACGAAACGCGCACAAAGTCGGCGCAAACAACTGGAAAAAATGACGGTTCTAGAGCGCCCTACCAGCGATGACAGCGAAATGCACTTCCATTTTTCTGCTCGTCATCCGAGTGGCAATGTTGTTCTGACTGTGAAGGATGCGGCAATCGGCTACGACGAACACGTCCTTGCCAGTCCCATTAATATTGAGCTCAACAAACACCATGTCCTCGGCGTAGTGGGTCCGAATGGTATTGGAAAATCCACGCTTCTCAAAAGTATCCTTGGAAAGCTCCCCTTAATCAGTGGCACTTCTAAACTGGGTGCCGGAGTTGAAATCGGCTATTACGATCAGGAGCAGCACAATTTGGATGATCGCAAAATTGTCCTTAATGAACTCTGGGATGCGCATCCCCTCGTTGATGAAAAAGACATTCGTTCCTTGTTAGGTAGCTTTCTCTTTTCTGGCGATGATGTCTTAAAGCCAGTCAAAAACTTGAGTGGTGGTGAACGGGCCCGTTTATTGCTCACTAAACTGACCATGCAGCATGATAATTTCTTGATTTTGGATGAACCCACAAATCATTTGGACATTGACAGTCGCGAAGTTCTTGAAAACGCGTTAAACGAATTTGATGGCACTGTCCTCTTCGTTTCGCATGATCGGTATTTTATCAATCGTGTGGCAACTGAGATTTTGGAAGTTTCTGCTTCGGGAAGCCAACTTTATTTAGGCGATTACGATTATTACCTCCTCAAAAAACAAGAGGCCGCGCAAGCCAAGGCATCATCATCGGTACCATCTGGTCAAACAGCAGCTACAGGGAAAAAACAAGATTATCGTGCTTCTAAAGATAAGCAAAAAGCACAACGTAAACTTCAACGTGAAATCGAAAGTCTTGAGACTCGCCTAGACGACCTCGCTCACGCTGAACAGGATGTTCAAAATCAGATGGCGGATCCACAATACTTCAACGATCACTTAAAACTAGAAGAACTGCAAACCAAGCTCACCAAAATTCAAACCGAAACAACCCAGGTCGAATCCGACTGGACGGAAAAAAGTGAACAATTAGAAAACAACTTTTAAAAAAGGGACTAAGCTGTACGGTAAAAAATACCTGCAACTTAATCCCTTTTATTTTAGACTTTTCACACCATCTAAACCGAAAAGTGTTTTTTCGCCTGCTTGAATTCTTAATCCGCAAAAAATTGATTAATTAAGTCATCACGATCCTTATTCCACCGTTCGTTTTCATGCGTGGGATAAATGCGATTCGTTAAGCAAACAAATCCTTGCTTGTTAATCGGATCAAACGCCAGAATTGTCCCTGTGTATCCTGTCTGCACATACTGTTCGCGATGTGCAATTCGGCGCCATCCTAAAGTCCGTCCATTTTCATCATAACTGGCCATTAGGTCAAACAAGTTAGGATCTAAGACTTCTTTTTGTTGATACTTACCGCGATTAATCATCATTTCCGTAAAAACAGTTAGGTCACTTAACGTCGAAAACAGACCAGAGTGCCCGCTTTCTCCGTTCAATAAAAGTGCCTTATAATCATGAACCTGGCCTTGAATTTGTCCACGCTGTGCATCAATTTCTGTCGGCACAAATCGTGACTTCGGCCGGTTTAAATTGTAGCCCGTATTCATCATAGCCAGTGGGTACCAGATATGGTCCTGCACACTTTTATCTAGGGAACCATTAAGTGTTCGAATAATAAGTCCTAGTAAAATGAATCCTAAATCAGAATAAACCGTTTTTTCACCCGGTTGATAGCTTAACGGCGCTTCATAAATTTTTTTAATTAACTCAATCCCGGACAAATTTCGTGCATTTGTCACATCTGCTGGCAGGCCACTGTTATGCAACAACAAGTTTTCAATCGTTACTTCTGGATGTGAAAATCCTGGTAGGTAAGCCGTTACCGAATCTTTTAAACCAAGTTCATGAACAGAGAGCAGCTGGAAGACGCGTGTCGTGGTTGCCACAACCTTTGTCAATGAAGACAGATCGTAAATCATGGAGGGATCTAAACGCTCTGCAAATGGATCTTTTCCCTGAAAGCCATGGTAAAAACTGTCGATTTGATTCTCATTAATAAAACTAAAAGAAGCCCCGTAGACATCCCCACGGTCAATCATCGCATCAATACTATTTTTCAATTTCACAAATTTATCTTCTGTCATACCCTTTGCCCCCAATTCGATTTATTTAACGGCGTCTGGAACCCAGTCGAATTCAAGACTCGGCGCCGCATTTAAGCTGGCATCTGCAAAGACATGGTGCTTCATTGCCACATAACCAGCAGCACCGATCATCGCTGCGTTATCTCCACATAGCTTTAATGGTGCTTTGACAAAGTCTAGCTGTGGCTGTTTGGCGGCTAACTCAGTTGCTAGTGTATCACGTAAACCATGGTTCGCTGCAACCCCACCTGCCAGAATTAATTGTTTAATGGCAAACTGATCACAAGCCCACAGCGTTTTTTTTACAATAACATCAATAACACTTTGCTGAAAGCTGGCCGCTAGATCAGCCTTATTGAGTGTTTCATGAATTTGGTCTGCATGATGAACTGTGTTAATGAAGGCACTCTTCAGACCACTAAAACTAAAATCAAAGTTATCCTCATGAACCATTGCACGGGGAAAATGAAAGCTGTCTTGGCCTTGATGTGCGAGTTCATCGATTGTCTTGCCAGCTGGATAACTAATTCCAAGGACCCGACCAATTTTATCATAAGCCTCGCCAGCCGCATCATCACGTGTTTCTCCAATAATCTGAAATTCATTTTCATAGGGCATATACACAAGTTCTGTATGACCACCCGAAACCAAGAGTGCCATTGCCGGAAATACAATGGGTTTAACAAATCGTGCCGCATAAATATGTCCTGCCATATGATTAACCGGAATTAGTGGCAAGTCATTGGCATAGGCAAAAGCTTTCGCTGCTGACACACCAACCAATAAGGCCCCGACCAATCCTGGGCCATAAGTCACCGCAACAGCGGACAACTCTTGTGTTTGCACATGGGCTTCTTGCAAAGCCTCATCAATACAGATGGTGATTTGCTCAATATGGTGTCGGCTCGCCACTTCGGGGACAACTCCGCCAAATCGTTTATGACTGTTAATTTGAGTGGCCACAACATTGGCGAGGATCTTTTCGCCGTTTTCAATTACCGCGACACTTGTTTCATCACAGCTCGATTCAAATGCTAAAATTAAGTTTCTCTTCTCCATAATGCTCCTAATCCTTAGCTTCCAAGTTCAAGGTCATATCAATGGCATCCTCATGATCACCGAAATAGTAGTGTGCTTTGATGCCTGTTTTTTCGAATCCCATCTTTAAATAGAGTGCCTGCGCCCGTAAATTACTTCTGCGCACCTCTAAAGTCATCTTCTGATAACCGATATATATGGCCTTATTAATCATGGTTTTTAATAAGAAACTGCCAATGCCACGATTTTGTTTGTCTTCAACTACGGCGACGTTAGTGATATGGGCTGTCTTCGTCCGGTCATCAAAGGAAGCGCCGATGAAACCCAACATCCGATCATGATACCGAATAACTAAATATAACCGGTCAAATTTACGTCGCAATTCATTGGCAAATGCCGCCCGATCCCAAGGCGTCTGTCCCTCATAGACAGACCGCTCAACGTTTAAGATGTCGGGGATATCCGGAATCATAGCTTTTGCAATAAAATACGTATCGTCTTCGATTTGGACCACATGATCATGAATTTCAAAGGCTTGTTCTCGTAATTGTTTTGTGCGGTTAAAAAACCGATTTTTAATAGCTGTTTTAAATTTTTTCAACATAAGGTTTTGTATCCTCTTGTGGATGATGTTTTTTCCATTCCACTTCCGCCTCTGTTAAACGCAAGTAATTTGGAACGAAATCAAATGGTTGAGAAACTGGCTTTGCTTGGCTTCCTAACTGACCCAAAACGTACGCACTGGGCAAATCTTGGGCAGGAGAAACTCGGTTAAACGCGCTTCCTAACTGTTCGGTCAAATAGTTCGCATATGTCGCGACGTCGGCCCCAACAAAATAAACTGGTTCGTGCTTTTTTATGAGTTCAGTAGCCAATTCAGCTATGGCCACGTGTTGATCGGCCATCACCTCCACCAGTCCTCGCTGCGTTTGTCGATAAATTCCAGCAAATACATTCTGCCGTCTTGCATCAAACAGTGGCACAATTAAACGGCCAGCTTCATTCACATTGCCCGCAAGTGTTTTTAAGCTTGAGACACCCACCAAGTCAATATTTAATGTATAAGCCAACGTTTTAGCCGTTGTAGTCGCAATTCGTAAACCTGTGTAAGACCCTGGCCCCTGGGCCACCACAATCCGTTGTAAGTCTTTTGGAGATAGCCCAGCCTGTTTCAAAAGCGTCTCAATAATTGGTAACAACTGAATACTATGATTACGTCTGATATTCGTTGTGGTCATTGCCAGTAACTGGTCGTCATCCAAAACCGCAACACTTAGCGGTCGATTTGAAGTATCTATTGCCAATATTTTCATACTACTTGTCCTTATTCCCCAGTCTCTTTACCAAAATCAACTAGAACAAACCTACAAAAATCAAAAAGGCCTGTCCTAATTGAGTTTCCTTGTTATAAATACGTGATTCCTTAAATATCTTATCACAATTTTTTTATTTGTGACCCTTCATAAAAAAGAACCCGAAAATCATTTTTGATTTACGAGCTCCTCAATTGTTATTTATCTTCAAAACCATTCGGATGTTTTTGCGTCCAATTCCATGCAGTTTTGATGATTTGATGCACATCATCATACTTTGGTTGCCAGTGCAAGATTTCACGCGCTTTATCGCTTTGTGCAACCAATGTATCTGGATCTCCAGGACGGCGTGGCGCAACTTTAGCCGGAATTGTTTCACCAGTGGCCTCACGTGCGGCTTCCACAATCTGTTTAACGGAAAAACCGGTTGAAGAACCAAGGTTGAAGGCGTTGCTGTCATGACCAGCCTGCAAATACTTCATCGCCAAAATGTGAGCATCCGCAAGATCCATCACATGCACGTAATCCCGCACGTTTGACCCATCCGGTGTTTGGTAATCATCACCATAAATTTGCAGTTCTGGTCGTTTGCCTAGTGCCACTTGGAGCACGATCGGAATTAAATGAGTTTCGGGATGGTGATCTTCGCCAATTGTACCGTCTTCGGCTGCTCCGGCAACATTAAAGTAGCGTAACGCTACAAATTTGATCCCGTAAGCCACATCCGCCCAGTGCATAATTTTTTCCATCATTAACTTGCTTTCGCCGTAAGGGTTAATGGGATCTTGGCGATCTGATTCCTTAATGGTTTCATGCTCTGGATTGCCATAAGTTGCGGCTGTAGAAGAAAAGACGATTCGTTTAATCCCGTGATCATGCATAGCTTCCAGTAAGGTAATGACCCCGCCAGTATTATTATCAAAATACTTTAACGGATCTTTCATTGATTCTGGTACGATTGAAAAGGCTGCAAAGTGAATCACAGTATCAATCGTTTCCTTTTCAAATACCTGATCTAAAAATGCTCGATCACGAACGTCACCCTGATAAAATCTAGCTTCCTTTGCAATCGCATTAGGATGACCTGTTACCAGATTGTCGATAACGACCACATCTTCGCCTTGTTCTACCAATCTTTTGACCATGTGCGAACCAATATAGCCGGCCCCACCGAGAACTAAAACTGCCATAAAATCCCTCCTAGATATCCTGTCTGAAATTACTTAAATTATACCATATTAATGACTTGTTTTTTCCGTTTCTGTTGCTAATGTCTGCCAGTGACATTCCGCTTCACAATAGACTTCATCATTAACTAACATTCGATGCAAAGTCACAAGTTGACCCTCGTCAGTCGTTTTCTTCACGGCTTGACTCGTGACCAAATGGCCATACTGAATTTCTTTATGATACTGAATATTTAACCAGGTGGGTTGGTGTTCTTGCAAGAAATCTGCTGGCAAAACGTCAAGCAACCATTCAAAATAGTGCGAATTATTGACGTGTCCATTGGTATCTAAGTCAAAATAACGTACGGGATATTGCTTAGTCATTACAGTTGGTTCTTCACTGATACGTGCAACTCGGGGAAGACGTGGTAGCCGTTTGACCTCCTCACTTCCATAAGGATCCACCAGTTCTGGAATCAGTTTTCCCATCCGCCGCGTTTGATGATTCATTAAAACAAAATTACTATTTACACGCAGTAAATTTTGACCCTTTTCATCAGCAACTGCAAAACGACGTTCACAAAAGAATTTATTATGAGCGGTCGCCTCCGTAGAAAGTTGAATTGTGGTGCCAATTTTGGGGAGCGCGTTGATTTCCATTATGTACTGAGTCACTACCCAGCCGACACCATGTTTTAAAACTTCCGGTGAACCTACGCCCAGGCTCTCACTTTGGTCCTCGGAAGCTAAGACCATCAAATTGACTAGCATCGGAATTGAAGCATGATAGGTACGGTCACCATCATAATAAACTAATCGATGTGTTTCACTAAATTTTTTCCCCGCCACTTGTCAATCTTCCTTTCTCGCTATCTTTATGATTTTAAATGATGATACTGACTATAAACGTCTTGTTTTCGGAGTCCACGCAGCTTGGCCACTTGTTTAATCGCATCATTGGGCTTTTTTCCTGCGCTAATTAAATTGGTTACTTGTGCTTCAATGGAAAGTTCCGGAATTGATTCTGTTGGTTGTGAAGAAGGCTTCGGATTGCCCGCCACAACAATCACGAACTCGCCGCGGATCTCGTTTTCTTCAATCCAAGTCAGTGCTTCGTTTAAAGTCCCCCGTAAGAATTCCTCAAATTTCTTGGTAAGTTCCCGACACAAAACGACTTGCCGTTCATCGCCAAAAATGGCTGCCATATTCTTTAAAGTTTTTTTCAAACGATGTGGTGCTTCATAAAAGAGCAGGGTTTCTTCCTTATTAGCAAGCCGGTCTAACTGCCGTTTTTGTTCAGCTGGTTTACGATTTAAAAAACCGAAAAAATAAAAGGGCTGCGGGGCCAAACCCGACGCAATTAACGCCGTGAGGCCAGCATTGGCCCCTGGCAATGGGACAACTGTGATGTGCCGTTCAATACAGGCCACTACTAAATCATGTCCCGGATCGCTAATTGACGGCATTCCTGCATCACTGACCTGGGCAATATTGGTTCCTTGTTCTAGACGTGCAACTAATTCAGGCACCCGTTGTCTCGTGTTATATTCGTGAAAACTAATCTGTTTGGTGTCAATTTCAAAATGATTTAATAATTTTTGCGTATTTCGGGTGTCTTCTGCAGCAATTAAGTCCACTTCTTTGAGTGTATTAACAGCCCGAAATGTCATATCTTGTAAGTTGCCGATAGGTGTTGGTACCAAATAAAGCGTACCGCTAACCTGATTTTTTGCAAAACTTTTCTGTGACTGCACGTTTTGGCCTCCTTAGCGATCACCATAAATAACATCAAGACAAAAGGCACAAGGTTCATCATTCTCGCGGTGCTTGCCAAACCATTCATTGCAAACATGATAACCACGTCCGTATAGTTTTTCCAAGTTTTTCCGTGATTTAGAGAGGCCGTGTTTTGTGCTTTTTTGTTTTTCCTTTTTAGAAGGTTGTTCGTACTTACTTAGACGTTCACGTAAATGTTCATTTTCGATGACCAGTTCCGCATTTTCCTCCAAAATTTCTGCCATGCCATTTTGAAGTTCTTTAATTTGATCTAACATACGCTGCGTTTCATCTTGAATGCCATTGAAACTTTCATATATTTCTCGCTTGTTCACAATTTCACCTCATTGCCCAATCTCTAATCTTAGAACGGATCAATAAACCTGACACAGCCGTATAGTTAAAGTTTCCAAAACATTTTGAAAGCTTACGTTACGGTTCAATAAGTTCTTTGCTTCTAACGCTTTTTGTGTGGCTAATAAAAGGGCACTCGTCGTTTTAGTAGGTAGCTGGGCAGTAATCTCCTTGTCTTGATTAGGAAAGCTCAGGCGCTCACTTTGGGGATTCACCTTTAAAATTAAGGCTTCCCGGCAGTACAACATTACAATGTCCAAAATTAATTGCTGCTCATCTTTGGTCTTGGCAAGAGTTAAAAGCTTAGCCTGAACCTCAATAAACGCACGCATATCTTTTTTAAAGCTCATGAGAAACCACCGTGCTAACTCAGACTGAACTTGGCTTAACCAATCATCTTTCAGCCATGTCTCAACCTCCACCACACTATTGGTTAAATTAACCGCCATGGCAATGAGACTGGGCGTAACTTGTTTTTCACGCAACTGTGCCTTAAATTGTTCTGGCACTAACGGTTTTAATTCTACTACTTCTGTTCGTGAAATGATGGTGGGCAGCATCAAATTCTTATTAGTGGTCAAGAGAAAAGCTGTCACGTTAGGGCTTGGCTCTTCAATAAATTTCAGTAAACTATTGGCAGCGCCGGCCGTCATTTTTTCAGCATCCGAAATAATAAAAATCTTTTGATTTCCTTCAACCGCACTCTTCGTGAATTCTGCTTTTAAAAATCGCACCTGATCAACCTTGATACTTTGTCCATCCGGCTTTACGATCACCACATCGGGATGCTGCCCAGTACTAATTCGCCGGCACTCCTGGCATTTTCCACACGGTTCGTTAGCTTCTACATTTAAACAAAAAAGACGCATTGCAATCCACGTTGCCAACTCGTCTTTTCCAATTCCTGATTCGCCAGCAAACAAATAAGCATGCGCCAATTCGTGTTTCGCAATTACTTTTTTAAAATGCTGAACCAGCGCTGGTTGCTTATTAGAAACCGCAGTTTTAATACTGTCTGCCGTCATTTGTTACTCCTTTATAAATCCTAGAATTGCTGAAATTTTTCAATTGGCATGACAAAAACAGTGGCGCCACCGACCTGTACTTTAACCGGATAAGCCGTTGTGCCTTCCATGCTGGCATCAAGATTAACGGGTGGCGTCATGAATTCCTCACGACTATGAGAAGCTTCTTTAATCATTGCTAAGACTTCATCAACCCGCTGATCATCAATTCCGATCATGTACGTGGTATTTCCGGATTTCAAAAAGCCTCCGGTTGTGGACAGTTTTGTTGCCCGAATATTCGCATCAATAAATTGGTCACTTAATTGACTAGCATCCTTATCCTGAACAATTGCAATAATTAACTTCATAGCCATCACTCTCCTGATTATTTAAAAAATTCTCCATTTTGTGCAACAATTATTGCTTCGACATCTTTAACTACTTGCGCTCGGCTCTTCGTGGCGTCAATTGTTTTTACGCGCTGCGGTGCCTTTCGGGCAATTTCTAAGTATGAGGAACGCACCCGCTTGTGAAACGATAGTTGTTCAACGTCCAAGCGATTAATTTCATCAGTTCGGTGGGTCATGATCCGTTGCAACCCAATTTCTGATGGAATATCAAAATAAATGGTCAAATCGGGAAGCAATCCCGCCGTTGCAAACAAATTCATTTGATAAACTTCTTGGGTACCGATCTTGCGCCCTGCCCCCTGGTAAGCCACCGAACTGTCCACATAACGATCACAAAGCACCATTTTTTCCTGCGCAAGTGCCGGTTGAATGGTCTCGACAATATGTTGTCGCCGAGCAGCTGCATACAACAAAGCCTCGGTGCGGTCATCCATCTCGGTATTTTGACGATCAAGAATAATATCGCGAATAGCTTCTGAAATCCGGTTGCCACCTGGCTCCCGTGTCACGACTAACTTATCGGCCAAAACGGGTTGTAAGTCCGCGACAATCGTATTTAAAGCCGTTGTCTTTCCTGCGCCATCTGGGCCTTCAAACGAAATAAATTTTCCTCTCAAAATGCTGTCTCACCTTTTTACCTTTAACTTGTTACATCTCTGTCCGGCCTTCAACTGCCTTAAATAATGTCATCTGATCGGCATACTCAATATCACTACCAACTGATAACCCATGCGCCAAACGAGTAACCTTGATTCCCGCTGGTTTGATTAAGCGAGAAAGGTACATAGCCGTGGCTTCTCCTTCTGGCGTGGCGTTCGTGGCCACAATCACTTCTTTAATCTTTTGATTGTTCTGTAGCCGTTTTAAGAGACTAGCGATATTTAAATCTTCTGGGCCCTTGCCTTCCATTGGCGAAAGTACGCCCTGCAAGACATGATAAAGGCCATGATATTCCTTCATCTCTTCCATTGACATCACATCTTTTGGGTCTTCGACGACCAAAACTGTGCTCTGATCACGCGTCTTATCCCGGCATATCTCACACGGGTCATCTTCCGTAATGTTGCCGCAAATACTGCAAAAATGTAAATCACGTTTTGCTGAAACTAAGGCTTTGGCAAACCCGCTTACATCATCAGCATCCATATCTATGGTATAAAAAGCTAGCCGTGTGGCACTTTTTTCACCAATGCCGGGTAATTTCATGTAACTATCAATTAACTTTGCAATTGGCTCTGGATATTGCATTTAAAAGCCCTCATCCTTACATTCTTGGCAAACCTTTAGTGTATTTGCCCATTGTCTTGTTTGTCTCATCATCAATTTTCTTCATGGCATCGTTCACCGCTGCGACAATCAAGTCCTGTAACATATCCACATCATCAGGATCAACAGCTTCGGGATTAACCACAATGTCTTTCATCTGCTTATTCCCGGTAAACGTCACTTTGACCATGTCATCAGGTGCAACACCTGTAAATTCAGTCGCATCTAAGTTACTTTGTTCCTCGGCAACTTTCTTTTGCATCTTTTGCATTTGTCGCATCATATTTTGCATATTTCCCATTCCACCGCGCATATTTAGTCCGCCCTTCTTAATTTCATTATTTAATCATCTTTTACTTCAACTGTATCAGCACCAAACAGTGCCTCTGCTTTAGTTACCAGCGGATCTGCTGGCGCTTGCGTTTGGCTAGATACTGATTCCGAGCTATGAGCCGCTGCCGAATCACTGTTTTGCAAATCTTCTTTATGCTGATCGATATAACTTTGCCGGATTTGTGGCCACTGTTCGGCATCCACATACGCAATTTTGAGGTCGTGACCCACCAGTTTATCAATATCGGCACTTAGCAGTTCACGCAACTCACTGTCATCAGCTGCTTTTTCGTATAAGAATGCATAGTTGAAGGCAATTACGGCCCCTTCTTCACTAGCCGCCACCGGTTGGGCCACATGCATTAACGCCCGCTGGGTCACACTTAACATCGACATCAAGTCCGGCCAGATCTCTTTTAATTGTACCAAATTTTGTTTTGTTGCGTTGGCTAAAACCGGATATATTTTGGCGAGGTTAGGCTTTACTTCCCGACTGCGCCGTTTGGTTGTCGGCGTTTGGCGATTCACAGATTGAGGTTTGGCATTTTCAGTATGGTTTTGCTCCAATTGCTGTACCTGTGCCGAAAGTTTCTTCACCTGACTTTGTAAACGGTCAATTTCCGCATTAGATTGGGCGGCCTGCGCATCTGGCTGAGCCACCTTTTCATCTGCTGCTAACGGCTTCATCTGTACCGGCTGCGCGAGTTTGATGGTCAAAACTTCCATATAAACATCCGGATGGGTTGTAAAGCGCATTTGCTGCTGAGTTTCGTTGAGATGATCAATCATCTGGTAAATTTGCTCTGCACTCAATTGAGCGGCAAACTGTTTAAATTGCTCATCCACATCACCTAAGTCTTGGTCCACAACCAGGGAGGGATCCTGTTGATACAGCAACAAATTCCGACAAAAGTTAATCAGGTCTTCGATAAACCGATTCGCATCTTTTCCCTCTGCTAAAACCTTTTCCAGTGTCTCTAACGCTTGGCTCACCTGCTGGTTGGAAATGTCGGTGACGTAAGCATTCAACAAATCGTGGTTCACACTGCCAGTCACCTGCAGGGCATTTTTCAACGTGATTTCATTATCGCCAAACGAAAGGGTCTGATCAAGAATACTGAGTGCATCCCGCATCCCGCCTTCCGCAGCCCGTGCAATAATCATTAAAGCCTTGTCGTCAAAGCTAATCTGCTTTTGTTGCAAAATATAAACCATCCGGTCATAACTATCCTTTGTCGAAATACGACGAAAGTCAAACCGTTGTGTTCTGGAAATAATGGTCAAAGGGATTTTTTGCGGTTCTGTCGTTGCCAAAATGAAGACAACATTAGCTGGTGGCTCCTCAAGCGTCTTCAACAGGGCATTAAACGCACCTGTCGACAGCATATGCACTTCATCAATAATGTAAACTTTATAATCGGCCTCTGTAGGCGCATATTTTGCCTTGTCACGAATGTCACGAATCTCTTCAACGCCATTATTAGAAGCCGCATCAATTTCGATAACATCATTAAGGCGTCCTTGCGTGATTGCCTTACAAGTGACACATTCGTTGCACGGCTCGCCATCCTTAAGATGATGACAATTGATCGCCTTCGCAAATATTTTGGCCGCCGAAGTTTTTCCCGTTCCGCGCGGTCCCGTAAACAGATAAGCATGACTAGTCTGTCCAGTTATGAGCGCATTTTTTAGTGTCTGTGTAATAACTTGCTGGCCCACAATTTCATCAAAACGCTGTGGTCGCCAAACTCGGTATAAGGCTTGATAGCTCATCTTTGCAATTCCCTTCAATCATTTTTGCAAACTCATTCTAAATAAAAAGCTCCTAGCCATAGCGACTAAGAGTTTCACAATTTCCTAATAACTTAAGGCACAAGACAGATCAGACTTAGTGCTGCTTCCTTCCGGACCTGACACAATTCGTAAGTCCACCCTTGCCTTAAGGCCTCTCGGCACTATTAATAATACTCGAACTTAAACAAAATTTCTACTAATTTGTTTATTTTTTTTCTGACTTTTTTTCGATTCCGAATCTCACGAAAAAAATCTCGCATAATTTGACCGGCTTCTTTTTCAAACAGCCCTTCATGAATCTCAACTTGATGATTTAATCTTTGATCAGATAATAATTGGTATAAGCTTTGTACCACCCCCGCCTTAGGGTCCCGGGCGCCAAAATAAACTTCGGGCACCTGTGCATTAAGGATTGCCCCACTGCACATCATACAAGGCTCGATCGTCACAAATAACTGACAATCCCACAGTCGCCAACTTTTTAGCGTTTGACAGGCGGCTTGAATGGCGATCACCTCCGCATGGGCGGTGGCATTTTGATCGCGTTCCCGCAGATTATAACCGCGTCCGACAACCTGATTTTTGTAAACCACCACAGCACCAATCGGAACCTCACCCAGTTCTTTGGCCTTTTTAGCTTCCTCATAAGCGAGGCTCATAAAATAAAGTTCTTGATTGGAAGATAACTTACTCATTAGGCTTGGCAGTCTCCTTTACACTGCGGATAATATAATACCCTTTTTGACGCTGAATGATTTCTGCATTTCCGAACTTTTTAGCCATCACTTTTTTAGCTGACGGCGCGCCCTGTTTTTTTTAAAGCACTATGGTTAGTGTGCCATTAATTGCCAAATGCGCATAAGCCTGTGTTAAAATATTGGTCACAACTTCTTTTCCCGCACGGACCGGGGGATTAGAGATAATAGCTTGGTAGTTTTGCTCAGCGACCTTTTCATAAACATCTGATTGCCAAACCGTGACGTTTTCCAGCTGATTTTGCTGCGCGTTTTGTTGGCACAATCCCAGCGCCCGTTCATTCACATCAATCATATCTACTTGAACATCAGGAAGGTTAGCTGCAATGGCAAGGCCAATAGGTCCGTAACCGCAGCCAACATCTAAAACCGGGCCTGGTGTTAATGTGGTTAAGTCAAGCGCGTCCAGTAAAACACGGGTACCGTAATCAACGGTATCTTTGGAAAAAACGCCGCTGTCAGAATTAAAAATTAAGTTTTTGCCTAGCAATGTAAATTGCCACTGCCTTTTCTCATGTAAAACTTCAGGATTTTGTGTATAATAATATTCAGTCATTAATTTGCTCCTCTTTTGTTTCTATTATAGCTAATTATGACAGTGAATACATAACTAACTTAGCGTTAGTTTTGGGGTTAGTAATTGAATAAAAAAAGTTTTTCTTCAAAACCTTATCAGACCACCATATTTAGTGATTTCTCAAAAAAACATACTAAATGTGGTGGTTTTTTCATTGAATTTTACATTAGATGCTGTATACTGAATTTATTCGTTAAATATCAATGAGATGAGAATTGAAGGTGATTACATGAGTGAAGTTGTAATTTATACAAAAAACAACTGTATGCAATGCAAGATGACAAAACGTTTCCTAAGTGAACACGATATTCCTTTTAAAGAACGTAACATTAATACGAATCCGGATTACATCGACTACTTGAAATCTCGTGGCTTCCAAGCCGTTCCCGTTGTTGAATCCAATGGTAATGAACCGATTGCCGGGTTCCGCCCTGATGTTTTGAAACAGTTAGCAATGTAACCGCAACAAAATATCAGGATAATAAAAAACGCATCATGCTGCCTAATACAGCTAGGCGTTTTTTTATTTTTGCTTAATTTCTCTTAAATGTACACAGAAAGGCGTGAAACTGATGAGTCTTAAGAACCTTAAAGATGTCACATATTATGATTTAAACAATGAGATTAACATCCCCGTCAATAACCAAATTCCGCTAAACAAGGACCATGATGCCTTAGCCGCATTTTTAGCACAAAATGTGGAACCGAACACGATGAAATTCGATTCCCTAAAGGCCCGGTTCGATTATCTCATCGAAAATGACTATATCGATGAAGCCTCTATCCGAAAATATTCATTTGCCTTTTTAGAAAAATTATATGCATTCTTAAAAGCTCAAAATTTCCACTTTCATTCTTTTATGGCGGCATATAAATTCTACGCGCAATACGCTTTAAAAACGAACGATAATAGCTACTACCTCGAAAACTTTATTGATCGCGTGGCCATGAACGCTACCTACTTTGCAGAAGGCGACGAGGATTTGGCGATGGAAATTGCCGATGAAATCATCCATCAACGCTACCAGCCGGCAACCCCTAGTTTCTTGAATGCCGGTCGTAAACACCGTGGCGAACTCGTTTCTTGTTTTCTCATTCAAGCCACTGATGACATGAACGCCATCGGCCGAACTATCAACTCGGCACTCCAGCTTTCTAAATTAGGCGGTGGCGTAGGTATTAACTTGAGTAACCTACGTGAAGCTGGTGCCCCCATTAAGGGCATCGAGGGCGCCGCAAGTGGTGTGGTTCCCGTCATGAAGTTGCTCGAAGACAGTTTTTCCTATGCTAACCAACTGGGTCAACGTCAAGGTGCCGGTGTGGTTTACTTAAATATTTTCCATCCCGATATCATTGCTTTTCTCTCTGCTAAAAAGGAAAATGCTGATGAAAAGATTCGGGTCAAAACACTTTCACTTGGCGTGGTTGTTCCGGATAAATTTTACGAGTTAGCCCGCACCGATCAAGAAATGTACCTGTTCAGCCCTTATTCAGTTGAAAAAGTCTATGGCAAGCCTTTCTCTTACGTAGATATCACCGCTGAATATGACAATATGGTGGCGAACCCCGACATCAAGAAGACCAAACTAAAAGCTCGCGATTTAGAAAATGAACTCTCTAAGCTACAACAGGAATCCGGTTATCCTTACATTGTGAATGTAGACACCGCCAATCGTGACAACCCCATCTACGGCAAGATTGTGATGAGTAATCTGTGTTCTGAAATCATGCAGGTACAAACACCATCCGCAATCAATGATAAGCAGGAATACACGACCCTTGGAACTGACATTAGCTGTAATTTGGGCTCCACTAACATTGTGAACATGATGGAAACCCCTGATTTTGGGCGTTCAGTTGAGACCATGGTTCGCGCATTAACTTTTGTTACGGATCATTCAAACATTAATGTGGTGCCTTCTATTCAAAATGGTAATAAACTCGCCCATACCATTGGTTTGGGCGCAATGGGCTTGCATGGCTACCTGGCAAAAAATCATATGTACTATGGAGATCGTGATTCACTTGATTTTACCAGTGTTTACTTCATGCTTTTGAACTACTGGACGTTAAAAGCTTCCAATAAGATTGCGCGTGAACGCCACACAACTTTCCATAATTTTGAAAAGAGTAAGTATGCAGATGGCAGTTACTTCGATAAGTATGTGACTAAGGATTGGGGTCCGAAAACCCAAAAAGCTAAAGACTTGTTTGAGGGCATTGATATCCCTACCCCAGCAGATTGGCAAGCTCTAAAAGAAGCCGTTATGAAAGATGGCCTCTATCATCAAAATCGCATGGCTGTTGCGCCAACTGGTTCAATTTCCTACATTAATGATGCCACTGCTAGTCTTCAGCCAATTGTAAACCGTGTTGAGGAACGCCAAGAGAAAAAAATCGGTAAGATTTACTTCCCAGCGCCATATCTTGACAACAGTACGTTAAAATATTATCAATCGGCATATGACATTGATATGCGCAAGGTTGTCGACATCTATGCAGCCGCACAACCACACGTCGATCAAGGGATGAGTATGACATTCTTTATGCATTCTACCATTCCAGAAGGCCTTTATGAATGGAAAGATGGTCGGACAAATAAAATGACCACCAGGGATTTGAACATTCTCCGTAACTATGCTTATAATAAGGGGATAAAATCTATTTATTACATTCGGACATTTACTGACAATGACGGTGAAGTTGGCGTAAATCAGTGCGAAAGTTGCTCAATTTAATTTAAAGCTAGAAAGGATCAACAAAATATGGCAGATGCGAAGCTTAATCCAATCAAATGGACACCTGAAGGTAACTACAAAGCAATCAACTGGAACCAAGTTTCCGATGAAATCGATAAGGCAACCTGGGAAAAACTAACCGAACAATTCTGGTTAGATACCCGAATCCCAATTTCTAATGACTTGGATGATTGGCGGACATTAGACGAGGATCACAAATGGGTGGTAGGACACGTTTTTGGTGGTTTAACCCTTCTGGATACCCTCCAATCACAAGACGGCATGGCAGCTCTTCGAAAAGACGTGCGGACACCGCATGAAACGGCAGTTTTAAACAACATCCAATTTATGGAATCTGTCCATTCTAAGAGTTACTCTTCTATTTTTGAAACTTTGAACACGCCTGATGAAATTGATGAGATTTTCTCTTGGAGTGACACAGAAGAATTTCTACAAAACAAAACCAAGAAAATTTACACCCTCTATCATGATGACGGTGATCCATTGAAGAAGAAGATTTCTAGCGTCTTCCTCGAAACATTCTTGTTCTACTCTGGTTTCTTTACACCACTTTACTATTTAGGCCACAATAAGTTGACCAACGTTGCAGAAATCATCAAATTAATTTTGCGTGATGAATCTGTCCACGGGACTTACATCGGTTATAAATTCCAGCTTGCGCTTAAAGAACTTCCTGAAACAAAACAGCAGGAATTAAAGGATTGGATGTTTAACTTCTTGTATGAGCTTTATGACAATGAAGAAAAATACGTCCACGTCTTATATGATCAAGTGGGCTGGACAGACCAAGTTTTAACTTTCACACGTTATAACGCTAATAAAGCACTCATGAACTTGGGTCAAAATCCCCTCTTCCCTGATACGGAAGCAGATGTTAATCCAATCGTTATGAACGGGATTTCAACCGGAACAGCCAACCATGACTTCTTCTCACAAGTTGGTAACGGCTATCGTTTGGGACAACTCGAAACAATGTCTGATAAGGATTACAATATCGGTGAGCCTAAAGACCATGATGAAAAATAAAGTTCAAATTTGAGAGCGTCTCTAAGTTCAAAACTTACGAGACGCTCTTTTTTAATTCAATTGAGGTGATCAAAATGAAAGCAATTCAATCAATTTGTGTATTTTGCGGCTCAAACACAGGCTATGCAGAGGCTTATAAAACAACCACAATTGCACTAGCTGATTACATGGCAGCGCACCAGTACCGGTTGGCCTATGGCGGTGGCCGCCTGGGACTAATGGGAGTTTTAGGCAACGAAATGTTAGATCAGGGTGGTGACGTTTTAGGGATTATTCCAAAAGTCTTGTTTAATGAACACTTAGGTCGCATTCCAACGGATAAGATCATTACCACAAGTGATATTTCCGAACGTAAACAATACATGCTGGATGCTTCGGACGCTTTTGTGGCGTTACCTGGCGGATTTGGCACGTTAGAAGAATTTTTCACCATGCTATCTTGGAGTCAAATCAATCTGCATCAAAATCCCCTCGCTTTACTCAATATCAACGGCTTTTATGATCCGTTAATCCAGGCTTTGAAGACCGTTTGTGAGGCAGGATTTGCACCAAAGGAGAACTTGGACCTTTTCATTGTGGCAACGAGTGTCCCTGACCTGTTTCAACAGTTGGCTGACTTCCGCCATACCCAAACAAATAAATGGACAAACTAATGGGTTACAAAAATACCGCCAACATCTGATTACTAGGTGCTGACGGTATTTTTAGTAAGATTTTGAGAGATAAATTACTTATTGAATTTACCTGATTTGTTCTGTTCTGTATTCATTAATCAACGTAATCAATGAATTAATCATCTTTTTACTTTCACTTCGATTTTTATCCACTCTGAAAGGAGAAACTTCATCTTTGAAGAATTATCTTAACCACGTTTAGGGGACACTTCTAAAGGATTATTCTTAACATTCATAGCAATAAATTTTTGATACCATTAGTTACTAGTTCGTTTGAGACTATTACATCAAACGCAAAAAAGTCTCATAACTCCTTCTATTTCATCAAAAGCTATTCGTTATTTGATATTCAACGTTAGAAAAATTTTCAAAACGTTCTTTTTCTACGAACTGTTGTTTTTTTTATTTTCTGATCAAACGACACTATATGTCACAAGGGTTTTATACAATGAAGCCGCTTTTAAAAAATTATTATTTACAAGTGAAAGAAGGAATTTTAATGGCAATTGAAAAAAAAGTATATGACGAATTATTTGATTTGAGCAAATACGATGCTAGTTGGGCACTCTATCCAGAGTTTGATCAAAAACCCGACGGAATGACGGAATTTCAACAAAACAAACTTTGGCAAGTAATAAATAATCAATATATGATTTTAGCACTAAACCCTGGAAAAAAAATCGAAAAAATTCCTTGGGTAAATTTTCATTCTAACGTCGGAACAGGAGCTAGAAGGCTACGTGAAGTTACCAAACACTCGGTCTTAGAAGGATGCTATATTACCGATGTTTATAAAAAAATCTATAATGCGCATAGTACTAAACTTCAAAGGTTTGAAACGACTCGCGATAAAGTAACTGCCTCACTTCCAATTCTAGAACGTGAATTAGAATTACTTCATAATCCGACAATTATTGGTCTCGGCGATGGTGTAGAAAAGTTTGCCAAAAGATATTTGACAAAATATCGTTATATCAAAGTTTTTCACTACTCTTATTTAGGTGGCAAAGATATCCATATGACTGACGAGAAATACTATAACCAATGGTGGCAAAACTTAGAAAATTCTGGTATAACAAGGCCTTCAGCAGGATTTCAGCACTGAGAGTTATTTAATTTTTGATACTTAAACAACAATTTTTATTTCCTGTCTCCAATTAATTTCTAAAGTACTTTATGTTCTATACTTGTTTACCCTATTCATTAAAAAATTCCCAGAAATATTGATATATCATCACTAAGCAGAAACTTTTTCAAAAGTTGTGGAGCGCGGAGAATTTATCTTAGTAAAAGAATAATCCTCATTTTTTACGCAATGTGAACACAAAGTTTAGCATTTCGAGCCTTCCTTTCAAAAAATCGATAAAAAGCTCACTTAAAATTGAGGCTTTTTGGTTCTACAATATCTGTTGTTGGTAATAGAATTTTAACTACTGTTGACGACAGATTTTTTATATATTACTTTTTTATATATTACTTAGGAGTAAATAAAAAAGGCTATTTCCTGCCTATCCACCAAACCAACCATGATCCGAGAAAAAAGAAAATTTTCTTATGGATAGCATATACTGTTAAGTATAGAAGATAAACATATAAGATGGCGTTAGATAAATTAATGACACCACCCGTTACCAAGGCCGACCAGATTACCGTCCAAAGACCTGTCCGCACTGTGCATTCTCAATCAAGACCAAATTATTAATTATGGTCGGCACAACACCATCGTCCGATTCGCGAAAACTTTAGGAAATAATGTGCTGTTATAACTTAAGTGCTGAAGCTTTCAATGTAAGTAGATCAGACATACTAAACCCTAAATAACGTTCACTTAACACTTCAACGAAAAAATTGAAACAACTAAAAGGTTCCGGCAAAAAGATGCATAACACCATGTAGAGATTCAGCATACATTTCTGATGACCTACACAAATGGACCGTTAGGAATCTCAAACAATAAAAGCAAAATCATCAAACGTGTTAGCAATGAATATCGGAGCTTCTCTCGTTTCAGAACTCGGGTATAGTATGCGTTTAGGGTCAAAACAAAAGTAGACCTTAGCCCCTCGGTATGGTTAAAGACTTTAATATAATCTGTGTGTTCTTATTTTCTAAAAGATCATTGTAAACCGTTGTTGAATTAAACAAAAAGTAAATAACACTTTTTAAATTAACCAAGAATTAAAGATTTCGTTGGATATATCAAGTTTTGGTAGATAGTGTTTTCTTGCAAACCGAAATTCTTTGCTTTTTGATAATTCATCACTTTTTATCATAATCACCTTTGCTAGTCAACCATTGAGACAACAGCAAAACTAATACAATGATCGAAAAGGCTACAAGTGCAATTACAAGTATTCGAACAGTTACTAAAGTTGCCATAAATGGAATGACAATCATTGAGATAGACGAGCTTAGAAACAGCAAGGTATTAATACCTCCTGATATCAAGGATAATTTGTTTCGAGGCGTATACTTAATTACTTGAGCACTAAACTTTGGCTCTATTGTTCCGATTATCAGATGTACAACAAATGTGAGAATAACTGTGATAAAAAGCATTTTCTGGAATAGACTGCAAAATAATAATGTAATAAAGACCGTACAAAATACCGACAACCGAATAAATGTAGCTTTTGCAAACAACTTAACACCTATCGTATTCCCAAAAATCATGCCCGCTGAAATTGCAACTGTAATGCTAGCAATTTCGAAAGAATAGTTACCACTATACATAGCTGGGTTCTTACTAATATAAATTGCTATCAAAGTGATTAAAGGTGCTATCAGAAAGTTAATTAATGAAAAATCAATAATAGCCTTGCTAAGACCCGTTTTATATATTAACTGTAACGATTCTTTTATCTCCACAACAAATCCTGAAAAATCAGATTTTTCAACTATAACTTTTGTTTCTGCTTGTTTCAATTTTGTTTTAATTGAAACTATAATCAGCCCCACAATTAAGAAAGTAAGTGCATTGATAAATGCTAATTCCGAAAAACTAAACCAGATTAAGAGAGTTGCACCTACTAAATTTGCAATAGCAGAAACCGTTTGTGTGATAGCCGAATTAATTCCTGATGCTTCCTCAATTTGATCTTCTCTAATAATCGTTGGGAAAATAGGTGTATACAAACTTTCAGACATTTTTCCGAAACAATCTGAAATTAAATTAATGCTTGTAACCATAACCAGGATAATTAAACTTCTCCCATTCAAAACCATTAGGCAGACACCAACATAAAGAAGAAAACGTATAAAAGCAATTCGAACAATCCATCTAATTTTATTGTTCATACGGTCGGCCATGAACCCAAATACAAAGAACAATAAATTTGGTAAAGACTCTGATAAACTCACAATAAAGATTGCTAATGCTTTGTTACTAAAACCATTAGCGAAGGTTAATAGCGCAATATAGTAAAGTGAATCTCCCATCACCGATATCAAATCTGACAATGACATTCTAACAAACAATTTATTTTTAAAAAGATCTTTCATGGGAGCACCTCCCGTTTCTAATTTATGTGTGATTCTCGGTTGTGTTTTTCAAATCAAACATTGATACTTTTTTATTGGTACATGTGGGACAATTAGGGACTTTTCTCCAAGTAAATATTTGACTGTACTCTAAATCCAGAGAATGATAGGTTTATATATGCGTCTCAATTTGTGGGTTCATAAGTGTTCCCCCCTGGTAATATAAAAAGCACCCATTATGAAGAAAAATCATAATGGGTGCTTTTTCGTTAAAACAGTTTTGGTTTAATAATGATGACAGATAGCAACTGTTTTAGGTTCCAACCCTTTAATTTTTTTACCTCAAATACTTTGCTTTTCGCAAAGAATCACCCTTAAGCCGAGAGATTTATCGTTTAATAAATATTTATTAATTAGAATTTTATGTCTATGTTTTATCTCTGTCAAGTCTTTTTTATTATTCTTTTAATTACGCAGAGAATGATTAGAAAATTGTAATATGTATGTTGATACTGATTTCGCAGTATAAGCTTAAGCAGCTTTGTGACGACGACCAAAATTAAGAATTTTTATCCATACGAAGAACGCATTCGCGATTAACAATTAATCAAATAAAAATGTAAAACAGTTGCATAATGTAGACGGTGTCAGCAACGGTTGTAAAATGTTGGAAAATACCGATTAGAAAATGTCGGTTTTCCAACATTTTTTTACGGTAAACTAAACGTATCTCAAATTTGGAGGAACTGAAATGCGTTTAGATGTTGAACAGTGTGTCCAGCAATATATTATGAACAAAATAAAGCCCAACTTCGCTGAAATTGGTCGACGATATGGTGTTGATCCGCGAACGGTTAAAAGATACTACAATTTAGGGCTCACGCCCCCAGATGAGCAGCCACAACCCTTACGGCGGCCGAGTAAACTTGACGATTATCGAAAAACGATTGAAGAAAAGGTTCTAGAAGGCTGTTCGGCAACGGCAATTTATTACTTTATCAAAGAACGTGGCTATCAAGGAAAGCAAAGTATTCTCAGAGACTATTGTCGAACCATCAGAAAAGCCGCAACGAAAAAAGCCACTATCCGGATTGAAACCTCGCCAGGGCTTTCAGCCCAGGTTGATTGGAAAGAAGACTTAACATTGATTTCTCGGCATGGAGAGATTGTCAAAGGCAACATCTTCTTATATGTTTTAGGGTACTCGCGAATGAAATACATGCAATTTACCTTCAGTCGCAGCCAAACTACCTTTTTTGATTGCTTAACGAATGCCTTTTGGGCAACCGGGGGTGTGCCGAAAGAAATCTGGTTTGACAACCAAAAGGTTGTCGTCGATCATCATAAAAGTAATTTTGGTAAGCCGGTATTTAATGAAACCTTCGTTGAATACGCTAAGGACGCTTGTTTCAAGCCAATTGCTTGTCGACCGTTTCGGCCACAAACCAAAGGAAAGGTTGAGGCGTTGGCCAGAACTACTCAGCGAATTAAAGTTTACAACCATGAGTTTGAAGAGCCGCTAGACTTAGCCGAGATCGTTCATTTGACGTGTGATCAGCTGAATCATGAGAAGTCTCAGGCGACTCAAATTCCGCCTTATTTATTGCTTGATAAAGAAAAAGAGTATCTCCATGATTTTGATCATGACTTACTCGATGCCTATGCCAGCCAAACCATCGCAAGGAAAGTTAGCAAGGAATCAATGATTGTCTTTCAAAATCGGAAATACTCCGTCCCCATCAGATATATTGACGAAACCGTACAAATTAAACACGATGACAATACTCTATACGTTTATTATAACGGAGAACTAATTCGTTCTCACCCTATTTCACTGAAAAGATTTAATTATCTTCGCGATGACATGGAAGAGATTGTCCGATCAGACCTTTATAAGAATCGTGATGACCGAGTCATTGATGATTACGTCGACCGAAACCTGAAGATGTTTGATGAAATGGAGTGAGAAAATGGCTAATTACCAAGCGTTATACACCAACCTTAGACAATTAAAGTTAGATCGTTTCGCCGAACATTTAGGCTACCTATTGGATCATCAAGATGAAGCACCCAAGTCCTTGAGTGATGCCTTATTCGAATTGACAACGGCTGAGCTTAAATACCGGGAACAAAAAAAGATTAATTTGAGAATTAAACTAGCCCGCTTTCCATATGAAAAAACGTTAGCTGACTTTGACTTTAGCTATCAACCAGGAATTAACCAAGGGACAATTGAGGACTTGGGATCACTAAGATTCACCCAAGAGAATCAAAACATTTTGTTTATCGGCACCTCCGGTGTCGGTAAGACTCACCTAGCCACCGCCATTGGAATTGAAGGGTGTAAACAAGGAATTTCAACGCAGTTTATTCGATGTAGCGACCTCATCAACAAGCTTCAAACAGCACAAGTTCAAGGACGAAGCGAAGAAGTGTTGCGCCGGTATGCCCGTTTTCAAATTCTAATCATTGACGAGATTGGTTATCTCCCAATTGAGTCAGTGGGTGCTAAGCTGTTCTTTCAGCTAATTGAAAGACGATATGAACGGAAATCAACCATTATCACCACTAATATTCCGCTTTCTAAGTGGGGAAACACCTTTTCAGATAAGATGTTAGCTAACGCCATTTTAGACCGCTTGGTTCACCACGCTAAAGTCATCCGAATCACCGGTCGATCATATCGAATGAAGGATCATTTGATTGAAAAGAAGGATAATTCTGGACCTGATTTATCAGGTTTTAGCTCACAAAATAAAGAAAGGAGCAGTGAGACACTGTAAACCTTATCGGTAAAAAACAGCATTTTTTAATCGGCAAAAAACGACATTTTCACATCGGCGTTGACAGACGGTGTGTTTCACTGCATTAATCTATTCTTTTTTTATGAGAACTATGCGTTCAAGCATACAAAGAGGCGTGCACCTCTTGTAGGTTAATAATGACAACAAAACAATACCCATAGTCAGAAGAAGTAAGCCACAGTCGATGGTAATGACCGTAGTTTTTCATTCTGAACGATGAAAACCATTTTTTTGCACAAAAAAGACACCATACCTGAACGTATACGCCTTTTGGAAGTAATTCCGTTGATCATAATTTATTAATTTCTATTTGAATATTATTACTAAGGAAACGCACTGTCCATTAGCAAATGCGAGTTGATTACATATCACTTCGAAAAATACTTTTTTTGACGGTCTATACAGCTTGACCGTTAGAGAGCTCAAACAATAAAGTTAAAATCATGAAGCGCGTTAGCTACGGATATCGGCGTTTTTCTCGTTGCAGAACTCGGGTATTGTATGCGTTTAGGATCACACCAAAAAAATCCTAATCGCCAAATGATTAGAACCTTAAAGATCCCACCGTAACAGTTGATGAAGAACCACAAAACTGGCACTCACGAAAACTAAACAAAAAAAGGAACCCACCAAAACGGTGAGTTCCTTTAAATGGGTCTACACTTTCTGGTATTGGTGAATAACTGATACCAGTTTTTATTTTGAAAAAAAAAGGACATTTGCCCTCTTTGTGTTACGATTTAATCGCCTAATAAAATCGAAAAGAGGAAAAACAAATGTCCCTAACTAATTCTATCCTAAGCCTATTCGAAATAACAGACCCTAATTTAACTGTAACTGAGATTACTAAGGAACATTATCCCAATGGGCAACACGTTCATGTCGTTCACGCTATCCTTTCCTATCAACTTTTAAAATGTCCTCATTGTGGCCATAAATCTCTAATCAAAAATGGAACTCACATTGGCCATCTAAGATTGGGAACCTTATCAGGTGGACGTTATGAGATGCAGCTAAAACGACAAAGATATCAATGTAAACGGTGTTTAAAAACCTGTGGTGCTCAAACTAACCTCGTTAAACGTAATGAAACTTTTACGCATAATGTGAAACATCAAGTAATTGTTCTGGCTCGGGATATGCTGACCAGTAAAGAAATCGCTAAGATTTGTGGGATTTCACCAAGTAGTGTTCAACGCATTTTAAATGCGAATATTCACTTAGCTTATCGTGTTAAAACACTCCCCCAAAATCTTTGTTTTGATGAATTCCGTTCCTGTAATCATCTAATGTCCTTTAACTGTTGCGATGCCGTTAGTCATCGCCGCATTGTGATTCTTAAGGATCGCCTTAGTAAGGATATCATTGATTACTTTGAAGCTCGCTATTCAGTTCAAGAACGTATGAAAGTTCAAACAATCACCGTTGATATGAATGCTGAGTATGCTGGCTTTATTCATCGGTTATTTCCTAAGGCAATAACCATCATTGACCGTTTCCACATTATTCAACTTGCCGGTCGGGCACTGGATAACGAACGTACACGTGTGATCCATACTTTTCAAGATAAGCATTCCCGAGTTTATCGCATTCTAAAATCTCAATGGCGTTTGTTCCATTTGGCAGAAGAAAAGGTCAATGATACTAAACTTATCTATTTACACGGTATCAACGAATACATGACCCAACAGAACGCCATTGACCTAGCCTTAGATGAATTTCCAGAATTTAAAACTGTGTATCAAACCTATCAAGGAATTCTAACAGCCATTCAACAAAAAGATGCGGTTGGATTTAAAACCTTGATTGCCAACTACAAGGCGGCTGGCAACCAAATGGATATTACTATCTCAACTTTAATAAAGAATGGTCCTGCTGTTCTCAATAGTTGTCGTTATCCGTATTCCAACGGTCCTATTGAAGGACTAAATCGTAAAATTAAGGTGTTAAAGCGTAGCTGTTTTGGTTTTCAAAATATTCATAACTTTTTCATTCGTATCAGTTTAATTTATGCGTAAACAAAAAAAGCACATTCACCGAAGTGAACATGCTTTTCAAAAATCTCCACCAATACAATTTGACAGAGACCCCTTTAAATGACTGACAATTACTTGATTGTAACTGTAGCGCCAGCTTCTTCAAGCTTAGCTTTAACATCGTTTGCTTCTTCTTCAGAAACATCTTCTTTGATTGCTGAAGGTGCCTTGTCAACAAGGTCCTTAGCATCTTTCAAGCCAAGTCCTGTGATTTCACGAACTGCCTTGATAGCTTTAACTTTAGCCGAACCTGGTTCTGTTAATTCAACAGTGAATGATGTCTTAGCAGCAGCACCGTCGCCACCAGCAGCACCTGCTGCAGCTACAGGAGCAGCTGCAGATACACCGAATTCGTCTTCGATAGCTTTAACTAAGTCATTTAAGTCAGTAATTGAAGCACCCTTTAAGTCTTCAATAAATTGGTCTTTATCTAATGCCATTTTTGTTTCCTCCATTTTTGTGTGTAAATTTAATTATGCAGCGTCTTCTTCAGACTTCTTATCTGCAACAGCTTTAACAGCGTAGGCAACGTTGCGTACAGGTGCTTGTAAGACATTAGCAAGCATGCTGAGCAAGTCTTCACGGCTAGGCATTGCAGCATATGCTTCGATTTCTTCGATTGAAGCGATCTTACCTTCGATCATGCCACCTTTAAGTGTCAATGCTTCGTGGGCGTCAGCGAACTTCTTCAAAATCTTAGCAGGTGCAACAGGATCCTCATCAGAGAATGCTACGGCACTAGGGCCAACAAAAACATCATTTAAGTCTTCGAATCCAGCTTTTTCAGCAGCACGAGTTAAAATCTTGTTTTTGATAACGCGCAATGTCACGCCAGCTTCACGTAATTCCTTACGTAATTCTGTATCTTCTGCAACCGTCAATCCACGTGAATCAACGATAATTGCAGAAGCAGCTTTACCAAAATAATCAGCAGTTGTTTCTACAACAGCAGCTTTTTTAGCGATTGCTTCTTTACTCATTAATTTCACCTCCAGCAAGTTATTAATTATAAAAAAATCCGCACCCAGACAAGGGATACGGAAATTTACATTTCTACGTTCCTCGGCAGGCAGTTATTAAGACGCGTTAACGTCACCTGAGTCTTAGGCAAATTTTATTATAATTTACTTATCCAAGTTACCATAGAAAATAGTTCTATGTCAATAGTCAATCCTAATTAGAATTGAGCTAAGTCAACATGGACTCCAGGACCAAATGTTGATGTTACAGAAACATTCTTGACATAAGTTCCCTTAACAGATGCTGGACGTGCCCGAACAATTGTGTCTTCAATGACAGATAAGTTACCCAATAACTTGTCAGCATCAAAAGAAACCTTGCCAATTGGCACATGAACATTACCATCACGGTCTGTTCTGTAAGTTACCTTACCTGCTTTAGATTCTTCAACAGCTTTTGTAACATCCATGGTTACAGTACCTGTCTTAGGGTTTGGCATTAAGCCTTTAGGGCCAAGAACTCGACCTAAACGACCTACTTGAGCCATCATATCAGGTGTTGCAATCGCAACATCGAAATCAAGCCAGCCGTCTTGAATACGTTGAACTAAGTCATCGTCACCCACGACATCTGCACCAGCTGCTTCAGCATCTTTGGCTTTTTGACCTTTAGCAAAAACGATCACTGTTTGTTCCTTACCTGTACCATTTGGTAAAACAACAGCGCCACGTAATTGTTGGTCAGCTTGTTTTGTATCTACATTTAAATTAAATACTGTTTCTACAGTTGCATCAAATTTAGCGAAATCAATCTTCTTGACTAATTCCAAAGCTTCCTTTGGTGCGTATGCTTTTGTCGTATCAACTTGCTTTAAAGCGTCTTGATACTTTTTACCTCTTTTTGCCATCCGTGTTTTCCTCCTTGCAAATGTGGTTTTATCGGATTTTCCTCCCACTTGATACATCCACTTTAATGGAGTATCCGACTACAACAACCTAGTCTTTGACTTCAAAGCCCATGCTGCGTGCAGTACCTTCGACCATGCGCATAGCAGACTCAACGTTTGCAGCGTTTAGATCTTGCATTTTTGTTTCGGCGATTTCCTTAACTTGATCCTTAGTCACAGTTGCGACTTTGTTTGTGTTAGGTTCACCGGAACCATGTTCAACACCGGCAGCTTTCTTCAAGAGAACAGAAGCAGGTGGAGTCTTTGTGATGAAGTCAAATGAACGATCTTCATACACCGTGATTACAACAGGAATTAACATGCCAGCTTGGTCAGCTGTACGTGCATTAAATTCCTTTGTGAATCCCATAATATTGATACCTGCTTGTCCTAAAGCTGGACCAACTGGTGGAGCTGGAGTTGCTTTTCCGGCAGGAATTTGCAATTTAACAACGTTTGCTACTTTTTTTGCCACGAGACATACCTCCTTATAAGTCCGTGTGTGGTATGATGAGGATTTAAATTTCCTCTCCCACGTTTATATGCACAAAAGCATACTTGAAAAGTATACCATGTAACCTTTAAAAGAACAAACCCAAACTAGTCGAGTTTGTCAATTTGATCCATATCAAGTTCTGTACTGGTTTCACGACCAAACATATTGATGTTAACCTTTAACTTAAGGTTCTTATTGTCAACTTCAGTAATTTTGCCAGTTAAACCAGAGAAAGCACCGTCCACAATCTTAACGGTCTCGCCTTCTTCAACATCAATATTAGCATGCCGCACCGACATGCCCAAGTGACGTAAAATTCGTTCTGCTTCATCGGGAAGTAAAGGTGACGGCTTGCTTCCAGAACCATGAGAACCTACAAACCCAGTAACGCCCGGTGTGTTACGCACAATATACCAAGATTGGTCTGTCATTACCATTTCCACCAAAACATAGCCAGGAAATTCCTTTTTCATGGTGACTTTATCTTTCCCGTTTTTCGTTTCGTGTTCTTCTTCTTCCGGAACGACAACTCGAAAAATGTTGTCTTGCATTCCCATCGATTGCGAACGAGATTCCAAGTTCGCCTTTACTTTGTTTTCATATCCTGAATAAGTATGTAGGACATACCAATTTTTTGCAGCTGTTTCCACGTTAATTTCTCCTTTAAATTTAAACCAAAATAAAAAAACTTCGTCCACACGAAGTTCCAACATGATCATTATAACAAAAAAGTGCCGTCAGCACCATGCTTTACTGGAATAATCCTAAGAAAAGCTGCACTAACCAATCAACCAACGCAAAGAAAGCCACAAAGAAAACAGATAATCCAATGACAGAAGAAGAATCTTTGCGAAGCTGGCGCGCGTTTGGCCACGTTACTTCATGCATTTCTTGAATAACGCTCTTAATAAATTTCATTGAACTGTTTCCTCCTAACGAGTTTCGCGGTGCAGTGTGTGCTTATTACAATGTTTACAATATTTTTTTACTTCTAATCTGGTTGTTCGATTGGGGTTGGCCGCAACTGTATAGTTCCGCGAACCACAAACTGAACAAGCCAGGGCAATTTGTTTTTGAGCCATTATATATATCTCCCTAAATAATCAAACTTAACTCTATCATGACAGTGCCTTTCTGTCAATTTCTATTCTTCGGCAGTGGTTGCCTATGGGTCAAAAATAAAAAGGACCGCAGCCCTTTTCGTTCCCTAATTTTCGTCCCAAGAAATACTCTGTGCAAATTTACTCCGACACCGACTAATCGCATTGGCGATCCGCGACTCTTCACAAGCCAACAGTTCAGCTATTTCGGCAGGTCGTTTACCACTAAAAAAATAGTGCGAAACTTGTGCTTCAAAGTCTGAAAGCTCTGCTTGGTACTGACGACAATCTTCTTTCAAAACGGCCAGCTCGTGCGGACCGCCATGTTTGGTCATGAAAAGCCGCTCGTATTCGCTACCATCGTCTTTCATGGCTTCTAATGAATTGCAAAACAGATTAGAGCGCCGCTTAAAGGCCATTTCACGCCGAATCAAACTATAAACCCGGTTTTGAAAATTAGTACGAAAATACTTGCCCAAGGTGATATGGCGATGCGGATCATAATTAGCGATCGTATTAAAAAAGATAATCCGTCCTTCTTGTAACCAATCATCAAGATCATACCCTCGCAAAAAGTACTTTTTTTGAATGTGAATCACAATCGGGGCGTACTGGTGAAATAAACGTTCAAAACTAGCTGAATCACCTGATTTTGCCTTTGTAATCAGCGCTTTTTCTTCTGAAAGCTCAATTAGGGAGTTTTCGTTAGTCATTTTTTGGCTCCTAACTAGCCTCCTCGAAAAATAAATATAGCAAGAAAAAACACCCGTCACAAGCGAACTGATGTTTTTGTGGTATCAATTTAAACCTTAATAAAGCACTTTAATATGTTATAAGCCTACTAGTTTTGGCCAAAATCTGTCATGTAATTCCCGAAATTGGTCCCCTTTTTGCCTTTTTCTTCACCTTAGAGCGGATGCCGTGTTGAAAAACCTTGGTAAATAAGGAGGCTGGCCGCCACACTCGCGTTCAAACTCTGGACCTGGCCAATCATCGGAATAGTCAGCGTTTCATCCACCTGTTTTTTTAACAGCGGAGAAATTCCCTTTCCTTCGTTTCCAATAATCAAACCGACTGATCCTTTAGCATCCCATTGCCGGTAATCTGTACCGGCCATATCCGTACCAAAGATCCACATCCCTTGTTTTTTAAGTGTCTTGACGGTGTTAACCAAATTAGTCACCCGCATAACGGGCACGTGTTCAATGGCACCTGCCGAAGTCTTCGCAACGGTGCTCGTTAATCCAACCGCACGGTGTTTAGGAATAATGACCCCATGTACGCCTGCCGCATCAGCTGTTCGTAAAATTGACCCCAAGTTATGCGGATCTTCAA
The DNA here is from genome assembly GCF_047220215.1 of Pediococcus siamensis. GTDB lineage: Bacteria > Bacillota > Bacilli > Lactobacillales > Lactobacillaceae > Pediococcus > Pediococcus siamensis. The sequence goes on from NZ_CP178375.1 coordinate 1,550,759, forward strand.
TATTGTCCAAAATGAGCACAAAAGGCGCTTCTTCCTTTTGACTAGCTTTCGCCAAAATATCATCCAGACTGGCGTATTCGAACGCTGCGATCGCTAAAACTACGCCTTGATGGTTTTGCCCATCAGCTAGGTGATCTAGTTTGTGCTTGGGCACTTGAGACACAATTAATTTGCGTTTTTCAGCCAATTTAACAATATCACGAATCGCATCCGCCTTAAGCCCTTCTTGAACGAACACCTTATTAATAGTTTGCTCCGATTTCAAAGCCGCAATTGCGGGGTGCCGCCCGATGACAAAGTCGCCCTGTGCTTCCTTCGCATGCTTATTTTGGTTATTTTGTGGCATGAGTTACCGTTCCTTTCTCAACTTGTTCAATACACCAATTTGCTAGCCAATCTAGCCGCTCTTGTTGTCCGCTCAAAGATAGGTACCCCATGAGCGCTTCAAACCCGGTTGAAACGCGATAAGTGAGCACAGAGGTATTTTTAGCTGACGTATGACTCTTGGCATTGCGTCCCCGCCGAAAATATTCCTGCTCAGTTTCCGTTAAAATTTTTTGTTGCCTCATGGCTTCTATCAGAGCTGCTTGGGCCTTTGCCGAGACATAATGGGTCGCCGTATGATGTAGCTTTGTTGGTTTAGTGAAACCGAGGTTAATCAGATGTCTTCTAATGTATACTTCATAAACGGCATCTCCTAAGTAAGCAAGTGCGATCCCGTTTAATTGTTGATAATCTTCATTTGTTGTCATTTACTTATTTCCTTTTCCAGCGAGTTCCTTGCGGGGTATCTTCCAAAATAATGCCCTGTGCTTTTAATGTGTCACGAATTTCATCACTCTTTTGAAAATCACGGTTAGCACGTGCGTCATCGCGCTGTTTGATCAAATCTGCGACTGTTGCATCTTCTAATTGAGGCTCTTCAAAAGTCACCCCGAAAATACCAACTAACTGCGCAAATTTTGCCTTTAACTGCACCAATGTTTCACTTTTCACTACTGGTTGTTCGCTATACACATTTAGCAGTTTTGCGAATTCATAAACGACTGCAATGCCATTTTGCACATTAAAGTCATCATCCATCGCGGTTTCAAACTCCTGGGTCAGTCTTGTAATCTGATTTTCGATGTTCGTATCATGCCCGTTTGCCGCACTTTTTAATCGATAATTCACATTGGCATACGCGTTTTTTAATTTCTCCAAATTGTTGCCGGCTTCTGCCAAATTTTCTCTCGTATATTGAATTGGTCGGCGATACTGTGTCGTGGCCATAAACAAACGAAGGATCTGAGGATTCATCTGTGTCACAATATCGTGCACTGTGACAAAGTTTCCTAAAGATTTACTCATCTTTTCGTTTTCATCACCCACCGTCACAAACCCATTGTGAAGCCAGTAATGCACAAATGGTTTGCCAGTTTTCGCTTCACTTTGTGCAATTTCATTTTCATGATGCGGAAACTCCAAATCTTCCCCACCAGCATGAATATCAATGGTATCACCCAAGTATTTGGTAGCCATAACCGAGCATTCAATGTGCCAACCAGGACGTCCCTTTCCCCAAGGGGCATCCCAAGCAATTTCATCTGCTTTTTGCCCTTTCCACAAGGCAAAATCAATAGGATCCTCTTTACGTGCGGTCTCTTCATCATTCGTGTGTTCACTCGCGCCCTGTTCAAGGTCATCGATACTTTGTCCTGAAAGCTTACCATAAGATTTAAACTTGCGTGTCCGATAATAAACATCACCATCGACCGTATAAGCATAGCCCTTATCTAAAAGGACCTGAATAAAATCGATAATTTCAGGAATGTTTTCCGTTGCCCGTGGATTGAGGGTAGCCGGTTCAACATTAATGGCCTGGCTGTCCGCCATAAACGCCTTAATGTATTTATCCGCGACGTTAGCAACCGTTGTGCCTTCTTTTTTGGCTGTATTAATCATTTTGTCGTCCACATCCGTAAAGTTAGACACAAAATTGACCTTATAACCACGATACTCGAAATACCGCCGAATCGTATCAAAGGCAATAATACTGCGGGCATTCCCAATATGAATGTAGTTATAAACCGTTGGCCCACAGACATACATATTGACAACTCCTGGTGTAATTGGCTGAAACGGTTCCTTTTGTCGCGTCATCGTATTATAAAGACTAATCATTCCCAACGGCCTTCTTTCAAAGTTTTTAATCTGTTTTGATTTTATCACATCTCGTCTGAAATACGCAGCAAACCACAATTTTGTCTGTTTTCCTAAAAAAATGGATTGTGCTGAAGCAAAATGCTTCCAGCCAATCCATTTTCATCACTTAGGCTAATTCGTCGATCATTGCCTTCAAATGCGACATTGCCGTTTTTTGACCTAATAATTCAATTGTTTCTGGTAATTCTGGACCGTGCATTTCATGCGTGATGGCAATCCGAATCGGCATCCACAAGGCACGACCTTTGACACCCGTCTCTTTTTGAACCGCCTTAATTGCGGCTAAAATTTCAACAGTGTCAAAAATAACCATCTTTTCAAATTGGGCATACAGCGCCTTTAAAACAGGTAATGCAGTGTCTGCAGCAATTTCTTGTCGTGACTCTTCATCAATTTCATCTGGACCATTAAAGAAGAGATCGGCCATTTCATTGATTTGAGCGGTATAACTCATTTGACGTTTATACACATTGATCAATTTCCGGGCCCACTCGACACGCTCTGGTTCGGGATTCTTTTCAATATTGCCAGCTTTGATTAACTGACGCAGTGCCGAATCCATGACCCGGTCCTCATCGGCAGCTTTGACGTACTGGTTATTGATCCATTCCAATTTTTTACCGTCAAAAGCTGCTGGTGACTTGCTTAGCCGTTTCTCATCATACATCTTGATCAATTCACGTTGTGTGAAAATTTCACTTTCGCCAACTGGTGACCAACCTAACAGCACAATAAAGTTAAGCATCGCGTCTGGTAAGTAACCCAATGAACGGTACTGTTCAATAAATTGAAGGACGCTTTCATCACGTTTACTCAACTTTTTACCAGTTTCACTGTTAATAATCAAACTCATATGCCCAAACTTAGGTGGTTGCCAACCAAAGGCTTCGTAAATCATTAACTGCTTAGGTGTATTCGCCACGTGGTCATCCCCACGGAAAACATGAGAAATTTCCATTTTGTGATCATCGACAACCACCGCAAAGTTATACGTCGGCATGCCATCCCGTTTTTGAATGACAAAATCCCCACCGATAGTGCTGGAATCAAAAGAAACTTTGCCCTTCACAATGTCGTCCCAGCTGTATGTCTTGTGTTCCGGTACACGGAAACGAATTACCGGTTGTAAACCTGCCGCTTTGGAGGCTGCAATTTTGGCCTTAATTTCGTCTTCAGTCATGCCTGCATATTCGTATTCATAATGCGGCATTTCACCACGTGCTTTTTGCGCTTCACGCTGCTTTTGAAGTTCTTCTTCCGTCTCGTAGGATTCATAAGCTAAGTCTTTATCCATGAGTTCTTGAATCAACGGTTGATAAATAGCTTTACGTTCAGACTGACGATAAGGACCGTAGTCACCAGGTTTGTCAGGGCCTTCATCCCAATCCAAACCCAGCCACTTCAAGTTTTCAAGCTGGCTTTTTTCACCATCCTTGATATTACGACTAGTATCGGTATCCTCAATCCGAATAATAAACTTACCTTTATAATGGCGAGCAAACAGATAGTTAAACAATGCTGTTCGCGCATTACCAATATGCAAATGACCAGTAGGACTTGGTGCATAACGAACACGAATCTTACTTTTTGCCAAAATTAACGCCTCTTTCTTATTTTTTCACATTTTCTTGCCTAATCAATTGTACAATTGCCGTTCAAATAAATAAAGGTACAATCTGGGCTATTTTCCAGACTGACGATCAGGAATGCCACGCGTTGAATGCGTAGGCTTGGCGAAAATCATCCGCCCTGCATCGGTTTGTAAAGCGCTGGTAACGACAACATCCAACTCCTGATTGATGAAGTATTTACCTTCTTCAACCACGACCATGGTACCATCATCCAAATAAGCCACACCCTGTTGACGCTCAGTTCCGTTTTTAACAACCATCACATGCAAGCTTTCCCCAGGAATCACCCGTGGCTTCAACGCGTTTGCCAAGGCATTGATGTTAAGGACCTGAACATTTTGAAACTGACTGACTTTATTTAGGTTAAAGTCATTGGTCACAATGACAGCATCCTTATCCTTAGCTAATTGAATCAGTTTACTATCAACTTCTTCAATTTCCTCATAGTCGCCCTCATACATTTCCACGGGGATCATGTGTTCATTTTGCAACTTGTTCAAAATGTCTAGTCCCCGCCGTCCGCGAACCCGTTTGATACTGTCTGAAGAATCCGCAATGTACTGCAATTCATACAACACAAAATTGGGCACCAATAGCGTTCCTTCAATAAAGCCCGTCTTAATCAGGTCATAAATACGACCGTCAATTAAAATATTAGTATCCAAAATCTTGTACTGATGGAAGTTATCGGAAGCTTTGCGTTCCAGCACATTTTTAGCATTATCCGACTCCTTACGGCGACTAAAAAGTTTGCGCCATTCATCGGCTTGGGTAGTTCCAATCCGAAATCCCAAGTATCCAAAAATAAGCATCAAGATAATCGGAACAACCGTATTCAAAAAGAATATTGGCTGCCGGTAAAATAACGTTGAAATTAAAATAGCTAACACCAAACCAATAACTGTAGATAAACTCCCATACAGTAACCGAACTGGCGGTATTTTAGAAATTTGCTTCTCAAGTCTGCTCACTAATCGCTCGACATAGCTAGCTAAGAACAACGAAAGAATAAAGAAAATAATTGCTCCAACCAAGAAATTTGTTACCGAATTACTTAGCCACCAATGATCTCCCAACGATAGTAACACCCATAGTGGCGGTAATAAAATCACACCTAACGCACCGCCAGCTAAGGCAAAAACTGCTTTAATAATATTTTTTTTCATTAATCATCCCTCCTCTCAGGTCTATAGACTCTAAATCAACTAAAAATCTTCCGTAACGCTTCCGTTAAGGTCGCCACACCGACAACTTCAATTCCGGCGGTCGGTGTCCACCCCTGGAGATTATTCTTCGGCACGAAAATCCGCTTGAAACCTAATTTTTGGGCTTCGGCAACCCGTTGTTCAATCCGATTGACCCGCCGAATTTCACCGGTTAATCCGATTTCACCTACAAATGAATCCATTGGATCTGTACCCTTATTGCGATAACTAGATGCAATACTAATGGCAATTGCTAAGTCAATCGCCGGTTCATCCAACTTTACACCGCCCGCCGCTTTAAGATACGCATCTTGATTTTGTAACAGAAAGTTAGCCCTTTTTTCAAGTACCGCCATAATCAACGACACCCGGTTATGGTCTAACCCACTCGCCGTGCGCTTGGCATTCCCATAAGTGGTTGGTGTAATGAGTGCTTGAACTTCAACTAAGATTGGCCGGGTTCCCTCCATTGAAACGACGATTGCCGAGCCCGTGGCATCCTTTAAGCGCTCTTCCAAAAAGATTTCAGAAGGATTGGCTACTTCCTTTAGGCCGGTTTCCCGCATTTCAAAAATACCCAACTCATTAGTCGAACCGAACCGATTTTTAACGGCCCGTAATATCCGGTAAGTGTGATGTAAGTCACCTTCAAAGTAAAGAACCGTATCCACCATGTGTTCCAGAATCTTGGGTCCAGCAATTGCACCGCCTTTTGTGACGTGACCCACAATAAAAATGGTGATGTTGTTTGTCTTGGCGATCTGCATTAATTCCGCAGTGATTTCACGGACTTGAGCCACACTTCCGACTGCTGACTGAATTTCTGGCTCTTGCATCGTTTGGATTGAATCAATAATCACGTAGGTTGGCTTCAGTTCCTTAATCGCCGCCTGAATATTAGTCATATCCGTTTCCGGATACAAATAAAAGTTCTCACTGGCCACATGTAAACGATCGGCGCGCATTTTAATCTGAGCAGCACTTTCTTCACCAGAGACATACAGCACACGATGCTTCGTCTCACTTAGTTGCCCCGAAATTTGCAGCAAAAGCGTTGATTTTCCAATTCCTGGATCACCACCAATGAGTACCAAGGATCCCGAAACAATACCACCACCTAAGACCCGGTTAAATTCTTCCAGGCCGGTTTTAACCCGGGGCGTTTCACTCATATCCACCTGACTAATTAATTGCGGTTTTGCATGGTGTCCTTCAAAACTGACCCGCGCCTTATGATTTTCTTTTTCACTGGCCACACGCTCCTCAACCAACGTGTTCCATTGACCGCAACTAGGACAGCGCCCTAAAAAGCGCGGCGAGACATAGCCACAATTCTGACAAACAAATTGAGTTTTAGCCTTTGCCATTTGGTATAGTCCTCCTTAATTTTAGCATATTCTTGGGTATTCGATTGCCCAGAGTGTCAATTTTTGAACGTTTCTTGCTTATTTTCCAGAAGAGCCGAATCCACCTGTCCGTTTTGTTGCTCGTTCATCGGTGCCATCGGCTTTTAAATAAGGCATAAAGATGCCCTGACCAATCCGCTCTCCTTTTTTGATCGTCACGTCTCTTAACCCCATATTGATCAGTTGAAAAAAGATTTCGCCTTCATTGGCTGCGTTATTATAGTAATCTGCATCAATAATGCCAACCCCGTTAGGCAAAATAAGATTCCGTTTCAACGGGCTGCTGGAGCGATTGGCGACGAGCAGGTACTCGCTGTCTTGCATGTAGGCTTTGATTCCCGTTGGTACTAAATAAGGCTTAAGATCTTGGCTGCCCTTTTTAAGATCTTCTTCACTGATCGTTTTTTGATGATGTAGTGCCCACAGCACCTTTAAAAAATTAGTTTTCCAAATTGAGGGTAAAACAAAATCTTCGGCTGCTTCAAAGTCGTAACCGGCAGCGTGTTCGGTGGTTCGATAAGGTAAATTCAAATTCTGATTCTGATACTTTGTCACCACTTCAAATCCTCGTTGCATAGTTTCTAATTCCCTTCTATTTCTCATTTAATGTTAAAATTCGCAAAATATATCTAGTCTTGTTATATTATCCGTTTCTGCGTGCACTTTGTAAACTGATACAATGCGATAAATAAAGAAACTTAACTTTCCAATTGACTTTCCAAAATGGAGAAGCGACAATTAAGCATGAAAGACAAATTTACAAGGAAGTGCTTTGATGGAATTTACCAATGATGGCAACCAAATCACGTTTACTTACCACGAAAAAGTTGGTGGTCGTGCCGCCTATTTCTTAATTCGAAACGGGCAAACTTTAGTCATTGAACAAATTTTTGTAAATCCTGAGCTTCGCGGGCAAGGACTGGCACAAAGGTTATTATTGGCTTGTATCAACTATGCGAAAGCAAACCAAAAACAGATTTATCCCCTGTGTCCTTATGCGCAATCTTATTTTAAACAGCATCCCGAGTATCAGGACTTGATTGACACTACCCCACCTAGTCAAGAAGAAACGGAGCAGAAAAATGGATCAAAATGAACTGAAAAAATTAGTTGGACAAGAAGCCGTCAAGTTTATCCAGGATAAAATGGTCGTTGGCCTTGGTACCGGTTCAACCGTCAAATTTATGGTGGATGCTTTAGGTGAACGCGTGAAAAACGAGCACTTGCAAATTATTGGTGTTCCCACTTCTAATCGTACTGCTGAGCAAGCCCGCAGTTTGGGCATTGAAGTTAAAGCCGTCGATGAAGTTGATCACATTGATTTAACGATTGATGGGGCAGATGAAATCAGCGCTGATTTTCAAGGTATCAAAGGCGGCGGGGCTGCCCATTTATTTGAAAAAATTGTGGCTACCAACTCTGATAAAGTCATGTGGATTGTCGACGAGTCCAAAATGGTTCAGCACCTTGGAAAATTCCCTCTCCCGCTTGAAGTTATTCCTTATGGTAGTCAGCAGGTCTTTAAAAAACTGGCAGCCAAAGATTTGCATCCAGAATTCCGGCTTGACTCAGCTGGCAAGCATGTTTTAACAGATTCCAAAAACTACGTCATTGATTTACACTTAGGGGCAATTGCCCACCCGCATCAACTGGCAGATTATCTAATTAAACAAGTTGGCATTGTGGAACAGGGCCTATTTTTGGACATGGTCAATACAGTTATTGTGGGTCGGCAAAATGGTCCCGAAGTCATCCAAGCGCGTCCCTAAACCTTTTTTAATCAATATTTAAGCATTTACTAATTATTCTTTTTCGACTACAATGGTTTATATATCTTAGCTTAAGGAGTGACTACATTGAGTAATAGTATTTCACAAGAACAAATTGCTCGTTATGCAAAACATTATAACGATCAAAACAAATCTAAAGTCCTTGAACGCGCGGTTACCAAAAATGGTATTTTAGCAGCCAGCGAAGGTTTGCGCGGCGGAGCTGATTTCAGTCCTGTTTTTTCAATCGATCTCGAAACGGGTTCCGTTTCTAACCAACGCCAAAGTGGTCGTTGCTGGATGTTTGCCGCATTAAACACAATGCGTCATCACCTTTCAGAAGAATTCAAATTAAAGGATTTCGAACTGTCCCAAAATTACACTTTCTTCTGGGACAAATTTGAAAAATCTAACTGGTTTTACGAAAACATCATTGCAACAGCAGACAAGCCAACTTCAGACCGGAAAGTAGCTTGGTTACTAAATGAACCTCAAGGTGACGGTGGCCAGTGGGATATGTTATGTGCCATCATCGACAAATATGGTATTGTCCCTGAATCTGTTTATCCAGAAACTTACAATAGTAACAAATCAAACGAATTCAACACCCTCTTAAACGAAAAACTTCGTAAAGATGCCGTTGAACTACGTGAATTAGTGAATGCTAATACACCTAGTGAACAAGTTCAATCCCGTAAAGAGAAGCTTTTAGAGGAAGTTTACCGCATGGCTTCTTATAGCTTCGGCGAACCACCTACAACTTTTGACTGGGAATATCGTGATGATGACAAGAATTACCATCGCGAAGCTGGGTTAACACCTAAATCCTTCTTCGAAAAATTTGTGGGTTGGGATTTAACCAACTATGTTTCAATTATTAATGCCCCAACTGCTGACAAACCATTCAACCATACCTACACAATTGAAATGTTGGGTAACGTTGTCGGCGGTCGTCAGGTTAAGCATTTAAATTTAAACATGCGTGACTTCAAACAAGCTGCCATTAACCAACTTAAAGCTGGCCACAGTGTTTGGTTTGGTTGTGATGTAGGTCAACATTCAGAACCTCGCAAACGCGGTCTCCTCGACTTAGGTGTTTATGATGAAGAATCCCTTTTCGACATTGATCTTTCCATGTCAAAAGCAGAACGCTTAGATTATAGCGAAAGCTTGATGACACATGCCATGGTCATTACTGGTGTCGATCTTGTTGACGGCGAACCAAAGAAATGGAAAGTCGAAAACAGCTGGGGTGAAAAAGTTGGGACTAAGGGCTACATGGTCATGACTGACGAATGGATGAGTGAGTACTGCTACCAAGTTGTGGTAGACAAACAATACTTAACCGAAGCACAACGTCAAGCTCAAGCCGAGGAACCAACCAAATTATTACCTTGGGATCCAATGGGCGCTTTAGCTTACAAAGACTAATAAAAAATTCATTGCGCTAATAAAAAAGCTGGAAAATTAATTTTCCGGCTTTTTTTCTGTTTAATCTAGCACTTCTTTACTGATGATATTCAATTGATCATCAAATTGGTAAACGATCGGCTCCCCGTTTGCCACTTCAACCCCATCAATTCCCTCGTCACTAATTTGTTCCAAATACTTAATCAATGCTCGTAAGGTACTGCCGTGCGCCACAACTAACTGGTTATGTCCATTCAGAAGCTGGGGCGCAATCTCGTCTGTCCAGTAAGGTAACAGGCGGTTATAAACCATTTCTAGGCTCTCCCCGCGGGGTTCAACATCGCCTAACTGCACGTAGCGGCGATCAGACTCTGTAGTTTTCAAAAGCGGTGGTACTGCTTTAAAACTGCGCCGCCACAGAGCTACTTGATGGGCGCCAAAGGTTTTTCTGGTTTCGTCTTTATTCTGACCGCGCAAAGCCCCATAGTGACGCTCGTTTAACCGCCAAGCTTTGTGGACTGGTAGCCAGTTTTGATGAATTTGATCCAGCACAATATTTGCAGTTACGATGGCCCGCTTTAACAAGGAAGTGTGCACATCTGTAAATTGAATTTTTGTTTGCAATATCAGCTTTCCCGCCTGCTTAGCTTCTGTTCTACCTTGCTCGGTAAGCGGCACATCGCTCCAACCTGTGTAAACATTATCACGATTGGCGATGCTTTGGCCGTGTCGCAATAAGACTAAATACGCCATTTTTAATCCTCATCTTCAACATTTGAATTATAACTCTTAACTTTACTGATCAAACTTTCGCCAGGTTCACGCTCCCGTTCTTTTTCAGGATAAACTGGTTGTCCCATTTCAGAACGAATTGATTTCGAGCGGTTCCCGATAAATGTAATAACAGAACCTAACAAAATAATAACAATCCCAATAATGGTTGGTAAACTAATTTGTTCACTTAGGATAAAAGCAGCCAAAATTGGTGCTAACGCTGGTTTAATAAAGAAAACGAGTGAAGCTGTGGATACGTCTGAAGTTTCCATGGCTAAAAAGTAAAATGCAAACCCCCCACCCGTCACACAAACTCCGATAAAGAATAATAACGGTAAATATTGCCAACTAATATTTTGAATGACTGGGATGTTGACAAATTGCTTCAAGAAGCCAACTTGCCCCATTGCGTGACTAACTACCGGTACGTGGGTTAACAAGACCACAACGGCTAATTCCACAGTTCCTGTCAAGAAGGTAAAACAAGTCATCACAATCCCATTTAAATCGCGCTTTTGAGAACCATAGCGGGAAATAATACTATACAGACCAAAAGTCAATGCGGACGTTACCGCTAATGTAAGGCCGACAATATTAGTCAAATGGGCCGGATTAACAATGACCAAAAGCCCAATAACTGATACCACAACAGAAATCAAATTGGCCCGCCCCAGACGCTCATGCAAAATCAAATAAGAAAAGAGCAGCGCAAAGACCGGATTACAACTAAACAACACCGCCACTGTCGCAGCTGGCGAATAAACAATTGCCAACTGGTAAAGTGTCATACTAATGATGACACACACAAAGCCAGTAATCGCAAACAAGCCTAAATCCCGCCAGTCAAGCCGGCGATTTTGTTTTTTTAAGGCTCTCACCGCAATCGGCAGCAGCACTAACCCACCGACGGCAAAACGGATCAGGTTCAGCTGAATCGGGTCAAATGCCCCACCAGCCATCTTTAAGGCAATTTCCATCAAACTAAACATTAAAGTTGAAAAACTAATGTACGCAACTGTTTTTCTCAATTTCTTTATTATCTCCCAAATCTTTTATTTACGTGAAGTTTCGTTCCAATTGAGACGTCGAATCTCAGGTAATGACGCCTGATTTCACAAACAACATTAAAAGCGGAATAACCGCTAAACTCAATAACGTTGTTTCAGTCACCATAATGGCTGCATACTGTTCGTCCGCATGATACAGCTTCGCAACTACCGGTGCATTGGTCATCACTGGCATTGCGGATTGAAGAATGAAAACTTGTTTCATCAACAATGGCACTGGCATCGGTAAAACCAAAAATGTCATGAGCAGCGGTGCAAAAATAAACCGCCCAGATAAAACTCCTAAGCTATCCCGATCAATCGAGACATTCTGTATGCCAGCACGCTGGATGGCAATTCCGATAAAAAACATCGATAAGGGGATCGTCAAACCACCAATGTATTGACAGTCTGTTAAGATAAATTGAGGTAACTGGATGTGGAGAATCACCAGGACAACACCGACCATAAATCCTAGTAACGGTGGCGAAAAAATCTTACTAAGCGTGGTTTTAAGGCTGAACGCCTGTTTTTGAGTTCCGTCGCGTTGAATCAGCCAAACACCCAAAGTCCAAAAAATTGTGGTGTTTGCCATGTAATAAACTAAAACGTAGGGAAGACTCTGATTTCCAAAGAGGGCCATATTGACCGGTAGCCCAATAAATACGGTGTTAGAATTCAAAAACATCGATGCAAATAGACCACGATGTTCATCCTTTATTTGCATTACCCGGATAAGGACCGCTGCTAAAGCAAATAAAATCAGCATGGATAAAACCGGGAATCTTAAATCTGGTAGTGTACTCAAGAGCCGTTTTGCAGTAAAATCATTTGTGATTGTGCTGATCATGTAAGCAGGCAAGGCAATCTGTGTAACCAGCTTTGCAATCAAGCGCGAAGAACTTTCATCAAACCATTTGCGCCATGAAAGTACGTAGCCAATTGCGATCATCACAATAATGATAATGACACCTTGAATACTATGTATAAAAATTGTGATTTTATCCCTTCCCTAGTTGGTGTATGATAAATGAAACAATGATTAGTATAGCATATTTTCACAGGTCATTTTCATAAATGGCCGATAAAATACAGAAGCTAACACTAGAAAACGTTTTAATTTCAAATTCCGAAAAGAGGTCAATAATTAGTGAGCGAAAAACATATGCAAACGCCCAAAAAGAACCGGCGTAAAATTTGGTGGCTAGTGGGTATCATCGTCTTAGTTCTGGCAATTTTGGGAGGCTTCAAAGCTTACAGTATGTACACGAATGCACAACATACGGCTAAGCAAACCTATCAAAAGGCTAAAACTCCCACGATCCGTAACGTTTCAAAAGTCATCAAAAACAAAAAACCGTTGAACGTTTTAATTCTGGGAACCGATACGGGCGCCCTTGGTCGAAAAAATAAGGGGCTAAGTGATACGATGATTGTTGCCACTCTAAATGCGCAAAAAGAAACGACCTACATGACGAGCATCCCGCGGGATACTGAAGTCACCATTAATAATACAACGGAAAAGATTAATGCCGCTTATACCATTGGTGGTGCTTCTCAATCGATCAAAACCGTTCAAACCCTGCTTGATGTTCCGATTGACTTTTACGTGGTTATGAATATGGGCGGCTTAAAAGAATTAGTAAATTCGGTGGGTGGCGTTGACGTCACACCGCCACTGACTTTCAAATACGGCGCTGCTAACGTAAAAAAAGGCGTCAAAACCCATCTTAATGGTAAACAGGCGCTTTCGTACTCGCGCATGCGTTACGATGACCCGGATGGGGATTATGGTCGTCAGAAACGGCAACGACAAATTATCCTTGCCGTTGTCCGCAAGGCCCTTTCAATTAGTTCCGTAACCCGGTTCCAAACAATTTTGAATTCAGTTCAGAAGAACATGAAAACAAACCTCACGTTTAATGATATGTTAGCCTTACGTTTTAGTTATAAAAATGCTTCCCATCACATTAAGTCAACCACGTTGGAAGGCGAAAGTCAGACTATTGATGGCCTTTCCTATCAGGTAGCTTCCTTATCTGAACGGCGGCGTGTCTCTAACAAGATTCGTAAAGAACTCGGTCTTTCTGCTACCAAAAAGTTGACGGATACCACGAATACAACAACTAATCAGACAACTACATCAGCTTCATCCAGCAGCACGGACACCGGTACAACGTCCGCTTATGATAGCTCAACTTCACAGACCACAAGCTCTTCAGCAACACCCAATCCGGCACCATAATCAAAAAGAGAATAAAAAATCAACTTTGTTACCTAGGCTTACCTGTAAGTAAGATACGCCCAAAAGTTGATTTTTATTCTCTTTTTTTAAAGATAACGTGCTGAAAAATCCTGTGCGGCCACTTCAAACAATTAAACGTACAACGTCCTAATTCAGACGTTGTTCATTAACGACATGCATAAACTTTTCTCGACGCTGCTTAACCAACTCTAATCCAGATAAGTGATCTAACTGCTGTAAATTACTTTGTAAGGCAGCATCAATCCGTTTAAAAATTGATTTAGTTGGTGTTTCAGAAATTATCTGATCGGCAACACCAATTTTATGTAACTGGATGGCGGTCATCAGTAAATAAGCACTGGCATCCTGAGTTTGCGTTTGATTTTTTAAAATTGCCTGAACTGCTTCGGGTGAAGCCACAGAAAAAAGTGCGTTTTCAAGCATCATAATTCGATTAACATTGCTGAAAGCCAGAGCACCGCCACTATGACCTTCACCTAAAAACAGCGTCATATTGGGTACTTTTAGTTGTCCCATTTTTAGAATCAAGTCTGCGATGGCTTCACTTTGTCCGTGCTGTTCTGAAAAAACACTGGCATCCGCCCCTGGCATATTCAGCAATGAAATCACTGGTCGTTGAAACTTTTCAGCTGCTTGAACAACCCGCAAAGCTTTCCGATATCCTGTTACACGCACAGCACCACCATTTACTTGCTGGCGTTGTTGCGGTGTTTTTCCTCGCTGGACACCTAAAATTGTAACGGGGTGGGCGTGAAACCTAGCCACCCCGGCAATGACAGCGGGGTCATCCCCCAGTTGGCGATCCCCATGCACTTCAAAGAAATCCGTAAATAAGTTCCTAATTACCTCTGGTGCACCAAGTCGTCCAGGTGAACGAATTAAAGCAATCTTTTCTGCTAACGTGTTCGTCATATTATTTCACCTCGTAACCATGCAGCTGCAATAATGTTGTCAGTTTTTTACGGATTGTTTCGCGCGTGACCACTTGATCAACCAAGCCATGAGCCAAAAGATCCTCAGCGGTTTGAAATTCAGGCGTCAACTGTGCGTGCGTGGTTTGCTGAATGACCCGCTTACCGGCAAAACCAATTTGCGCATGGTCCTCAGCCAACACATAATCCGCCTTAAATCCAAAGCTGGCAGAGACCCCGCCCATCGTGGGGTCCGTTAAGACATTAATCACCAAGTTCTTTTCCGCCAAAAGCTCAGCCCAATCGTTTAGAATCAAGTTCATTTGCATTAAGGCATAAATCCCCTCCTGCATTCGGGCGCCCCCAGAAGCAATAAACAAAATCAGCGGTTTGTGCTGAGTCTCTGAGAGCTGCATGGCTTGGCGGATCGCTATTCCCACCGTTTCATTTAGCGTTCCCATCATAAAATGACTATCCATAATTCCCAAAACTACTGGAATTTGGTGAATAGTCGCCGTCCCGATTTGAATGGCTTCCGCTTCTCCAGATTGTTGTGCGGCTTTTTTTAATTTGTCATCATAATTTGGAAAATTCAGAAAATTGGCGGTTTGTGCTGTCAGCGCCACTGACTGCCAACTATCGTGATCCACGGTGATTTGCAAGCGTTGGCCCACTGACAGGCGCTGCAGCCGATGACAAAAAGGACACCGAAAATACGGTGCCCATTGCAGTTCATGGACATGACGCCCACAGTACTGGCACGCTTGCCACCGATTTTTTTCAGGCATATGACTCATTTTTGGCTTCCTCCATTAATTGGGCTACCGAGTGAATATGATAACGATCCTCAATAAACGATCGACTCTTCACAATCCGCTTTAATTCTGCTAAATTCGTTCCAATTCCATCAATCTGGATTGCTGCCAAAGCGGCTTGCATTTTCTTAATCGCTGTTGGTCGGTCCTTAGCATAGACAATGATTTTGGCTAAAAGCCGATCATAAAAGGGGGTGACCAGATCACCAGCCTGAAATCCTGTATCAATTCGAACTGCTGGTGGCAACTTAAACTGGGTTAATTTTCCTGATTCAAATATCTGCGCTTTTAAATCATTTTCAGCATTTAATCGACATTCGATTGCGTGTCCTTTGAAGTCCAAATGAGGTACTGTAAATGGCATTTTAGCCGCCACTTTAATTTGTGCACACACAATGTCAACCCCACTAGTTTCTTCGGTGACACCATGTTCCACCTGTAGTCTCGTGTTCATTTCTAAAAAGTAAAATTTATGGTGCACAAACAAGAATTCAACCGTCGCCAGGCTTTCATACTGCGCCTCATCCAACAATTGGTGCACCAAGTGGTACAACTGCTGGCGTTCCTTTGACGTCAGGATACTAGCATTACTTTCTTCGATAACTTTTTGGCGGTGCTTCTGCAAACTGCAGTCACGATCGCCTAAAATAACCAGCTGCTTGGGTAATCCTAGTACTTGAACTTCAATATGGCGTGCATCTTCAAAATCACGTTCCAAATAGATGGCACTGTCCAGAAATGACGTCCCAGCCTCTTCTTTAACCACCTGATATTTGGCTAATAATTCCTTAGCTGAACGTGCAACCCGTATACCTTTACCACCACCACCGTGACTGGCTTTTAGTAACACTGGATAGCCCAGTGCACTAGCCTGCGCGTAGAGCTCAGTCTCACTTGTGATGAGGCCTGAACCAGGGATAATCGGCAAACCACGCTGCTGCGCAATTTTTCGCGAATGCGTTTTATCTGAAAAATCGTGAATCAGTTGTGGTCGCGGACCGATCCAAGTTAGACCGCATTCAGCACACATCTGTGCAAAAAGCTCATCTTCAGATAAAAAACCGTACCCCGGATGAACTGCGTCGGCATTCGTATTAATTCCTGCCATTAAAATAGCCTCTCGATTTAAATATGAGGCCTTCGCGCTGGCCGGACCAATACAAACTGCTTCATCAGCCAACTGCACAAATAGGGCTTTGCGGTCGGCTTGCGAATAAACCGCAACAGTCGCAATTCCCAATTTTCGACAAGCTTTGATAATCCGCACGGCAATTTCACCGCGGTTAGCAATTAGGACCTTCTTAAACATTAGCGTTACCCTTTACTAACGTCACTAGCGGCTGACCATATTCCACCGAATCGCCATTTTTGACGTGCACCTGTTTGATTGTGCCCGGTTCAGGGGCCGTCACGTCATTGAATAACTTCATGCTTTCAATTTGGGCAACGACCTCGCCGCCAGTCACCAATTGCCCTACCTTAAGCTGATTTTCAAAGTGGATAACTCCCACCATGGGACTTTTAATCGCAAATTCATTTGCTTTTGTTTCACTAGCCGCAGCCGGTGAAACAGGATCAGCCACAACAGGCTTAGTCTGATCCCCTTTTTTGACATGCAGTTTTACTTGATCGAATTCAAGTTCCACCTCACTAAAATTCATCTTTTCCAATTTATCTAATAATTGATTCAGAGCGGCTAAATCCAAATAAATCACCTTCTAAAAATTAATTAACATACTTGCATAATCCAATCCAGCCCCAAAACCCGTTAAGAGCACTTTTTGCGGCCGATCCCCATTTCGTGTCAGGTGGTCTAAGGCCATCGGAATTCCTGCCGAAGAGGTATTACCCGCCGTCGTCACATTCACCGGAAATTTTGCCATCGGAATAGCGAGCGTTTGACTGATTTTTTCAATAATTCGTAAATTAGCCTGATGGCAAATCACAGCATCGATTTTAGTGGCATCCAATTGATTCTTAGTGAGAATGGCCTGCATTTGCTTTGGTACTGTCCCCGTCGCAAATTCAAACACAGCGCGCCCATCTTGATAAAAAGCATCCGTTTTAGGGTAATTATCTGCAGATATTTTTTGAATTGGTGCCACCCGGCCACTATGAATAGTTTGGTGCTGACTACCAACACTTTGTAATTTTTCATCGATGAAAAATTCTTGGCTGCTATCCGTGGTTGTCTCTAACAAAGCACCGCCAGCACCATCGCCAAAGAAGACGGCTGCCGTTCGGTCCTTAAAGTCCATCATTTTAGAATTGGTTTCGCCACTGATCACCATGGCGTTGTGATAATGTCCGGAACGTAAAAACTTTTCGGCAGTGCTCAGTCCAAAAACAAATCCAGCACAGGCAGCCGAGACGTCCATTGCAAACGCATTGTGAGCACCAATTTTGTCTTGCACAAGACAAGCGGTCGCCGGAGTCAAACTATCCGGTGTAATCGTTGTGACAATAATTAAATCGATTTCTTCAGCACGTAGCCCGCTTTTTGCTAGTAACTGATGGGCCACCTGCGTACACAAGTCAGAGGTGTTCTCATTTCCCATCGCAAAATGACGCGTTTTAATACCAGTGTGGCTTTGAATCCATTCATCACTGGTATCCATAATTTTACTCAATTCAAAGTTATCAACCACGCGCTTTGGGACATAACTGCCGGTTGCCGAAATTTTAATATTCACCGTCATATTGCTTCCTCACTTATACCTATTTCCTTTATTTTACCAATCTTTTCGTCAATTGGGTAATTTAGACCGCCATCACATTGAAATCTTAAACTATCAAAATTTTAAGTAGCTGTTTTGCTGCCCAAGCCTTCACTTCATGACAATAAAAAAGGCGCAACCGGAAAAAGCTCCCAGTCTCTGCCGGTCTTTAAATTTTAGTTAATAGCCGCAAGTAGGGAAAAGGCTAGTTTCTCCCCCTTTGACGACAAAAGTCGAATGATCCAAGAATGAATCATTCGACTTCCGCTGTGACGTTTGAAGGTAAAACACCCTTTCTAACGCTCACCTATCTCTATAAATTATTTTTTTCAAGCATCGGAATAATCTCTTTTTTTCCATCGCTAGGAACCTTCTGAGCAAAAACATCAAGTCCGAGCTCATGCAGTGTGCGAATTGCAGCCGCTTCTTCTTTGCCCACCGCTATGGTATCGTTTAGCATTGTCATCCCCTCAGAATAAGCCAAGCTCCCCACATCGATTCCCAAACGGCTTAAATCGACACCACCATTAACGAGTCGCAACATATCCTGAACGGTTTCTGTCAGCAACAAAATTTTGAAAGAATCAAACATCGGCTCATGATAAAGCCGGAGCATTTTCTCGACCGTTATCACATTCGTAGGGACTCCCATCGGGGCCGCTTGCGTAATCAGGGTTTTGCGCAAGTCATCGTTGGCCACGTTATCGGAAACAACCAAAATACGATTAGGATGCACATTCTTTGTCCAAGAAGTTGCCACTTGACCATGTAATAAACGACTATCAACCCGGGCTAACAAAATTTCCATTGGCATTACGCTTCGTCCTCACCATCTTGAATATCTAAATGCCGGACCCCAGCTTTAGCCGTTGCCTCTAAATGAGCCACAACTTCCGCTAAGGCACGATCTCGCACTGTATAAGCCTCAACCAACATGGGCAGGTTCAATCCCGAAATAAGGCTCATTTTCTCGGTATTGCCGGAAACAATTTCCGTAGCCACGTTAAATGGCGTGCCACCATACAGATCTACCAAAAAGATAACTTGACTGGCTGGCGAAAAACTAGCAATCGCCTTTTCGTAAGCCTGCTTTAATTCTTCTGGACTCTCATTGGGCAAGAAATTGACCGCAGCAACCTGTTCTTGCTCACCAAAAATCATAAATGACGATTTGCGCATACTTTCAGCTAAATCACCATGACTGGCAATGACATAAGCAATCATAAAACTGAGCTCCTTTCAAACCAAATGTCTATGGAGACGATCTTTCCGACTAGCCGTTTGCGTTACGACTTACTTTTGCGGGTAAAAAGATTCTTCACACCGCGTTTCACAACATCCCAAACACCCAATGAACTCACAATGTGGCTGGGATCAACGTATTCGCGAATAGCGCGTAAAACTTTTTTTGGATCTTTTGCCGCAAAGGAATAGGTCCCATTTTTCTTGGTTCGAATCGCGAATCGTGGAATCCACTTTCCTTTAAAAACGACTGAGACAATGACATAGTCGACTTCTCCCCAAGGAATTTGGACGAATTTCCTGACATCACGGTCATTAAAGAACTCAAAACCCCGGTTTCCCACCATGATTTTTCCGTAATCTGTCATTCCCAGAAAAGACGTTCCCTCAGCGACTAAATCAACTTTTGTATTAATTGATTGTGGCATTTAAATTTGCTCCATTTCTACCTCTTAATGACCATAATTATAAGGCGTTTTCGTGATTTACGCAAAACAATTTCATTTTGCACTCTCAAACCAGTTTTCCTAATCTTACTTAACTAAAAAAATAAGTAAAATCATTTCTGACTTTACTTATTTTTACCTCACCATTGAAACTCGGCAACGTGAATCTGTAATTGTTTCCAGTTACGGGCTAATTTTACATTAAACCGATAACGTGGAAAACAACACCGACAACGAACAAGCCAAGGATAACAACCAATGGAGAAACTTTCTTCTTCAATAACCACATACATAAGAATGTCAAAAGAACGGCAGCAAGTC
Organism: Pediococcus siamensis; assembly: GCF_047220215.1. Lineage (GTDB taxonomy): Bacteria > Bacillota > Bacilli > Lactobacillales > Lactobacillaceae > Pediococcus > Pediococcus siamensis. The sequence goes on from NZ_CP178375.1 coordinate 1,570,923, forward strand.
CTGGAATCAAGAGATCCAAGTTATCTTGCAATGTTGTGACCTTATCAATGGTTAAGGAACGGCCATCTGCTTGTTGAATTAAGGCTTCCTTAATTCCAGCAGCACCACTTGGTAAACTGTTCCAATCAATGTAGGCACCTTTAGACTGTTTAACCGTGGAGACAACCGGTGTGAATTTAACCACAACCCACCGGTTAACTAACGCCCCAATGATAAACATACCGACAATTGAAGCAACTTTAGTCACGTTTTGTAACAAACCACCGGACAAGTCATTTGTAATCGCACTCCCGGCTTTGTAACCAAATTCCTGTGTATACCACATGAATCCCATACGAATTGCATTCCAAGCAACAAAGTAGAGGATTGGACCCATAATATTGCCACCCATAGCTAATGAAGCAGCAACGGCACCAATGATTGGTTTTACAGTGTACCAGAAGACAGGGTCACCAATACCAGCGAGGGGTCCCATCATACCAACTTTAACGTTTTGAATCGTCACATCATCAATTGGGGCACCATTTGCACGATCCTCTTCCAGAGCTAATGTCACACCAATGATTGGTGAAGCTAAGTAAGGATGCGTATTAAAGAATACCAAGTGACGTTTTAAAGCTGCGGCACGTTCTTCTTTTGTTTTGTAAAGGCGTTTGATTGCTGGAATTAATGAAAATTCCCAGCCACCGTTTTGCATACGTTCGTAGTTCCATGAACCTTGAATGAAAGTTGAACGCCACCAAACAGAAATACGATCTCTTTTTGTTAATTTTAATTGTTTATCTGCCATTTTGTGTGCTCCTCCTTTTCTCTAATAGTGATCGATAATATCGCCAACAGGATCGCCAGTGCTTGAACCGCCACCGTTGTTACCAGATCCGCCTTGTTGTGAAAGTGAAAGGTAGATCAAAGCAAGGGACAAGCCAATGGCACCGAGGGCAATCAATGTTAACTCACTAATTGTTGCCAGAACGAAACCAATTGCGAAGAATGGCCAAACTTCACGAGTTGCAATCATGTTGATAACCATTGCGTATCCAACGGCCACAACCATACCACCACCGATTGACAAACCATCTGTCAACCAGGTAGGCATTGCATCCAACATTGCTTTCACAGGGCCAGCACCAACAGCTAAGATCAAAGCTGCAGGAATGGCAATACGAACACCTTGCATACAAATTGCAATAACATGCCATGTTTCAACACCGCGGATGCTACCACGTTCTGCAGCTGCATCCATTAAATGAACGATAGCAGTTGCAACGGTACGTGCAATAATGGTTAAAAGTAATCCAGCAACTGAAAGTGGAATGGCAATAGCAATGGCTGAAGAAACGCCCGCTTTGCCCTGACCGCCAAGAACTAAAATAATTGCAGATGCGACAGATGCTAAAGCAGCATCAGGAGCAACAGCGGCACCAATGTTAGCCCAACCTAAGGCGATCATTTGTAAGGATCCACCCAAGATCATGCAGGGAACTAAATTGCCTGTTACAAGACCAATTAATGTACATGCGATAACTGGTTGATGAAAGTGAAATTCATCCAAAATTCCTTCCATCCCAGCTAGAAATGATACAAAGATAACTAATATCACTTGAATAGCATTTAAACTCATGATTATTCCTCCGTTTTCTTAAAATTAAGCATTTTTCTGCTTGTTTAACTCTTCTTGGGCTTTACGTAAGATAGCGTCCATATCACCTTTAGAATCAGTTGGAACTTTACGAACATCAAAGCTGACGCCGTCTTTTTCTAACTTCTTAAAGGTATCGATGTCATCTTGGTCAAAGGCCAAAACTGTATTTGGTTGTACCTTACCAACAGAATGGGACATTGAACCTACATTGACTGTCTTCAAAGGAACGCCACCCTCAATTGCTCGTAACGCATCTTGAGGTGTTTCAAACAGCAGTAACGCTCGTTGACCACCAAAGTGTTTATCGTCCTTAGCCAATTTAATCATTTGATCAATTGGAACCACGTGGGCTTTAACACCGGATGGTGCAGCTTGTTGAATCATGCTCTTCCGTAAATCATCATGGGCAACGTTATCGGAAACAACGATGATTCGAGTTGGGTTAGTCGTCTTTGTCCAAGCTGTAGCAACTTGTCCATGAAGTAAACGAGAATCAATCCGTGCCAAAACATATTCAAACTTCCCAGGTGTGCCTGCATTTGATGGCTGTGCAACAGCTGGTGCTGATTTTTCGGCAGGTTGTAATTCTTCAGGACGAACCTTGATCCCTTCAACCCCTGTTTCAATGATGTGTGCCGCGATGTCACGAGCACTATCCATTGACATTCTTGAAGCATATGCCTCAATTAACATTGGTAAATTTAAACCGGCAACAATGGCCCATTTATCTTTGTGCGCTTCAAACAAGTTGTTAACCTGATTGAACGGTGTGCCGCCCCAAAGATCAACCAAGAACAAAACTTCATCTTGGTTTTCGAAAGAAGCGACTGCCTCTTCCAACTTTCCTTTAATGTCATCGGGTCCTTCGCTGGGTTTTAAAGTTACAGCCTTGACGTCTTTTTGTTCACCAAAGATCATCGAACCGGACTGTAAAATGCCGTTGGCGAATTCACCATGACTAGCAATGATAATCCCTACCATTTCTATACCTCCTAATTATGATTGTTACAGTAAATAAAATAATAAATAATTTCTTAAAATCTCCTGTAACGCTAAATTTTGTTGAATCAGACGTTGATACGTTAAGTACAAGACCATCATTTTTGCACTCACTTATATATAAGCAAAAACCGTGCCAAGATACACTAAATGAAAACGCCTACTTTTAGCAAAATAAAATAACACACAATGACTGATACACTATTTCTGTATCGTTTTGTGTGTTATTTTGAATTTATTTAATCTAGACCTTAGACATTCTCTGCAGCTTCCTTAGCCGCACCAGTCTCCAGTAATTTAACAATGTAGTACACTTCTGCTTTTGGTAATTCAATGCGGATCTTACGCAGATAGCGCTCATTTTCTGCCATAACCGTTGTGTACCATTCGGAATTTTCCAGTTTAGCCAGTTCCTGCTCCGGTGCTGAAATTTCACCGTTGGTTAGCGCCCGTTCGATGGCCCCAGCAATGTGCATAATGAGATTAACTTTAAATGAATCACTCATTTTTGTGTGTTGATCAATTTGTAGTTTATCAATATACTGCCACAACACATCCGTAATCTTATGCGGATTGATAAAAGTGTAAAACTCATCTAAATATTGCCAGCACAACTCCTTAGTGAGCTTAATATCCTGATGGCTACTTAAAGTTTTGACAGAATCCCGCTCAATCACCTTGTTGATAAACGCTTCACCGCCACCTTGTAAAACCTTCTCTAAAGGCATAAACGGCGCCTGTATTTTGGGATGTGTAACTCCTGTCGTTGCAATAATTCGATACTGTTTTTGCAGTTCTTGAAGTTTTTCCGTCATGCCGACTAACGAGATCGGAATCACCTTGATATCATCAATTAAATTTTCTACTAAAAGCTGATCCAAAACTGATTTAATTTTTTTGGCAGTTCCTTCTCCCGTCGAACAAATTGCCACAATTGCTTTCGGCCGTTCTGTCGGTTGCACCAAGTTAGTTTTAGCGTCGCTGGTTTTGGCGGCTGACACACTATCTGTGGCGTTAATTCGTGAATAACCGTGAAATTCACGGAGTTCCGAATAAATTGCCGCTAAATCTGTATCAATGAAAGAAGCCTTTCGCGCAGCTTCAAGGACCATTGCCGTCGTAACCATATCAATTGTTTTTACCGGGATATGCGTTTCTTCGGTAATTTTGCTGCCAAAAGTACTAAGCGAACCCATATCCACCAAAAGTAACACACCGTTGCCCTCGTCCGCCCGTTTGACGCACGCCACGATTTCTTTATAAGCTGTTTTAGGTTCCATGTCTAAGGGCATATCAAACGACTGAATCGTGTTATCGGACAACAACTGCGAAACCACCTGAACCATTGAAGTGGCGGTATTGCTACCATGAGCCGCAACCACTAAGCCAACTTTTCCCGAAGTAGGAGCCTCTTTTAATGAAACCAACAGAATGGCTAAATAATAACTTTCTGATTCGGGAATTGGCACATTGTACCGCTCTTCCAATTGTGTCTTAATTTTCTGTGCTACTTTCATCTCTTGGGGATATTCTTCAACCATAGCGACCAAATCGCGACTCATGGTACGCATCGGTTTGCCGGACTGAATTCGTTTAATGAACGAACTAATGTGCAAACTCATCGCATACAAAAAATTATCGCGAAAGTGGTAATTCAGTTGGTGTTCGATTTTATCTTGAATGGCCTTAGTGAAATCAATGATATCTTGATTCACAATTTCAGCGAGTTTAGATTCAGCTCGCATATCGTCTTCTCCAGGTGAGAACGTCTTGAGATGAAGATTAATATCTGTCGTAATAAAATGATTGATATGTTCCTGATCGAGCCCCTGTTGTCTGAGAAGTGTGGCTTTATCACCAATGATTTCATACAAATTATAAGGTAATTCATAACTATCATTGCGATTAGGCAAAACGTGGGTTTCTGAATCCGGCTGAATAATCATATAAGGTTCCAATAGTTTGGAAATTTCACCTGAATCCCGCCGATTAGAGGCCAGATGAACCAAACCATCTTTGATATTCGGTGGCAAATCGTCCACCGTAATCATGATTTCCCCCTTATTCTCAATATTATTTAAAAAGCCACGGGCACAAACCAGCTGAATATTGGATTTCAGCTGACCAATATTGCCGTAAGTCACACTCCCTAACAAGGATTGCACCACATCTTCGGTTAGGGTAATTTGTTTGTGAGTCCGATTAGCTTCAATACTGAGCAGAACTTTAAGCAATTCGATCCGCTCTTTAGGACTACGCTTGTTAAACGCAGGCAGTTGAATAGTTATCGGTATTCGACGCACAAATGTCTTTAATAGCGAACTTTCTGGATCTTCCGTAGTTGCACAAACTAAGCGGACATTGGCATGATGAACCTTGGAAGTCTCCCCCAGCTTACTGTATGTGCCGTGATCCATAAAATAAAAAATCATCTCTTGGCCCTCAGGTGGCAACCGGTGGACTTCATCTAAAAAGAGCATCCCGTTATCGGCTTCTTGAATCAGTCCGTCTTTATCCTCATTCGCCCCCGTAAACGCTCCTTTGACATACCCAAAGAGGTGCGACATGAGTAACTCCGGGTTATGCGAATAATCCGCACAATTGAAGGTTACCAGCTCATCTGTTTTTTTGATGAGCTGCTGATTTTTGGCAAACTGAAACATGGCGTTTGCAAAATAGGTTTTCCCAGAACCGGTGGGACCGATAATCAAGGTATTTAGCCCCCGCGGCGGATATAAGATAGCCGCCTTTGCTTGCTCAATTTGATTATGCATACTGGAACTATTGCCAATCATGTGTTCAAAAACATCGCTCATTTCACCAGTTTCAGGCGCGGACGCTGTGTCTTCATGTTTTTCAAGACCACTGTGAATGCGCCGTTTTCCCGCAACTAATGGGGAAGAACTCACGATTTTAGGCGCGACTTCGGCTTCATCTTCGTCAAGTAACCTGTAGCGTACTGGCCGTCCCGAAAGTTTTTTTAATTTTTGCTCTCGTACTAACTGATTAAGTTCTTTACTCACGTTGGAACGAATTAAATCGAGGGCGTTAGCGACTTGTTCAGTAGTCACAGCGATGGGGCTGTCCTGCTCATTTTCATTATCCTTTGCATGGGTTACTAGAAATTGATAAATACGTTCTTTTCTTTTCATCTTCACTATCCCTCGAATATCTTCGGACTGTATTAATACACTTAAACACAGTATCAGTTTAGCATACCCTATTAATTAATACAGTAATTTGTCTTCGGTGAACTCAACCGTTTTCATGTTGACCGTCAAAAAAAGAGCTGTGCCACAATAACTGTGTCACAACTCTTTAATTAATGCACCCAAGAAGATTCGAACTTCCACCGGGAAAACTCCCGACAAGATCCTTAATCTTGCGCGTCTGCCAATTCCGCCATGGGTGCAAGAGAACTATTACCTAAACTATCTTAGCAAAAAACGGTAATAGTTACAACCTTTTTCTAAAACTCATTCAAGAAATAAACTAAAGTAATTTTAGACGACCGCCACACTTACCGCAGCGGTACTTGGTTAGATTAATGTGTCGCTGCCGTTGATATCTGAGCCCACAACTCTGACACTGATAAAGCAAAATTGCTTTTGTTTTTCTTATCTGGGGGCCTGCGGGGGCAAATCGTGAACCTCCAACCTGTGCGAGCAACTGCTTAAAGGCACGATCACGGTGCTGATACCCTTGATGCGTGAGATGCAGATGATAATGGCACAATTCATGCTTAATAATCCCTACTAACGTCGGTAAATCGTGCTGCGTTAGCATTAAAGGGTTGATATCAATATTGTGTGTCTGCAACTGATAACGCCCACCGGTTGTCCGTAAACGTGAATTAAAAAACGCTTGGTGTTTAAATTCACGATGAAAGTCCGTCTCTGAAATACTTTCAACTAATTTTTGAAGTTCCTGATTGGTCATCACTTAGCCTTCGTTAGGATCCAGCATCGTCAGTTGAATCCGATGCCGATTTAAGTCGACACTTTCTACCCAAACTGTCACGACATCACCAACGGCAACAATATCACTGGCATTCTTGATGAACTTTTTGGTCAACTTGGAAACGTGTACTAACCCGTCTTGTTTCACACCAATGTCAACGAAAGCTCCAAAATCCACCACGTTGCGAACAGTGCCTTGCAGTTTCATGCCGGCCTTGAGATCTTCTAATGTCAAGACATCACTACGCAATAGCGGTGCCGGCATCTCATCACGCAAATCGCGTCCCGGTTTTTCCAATCCCGCCACAATGTCTTGCAGCGTTTCGACCCCAATTCCAAGTTCTGCTGCCGTTGCTTTTAAATCAAGTTGTTTCAAAGCTGTGACAGCCTGTTGTGTGCCAATCTGGTCGAGTTTCAACCCCACTTTAGCCAAGAGCTGTTTGGCAGCTTTATAGCTTTCCGGGTGAATATCCGTGTTATCTAGCGCATTTTTGCCTTGCACAATTCGTAAAAAGCCCACTGACTGCTCATAGGCTTTCGGTCCTAACCGGGGGACCTTTTTGAGTTGATTGCACGCCTCGTAGCTGCCGTTTTCATCACGCCAGGCCACAATATTTTGGGCCGTCGTTTTCGTCAAACCGGAAATATGTTCCAGTAACTGCGGGCTAGCCGTATTTAGATTGACCCCAACTTGGTTAACAGCCGTTTCAATAACCGTATCTAATTGCTGGGTTAATTCCTTTTGTGGAACATCGTGCTGATACTGACCCACACCAACCGCCTTAGGATCAATCTTAATTAGTTCTGCCAGTGGATCCTGGAGTCGACGCCCAATGCTGATGGCACTGCGTTCTTCAACGTGCAACTCTGGAAATGCCTCCCGCGCTGCCTTGCTAGCTGAATAAACGGACGCGCCTGCTTCATTGACGATCACATAATAAATTTTTCGATCGATTGTTTTGAGGACTGACGAAACAAACTCTTCTGATTCGCGGCTAGCTGTCCCGTTCCCAATGGCGATCATTTCAACCCCATAATCTTCTAAAAAGGCTTTGAACTCACCGGCTGCGGCCTGCCGTTTTTCACTAGAAGCTGGTTTATGCGGATAGATCACTTTTTTAGCTAAAAATTTCCCGTTCGGATCCATAATAGCCAGCTTGCAACCAGTCCGGTAAGCAGGATCAAAACCAAGGACCACTTTGCCTTTAATGGGCGCCTGCATCAACAAATGATACAAGTTTTCGCCAAACACATTAATGGCTTGCGTATTGGCCGCTTCGCTTAATTCATTTCGGATTTCACGTTCAATAGCCGGCGCGATAAAACGTTTGTAGGCATCTTCATACGCCGCTTGCAAGTACGTAACCGCTGGTCCTTCATGACTGCCAATAATTCGAAAATGTAAGTATCGCATGATGGCGCCATCTTCAACTTTAATTTGCGTCTTCAACACACCCTCTTTTTCGCCACGATTAATGGCCAAAACCCGGTGAGAAACCATATTTGTGAGTGCCTCGTCAAAATCGTAATAAAGCTGATAAACACCCTGTTCATCTTTTTCTTTTCCTTTGGGTTTTACTTTGGCTTCAAACCGACCATTCCGACGCGTATAATTGCGGATCCAATCACGAAAACCAGCACTATTGCCAAACGCCTCAGCTAGAATCTCGTGGGCACCTGCAAGCACGTCTTCCGGGGACTCAACTTGTTTTTCTGGATCAATAAAGGTTTTTGCCTTTTCTACCAGACCGTCCTTGGGGAAAGTCATTAGCCAAAATGCAAAGGGCTCCAAGCCACGTTCCTTTGCAATCGTGGCCTTGGTACGCCGTTTTTGTTTATAGGGCAAATACAAATCTTCAATTGTTTGTAACTTATCCGCTGTTTTAATCTGCTTTTCAAGGGCCGGGGTCATTTTTCCTTGTTCAGTAATAAGTTTCAACACATCATCCCGGCGTTTTTCCAAACTTTCTGCCTTGTTATAACTCGTTTGAATTTCTCGAATTTGAACTTCATCAAGGCTGCCCGTACGCTCTTTTCGATAACGGGCAATAAAAGGAACTGTATCGCCTTCACCCAAAAGTTCTAAAACGGCATGGATCTGCTTGGGCCGCAGTTCTGCTAACTGGTTTTCAACAATTTTTACAATCCGTTCTTCCAAAAAATTCCACTCCAAACTCAACTTTGTCCGCTTTAACACAACCCTCTCAGTATAGCATATCTCATCCACGTTCAATTCATTGACATCAAAAAAGTAGAACTGCGACAAAGTGTGAAATTGTCTCAATTCTACTTTATAGTTAATGATGAAGGGCTGTCGAATTCAAGGTCTCGTAGTGAGCCGTGCCTTCAATTTCAACCCCATTTAGCGCATGAGGAGTGCCATAATCCGATCAAACGCTTTGGAAACTGCGTCCATGTCCTTATCTTGAGCCTGTTCGGCCTGACTAAACTGATCGGCATTGATGGTATGTTTTTTTCATCAATGCTTTTTAACATCAACTCGCAATCTTGGGCATAGGTCTGATAGCTTGAAACCAGCTGTTTATGCCGTCCTAAGACCTGAACCGGCGGCTGTGCTTTTTTCAACAATGTCGCATTCTGTTGATATAAGTCAACTGCCTTCTGAAACATGGCCACAATTTCATGCAGTTCACGATCACCTAAACTCTCAATTCCCTTTAAAGTGACCGTTTTTTTCAAATTCTGAAAATGGGGATCAACCTGTTCGCCCATCTCTTCTGAAGATTCCATCACCCGGTTGAGCAAATTGGCATATCCTTGTGGATTACTTTTACGCATCTTAAAATCTCCTGTCCTTTCGTGCAAGCTTATCGTTTGGAACTTGGCGTTGGACCAGCTTCACAAGTTCAACAATCACAATAATGGATAGTGAAGCGCCACCCACAATTGCCCATTGATGCATGTCTAAATGACTCACGTGGAAAATATCATTTAAACCTGGTACGACAATTGTAGCCGCCAACAGTATAAACGATACCACAATTGACCAGTTAAAGAATTTATTTTTCAGCGTTGTCGCACTGAAAATAGAGCCGTGAATCGATTTAGAGTTGAAAGCGTGAAAGAGTTGGATTAATCCCAACGTTGCAAACGCCATCGTCAATGCATCTGCATGAATCTGCGCGTATGAACTATGCACAGGATACCAAATCGCAATCCCGTAAACAGCCAAGGTAATCAGGCCTTCCAACAGGCCCTGATAAATGACATTGGTTGAAACACCACCAGACAGAAAGTTACTGCGGCGCCCACGCGGCTTTTGTTTCATCACATTTTTTTCGGCAGGCTCCAGTCCCAAAGCAATCGCCGGGAACGTATCCGTGACTAAGTTAATCCACAAAATGTGCACAGGTGCCAAAATTTGCCAACCCATCATCGTCATGACGAATAAGGTTAAGACTTCACCTAGGTTCGCAGATAACAAGTACTGAATCGCCTTTTGAATATTAGCAAAGACTTTACGTCCTTCTTGAACGGCAACCACGATCGTAGAAAAGTTGTCATCGGCCAAAATCATATCACTGGCACCTTTTGAGACTTCAGTACCGGTAATTCCCATTGCAATCCCAATATCAGCTTGTTTCAGGGATGGGGCATCATTAACACCGTCCCCCGTCATCGCGACAACCTTGCCTTGTTTTTGCCAAGCATTGACGATTCGAACCTTATGTTCCGGGGCGACACGGGCATAAACAGAATACTGCTTAACCTGTTTGGCAAAGGTAGCGTCGTCTAGGTTATCGAGTTCTGTACCGGTGATTACCGCATCATCCTGGTTTTCCTCAATGATTCCCAACCGTTTGGCAATGGCCGCAGCGGTATCTCGATGGTCCCCTGTGATCATTAACGGACGAATTCCGGCTTCCTTAGCTTCTTGTACCGCTTGTGCGACTTCTGGTCGTTCCGGATCAATCATTCCGATTAAACCAGCAAAGATTAATTCCTGTTCCACTTTTTCCGAAGTCAATGTCTCAGGGACTTCATCGACAATTTGATAAGCAAATCCCAGCACACGAATAGCTTGCATCGCTAACTTGTGGTTCGTATCCAAAACGAGTTTCCGCTCTGCATCAGTCATTTCTTTGACATCTTCGCCAATCTCAAAGAGGGTTGCACGTTGTAACAGCTCATCTGGCGCCCCTTTAACCGTTTGTAAATAACGGCCATCGGCTAACTGATTGTAGGTTGACATTAATTTCCGCTCGGAATCAAAGGGGACTTCGGCAACCCGTTTTTCTGCTTGAATCAATTTTTCAACTTCTTCGCCCTTATCCAAATTAAATTGAATGAGCGCCGTCTCCGTTGGATCACCAATTAACCCTTCTTTGGTCTGTTTTGTGTCATTATTTAAGACCATTAACTCAAAGAGGTGATTATACGGATAATCTTTAAGTGCCACAGTTTCCGCATCATGAAGTTCGTTATTCAAGAAAACTTTTTCAACGGTCATCTTATTTTGTGTCAGCGTTCCAGTTTTATCTGACGCAATGATTTGGGTCCCACCTAAAGTCTCCACGGCAGGTAACTTACGAATAATGGCATGGCGCTTTGCCATACGCTGTGTCCCTAGTGCCAAGGTAATGGTTACAATTGCCGGCAAGCCTTCGGGAATAGCTGCCACCGCCAACGAAATCGCCGTCAGGAACATATTAATTAAGCTCTCTTCACCACGCACCATGCCTACCGCAAACACAATCGCCGCAATGACCAAAATTAAACCAGTCAGTACCTTGCTTAATTGAGCCAAATTAGTTTGTAAAGGTGTCGTCGTTTCTTCGGCATTATTGATCATGTCCGCAATTTGTCCCACTTGCGTATGCATACCGGTGCCCACAACTACACCACTCCCACGACCATACGTGACGTTGCTATTCATAAAAGCCATGTTGGTTTGGTCGCCAATCGGTAATTTAGGATCGCTCAACGGCTGAACTTGTTTTTCCACCGGCACGGATTCACCAGTTAATGCCGCTTCTTCAACCTTAAGGCCAGCCGATTCGATTAACCGCAAATCAGCCGGGATAATGTCGCCCGCTTCAAGTAACACAATATCACCGGGGACGACATCATCACTTTTGATGGTTTCGACCTTTCCATTTCTTTTAACGTGTGCTTGCGGCGCCGAAAGCTCTTTTAATGCTGCAATTGCCTCTTCGGCTTTGGTTTCTTGGAAAACACCAAAAATGGCGTTCAAAACCACCACCAGTAAAATAATAATGGCATCTACGCCCTCACCGACAAAAACGGAAATGACAGCTGCAGCAACCAACACAATAATCATAAGATCTTTAAACTGAGCAATAAACTTTTGAAGAATTGTCGTATTCTTTTTAGTCTCCAGCTGGTTGTGCCCATACTTTTCCAGATTTGCTTGAACTTGTGTGTCAGTTAGTCCATCTGGAGAACTCTTCTGCGCCTGTAAAACCGCCTCAACGCTTTGATTATATTCATTTACCTTAGTTGCTTTCATTAGTGCCTCCTTTGTATTTTAACCGGGAGCCTTAAAAAAAGAGACCCGTGTGTGTCCACACAAAATGCGAACACCCACGAGTCTCACTTTTTCAGACAACACCAGATTTACTCTTGTTGATGACGTTGTCGCAGAATAACTGCTAGTTACTCCCTCATGTTTTGTTATTAATTTATTATAACTATAAGCAATCTCAATAGCAAGCCATCTTACCCAATTCCGCGTAATTTTTTGAGATTTATACCAGGCACACCCTAAAACTTATCATAGACAGTGTATGGTAAGTGACGTTTGTGCGCCGTCTTTCGATACCAATTCTCAATCTTTTCAGCCGCTTGCTCCTCAATGTCGTGACCTTCCAAGTAATTGTCAATATCGTCGTAAGTCACACCTAAGGCAACTTCATCAGGCAAAGCCGGGCGGTTATCTTCCAGATCTGCCGTCGGGACCTTTTCATACAAATGCTTTGGTGCACCTAATTCAGCTAAAAGCGCTTTGCCCTGACGTTTGTCTAACCGCCAAATTGGTGTCACATCAGAGCCGCCATCACCAAACTTCGTGTAAAAGCCAGTAACTGCTTCGGCCGCATGGTCGGTTCCAATCACAATCCCCTGTTTAGCACCGGCAATGCCGTATTGCGCAATCATACGCTGCCGAGCCTTAATATTTCCCTTATTAAAGTCGCTAACTTCAAGTCCGTTTGCTTCTAAAGCCTGCACCATCGCATCGGCAGCTGGCTTGATATCAACGCGTTGGACTTGGTCGGCCTGCATAAATTCAATGGCTGCCATGGCATCCGATTCATCGGCTTGGGTGCCATAAGGTAAGCGAACCGCAATGAATTGGTAAGCCGAATCGCCGGTTTCTTCACGCATTTCGCTAACGGCCATTTGCGCTAATTTACCTGCTAAAGTCGAATCCTGTCCACCAGAGATTCCTAATACCAGACTTTTGATGAAAGTGTTTTTCTTCAAGTAAGTCTTCAAGAAATCCACACTCCGTCGAATTTCGGCTTGGACATCAATCTGCGGTGAAACTTTTAAACTCTCAATAATCTCTTTTTGCATCTCTCTCATTAAAGACACCTCGCTATTCCTTATTCACCAAATTGCAACGAATTCACATACTCACGCACGCCTTTAATGCTGGCCATTTTATGGTCGTAACATTTTTGCGATAAATCAACCGGATAATCTTGCGGATTAAGATCCCGTTTGTATTCATCCCACAAGGAATCCAACATTTCTCGTGAATACGCCTTAATTGCCTTTAGCTCAGGCAATTTATAAACTAGTTTACCATCTTTAAAAATTTCTTGTAATAATGGTCGCGCATTAAAATCGCTAACCGTTTTGTTGATATACGTATAGTTTGGATGGAACATATAAATTGAAGGCTGGCTTCGCGGATCTTCCTCCCAAAGCGTAATATAATCACCTTCGGATTTTCCATCGGCATTTTTAGAAATGCGCCAAACTTGCTTTTTCCCCGGCGTTGACACTTTTTCGACGTTATTAGAAAGCTTGATTGTATCCACCATTTTACCGTCTTTGCCTTCGATCGAGACCATCTTGTATACTGCTCCTAAGGCTGGTTGATCATAGGCGGTAATCAGCTTCGTGCCCACGCCCCAAACATCAATTTTGGCACCCTGCATCTTTAAGTTTTGGATGGTTTTTTCATCCAAATCATTGGAAGCATAAACTTTGGCATTTGGAAAGCCAGCCTCATCAAGCTGCTCGCGAACGCGTTTGGAGAGATAGGCCATATCCCCACTATCAATTCGGACACCTAAAAAGTTGATTTTGTCTCCGAACTCTTTAGCAACTCGGATGGCATTAGGCACCCCGCTCTTCAAAGTGTCATAGGTATCCACCAGAAAAACACAATCATGATGGGTTTGCGCATAAGCTTTAAAAGCATCATAATCATTGCGGTAGTACTGCACCAACGCATGCGCATGAGTGCCGCTGATTGGAATTCCAAAAATCTTGCCAGCTCTGACATTACTGGTGGCATCAAAGCCCCCAATATAAGCTGCCCGCGTGCCCCAAATTGCCGCACTCATTTCTTGCGCACGCCGCGTCCCAAATTCCAGTAAGGCATCATTTCCCACCACGGATTTGATTCGTGAGGCTTTTGTAGCAATCAGCGTTTGGTAGTTGACCACGTTCAAAATGGCAGTTTCCACTAACTGACAATCAGCTAGCGGTCCTTCAACCTGCATAATCGGCTCACCATTAAACACCAAATCGCCTTCCACGGCGGACCGGATCGTACCGCTGAATTTAAAATGGCGCAGGTAATCTAAAAAGTCATCAGGATAGTTTTCTGACTCCTTTAAGTAAGCTAAATCGGATTCCGTAAAATGTAATTGTTGCACGTATTTCACAACACGTTCAAGGCCCGCAAAGACTGCATAACCGTTTTGGAACGGCATATCCCGGAAGAAGACCTCAAAAACGGCATTCTTATCTTGAATTCCTTGTTTCCAATAAGTTTGAATCATATTGATTTGATAGGCATCCGTATGTAACGTCAAACTGTCATCCGGATATTTTTTTATCATGACGAGTGTACTCCTCAATTAGTTAGTGTTTTAATATTATTAACAACAGTTGCACCTATTTTATCATTTTTTCTATGGTGCGTCATTTTCATTACTCGAAAGGAAGGTTTTTATGCTCAATTCCCCATTTTCCAGTGTCCCCATTATGGGAATTCCATTTGCTCAAACCACCCGTGTACAATTCGTGAACCACTTGCAAAACCGGATCGACGCGCATCAAAATACATTTGTCATCACGGCTAATCCAGAAATCGTTATGTATGCTGGCCGCAATCCAGCCTACCACACCACGTTGCTTTCTGCTGATTACATTTCCGCCGATGGGATTGGCATTGTCAAGGCAGCCCAAGCGTTAGACACGCCACTTCCTGAACGGATCACCGGCTATGACATCTTTACCGACCTTTTACGCTGGGCCGAAACTAATCAAAAAAAAGTTTACTTTTTAGGCGCTAAGCCAGCAGTAATCACTGCTTTAGCGGCCAAAGTTGCACACGATTTTCCGCACATCCAGGTTGTCGGTGCACAAGATGGCTACTATCAAGATGAAACTGCCATTACCACAGCCATTGCCAACCACCAGCCAGATCTGATTTTTGTGGCGACTGGATTTCCCAAACAAGAACAATTTATTGCCGAGCACCGTCACCTGGCCGATGGTTTATGGATGGGCGTTGGCGGCAGTTTCGACGTATTTGTGGGAGCCGTAAAACGGGCCCCAAAATTCTGGCAAGATCACCATTTGGAATGGTTCTACCGTCTTGTAACTGATCCACGGCGCTTAAAACGTCAACTGATCATTCCCCAGTTTATGTGGAAAATTCACCAATTAAAACACAAACGCGATTAAAAGAGCCCGTTTCATAACCCGTACGGTGGCCAACATTTCGTTCAAAAATGTTGCGGCTTTACTAAAAAAACTGAAGTTCGACAATTACACGTAAAAATTAGGAAGCTATTTTACGTACAGGTTGTCTGACTTCAGTTTTTATTTTAGCGATTTAAGTAAAATTCAAACCGTTCGCCAACGTATTGTGTGCGGACATATTCGAATGGCTGGCCATCTTGAAGATAAGAGACCTGACGGAGCCGCAAAATAGCTTCGCCACGTTTAACGTCTAAATATTCCGCAATTTTTTCGGAGGCCAACATGGCTGAAACTGTCTGGGTCGCTTTTCCCGGAACAAGTCCCGCCTTTTGTTCCAGTGTCCGGTATAACGAACTGGTTACCTCCGCCTTGCTAAAACTTTTGACGAGTCGTTCAGGAACCGTTGCCGTTTCAAAACAAATCGGTACCTTATCTGCATAACGAATCCGTTCCATTCGCAAAACGAGTTCGCCATCCTTCAATTGCAGCTTCTCACTTTCACTCATTGATGGCTGGCCGGCATGATACGAAATCGTTTTGCTAGACGGGGTTTTCCCCTGTGCCAACATCAGATCCGTAAAACTCGTTACACCAGACATTTTCTCTTGTACCTTTTGATTTGCAACAAAGGTGCCAGAACCAACTCGCCGCTCGAGAATGCCTTCATCAACCAACGTCTGGATGGCCTGGCGCAAAGTCATCCGACTCACATTAAATTGCTCCGCTAAATCACGTTCTGCTGGAATACGGTCACCAATTTTCCATTTACCTGCTTCAATTGATTTTTTGATTTCATTATGAATTTGAATATAAATGGGGGAGCCCATAATTCCACCTCCTATCAACGATCTCTTAACTCTATTATAGCGGATGACTACCCAACATCGTTAGGTTTATTTTTCTTGATCCGCAAACTTACGGCCATAACTATAAGTTGCCAGCTTGTTTAAATTGGTATCAAACAAGTTCAAATCTGCATCCTTGCCGACTTCGAGTGTCCCTTTGCTTGTCAAGCCAAATTCGTTTGCTTGGTTAACTGAACTCATTTGCACCGCATCTTCAATACTGCAGCCCATGAATTTCATCGCATTTTTAAAAGCATCCGTAAATTCCAAGACTGAACCGGCTAAAGTGCCATCGGCCAACCGCGCCTGTTTATCTTTCACATAGACCTTTTGACCGCCTAACTCGCTTTCACCTTCAGGCATCCCTTTAGAGCGCATCGAATCAGTGACCAGTTCAATTCGTTCTGGGCCTTTGACCTCATAAGCCAACCGCAACATGTCAGGGACAATGTGGAAACCATCGCAAATTAATTCCGCATAAATGTTGTCCTCTAACATGACATGCCCCGTTACCCCAGGTTCGCGGTGCTTCCATTCACGCTGGGCATTATACAAATGCGTCCCATGACTAACCTTGCTATTTAATAAATCCTCGCGTTTGGCATTACTGTGTCCTACAGATGGCACAATACCATGAGCCAGACAATAAGCTTCAAACTCATCGGCGCCCTTATCTTCAGGAGCCATTGTGATCAACTTAACCAAGCCATGCGCCGCTTCATTCCACTGGGCTAATAAATCGATATCAGGATCCTTAATGTATTGTTCCGGCTGTGCACCCTTGAAAGTTGCCGAAATAAAGGGGCCTTCCAAATGCACGCCTTGGATAACCGGATTTACTTCAGCCGCCTTTGCGACCCCTTTCATGGCATGCTCAATATTTTCGTTCGACTGTGTCATCGTTGTACAGAAATAAGTTGTAATTCCCTCATTACGGGTCATTTTAGTAACCATTTCGTTGATTTGATCAGCATCGCCATCCATGGCATCAAAACCGTAGCCACCATGACTATGCACATCAATAAAACCAGGTGTAATCACTGTTTCAGCAGAAAAGTGAATATCATCGTCTGGTAACGGTCGAAATTCGCTCATCGGACCTACCGCTTCAATTTGTTTACCAAACCGAATATAGCCATCTTCGATTTTTTCTAAACCAGTATAAATTGTGGCATGTTTCAATACAGTACTCATTTGATTAAAAATCCTCCTCAATTTTTATTAAGTTCATTATAATCGGTATAGACCACAACTGCAAGCCCAAACAAATCCTAAGCTTCGTGTTCTTTTGCAATCGTCGCATCAATTCCTTTGATCACCGCTGTCATAAACCCAGCTTCTTCCATGGCTAAAAAGCCGGCCACAGTTGTCCCACCTGGTGACGAAACTTTGTCAATGAGGGCTGCCGGATTTTCATCTGCGGTCAAGACCATTTCGGCACTGCCTTTCACAACCTGAGCGGCAATTTGCGTCGCCGCCGTTTTTGTTAAGCCGTACTTTACCCCAGCCCTTGAAAGCGCGTCGATAAAGAAATAAGCGTAAGCCGGTGCACTGCCGGCAATCGCTCCGAACGTGGCAAAGTCAGCTTCTGAAACGCCCATCACCTGCCCGACCATTTCAAAAACTTGCTTGCCCGCCATAAATGGTGCCTTGGTGAGGTCCCCACTGGCTGCAAGCGCGGACATCCCTTCCCCTATTTCCACGTTCACGTTCGGCATTACCCGTAAGACCGGTTGCGCACCAATGATGGCTTGAATGGCCGTAATGTCTAATCCTGAAACAACCGAGGCAACCAACTTTTGTGGAGACAACACTGGCTTGATTTCAGTTAAAACCGCGGAAGCAATCGTGGGCTTGACGGCTAAAATAATCACGTCGGCTTTCCTTGCTACTGCCGCATTACTTTCTTCGATAACAAGCTTTTGTTTTTGAGCAAACGCTTCATAATTTTTACGATGACCACTGTGAACCAAAATGTCGGCACCCGCAAATTTTGCCTTCCGCATCCCCACAATGATTGCACGTGCCATGTTCCCGACGCCGATAAATCCAACTTTCATAATGATTTCTCACTTTCTTTACTAATGTCTAATAGCTTAAGTTCTATTAACAATCGCTAACTTGCCCACTAAAATTCGGCCTGACCCTTAGGCTTTTATTGATACTTTTATTTTAGCATGTTTCTGGCTTAACCAACTGGTACTTTTTTGAGTGAAAGAGTTGCACATTTCATCATTTTTTAGTTATTTTAAACTTAAACCTCCCTAATTATATGACGATCTTTTCCCCGTTTTTAAACTTGATTTAATCTGCATTCTTTATAGTTTTCAACAGAAAGATTTCTTAACAAACTTTGGAGGCATATTATATGTGTGGATTTGCAGGATGTTTAACAGAACCAAACACAACAGCTAAGACGACAACAGACCAAACCGTTCATGAAATGACGGCAATGCTCATCCATCGCGGTCCCGATGACAGCGGGTATTTTACCGATGACCATATCACGATGGGCTTCCGCCGGTTGAGTATTATCGACGTGGAGGGCGGCCATCAGCCCCTTTCATACGATCATGACCGGTACTGGTTAACTTTTAACGGTGAAATTTATAATTTTGTCGAACTGCGTAATAGCTTAGTTGCGGATGGTTATCCTTTTAAAACACAATCAGACTCTGAAGTCATTCTCGCCCTTTATGCTAAATACGGGGCAGAACTCACCAAATATCTCCGGGGCATGTTTGCCTTTGTCATTTGGGACAAACAAACCCAAACTCTTTTTGCCGCGCGAGATCAATTTGGCATAAAACCTTTTTATTACACCCTCCAAGACGACAAACTTTATTGTGCTTCAGAAAGCAAAGCCATTTATCAAATCTTGGCTCATAAAACACTTGACCAAAACGCGTTGCAAGACTACATGACCTTTCAATTCGTACCTGAGCCAGAAACCCTGACCAAAGAGATTAAAATGCTTCAACCTGGTTGTACTTTAACAAAGCGGCCTGGCATGCAGCCTGAAATAACGCGGTATTTTCACCGCGAGTTCCACCCTGTCCAGGATTCTGAAAAAGCCTATACCAAAAAAATTAGAGACGTCCTTCTAGATTCCGTTAAAATGCACATGCGTTCCGATGTTCCCGTTGGTTCCTTTTTGTCCGGCGGCATCGATTCTTCAATTATTGTTGCGATGGCCAAAAATTTTAACCCCCAGCTGGAAACCATCTCGGTCGGTTTTGAACGGGCCGGCTACAGTGAACTCGACGTGGCCCAAGAAACGGCCGCCAAATTAGGTGTTAAAAATTATAGCAGTCTGATTACGCCAGAAGCGTTTATGGAGGCTTTTCCGAAATTTGTTTGGAGTATGGACGATCCCTTGGCTGATCCGGCAGCAGTGCCGCAATACTTTTTAGCTAAAGAGGCGGTCAAACATGTCAAAGTGGCGTTAACTGGTGAAGGTGCTGATGAATTATTTGGCGGCTACACGATTTATCACGAGCCCGAGTCCTTGAAACTATTTAATTACACCCGTCCTTTAAACGGTGCTTTGCATCACATCGCCCAACTTATGCCGCAGGGTGTTAAAGGAAAATCGTTTCTATTGCGAGGAACAACACCGCTCGAAAAACGCTACGTAGGCAATGCTTTTATCTTTAATGAGGCGGAAAAGAAGCAATTCTTCAAGCATTATAATCCAGCCCATTCGTTTCGGACCATTACGCAGCCCTTCTATGACGAGGCGGTCAAATACGATCCTATCAGCCGGATGCAGTTCATTGATATGCACACCTGGCTAAATGGGGATCTTCTCCACAATGCGGATCGCACAACAATGGCCCATAGTTTAGAACTACGTACCCCTTTCGTTGACCGGGAAGTCTATCAGGTTGCCTCCCAAATCCCGGCTAGTTTGCGAATCAACCACGGGACAACCAAGTACATCTTAAGGAAAGCAGTTGAAGGTATTGTGCCCGATCACGTTTTACACCGAAAAAAATTAGGCTTTCCAGTTCCAATTCGTTTTTGGCTTAAAGAAGAGATGCATGATTGGGCCCAGAAAATAATTCAGGAATCGCAAACAGATCAGTACTTCGATAAGTCTTATTTCTTGAACCTTTTGGAAGCACATCGTACCGGTAAAGCCGATAATTCCCGCAAACTTTGGACTGTCCTTACTTTTATGATGTGGTACAAAATTTACGTGGAAGATTTTCACTCTAGTCAAGTAACTAATGAAGAGTTGGTGAATTAAATGAAAATAATCGTTCAAAAATTTGGTGGGAGTTCAGTTAAAGACGCGCCATCCCGAGCACAGGCGCTCCAGCACGTCCAATATGCCGTGCAGCAAAATCAAAAGGTCGTCGTTGTGGTTTCTGCCATTCGTCAACCAGGGGCGCCTTATTCCACAGACGCTCTGCTCGACTTGGTGGATAATACCACCACAAAGCTCAGCAAACGTGAACTGGATATGCTAGTTTCGGTCGGCGAAATCATTTCTGCCACTGTATTTGCAGAAGCCGCCCGTAAACTCGGTCTCACGGCTACAGCGCTCTCCGGCCGGGAAGCAGGTATTTTGACCAATTCAGACTTTCAAAATGCTAAAGTGCTTAAAGTTGACCCGACCCGGATTTTGCGGGCTTTAAAAGAAGTTGATGTGGTCGTTGTTGCCGGCTTTCAAGGTGCTGATCCCACCGGCGAAGTTACCACACTTGGCCGCGGCGGTTCCGATGTCAGTGCCGCAATTTTAGCAGCTGCCTTAAAGGTTCCTGTGGATATTTTCTCTGACGTTGATGGTATCATGACCGCCGATCCACAACTTGTCAAACAGGCTAGATGCATCAAAACAATTGGTTACGAGGAACTCGCTAACCTTGCGCATAATGGCGCACGTGTCATTCATCCTCGCGCTGTGGAGGTGGCTAAACAAGCTAATCTGACGATGCGGATTCGTGCCACTTATCAGCAACCAAATGAATTGGGAACGCTGGTTTGTCAAAGTGAGGCCACAATTTCTCACTATCGAACGGTGACCGGAATTACGGATCAAGAAAACTTAACCCAATTTTCTGTGCACACTCAGAACTTATCTGCCGGTCAAATATTTCAGCTGCTTGCCTCAAAAGGCCTTAGTGTTGATTTCATTAATATCAACGGCCAGCAGGTAATTTTCAATCTTCCCGAAAAGGATTTGCTGCTTGCTAAAAAAAACCTAACAGCTGCCCATGCTGATTTCTCTGTGCTTACCAACTGCGCCAAAGTGGCTATCGTGGGAGCTGGCATTGCAGGTACTCCTGGCATTACAGCAAGAATCGTAAACACCTTGGCTAAACAAAACATTAAAATCTTACAATCAGCCGATAGTTATACAACCATCTGGGTCTTGATTCAACAACTTGATTTGCGCAACGCCTTAAATGCACTGCACGACGAGTTCATGCGGAGTCATCAGTTCAGCGTTGCTACCCAATAATGCCGCGTAACCAAAAAGGAGTGTTCTTATATGAAAGTAAGTCAATTAATTAACAGCTTAAAATTCACCCAGGTTGAGCCTGCCATTACCCATGATTTTGAAGTGACCTTGCTCACCCAGGATACACGGGAAGTCAAACCGGGGGCGATGTTCATTGCCGTCGACGGGTATCACGTTGACGGCCATACGCTGGTCAATCAAGCCGTAGCTAACGGTGCCAAAATTATTGTGGCGCAAAAACGCGTCAATGTGAATGTTCCCGTTGTTTATGTGCAAAATACCGAACGCGCCATGGCTATTCTGGCCGACGTCTTTTACGAAGCGCCGAGTCAAAAAATGCACATGATCGGCGTTACGGGAACTAATGGCAAAACAACCGTGACCCACTTGATTGATCAGATTTATCGTGATCAAAATCAGACTACCGGCCTTATTGGCACTATGTACCGCAAAGTCAACGATGAAGTCTTGCCCACCAACAACACCACACCAGATGCCATCACCGTTCAGCGCACCCTCGCACAAATGCGGCAAGCGGGTGTAACCACTGTGAACATGGAAGTCACCTCTATTGCACTAGCACTGGGGAGAGTTTGGGGCATTGATTACGATATTGCCGTTTTCACTAACCTTACTCGTGACCATCTTGATTTTCACAAGACAATGGAAAATTACATTCATGCCAAAAGTATGCTGTTTGCGCAACTTGGCAATAAGTATAATCGCGAAGGCACCACTAAAGTCGCTGTGTTAAATACGGATGATCCCGTCGGCCGTCAGTTTGAACAAGACACTTCGGCTCACGTATTAACCTATGGACTGAACGAAGATGCGATGATTCGTGCCCGCAACATCCAGTTATCGAGTTATGGAACTGAATTTGATTTGTTAGTCTTGGGCAAAGCGGTACACGTTAAAACGCAACTAATTGGCAAATTTAATGTATATAATCTGTTGGCCGCTTTTTCAGCAGCTTACGCCAGCGGTTTAACAGTTGACCAGATCGTCACCTCTTTGGAAAAAGTGACCGGGATTAAAGGACGGTTCCAATCCGTGCCCTCAAATTGCGGTGTACGTGTGATTATTGATTACTCACACACACCTGATAGTCTCTTAAATGCCCTCAAAACTATTCAAACCTTTGCCAAAAAAGACATTTACTGTGTCATTGGTTGTGGCGGCAACCGGGATAAAGGAAAACGGGCTAAGATGGCTCAAATCGCGGTCGATTACAGTACCAAACCCATTTTCACTTCGGACAATCCGCGGGAAGAAGATCCCCAGCTGATTCTCAACGACATGTTGGCTGGCGTTCCAGAAGCCAACGTCCCCGTCTTTATTGATCGCCGCAAAGCCATTCTTCATGCCGTGGAAACGGCTAAAAAAGGTGATGTGATCCTAATTGCCGGGAAAGGTCATGAAGATTACCAGATTATTGGTCGCACCAAACATCATTTTGATGATTATGAAGAGGCCCAAAAAGCACTGGCACTGCATCCCATTGCCGACTAACCACCTTGCATGGCGACAAGCGTTCAGAGGGGCTATTTAGGCGTTAGGAAAAAGGGATTGCCCCCTTTCAAAACACTTTTTTGCGATAAATTTTAGGACTTAATTACCCGTTAACCAATTCGTCTAAAAAAGTTGCCTAATCCATAACATTATCTTCATATTTGTCACTTAAGATTAATTAACCCCAAAAATCAAAATGTTTTTTATACAGAAACGGAGTTCATTCTTATGACAATCTATGCACAAATCTTGGCCGGCGGTAAAGGGACACGGATGGGTAACACGGCAATGCCCAAACAATTCTTACCACTTGGCAACAAGCCTATTTTAATTCAAACCGTTGAAAAATTTACTCTTGAAGACCGATTCAAAGCTATCTTGGTTGTCTGCCCAGCCGACTGGTTAACCCATACGAAAGACCTAATTCGTAAATACGTGACGGATCCGCGGGTCGTAGTTATTACTGGTGGTTCTGAACGTAACGATACTTTAATGAATGGCATTGCCTACATTGAAAAAACGTTTGGTTTAAAAGATGAAGATGCCGTTGTGACGCACGATGCGGTTCGTCTCTTTATCACAAAACGAATCATTGACGACAACATCACTGCGGTACAAAAATACGCGGCTGTGGACACGGTTGTCCCCGCAATTGATACGATTGTCCGCGGTAAAGACAACGCCATTGAAGAAATTCCCATCCGCGAATATATGTATCAGGGCCAAACACCACAAAGTTTTAATATCAAAAAACTCAAGGCTGCTTTTGGTCAACTCACTGAGGCTCAAAAAGCTATTTTGTCAGATTCGTGCAAAATCTGTCTCCTAGCGGGTGAAGAAGTGCACATGGTTCGCGGTGAAGTCTCAAATATCAAAATAACGACGCCCTACGATTTAAAAATTGCTCGGGCTATTGTAGAAAAGCGGGTGACCATTTAATGTTGAACTAAGTCTATCGGCTCGTCAGCGCGCGCCAATTTGAAGCGCAAACTATCGATGAAACCTTAGCTCCCGACGAGATCATTATTCGTCCGACTTACCTTTCGATTTGTAAGGCGGACCAACGTTATTTTTCGGGCAATCGGACTCAAGATGTCCTGGACAAAAAGCTGCCCATGGCACTCATTCACGAAGCAATTGGACAGGTTGTCTTTGATCCGAAAAATGAATTTTCAGTCGGTCAAACTGTAGCTATGATCCCCAATACTCCCCATCATCACGATCAGATCGTAAAGGAAAATTACCTCACAGATAATCACTTCCGTTCCAGTGGTTATGATGGTTTTATGCAAGAGTATGTTTTTCTACGCCGCGATCGCGCGATTAGAATTCCTAAAGACTTTGATCCGCACATGGCCGCTTTCACAGAGATGATTTCAGTTGGCGTCCAAGCACTGACCAATCTCAAAGAAACCATGGACGCGGATGAGCAAGTCATTGGTATCTGGGGAGATGGTAACTTAGGTTACATTGTAGCCTCCCTTTCGAAATCATTTTTTCCCAAAAGCAAAGTGATTGTCTTCGGACGTCACCAGTACAAACTGGATTATTTTTCCTTTGCTGATGAAACCTATCTGGTTAACGATATTCCACCAGAGTTAAAGGTCAGTCATGCTTTCGAATGTACAGGCGGTTCAGGCAGCCAAATTGCGGTTGAGCAAATTATTGATCATATCCAACCAATGGGGACAATCATGTTACTAGGCGTTTCTGAAAACCCAATTGAAATTAACACCCGAATGGTTTTAGAGCGCGGGTTGACCTTGCGTGGTTCTAGCCGCAGCGGTCGTACTGATTTTCAGCAAGCGATTGCTATTTTGGAAAAGGATCCCCAAATCCGTGACCGTTTGACAAATCTTATCGGTTTCACGCAGGTTGTAAGTTCCATCAAAGAAGTGGTTGCATTTTTTGAAAAAGACAGTGCTAGCTCTTGGGGAAAGGCCGTGATGCGGTGGGAAGTTTAAAGCGCACCAAACTCAACTTACTAAAATTTTTATATAATACTTGCTACCAGTTCTGCTACTTTGTGTTTCGCCCCCGTGCCAAACGCATCACCTTTGCTACCATGCGCAATACGCAATTAGTTGATAACCTCAAACAACTTTACGATACCTTCGAAAAAAACGGTGGTTACGAACTTAAAGTCTTTTGCTTTCATTACGATCGTTCGTGGAAAAGCCGCCTTCTTTTTTTCTGGTATTCTTTAACTTCGGTCTATTACATGGCGACCTCGCACTTATTTATTATTGACGACTATTTTTTCCCGTTGTATACCTTAACTAAACATCGTAAAAACGTTGTGATTCAACTATGGCACGCAATTGGCACGCTAAAGAAATTTGGTTTAAGCCTCCCCAACGCTGATGAAAGTGTGATTAAGCCCCATACCAATTATGATTGGGTGATGGTCAATGCTGAAGATGATCGTCAAGCTTACGCAGATGCCTTTGATATCCAAAAGAAGCGTGTTTTAGCCCTTGGCGACCCGATGCTAGATCCCTTTGTTCAGGTACCAATCGACCGCGAACTCGAGCACAAGCGTCGGTTGCTTTATTCACCCACTTATCGGGCGAATAACGTTGCCCCCGTTAAAGCAGCGGTGCAGGCCTTCATCAAAGCAGCTGCAACTCTAACAGCGGACTGGGAAATCTACATTTCTATTCATCCGTATGTTAATATGAGACTAGATAATCAGGATTTACCCGCCAACATCCATCTCTTTCAGGATCCGGGACGCGTGAAACAAATTCTGCCCCAAATTGACGTATTTGTGACTGATTATTCGTCGCTCTTACTTAACTTTAGTTATTTTGAGCGACCCATTTTGTTATATACGCCTGATTACCAGACGTATATTGAACAGCAAGGTTTTTATGTCGACTACTTTAATTATTTGAAAGCGCCTGATTTTGAAAACGCGACTCATCTAATGAATTTTATAAATCATAATCTGGCCCACTTAGATTTGGATTATGTTCGCCAACTAAAAAAGAAAAACTTTCCAAATCTTGATGGTCACAACAGTGATCGGGTCTACCAATTTTTAACATCAATTAATAGGTATGGTGAACAAGAGTCATGAAACATATACTGAGAAGAATAAAAAACAAGGTGCGCCGGGTATTAAGACCCGCACCGCAAAATCCAGAATTGCAAGATAAGGTTGAACCAGCGTACACATCCCCCCGGATTGTCGAAAATGTGGATTCTTTAATCAAACGGCGAGTCAAGGCCATCGATTTCAACGGGGCTTATTTCACGATTTCTGGAATCGCCTATTTTGAAAAATTTCCGGAAAATGATGAAGAAAAAATCATTAAAAGCCTCATTCTTTCTAAAGAAGGCAGCCCGGAAATTGAAATTCCACTGGTTAACCGCAAATCTAACGAGAATGCGCAGTTTCCCATGGCTGGCTACTCTGGTTCTGTCAACTTTGCTGTAATCAACAACGGCAAGCCTTTAGTCCCTGGTCAGTATGAAATCCGCATTCAGCTAAAACAGTATCTTAGCGATGGCTGGCTAATTCAACGCACCTCAATCGGAAAAATTCAAGATTGTGATCACGATTTAAGCTATATCACCAAAATGACGAGCTATTCTGCTAGAAAGAATTCTCAATACCGCTTAATTTTTAAATATAATTTCGCGGCAAATTCACTAGCGGTCAGTTCTAATATTCTGAGTGAGATTAATCCGCTCACTAATGAACTTGATTCGGAATTTATCCTAGAAAGTCCGTTTATGCGTTCTGTCAAACGCCGTGTGCTCAAGCTTGCCTACCGCTGGTATAGTTTGTTACCTGTAAATCCGCGGAAGATTTCGTTTGTATCAGATAGCCGGACCAGCATCTCAGGAAACTTCGAATTCATTTATAAAGAACTTTTGCGTCGCCACACGAATTTTAAAATCTCATTTTATCTAAAACCCAGCATTAAAGCGAAGAAATCCTGGCATGAGGTCTTCACCCTTGCCAAAGCCTTTGCAACCAGCCGTTATATTTTATTAGATGACTTTTATCCTTTAATCTATCCGCTCACGATTCGCCACAATGCAGATCTGATTCAAGTTTGGCATGCGGTCGGAGCATTCAAAACTTTTGGCTACAGCCGTGTCGGTATGCCGGGAGGCCCAAAACTAGATTCTTTAAATCATCGCAACTACACAAAAGCTTTGGTTTCTTCTAAGCATGTTGCCGACAAATACGCAGAAGGTTTTGGCATTCCGGAAGAAAATATTGTCACAACTGGAATTCCCCGTACGGATGTCTTTTTCGACCAGGCTTACGAAAACGAAGTCCGTCAAAGATTACAAGAAGAACTGCCCTTTATTAAAGGTAAAAAGGTAATTTTATTCGCCCCGACTTTCCGTGGTAATGGACAGCAATCCGCTTATTATCCTTACGAAGATATTAACTTCAACAAATTGTATGAAGCTCTTCATGAAGACTATGTTTTCTTGCTGAAGATTCATCCGTTTGTACAAAACGAACCGAACATTCCGTATAAGTACGCTGATTTCTTCTATGACGTTTCGGATTATCGTGAAATCAACGACCTGCTTTTGATTGCGGATGAACTGATTACGGATTATTCCTCAGTCTGCTTTGAGTATGCGTTACTAAAACGCCCCATGATCTTCTTTGCACCTGACTTAGCTGATTATATGCAAAAGCGGAGTTTCTATTTTGACTATTTAGACTTTATCCCAGGACCGCTTGCGGAAAATACTACCGAATTGATTGCGCAAATTCAACATCCACAGTTTGACCGCCATAAACTAGATACGTTTGTGGATTACTTCTTTGATCAACCTGACGGACACGCCAGCAAACGCTTCGTTGATCAGCTCGTCAACGGCTTTGATAACGATGATCAGCTGACATCAAAAGATGCGACTCCTGAGGTGACACCAGATGGAAAAATGATTCCCCACTGGGGACAAAATAAATAACACCGTGCCCACTATTTATGAAGCGCTCGCCTGCAAGCCAGACAAACTGTCTAAAGCTTATCGGGGAGCGCTTTTTTGTAGGACACGTCCCACCCAGAATTTTCTGTGCGTTTTATCTTTGTCATTGTCCATGTCTCTTTTTACCCGTATTTGCTGCAGGATAGGCGTTATAACAGGCATCGCCTCTAAAATTATTAAAATAAGTCACAGGCCAAAAGCCAGCTTTTCTAGGTGGAAACCAGTGACCACAAAAAAACAGGTTTGAGAAAACTCAATTTAATGAGTCTTTCAAACCTGTTTTTCATTTGAGTTCGTGTTTTATCTCTTATTCGTTAATCCCATAGCGATGCTTCGTCGGATACAAGGAGAAGCGTTCGGCGCGGTAAACATAACCCCCACTGCCCAAATTGGACAACTTCACATTAAAGATCTGCTTATTGGTTTTGCTATTGTATTCAATCACATTCGCGGCATCTCCATTATCCAGCCAGCCAAAATCAATCAACCGGTTTGTCGCATTGAGATAGCGATTTGACCCAATAATATTCGCAAAATTTTGTTTACCTAACGACTTGCCAAAGCTGTCAACTACTTTGATTGTCCGCTTCTTTTCGTTAATCTTATATTCAACCCCTTCAGAGTACTTTCCAGAACTTTCTGTCAGAGATTTCTTCGTTTTTCCAACCGCAATATTGTTGTTAAAGATCAACACATTCAATGAATTTTTCTTTCCCAAAGTGGCCGGATTGACAATTGCCGCGTGCTGACCACCTGGCCAAATCATTTTACCAGAAGCTTTTAAAAGATATTTACGGTAACGCTTTGGCCATGCTGAGCGTTTCTTTCCAGAAAGAATCCACTTAATCTTTTGGGTCTTATAGTCGATCTTCATAACCAGATTTTGATTACGACTAGAAATGATCAAACTCTTATCTGTTTTATCATAGTAAACCGAATTTTGGTGGAACCAGTCACGTTTACCCATGTACTTAGAGGATTTAGTGGCATTATATTTACGGTAGAATTTACTTGGCAAAATATTCTTCATATTAATGACCTTGGTAATTTTGCCGGCTTTATGCGAAATCACAATCATCGTATCTTCAACATAAGTCCGGCCACCATCCGAAACGGTCGCAATGAGGTCTTGGTTAGGCAATTCAGTCACATCATGATGGATCTGATTATGATTTTGTTTCTTGGATCCTTTCGCTTTGCCCCAAGCTTTATGATTCAAACGATATGTGCGCTTGATTTTACCTTCATAATTCATTTCCACTAATTCATTAAAATACGAATTAGAGGCTTTCGATTTGGTCCAAATCAAGAGATTACCATTATTCAGCTGCTTAAAGATGTGCGATGTCGGACGAGTGGTATACCAGCGAATGGCCCCGTCTGCATCAATCCCAAACGAAAAGTTCTTGGATTCATTTTTTCCTGAAATGGTTGTCCGTACCATAAACGTAAGTTTGCTGTTCCCAGTACCAAGCGCCATTTTCTTTTTATTAGCTTTTGACACCTTAATTTTAATGGAGGCTAAGGAACTCGGCAGCTGCGCAGTTTGAATATGGATCGTCCGGGTCGCCGAAGTCCCGTCACGGTAGATAACTTTAATTTTGACCGTGTTATTGTAGCCGGCATACAACCCTAAAATTTGTAGCGTATGGGATTTGCTATAAGTTTTAACCGTATTCGTAATGGAAGTCTTGTTTGTTTTGCCGACCACTGTATAGCTAACCTTCGCCGCTTTATTCGTATGAAAAATTGCCACCGCACTTAACGGAGATACTTTATAGGGATTAAGCTTGGTGTAAATATTATCCAAGTTGTACTGACTATTTTTAGCTTTTTGGGTCAGATTCTTTGTAATTCCTTTTTGTGCCTTGATCTCGCCATAAACTAAGCGGGAATTAATATCCTTTTTGACTGCACTAGCTGAACGAACCTTACTGGTTGTGACTTTTGCTGTTGAATTGGTTTGAGAATTTTTATAGTAAAATGTTCCCCCAATTACCAAAATGATTGCAATAACTGTCGCAATCAGCCATTTTAAATTTTTTCGCATAGCGTGAATCCCTTTCTTTCAAATTAGACAAACAAATTTCCAAACATTTTTTGAACTTGTCCGGAAATTGATTTTACGCAATACTGTTTGTTTGCTGGTCGATCATTAACTTATTCGTTGCATTGATCAGCAGTTCAGCAGTTTGCAAGTCTTTCACATAGGTCCCACTAGCCAACGGGTGTCCCCCGCCAGCAAAGTCACGGGCAATCCTATCAATTGGAATTTTTTTAGAACGCAAATGAACGCGATACTCACCCTGGGGGCTTTCAATAAACATTAACCACACCTGCACATCCTTTAGGTTCCCGGGCAAGGAGACGACTGCATCTTCTTCTCCCCAAGACAGACCATAACTTTTTAAGACGGTTTGGGGAATGACAATGCTGCCTAATCCCTGCCGATTAACTTCAAGATTACTCATTACAAACCCAAAAAGTTTGCTCAACCGTGAATCAATAGCCGTGACTTGATGGCTAATCTCGGCAACATCAACACCTAAGCGACGTAAATCTGCGGCAGTTTGAAAGGTATCGGCGGTTGTATCTGCAGTTGAAAAACCGACCGTGTCGCCAATAATCCCCGCATAGAGGTCACTGGCGGCTTGCAAATCGAATTTTAGTTCATCAGCATTTTCGCGATACAACTGATAAATCATTTCTGCACAACTAGCCACCTTATCGTCCACCCAATTCACTTGTGCGTATGGATCAAGATTGGGATGATGATCGATTTTGATCGTTGGTAAAACTGGCAGTGGCCCGTCTATGCGCGTCCGATTGGCACAATCTACCACAATGACCAAATCCTCTTTTCCGGGAAGTCTGTCAACTCCCATTTCAGCACTAATCCAAGCCAATGATGAACTGGGTGAACCAACCGCCACAACTTCTTTTTTTGGAAAAGAGTGTTGTAAAAGTCGTACAAGCCCCGCTTGCGACCCAATGGCATCTGGGTCTGGGTTAATATGACGATAAACAAAAATTCTTTGATGCGCTTTAATTAATGCCATGATTTTCGAGGTCATTGCCAATTCATCCTCCCTTTACTAATCCGCAATCTTAATATAATGGTGTTTCTCTAAGTAAGATACAATTTGCTGGACGGATGTTTCCAACGATTGCTTGGAAGTATCAATGGTGATTTCGGGATGCTCTGGCGCTTCATAAGGGGCATCAATTCCCGTAAATCCTTTAATTTCACCGCGGCGGGCTTTCTCATACAGATGTTTTACATCACGTTGTTCGCAAACTTCCAGTGGCGTGTCCACAAAAACTTCAATGAATTCATCTGGATCGAGAATTTTACGCACACGCTCCCGGTCTTCTTGATATGGTGAGATAAATGCCGTCAACGTGATAATACCGGCATCGACAAAGAGTTTAGACACTTCTCCAATACGCCGAATATTTTCTGCTCGATCTTCTGCCGAAAATCCAAGGTTACTATTCAGACCAAAACGTACATTATCGCCATCCAGCACGTAACTATTAATTTGATGTTCAAAGAGATATTTTTCAACTTCAACGGCAATGGTCGATTTTCCTGAACCTGACAATCCTGTAAACCAAAGGACGGCGCTTTTGTGGCCAAAACGTGCCTGCCGTTGTGCTTTGTCAATCTTAGTTGTTTGCCAAGTAATATTTTCTGATTTTGCCATGCGAACCTCTACTTTCTCATGCCTTCAATTAACACGCGCGCAACTTCAGGACGGGAGACTTCCTTAGGCGGTACAATCCCGTCTCTGAGCATCTTACGTACCTTTGTCCCACTAAGTGAAATGTGTTCAGCTTCATCGTGTGGGCAAGTCTTATCAGTTGCCATTGAGCCACATTTTGTGCAGTAAAACGCGTTTTCAAACTTGAAGAATTGCATTCCCATTTCGCTTTCCACAGAAGAAATTAATTCTTGTGCCTCGTAGGTACCGTAATAGTCACCAACACCAGCATGATCACGGCCGACAATGAAGTGTGTACAGCCATAATTTTTACGGACAATGGCGTGCAAAATTGCCTCTTTAGGTCCCGCATAACGCATAGCGGCAGGATAAATCACCAGCCGGACACGGTCTTTAGGGTAGTAATACTTCAAAATTTCTTGGTAACTCTTCATGCGTACATCGGCTGGAATATCATCGGCCTTGGTTTCGCCGACCAGCGGATTCAAAAGCAGCCCGTCAACACTTTCCAAAGCTGTCTTTTGGATGTATTCATGTGCCCGATGAATCGGGTTTCGTGTTTGGAAACCGACAATTGTTTGCCAGCCAAGGTCATGGAACATTTTTCTTGTTTCAAGCGGCTCCATATAAAAATCACTGAAATCGCCGTGATCTAAGTTACGCAGTAATTTTACCGGACCACCTAAATACACTGGACCGGTGCTATACATTTTTTTAACACCAGGATGTGCTTCTTCGGTAGTCCCGTAAACATTTTGAGCTTCGACTTTCTTGTCGGGACGGAATTTATCAGTCACCACCATGGTGCCATAAATTGTGTTGTTAGCATCAACTAAGGCAATTTCCTCATCAACCGCAAATTTAGCCGCATTCGCTTCAGAAACCGGCAAAGTGATAGGAATACTCCAAATGACTCCGCTAGTTAAATGCATGGTTTGAACAACCGAATTATAATCAGCTTCGGACATAAAGCCAGTTAATGGACTAAAGCCCCCGATTGCCAATAATTCTAAATCGGAAATATTCCAGGCATTAATTTGTAATTTAGGCAGTTTTTCAGCTGCCGTATAAGTTTGTTCAGAAAGATCCTTTAAGTTCACTAATTTTCCACCATGAGGTGTGATTCCATATACTTTATCCATAAATGTTAGCCATCCTTTTTAAATTTAAAATTTTTTCAGCATCAACGCCTAGGCTGTCCCTAGTTTTTGCAATTGCGCAACGGTCTCACTTGGTATTTGCCGATAATCGGCAATTTGGACTTGCTTATGGTCCGCAGTTAAAAATGCCGTAATTTTTTTCTGGGTCGCTTCACTTTGTAAAGTTGAAGCAGCTACGACCAAGTGGGTTTGCGTACTTACACGATTTAACACGCGTTCATAGCGTTTCAAAAGTACGGCACGCTTTTCATCTTTTTGGGTTAGTGCCTGATCATCAACAACCAAAATATTGCGAGTATCCAAATTCATCTCTTCACTAACGGTCATTAACATTTCAACCGCTTCACTAGTCAAGACGTCGCCAATGCCCCAAGCCGCATTCTTCTTGGCACCTTTGCGAAGATAGTTATTAAAGTCTTCCTTCAGTTCCAGATAGGAATAACTTTGCTCATATCCTGCTTGCGCTTGCGGATCATCAGCAAGCCGGTCACTCACCGTTTGCAGCAGCTGGTGCGCTTTTTTAGTTTTCTGATCCTGCATCACCACTTTTTGATCAGTTAGCAATTTATTTACAGCCGCGACTTGATTTGCATCAGAACCGTAGACAAAGACCGTTTTACTATCAATTTTGACATTGAAATCACGGTAAAGTGAACCATATGATTCGATATAGCGGTCCGTTAAATCATTGATTTGACGATCAAATTCGTCCGAAGCTAAAAATTCATCACTATTAGCCGCCTTGACGCCAAGCAAGTACAGTTCCTTCACATCATCATCCAAATCTTTTTCAGCTTTAAACTCAGCCAAGCTTTCACCGCTGTCGCTCTTTTGCAAATT
Source organism: Pediococcus siamensis (assembly GCF_047220215.1). Taxonomy (GTDB): domain Bacteria; phylum Bacillota; class Bacilli; order Lactobacillales; family Lactobacillaceae; genus Pediococcus; species Pediococcus siamensis. The sequence goes on from NZ_CP178375.1 coordinate 1,604,971, forward strand.
AGGATCAATAAATCCATCGATTTTAGCTTGCAAGGCTTGCTCATCTTTAGGCCAAGGTAAATCCAGTTGGGTGGCAATCCGATGAAGCGTCGGTAAGGTTTTATGGAAGAGATCCTCATAACTGACAACCAAGCGCGGATGGTCTTTTGTATCTCGCAATGAGAGCAGTGTTCGTACTTGCCATTGGCGCAGCGCCATGACTTTATCCCGATGCCAAGCCCGCGAATTTGAAGCCACCACATCCAACGGGTTACGGATCAAAATGATTTCTGCCGGTCGTACCTGAATGTCGTCTAAAACGTGCTGCCACAGTTCGATATAATCATTCATCCGTGGATCCTTAATCACTAAGTACTGTTCTTTTTGAAATTTGGTCTTTAAGTAAGTTGTTAGTGCCGCCCGATCTTTTTTGATTTTAGGACTGTCATAATAGCCTTTAAATGCCGGTCGGTACCGAATTTTGCTGCCCAGTTTTTTATGAATGTTAATGATGTCTTTATTCTCGAAGTACCCCTTCGGATTAATTTTTTTACTTGGGGCCAGTAAATTATCCGTTCCGAGCGAAATGCCCATAAAATTAATGCATTTCGTTAACACAGAAGTACCAGACCGACCACTGCCGAGTACGAGAACCGCTCGTTTGGGTCTTAAACCGGGAAAAAGTTTTTGAAAAATATGAATTGCCATTTGCATCTTCCTATCTAAATTTATTTTTTTAAAATTAAAGCCTTTTTATAAAACGATGTACACGTAATAAGTAACAAACACACAGATCACCATACAAATTAAATTAAGTGGAATTCCCACTTTAAAGTAGTCCGTGAATTTATAATGCCCCGGTCCATACACAATCAAATTTGTTTGGTAGCCAATCGGGGTTGAAAAATCCGCCGTAGCGGCAATGGTGATCAGCATCGCCAACATCATTACCGGTAAATTCATGAATTTTGCTGCCGAAACGACGATCGGAAACATCAGGGACAAGGCAGCCGCATTCGATAAAATTGCCGTCAAAAAATTGGTCATAAAATACAGCAAGAACATGTATAAAATTGGGTTGGGAGCGCCAGTTACCGCCGTCAGCTGATGGGCAATGAACTTATCCGCCCCGACATTTGACATTGCCAGCCCGAGCCCATAACTGCTAGCCACCAACAAAAGTACGTTGATATCAACTGCTTGAGCAACATCTTGGACAGTAATGCACTTCGTCAAAAATAAAATCACGCAGACAACGGCTAAAGCAACAAAAAGATCCATAACGCCCATTGTGGAAACGACAATGGCACAGATTAATAAGAAAACTGGTAAAAAGTCTCGGTAATTGCGCTTGTTACTCTGAGCTAGTTGGACGTTAACGACGTGCAAATCTTTCATAGCATCTAACTGTTCTGGTTCATCATTCGTGATCGCAACAAGGTCATCCCCAGCTTTTAAACTGATTTTACCGATTTGACCATTCAACTTGACTGAATCACGGTGAATAGCGACGATCACCCCACCGTATGCATCCCGAAATTTAGACGACTTCACCGTTTGGTTAATGAGCGCCGAACTATCCGGAATGGATAATTCCACCAGGTGGGCGTGCTCGTTGGTCACATCCACCATATTAATTTTTTCAGTACTTGGTAAAAGTCCCGGGATCTGCAATAAATCATTAATTTCCTTAATTGAGCCTGTGAAATACAAACGATCTTTATCCTTTAATCGCACATTTTCATTTACCGGCACGATCGGATGACCATTACGGTTCACCGCCACTAAAAAGACGTTATCCAAATGACGTAATCCGGCTTGACTAATGGTTTGTCCAAGAAACGGGAAATCAGAACTGATGGTCATTTCAATCAAATAATCATTAGGGGACGCGATCACGCTGTCCACATTACTATTTTTATAACTTGGCAAAAGATGGTAACCAATCGTCATCAAATACAAAATACCGACAACTGTAATCGGAATGCCCACCACTGCAAAGTCAAAAAAACCAAACTGACGCAGATGATACTTAGAAAGTAGCCCTTGTGCGACTAAATTTGTCGATGTTCCCAGTACGGTAATCAAGCCACTCAGGATGGTGACGTAGGAAAGAGGAATTAAGAATTTGGAAACTGACAGATTCTTTTCTTTACACCACTTTTGAACCATCGGGGTAAGCGTTGAAACAATTGGGGTGTTGTTAATAAAGGGTGAGAAGATGCTAACCGAGGTTAATAACCGCAGAAGTGAAAATTTCTCTGACTTCCCGTTGCCAAGTGTGCGGTCAAAAAGATGGGAAATGAAATTACTTTTAGCAATCGCATAAGCAATGATATACATCAACCCAATGGTGGCTAACCCGTCATTGGCAAATCCTTCCAAGGCATCACTGGGAGACAGAATCCCAATCATCATGAGAAAAGCGAGCGCACACAAGATAATCGCATTAGGTGTCGTAATTTCCATAGCCATTAATACAAATGTAACGACTAATGTGATAAGTACAATTGCTATCTGCAAAGTCATTTGAGACATCGCTCCTCTTTTTGAATTTCGGATCAATAAATGCTGCTGTCTGTCGCAAAAGATACATAATATCGGCATCGTTTTCGATTTTATTTGTAGCATTGAAAAAATTGTAAAACATAGATATGAACGAAACGGGTAGATTAAGTGAGGATTTGGCACGATATTTCTTCAAATTCGATTTTTTTGAGAACTGCTTATCATAACTATCAGTTTTATTATGAGTTTTGTCTCCTGAGGACAAAAAATAAGCATAACCATTTCTGATTGTGCTTATCTTTTTTGGGTCTACACTTTCTGGTATTGGTGAATAACTGATACCAGTTTTTATTTTGAAAAAAAAAAGGACATTTGCCCTCTTTGTGTTACGATTTAATCGCCTAATAAAATCGAAAAGAGGAAAAACAAATGTCCCTAACTAATTCTATCCTAAGCCTATTCGAAATAACAGACCCTAATTTAACTGTAACTGAGATTACTAAGGAACATTATCCCAATGGGCAACACGTTCATGTCGTTCACGCTATCCTTTCCTATCAACTTTTAAAATGTCCTCATTGTGGCCATAAATCTCTAATCAAAAATGGAACTCACATTGGCCATCTAAGATTGGGAACCTTATCAGGTGGACGTTATGAGATGCAGCTAAAACGACAAAGATATCAATGTAAACGGTGTTTAAAAACCTGTGGTGCTCAAACTAACCTCGTTAAACGTAATGAAACTTTTACGCATAATGTGAAACATCAAGTAATTGTTCTGGCTCGGGATATGCTGACCAGTAAAGAAATCGCTAAGATTTGTGGGATTTCACCAAGTAGTGTTCAACGCATTTTAAATGCGAATATTCACTTAGCTTATCGTGTTAAAACACTCCCCCAAAATCTTTGTTTTGATGAATTCCGTTCCTGTAATCATCTAATGTCCTTTAACTGTTGCGATGCCGTTAGTCATCGCCGCATTGTGATTCTTAAGGATCGCCTTAGTAAGGATATCATTGATTACTTTGAAGCTCGCTATTCAGTTCAAGAACGTATGAAAGTTCAAACAATCACCGTTGATATGAATGCTGAGTATGCTGGCTTTATTCATCGGTTATTTCCTAAGGCAATAACCATCATTGACCGTTTCCACATTATTCAACTTGCCGGTCGGGCACTGGATAACGAACGTACACGTGTGATCCATACTTTTCAAGATAAGCATTCCCGAGTTTATCGCATTCTAAAATCTCAATGGCGTTTGTTCCATTTGGCAGAAGAAAAGGTCAATGATACTAAACTTATCTATTTACACGGTATCAACGAATACATGACCCAACAGAACGCCATTGACCTAGCCTTAGATGAATTTCCAGAATTTAAAACTGTGTATCAAACCTATCAAGGAATTCTAACAGCCATTCAACAAAAAGATGCGGTTGGATTTAAAACCTTGATTGCCAACTACAAGGCGGCTGGCAACCAAATGGATATTACTATCTCAACTTTAATAAAGAATGGTCCTGCTGTTCTCAATAGTTGTCGTTATCCGTATTCCAACGGTCCTATTGAAGGACTAAATCGTAAAATTAAGGTGTTAAAGCGTAGCTGTTTTGGTTTTCAAAATATTCATAACTTTTTCATTCGTATCAGTTTAATTTATGCGTAAACAAAAAAAGCACATTCACCGAAGTGAACATGCTTTTCAAAAATCTCCACCAATACAATTTGACAGAGACCCAGAAATATCCAAACGACCTGTCATTAGCACAATTTAATACGGAGCAAAAAAAACTACCAAACCAACATTTTACTGTTGATTTGGTAGTTTTAATAAGTTGGGCTAGCTGGATTCGAACCAGCGCATCACGGGATCAAAACCCGATGCCTTACCGCTTGGCTATAGCCCATTCATAAAAATGGAAGGGAGTGGATTCGAACCACCGAACCCGAAGGAGCGGATTTACAGTCCGCCGCGTTTAGCCAGACTTCGCTACCCTTCCCTGTGAACGATATCAGAACACTTAACGCATCCGACTAAAATATAATACCGAAAATTCGGACAAATATCAAGGGGTTTGCCGGAATTTTTTTGAAATAATTTGTTTAAAGCTGAAAATACGCCAATCGTGTTTGCCATTCTGCCAGAAAATGGGTTGCTTGCCATTCATTAATCCGTTTTGTGTGATAACCTACCGCCTGATTGTAGTAAGTCGTCTTTTGAAACTGTTGCGGCTGTGGATGAATATGCATGTGCCCAAAAACCACAATATCGGTTTGGAATTGTTCTAGCAATTTTCCTAATCGCGGACTGCCCATGTAAGCATTCGCCATATTCCAGAGATTTCCTTCTGGCGCATAACGAATATAATCACGCCGAGGGACAAAGTGCGTATAGTACAGAACCTTTTTTTGGACCTTCTGAGCCATTTTAAGTTGGTGGGTAGTTTCATCCAAAACAAGATCCATTCGCTCTCTATCGCTTAATGGTTGCTTAATCGAACCATCTATCCAGTAAGCACGTTTCCACACTTCAAAATCTTTAGTTTGTTTCTCGGGTAGATTATCTGCAAATTGGTAGTCATACCAGCCGTTATTACCGATGATTCGCCAATCGGAACCGGGAATGTCCAAATATTGATTATGCATGTAGCTGGGATCAAGGGGCTGCTCTAATTCTTCAAAACTGACCCCCTGAACCATATCATGATTACCGGCAATGAATTTCACCATAATTTGATTGCCGAGCTCTTGCTGCAATTTTTGAACGTACGCAAGACTTTTCCCGAAATCATTAAAAAGATCCCCCGCAATCAAATAAAGATCGACTGCCTGAGCGGCCAAGTATGCGGCTTGCTGTTTTATGGTTTCACTGACATCTAACCGATTTACATCCAAATGATTGTCACTCGTTACTGCTACTTTCATAAATCTTCCTCGTTTCCTGATGACTCAGCACAATATTTTACGCCATTATGAGTGCGGTGTCAGCTTTAAAGCCTCAAAAAAAGACCAACCTGTTAAGTTGATCTTTAGATTCAAATAGTTGAATTTAATTGACGCCCACCATTTTGGAAGAAATCCATTTTGACAACAACAAGAGTAAAATCCCAAAAACGATACTAATTGCACCGACAATCAAGAAATAGGGAACTTCGGTTGCACTTGTGTAAAAACGGACAATCTGCGCGTTTATGGCTTGTCCAGCCGCGTCTGCTAGGAACCACATACTCATCATTTGCGAACTGAAAGCTTTCGGTGCCAATTTAGTTGTCACGGAAAGGCCAATTGGCGAAATCAACATTTCTCCAATTTCAACAATTGCCCAGCTGCCGACTAACCACAGCGGGTTAACTTTACCAGCAGTGCCAAAAAGAATCCCTGGTAATGCGATAAATAAGTACGAAACACCGGCAAATGCCAAACCATAGGCAAATTTATGCGGTGAGGTTGGCTGCTTATTTCCTAACTTAATCCACATCCACGCGAAAAATGGCGTGTATAGCATAATGAACAGTGGATTTAGGGACTGGAACTGAGAGGCAGCTAGGTTGATGGCAAATGGCCCTAAGTGCAAGTGCAACTGTGTACGTTGTGCTGCATAGAGTGCCAAAACAACCGATCCTTGTTCCTCAATAGCCCAGAAGATCACCGCCGCAATAAACAGCGGCACATAAGCCCACAGGCGAGATCGCTCAATCTTCGTAACTTTATTGCTTGAAAACATCAAAACAAAGTAAACGATTGGCGTGGCAATGGCAACAATACTTAAGAGAAGCACAACATTATCGATGTTTAACGCGTTTGCCAATCCCATCACACCCAAGATCAAGGCAAAAATCACGACGCCAACACCAACTTGCCACCCTAATTTACGGGCATCTTCCGGTTCAATTGGATCAGAGGGATACAAACTGTCTTTGCTGAGGTATTTTTTCCCGCCTAAATAATATTGAACTAATCCAAAGAACATCCCGATAGCAGCCAGTGAAAATCCAGCATGGAAGTTAACGTGGGAACCGACCCACCCAACTAACAGTGGTGCAATTAAAGCACCCAAATTGATCCCAAATACAAAGATACTGAATCCAGAATCACGTCTGATATCTTCTTCTGTGTAGAGACCGCCCACCATTTCGGAAACGTTAGGTTTTAATAATCCGGTCCCAATCACGATTAACGCAATTGAAATGAACAGCGCTGGGGCACCAAATGGTAATGCCAAAGCAATGTGACCAAACATGATGAATACTCCGCCCCAAAAAACAGTTTTCCGAGGTCCCAAAATTCGGTCACTGACATAGCCACCAATAACACTGGTTAAGTAGACAAGCGAACCATAGATTGACATGACTGACGCTGAGGTAGTTTGGCTAAACCCAAGCCCACCACGTGACACCGCGTAGTACATGTAAAAAAGCAGAATGGCACGCATACCGTAGTAACTGAAACGTTCCCACATTTCCGTAAAGAACAGCGTTGAAAGTCCTCTTGGTTGCCCGAAGAACGACTTATCGCTATGTACTTCGTTTTCGTTATTCAATTTATTTCTTCCTCCAAACATCTCTTGGTAATCTAAAACAAGTTGTTCTTAGAAGGTGGTACCTCCCAAATACTCCTGAAAACAACAAAAGACACCACAAACGGTGTCTTTTAGATGCCGGCTAGGCGACTTGAACACCCGACCCTCGGTTTACGATACCGATGCTCTACCAACTGAGCTAAGCCGGCACTATAGAAAAAGATGCTAACTTTCCATTTGAGAAGGTTAACATCTATCACTACTCCGGCAGGCGGACTCGAACCGTCGACAACCTGATTAACAGTCAGGGGCTCTACCAACTGAGCTATGCCGGAATATTCGCATGGCAACGTCCTACCCTCGCAGGGAGCGATCCCCCAACTACTCTCGGCGCTAAGAAGCTTAACTTCTGTGTTCGACATGGGAACAGGTGTATCCTTCTCGCTATCGCCACCACACTTCTCCGATCCACCTTCGTGGCTCGTGTGAAAGAATTTTATTCTCTCAAAACTAAATAATATCTACTCTCTTTTCTTCCGAGTGCCACCACTTCGTGGTTAAGTCCTCGACCGATTAGTATTGGTCCGCTCCATGTATCACTACACTTCCACTCCCAACCTATCTACCTGATCATCTCTCAGGGGTCTTACTTCCATAAATGGAATGGGAAATCTCATCTTGAGGCGAGTTTCACACTTAGATGCTTTCAGCGTTTATCTCATCCATACATAGCTACCCAGCGATGCTCCTGGCGGAACAACTGGTACACCAGCGGTATGTCCATCCCGGTCCTCTCGTACTAAGGACAGATCCTCGCAAATTTCCTACGCCCGCGACGGATAGGGACCGAACTGTCTCACGACGTTCTGAACCCAGCTCGCGTACCGCTTTAATGGGCGAACAGCCCAACCCTTGGGACCGACTACAGCCCCAGGATGCGATGAGCCGACATCGAGGTGCCAAACCTCCCCGTCGATGTGAACTCTTGGGGGAGATAAGCCTGTTATCCCCAGGGTAGCTTTTATCCGTTGAGCGATGGCCCTTCCATACGGTACCACCGGATCACTAAGCCCGACTTTCGTCCCTGCTCGACCTGTCTGTCTCGCAGTCAAGCTCCCTTCTGCCTTTACACTCTTTGAATGATTTCCAACCATTCTGAGGGAACCTTTGGGCGCCTCCGTTACTCTTTAGGAGGCGACCGCCCCAGTCAAACTGCCCACCTGACACTGTCTCCCGCCACGCTTAGTGGCGCGGGTTAGAGGGTTCATACAGCGAGGGTAGTATCCCACCAACGCCTCCACCGAAACTAGCGTTCCGGTTTCTACGGCTCCTACCTATCCTGTACAAGCTGTACAAACACTCAATATCAAGCTACAGTAAAGCTCCATGGGGTCTTTCCGTCCTGTCGCGGGTAACCCGCATCTTCACGGGTATTATAATTTCACCGAGTCTCTCGTTGAGACAGTGCCCAGATCGTTACGCCTTTCGTGCGGGTCGGAACTTACCCGACAAGGAATTTCGCTACCTTAGGACCGTTATAGTTACGGCCGCCGTTTACTGGGGCTTCATTTCAAAGCTTCGCCGAAGCTAACTCATTCACTTAACCTTCCAGCACCGGGCAGGCGTCAGCCCCTATACGTCATCTTACGATTTTGCAGAAACCTGTGTTTTTGATAAACAGTCGCCTGGGCCTATTCACTGCGGCTGATCTTGCGATCAGCACCCCTTCTCCCGAAGTTACGGGGTCATTTTGCCGAGTTCCTTAACGAGAGTTCTCTCGCTCACCTGAGGATACTCTCCTCGACTACCTGTGTCGGTTTGCGGTACGGGTAGTTAAACTCTAACTAGAAGCTTTTCTCGGCAGTGTGACATCAGGAACTTCGTTACTTTAAATTTCACTCCCCATCACAGCTTGTCCTTGAGGCAAAAAGCATTTAACTCTTCACCAGACTCGCTGCTTGGACGCACATTTCCAACCGTGCGCTTTCCTTAGCCTCCTGCGTCCCTCCATTGTTCAAACAAGTTTAACTAGTACAGGAATCTCAACCTGTTGGCCATCGTCTACGCCTCTCGGCCTCGACTTAGGTCCCGACTAACCCTGGGTGGACGAGCCTTCCCCAGGAAACCTTAGTCATACGGTGGACAGGATTCTCACCTGTCTTTCGCTACTCATACCGGCATTCTCACTTCTAAGCGCTCCAACAGTCCTCACGGTCTGCCTTCATTGCCCTTAGAACGCTCTCCTATCACGCCACCTGACGGTGGCATCCACAGTCTCGGTAATATGTTTCAGCCCCGGTACATTTTCGGCGCAGAATCACTCGACTAGTGAGCTATTACGCACTCTTTAAATGATGGCTGCTTCTGAGCCAACATCCTAGTTGTCTATGCAACTCCACATCCTTTTCCACTTAACATATATTTAGGGACCTTAACTGGTGGTCTGGGCTGTTCCCCTTTCGACGATGGATCTTATCACTCACCGTCTGACTCCCGGACATAAATCAATGGCATTCGGAGTTTATCTGAATTCAGTAACCCAAGACGGGCCCCTAGTCCAAACAGTGGCTCTACCTCCATGATCCTAATTCCGAGGCTAGCCCTAAAGCTATTTCGGAGAGAACCAGCTATCTCCAAGTTCGTTTGGAATTTCACCGCTACCCACACCTCATCTCAGCACTTTTCAACGTACACGAGTTCGGTCCTCCAGTGCGTTTTACCGCACCTTCAACCTGGACATGGGTAGGTCACTTGGTTTCGGGTCTACATCTACATACTCAGTCGCCCTCTTCAGACTCGCTTTCGCTGCGGCTCCGTTTCTTCAACTTAACCTGGCATGTAAACGTAACTCGCCGGTTCATTCTACAAAAGGCACGCCATCACCCCTTAACGGGCTCTGACTTCTTGTAGGCACATGGTTTCAAGAACTATTTCACTCCCCTTCCGGGGTGCTTTTCACCTTTCCCTCACGGTACTGGTTCACTATCGGTCACTAGGGAGTATTTAGCCTTGGGAGATGGTCCTCCCGGATTCCGACGGAGTTACACGTGTTCCGCCGTACTCAGGATCCTGAACTGAGGGATCTTCATTTTGCCTACGGGGCTATCACCCGCTCTGGCCAGTCTTCCCAGACTGTTCGGCTATGAAATCTTTGGTAACTCAAATGTTCAGTCCTACAACCCCAGGAAGCAAGCTTCCTGGTTTGGGCTGTTCCCCGTTCGCTCGCCGCTACTTAGGGAATCGATATTTCTTTCTCTTCCTGCGGGTACTGAGATGTTTCAGTTCCCCGCGTCTACCTCCAACCACACTATGTATTCATGTGGTGGTAACAACGGATTAGTGTTGTTGGGTTTCCCCATTCGGAAATCTCCGGATCAAAGCTTACTTACAGCTCCCCGAAGCATATCGGTGTTAGTCCCGTCCTTCATCGGCTCCTAGTACCAAGGCATTCACCATGCGCCCTTTATAACTTAACCTAACTTTACCTGCGGTAAAGTGGTTTTGAGTTTAGCGATTATGTTTCGAACTAATCTTGTTTTAAAACTCTATAAAACGCGGTGTTCTCGGTTTAATTATTGACAATAATTAAAATTAGAAAATTTTTCGATATTATTTAGTTTTCAAAGAACAAAATCGACGGCATCACCGTCAATGGAGAATAGCGGGATCGAACCGCTGACCTCCTGCGTGCAAGGCAGGCGCTCTCCCAGCTGAGCTAATTCCCCAACAAATGTAACTATGGGCCTAAATGGACTTGAACCATCGACCTCACGCTTATCAGGCGTGCGCTCTAAACCAGCTGAGCTATAGGCCCGTTCGCGCTTATCTACATTTGAGAGTAAACCTCTCAAAACTAAACAAAGTTTCAACAATGTGCAGGTTTCCGTTTCTATTTTCCTTAGAAAGGAGGTGATCCAGCCGCAGGTTCTCCTACGGCTACCTTGTTACGACTTCACCCCAATCATCTGTCCCACCTTAGACGGCTAGCTCCCGAAGGTTACTCCACCGGCTTTGGGTGTTACAAACTCTCATGGTGTGACGGGCGGTGTGTACAAGGCCCGGGAACGTATTCACCGCGGCATGCTGATCCGCGATTACTAGCGATTCCAACTTCGTGCAGGCGAGTTGCAGCCTGCAGTCCGAACTGAGAACAGTTTTAAGAGATTAGCTAAACCTCGCGGTCTCGCAACTCGTTGTACTGTCCATTGTAGCACGTGTGTAGCCCAGGTCATAAGGGGCATGATGATTTGACGTCGTCCCCACCTTCCTCCGGTTTGTCACCGGCAGTCTCACTAGAGTGCCCACCTTAATGCTGGCAACTAATAATAAGGGTTGCGCTCGTTGCGGGACTTAACCCAACATCTCACGACACGAGCTGACGACAACCATGCACCACCTGTCATTCCGTCCCCGAAGGGAACGCCTAATCTCTTAGGTTAGCAGAAGATGTCAAGACCTGGTAAGGTTCTTCGCGTAGCTTCGAATTAAACCACATGCTCCACCGCTTGTGCGGGCCCCCGTCAATTCTTTTGAGTTTCAACCTTGCGGTCGTACTCCCCAGGCGGAATGCTTAATGCGTTAGCTGCAGCACTGAAGGGCGGAAACCCTCCAACACTTAGCATTCATCGTTTACGGCATGGACTACCAGGGTATCTAATCCTGTTCGCTACCCATGCTTTCGAGCCTCAGCGTCAGTTGCAGACCAGAGAGCCGCCTTCGCCACTGGTGTTCTTCCATATATCTACGCATTTCACCGCTACACATGGAGTTCCACTCTCCTCTTCTGCACTCAAGTCTCCCAGTTTCCAATGCACTTCTTCGGTTAAGCCGAAGGCTTTCACATTAGACTTAAAAAACCGCCTGCGCTCGCTTTACGCCCAATAAATCCGGATAACGCTTGCCACCTACGTATTACCGCGGCTGCTGGCACGTAGTTAGCCGTGGCTTTCTGGTTGGATACCGTCACTGCATGAGCAGTTACTCTCACACACGTTCTTCTCCAACAACAGAGTTTTACGACCCGAAAGCCTTCATCACTCACGCGGCGTTGCTCCATCAGACTTGCGTCCATTGTGGAAGATTCCCTACTGCTGCCTCCCGTAGGAGTCTGGGCCGTGTCTCAGTCCCAATGTGGCCGATTACCCTCTCAGGTCGGCTACGTATCACTGCCTTGGTGAGCCATTATCTCACCAACTAGCTAATACGCCGCGGGTCCATCCAGAAGTGATAGCCGAAGCCATCTTTTAAAAGTTAACCATGCGGTTGACTTTATTATGCGGTATTAGCATCTGTTTCCAGGTGTTATCCCCCGCTTCTGGGCAGGTTACCCACGTGTTACTCACCCGTTCGCCACTCACTTTATGGTTACGATCATCTTCGATGCAAGCATCTCTAATTCACGTAACGAAAGTGCGTCCGACTTGCATGTATTAGGCACGCCGCCAGCGTTCATCCTGAGCCAAGATCAAACTCTCATATTATAATTGAGTTTTTAAAAAGCTCATTTGTTGTTTCATTGTTTTAAGCGAATTGACTTCGCAAATTGTTTGCTTCAAATTCTCATTTGAAGACCCTACACATTTGTTTCGTCGAAACTTTGTTCAGTTTTCAAAGATCTACTATATCGCTGTTAAAAGCAGATGTTCTTTTTTTGACAGCTATATAATCATAGCACCGTCAAATTTCAATGTCAACAAAAACTTTTTTGTTAATTGAAACAGAAATACATATTGCTCCTAAACAACGTGTACTAGTATAACCAGAAAACTACCTTCGGGTCAATAGCAAAATTGAGTCTCCGCGCCGTCACGCGTTCAATTGAACACCCTATCCAGAATAAAATCCGAACTATTTATGCTGAGAATTATCAATTCGTTTCGAAATAGCTAAAAACAAAATCCATTTTATATCTTTTTTATAGTACGAAGAAAGAAAAGTAAAAAAATAAACTATTCACAAAAAATGAATAGTTTATTTGGGTCTACACTTTCTGGTATTGGTGAATAACTGATACCAGTTTTTATTTTGAAAAAAAAAAGGACATTTGCCCTCTTTGTGTTACGATTTAATCGCCTAATAAAATCGAAAAGAGGAAAAACAAATGTCCCTAACTAATTCTATCCTAAGCCTATTCGAAATAACAGACCCTAATTTAACTGTAACTGAGATTACTAAGGAACATTATCCCAATGGGCAACACGTTCATGTCGTTCACGCTATCCTTTCCTATCAACTTTTAAAATGTCCTCATTGTGGCCATAAATCTCTAATCAAAAATGGAACTCACATTGGCCATCTAAGATTGGGAACCTTATCAGGTGGACGTTATGAGATGCAGCTAAAACGACAAAGATATCAATGTAAACGGTGTTTAAAAACCTGTGGTGCTCAAACTAACCTCGTTAAACGTAATGAAACTTTTACGCATAATGTGAAACATCAAGTAATTGTTCTGGCTCGGGATATGCTGACCAGTAAAGAAATCGCTAAGATTTGTGGGATTTCACCAAGTAGTGTTCAACGCATTTTAAATGCGAATATTCACTTAGCTTATCGTGTTAAAACACTCCCCCAAAATCTTTGTTTTGATGAATTCCGTTCCTGTAATCATCTAATGTCCTTTAACTGTTGCGATGCCGTTAGTCATCGCCGCATTGTGATTCTTAAGGATCGCCTTAGTAAGGATATCATTGATTACTTTGAAGCTCGCTATTCAGTTCAAGAACGTATGAAAGTTCAAACAATCACCGTTGATATGAATGCTGAGTATGCTGGCTTTATTCATCGGTTATTTCCTAAGGCAATAACCATCATTGACCGTTTCCACATTATTCAACTTGCCGGTCGGGCACTGGATAACGAACGTACACGTGTGATCCATACTTTTCAAGATAAGCATTCCCGAGTTTATCGCATTCTAAAATCTCAATGGCGTTTGTTCCATTTGGCAGAAGAAAAGGTCAATGATACTAAACTTATCTATTTACACGGTATCAACGAATACATGACCCAACAGAACGCCATTGACCTAGCCTTAGATGAATTTCCAGAATTTAAAACTGTGTATCAAACCTATCAAGGAATTCTAACAGCCATTCAACAAAAAGATGCGGTTGGATTTAAAACCTTGATTGCCAACTACAAGGCGGCTGGCAACCAAATGGATATTACTATCTCAACTTTAATAAAGAATGGTCCTGCTGTTCTCAATAGTTGTCGTTATCCGTATTCCAACGGTCCTATTGAAGGACTAAATCGTAAAATTAAGGTGTTAAAGCGTAGCTGTTTTGGTTTTCAAAATATTCATAACTTTTTCATTCGTATCAGTTTAATTTATGCGTAAACAAAAAAAGCACATTCACCGAAGTGAACATGCTTTTCAAAAATCTCCACCAATACAATTTGACAGAGACCCGTTTATTTTAAAAACACTATTTTTCCGGACGCATGGTTGGGAATAACAGCACATCACGAATTGAAGGTGCATCCGTTAATAACATTACAAGACGATCAATGCCAATTCCCAATCCACCTGTTGGCGGCATTCCATATTCCAAAGCTTCGATAAAGTCTTCGTCAATCCCTTCAGCTTCATCATTACCTTGTTCACGTTCCTTAACTTGAGCTTCAAAACGTTGCCGCTGATCAATCGGATCGTTCAACTCGGTAAACGCATTTGCGAACTCATTACCCTTAATATAGAGCTCAAATCGATCTGTAAACCGATCATCGTCAGGATTTTTCTTAGCTAGTGGCGAAATTTCGACTGGATGACCATAAATAAATACCGGCTGAGTCAGCTTATCTTGAACTAACTGTTCAAAAAATTCATTGATAATATGCCCAACTTGCCACCATTCTTCATAATGAATATGGTGCTCATCAGCTAATTTACGGGCATCCTCTAAAGACATCTTCGGCCAGAAATCAACACCGGCATATTCTTTAATGGCATCAACCATATGCATACGCGCAAAATCTTGACCTAAGTCCAGTTCTGTACCGTGGAAAGTAACCTTTCCATCAGGTGAAACTGCTTTGGCGGCTGCCTTGATAATGCCTTCCGTTTCATCCATAACGTCATGAAAGTCAAAATAAGCCGTGTAAGTTTCCAACATGGTGAACTCTGGGTTATGACGCGTATCCATCCCCTCGTTCCGGAAAACACGTCCAATTTCGTATACCCGTTCCATTCCTCCGACAATCAAGCGTTTTAAATGAAGCTCGAGTGCAATTCGCAGGTACAAATCAATATCTAAAGCATTATGATGGGTAATAAACGGACGCGCATTGGCACCGCCTGCTTGATTATGCAGCACTGGAGTTTCCACTTCCGTGTAGTCCAGGCCATCGAGATACTTACGAACGGCACTAATAATTTTAGTCCGTTTCATGAACCGTTCAAAACTGTCATCGTTAGCAATTAAGTCCAAATAACGCTGCCGATAGATTTGTTCCACATTTTGTAAGCCATGATACTTATCTGGGAGTGGTCGCAAAGCTTTGGTGAGGAAGGTGAGGCCTGTTGCCTTTACGGTCAATTCACCCATATCAGTCTTCATGACCTCACCAGTAATCCCAATAAAGTCACCCAAATCTGCTTGTTTGAAGAGTGCATATTCATCTTCGCCAACTGTGTCTTTACGGACATAAATCTGAATGGTTCCCTTACGATCCTTTAGGTCAGCAAAACCGACTTTACCTTTACCACGTTTGGACATCATCCGTCCGGCAATCTTAGCAGTAACATTCTTTGCTTCCAGATCTTCTTTAGAAAGATCTCCATACTGATCGTGGAGCTGCTTGCTCAAATAGGTCCGTTTAAACGCATGGCCAAACGGATCAATTCCCTTATCTCTTAAATCCTGCATTTTTTGACGACGAACTCTCAACTGATCGTTCATGTCTTGCTCTTTTTGTGCCACTTAAAAATCCTCCTCTGCCATATTTCTCACGTATTTATGATGCCTATTTTACACCAAAAAAGCAAACGCTGCTTATCTCGCTAGTTGTTGTCGCTTAATCAGCCGTTCCTGCTGTTGCTCAGCAAACCGGTCAAAAATATCATCCATTTCTTGCTCCGATTCCGCGTTGTTTAGCGCTACTTTTGTCCGGGCAGAATGCGAAATTCCTTTCAGATAATAGGCTGCTTGTGTCCGGAATTCACGTGGACCAACATAATCGCCTTTTAATTCCACCAAGCCGTGCAGGTGTTCCTTTGCAATTCGAATCTTTTCTGCCGGTTCTGGCTCATCGATTAATTCACCCGATTCTAGATAAGTTGATACCCGGTGTAACATCCAGGGGTTACCTAATACCGCACGACCAATCATGACAGCAGTTGCGCCCACTTCATCGAGCATTCGTTTCGCATCTTCAGGAGTGCGTACATCACCATTACCCATGAATGGAATAGTAAGCTGATCGGAAACCTCTTTTAAAATATTCCAATCTGCTTTTCCTGTGTACATCTGTTTACGTGTCCGCCCGTGCATGGCCAAAGCAGAAGCTCCTGCACGTTCAGCTGCTAGCGCGTTTTCCACCGCAAACACATGATCCGAATCCCAGCCAGTACGCATTTTCACTGTTACGGGCTTTTTTACCGCATCTGTCACGTAGGAAACCATCTCATAAACCTTATTAGGATCCAGCAACCAGCGGGCGCCAGCTTCGGTTTTAACCACTTTGTTCACTGGGCAGCCCATGTTAATATCAATAATATCAGCAGCTGTATGCTGATCCACGAACTTAGCAGCTTCAACCAACGTTTCTTTGGTGCCACCAAAAATTTGGATGCTCATGGGGTGTTCATGCGGATCGACATTCATCATACTCAAAGTTTTCTTATTTTTATACATAATGCCACGATCAGAAATCATTTCGCACACTACTAAACCTGCACCAAATTTCTTACAGATCAGGCGAAACGCCGAGTTAGTCACACCTGCCATTGGCGCCACTACCAGCTGATTGGGTATCTTGACATCACCAATTTGCCATTCCATTTTGTCACCTCATTTTAAAATTAAGCCGTTCCTTTTGTGCTGTTTAACACAAAGCCAGTCATGAAAATTATCATAACACAGAACCAATAACCAACCAAACTAAACTTAGCCGCGTGCTTTTAATTGAATGGCTTTCAGTTCCGTTTCGCTATAGTGATACTGATTGCCGCAAAAACGGCAAGTCACCTCTGCCCCATGATCTTCTGCAATCATGGCCGCTATTTCACTTTGAGGAAGACTTGTCATTGCAGCTGCAAAACGTTCTTTGGAACAATCACACTTGAAGCTTACGGGCAATTTGTCTAAAATTTTCACTTTGTCGTTTGCAAATAACATCTCCAAGATAGCTTCAGGGGTTTTCCCTTGCCGTAGTAAATCTGAAACCAGCGGCAAATTGTTCAAAGTCGTTTGCAAACGATCAATAGCTTCATCACTCGCACCCGGCATCACTTGAATCATGAAGCCGCCGGCAACTGCAACGGTCTCATCTGGATTAACAAAAACGGACACGCCTACTGAAGACGGAATTTGTTCTGATTGGGCGAGATAGTAAGTAAAATCATCCCCAATTTCACCAGAAGCCAAGCCAACGTTTCCGGTAAACGGATCTTTTAGCCCCATGTCTTTAGTTACTGATAACGTTCCTTGATTACCAACCGCTTTACCCACATCAATATGGTGCTTGGCATTTAATGGCAGCGAAACATGCGGATGCTGCAAATAACCTTTTACCGTTCCGTTAGCATTACCATCGATCACGATGCCGCCCACTGGGCCACCACCGTTGATCTTAACCGTTAGTTTTTCTTTGCCTTTAAGTAACGAAGACGACAGCATAAGGGTGCCTACCAAAGAACGCCCCAATGCCGCTGTTGCTGCACTCCAAGTATCATGGCGTTTTTGAGCTTCTCTGACAATATTTGTACCATTGACTACGTATGCACGAAACATGCCGTCATTGACAATACTTTTTATTAAATAGTCTTCCATGTTGACTCCTTATTTTTTCAGTTTACCGCCTTACATTTTTACACAAATTGCCTCTAAAACCAACCCTTAAAGACGCAAAAACAGCAAACTGATGAGATTCACCTCACCGGTTTGCTGCTTTTTTGGGTCTACACTTTCTGGTATTGGTGAATAACTGATACCAGTTTTTATTTTGAAAAAAAAGGACATTTGCCCTCTTTGTGTTACGATTTAATCGCCAAATAAAATCGAAAAGAGGAAAAACAAATGTCCCTAACTAATTCTATCCTAAGCCTATTCGAAATAACAGACCCTAATTTAACTGTAACTGAGATTACTAAGGAACATTATCCCAATGGGCAACACGTTCATGTCGTTCACGCTATCCTTTCCTATCAACTTTTAAAATGTCCTCATTGTGGCCATAAATCTCTAATCAAAAATGGAACTCACATTGGCCATCTAAGATTGGGAACCTTATCAGGTGGACGTTATGAGATGCAGCTAAAACGACAAAGATATCAATGTAAACGGTGTTTAAAAACCTGTGGTGCTCAAACTAACCTCGTTAAACGTAATGAAACTTTTACGCATAATGTGAAACATCAAGTAATTGTTCTGGCTCGGGATATGCTGACCAGTAAAGAAATCGCTAAGATTTGTGGGATTTCACCAAGTAGTGTTCAACGCATTTTAAATGCGAATATTCACTTAGCTTATCGTGTTAAAACACTCCCCCAAAATCTTTGTTTTGATGAATTCCGTTCCTGTAATCATCTAATGTCCTTTAACTGTTGCGATGCCGTTAGTCATCGCCGCATTGTGATTCTTAAGGATCGCCTTAGTAAGGATATCATTGATTACTTTGAAGCTCGCTATTCAGTTCAAGAACGTATGAAAGTTCAAACAATCACCGTTGATATGAATGCTGAGTATGCTGGCTTTATTCATCGGTTATTTCCTAAGGCAATAACCATCATTGACCGTTTCCACATTATTCAACTTGCCGGTCGGGCACTGGATAACGAACGTACACGTGTGATCCATACTTTTCAAGATAAGCATTCCCGAGTTTATCGCATTCTAAAATCGCAATGGCGTTTGTTCCATTTGGCAGAAGAAAAGGTCAATGATACTAAACTTATCTATTTACGCGGTATCAACGAATACATGACCCAACAGAACGCCATTGACCTAGCCTTAGATGAATTTCCAGAATTTAAAACTGTGTATCAAACCTATCAAGGAATTCTAACAGCCATTCAACAAAAAGATGCGGTTGGATTTAAAACCTTGATTGCCAACTACAAGGCGGCTGGCAACCAAATGGATATTACTATCTCAACTTTAATAAAGAATGGTCCTGCTGTTCTCAATAGTTGTCGTTACCCGTATTCCAACGGTCCTATTGAAGGACTAAATCGTAAAATTAAGGTGTTAAAGCGTAGCTGTTTTGGTTTTCAAAATATTCATAACTTTTTCATTCGTATCAGTTTAATTTATGCGTAAACAAAAAAACACATTCACCGAAGTGAACATGCTTTTCAAAAATCTCTACCAATACAATTTGACAGAGACCCGCTTTTTTAAGATCAAAACATCGGATTCCTTAAAGTTTCGTTGGATCGTTCGAATCATCATTATGATCAGTTTCATCATGAGAATCTGTTTCGTGAGAGCTTGGAAGACGGTGATTATGATCAGCATCTTCGTTTGACTCATGTTCACTCGGTGTTTCTAATTTATCATCCGAGTCACTCTGATTATCCGCATGACGTTCAGCTTCTTTACGTTCAAGTTCCCGTTTGGATTCTTCGAACGTTGCCGCCTTTTCACTTGGAAATTCTGATTCATTACCTTTTTCAGGCATTTTACCTGTCTTATAGAGACTAAGAATTTGTTTTTCATCCAAAGTTTCGTATTTCAGTAACGCTTCCGCGATTAACTTATGTTGTTCACGATGTGAAGCAATAATCTCTAAAGCTTGTTGATGGCCTTCTTCGGTCAAACGACGAACTTCTTCATCAATTAATGCCGCCGTCTTTTCAGAATAAGCCGGTCCGTTCTCACCATAATAAGATTGACCAGGAGCTGCTAATTCCACTTGGCCCAGCTTATCACTCATCCCGTACTGTGTAACCATCGCGCGGGCAATGCCAGTCGCCTGCTGGAAGTCATTTGAAGCACCCGAAGATTGAGAATTGAAAATCGTTTCTTCGGCTGCACGACCACCCATTAGCCCGGCAATCTGTTCCATAGCATCCTTCTTAGACATCAAGTTTTGGTCTTCACGAGGAAGCATAATGGCATAACCGCCGGCACGACCTCGCGGTACAATCGTAACTTTGTGCACAACGCGGGCATCATTTAAGACTAATCCCACAATGGTATGACCAGCTTCATGGTAAGCCACGACTTTACGTTCTTCCGGACTAACCACGGCATTCTTCTTAGCGGGCCCAGCAATAACTCGATCTTCGGCTTCATCTAAATCAGAAGCATCAATGATTTTCTTATTTCTACGGGCTGCTAATAATGCGGCTTCATTCAAAAGATTTTCCAAATCCGCACCCACAAAACCGGGTGTTTGTTTGGCAATCTCATTTAAATCAACGTTTTTATCAAGGGGTTTGTTTTTAGCATGAACCTTCAAGATTGCTTCACGCCCGCGAACATCAGGACGACCAACCAAAATCTTACGGTCAAATCGGCCAGGACGAAGCAAGGCAGGATCCAAAACGTCAGAACGGTTAGTTGCGGCCATCACAATGACACCCTCATTACCTGTAAAGCCGTCCATTTCAACCAGCAATTGGTTCAAAGTTTGTTCACGTTCATCATGACCGCCACCGACACCACTGCCACGACGACGACCAACCGCATCAATTTCATCGATGAAGATGATGGATGGGGCATTTTTCTTAGCTTGGTCAAATAAATCACGAACTCGGCTAGCACCAACCCCGACAAACATTTCAACGAAGTCAGAACCAGAAATGGAGTAAAACGGTACGCCCGCTTCTCCAGCAACCGCCTTGGCTAGTAAAGTTTTACCAGTACCGGGAGGCCCCTCTAAAAGTACCCCAGATGGAATCCGGGCACCCAACGACACAAACTTGCGTGGGTCTTTTAAGAATTCAACAACTTCGACAAGTTCTTGTTTTTCTTCTTCTTCACCCGCCACGTCAGAAAAGCGAACCTTGTTAGCCTTCTTGTCTGCAGGTTTTACTTTCGTCTTGCCAAAGTTCATGACGCCTTTGCTGCCGCCACCGCCTTGACCAGCCTGACTCATCATCATATAGAAGAAAACGATAAAAATCAGGAGTGGTAATCCGGTAATTAATAATTGTACCCAGAAACTATTTGAAGCTTCTGGTTTGGTATCCATTTTGACATTTTCCTTTTGAGCAGCTTTGGTAATCTGTTCTGTCGTTGAATCATTCTGCAAGACAGATGTTGTAAAGCTTTCGACACTGGTTGTCGAACTTGCTCCTGGGAATAAGCCAGATTGGGTGCTGCTCTTTTGTGCCGTCCGGTATTTACCAGTAATCTTGTAAACACCATTCGTTGGTTGGACAACAAAGCTCTTAACCTTGTTTTTTTGCAACTGGGACACAAATTGACTTGAAGAAATAGATGCTGTTTGCGTATTATTTCCCTGCCCAGTGACAAAATAAATGATGCCGACCATGGCTAAGAAAACAACGATGTAAAACAAACTATTTTTAAAAAGTCCGTTGTTATTCCCTTTGTTATTCATTGGAATCCTCCTTGTTAACGGTTTTACGAATGGTCAGCACGTGCTTGCTAATCCTTCGATAGTATAGATAATATCACACTTGACCAAGTTTGACCAATTATTTATTCACATAAATTTTGGGCTTTAAGACCCCGACATAAGGAAGGTTACGGTACTCCCCTTTGTAGTCTAACCCATACCCGACCACGAATTCATCTGGAACTACAAAACCAACATAGTCTGCTTTGGCTTCAAGTACCCGGCCGGCCGGCTTATCTAACAAGGTGCACACTTTGACACTTTTGGCATGGCGATCCTTTAAAAGATCAATAATAAATTTCAAAGTCCGCCCTGTATCCACAATGTCTTCAATAATAAGGACATCGCGGCCACTTACATCCTGACTAATATCAGTGACTAAGCGAACCTCTCCTGAAGAATGGGTACCGCCATTGTAACTGGAGACATCGATAAAATCGATTTGTGTATAAACTTCCATCTGTCTTAAAACATCTGTGGTAAAAAATACGGCCCCGGATAAAACACTAATGACAACGGGAACTTTATCTTGATAGTCGGCTGTCAGTTGCTTTCCTAACCGACCACAAGCCTCTGCAATGTCTGCTTGACTATATAAAACCCGTTCAATATCATCATTCATCAATTAAATTCCTCCAGATTATTTAGTTTCCAGATTATCCAATACTGTTTTGCTTGCCTATCTAAAGGCTTCCGCAGCCAGCTTTTACGCAGACCAAGTAGCCAAAGTGGCTGATTATCAGCGTCCATCAGCAACGGCCACACCTTCCGCCACGCAACAGGAACCTTGGCATCAACTAACGTTCGCCGAACCGATTTACGCCCGCCCTGTTTGAGATTGAGAAGAGCCGTTGATTGCTTGACCTTAATCTGTAATGGCCACTTAATCTGATTCTCACTAAGCTGCATCATTTGGTTGTGCTCGGCTAAAGGCATCGGAACCTTTGAGGCGTCAAATACGCCGACTTGACCAATATTGCCAACTGCTTGCCATTGATTCAATCTTAACATAGAATTCCCAGCCGATAACGCCTTTTTACGCAAATTTTCTTGCGAAACAAACCCAAAATTCTGATAATTTTTTTCAAACCAGAATTGTGACTGAATCTTGATTTTGCCATTCGGTTTTTGTTGATTCCGGAGCAACTGTAATATTTCTGCTTGCTTGCGATCAGTGACGGGGTCAGCTCCAAGACTTTGTCGACAAATCGCCTGTAGCGTCAAGGATTGCCATTCTGGTGTTAACTTTAGGAATGCCGCTGTCTCGTACCCGCCCGGTCGCTGTAAGGCTAATCTCAATTGTTCCGCTCTTTGCTTACTTGCTGTCAGCAACTGCTGTAGTTGTGTGGTGTACGCCTGCACGTGTACCAAAAAACGTGGGTTCTCCGCCTTAAGCCGCGGCACAATTTCATGTCTCATCCGATTACGGGTGTAATTTTCATCCTGATTGGTCTCATCTTCATACCACTGAACCTGGGCGTGTTTGGCAAACGCCCTAAGAGTAGCTTTAGAAAATGACAGTAATGGGCGCGCAACCTGTGTTTCTGCCGTCAAAGACCGTGTTTGAATACCCTGTAACTGCTGCAGATTACCACCGCGGACCAGTTTCATTAAAAAAGTCTCTGCCTGATCATCAGCGTGATGGGCGGTAAAAACATAGCGCGCATGATGCTTGCGGGCAACTTCTGCAAAAAATTGGTAGCGGAAAAGCCTTGCTGCATTTTCAACGCCGGTTTGCGGATGCAATTTTTTTGGCCAAACTTTAACCTCTAATTTAAGATGGTGACTAGCTGTATAGTCGGTAATAAATTCCTGTTCAATAGTGCTTTGTGCTCTTAATTGATGGTTAACATGCGCCACAACAATTTGCGGACGGTTGTAAGCAGCCAGGTGTTGGAGCAGGGTTAACAGCACCATTGAATCTACCCCTGTGGATACGGCCACAACCACCGTATCCTTTGAAGTTAACTGGTATTTCTGCATGTCCGACGCAAATTGCTTTTGCACTTGGCTTCCCATTAATGTTCACCTTCTAGCTTGAAGAAAAGCCCGATCAAAACAAAAGTTTTTGAAACGGGCTTTACATTTTAATTTTTATTTTTAACTTCGTCGACCACCACGGCCGCCACGTTTACCTTCTGTATTTCGTTTTAAAGTCGTTAGACGTGCTTCACTATCCTTCAAAAAGCCTGATAGCAATGAGTCAAAATCTTTCGTTTCTTCCCGGTGCTTGCTTGAATGCCCTTGATAACTCGAACTAGGCTTTGAAGTGTAACGATGGGAACCCGCGTCATGACTTGCATGATTTGCATGGCTTGAATGGCCTGTATGCGTCTCCTTACTTTGATGCTGCGCAGCTGGTTGCTCTTCTGCCTTGCGGATTGACAACCCAATTTTACCATCGTCGCCAACTGTTAATACTTTAACTGTTACTGTATCGCCCACCGTTAAGACATCATGAATATCCTTCACAAACCCATTGGAAACTTCACTAATATGAACCAAACCGGTCTTGTGATCTCCTAAATCGATAAACGCTCCAAAATTAGTGATTCCTGAAACCTTGCCAGATACTTTTGACCCAACTTCAATTGCCATAAAAAAGTACTTCCTCCTTAGACTGTGTGTAATAAGTATAGCACCACATCTCTTTGAGCGCGAGTATATCATAAGCGTTTTGAACGTAAAAAAAGACTAGTAAATTTGATTTTCCTAGTCTCCATTCAGCTAAAGTATTTGGTTTTAATTTTGACTGACATCTGATGCATGGTCTGTCGGCAAACTATAGATAATTTCACCGGACTTACTATAGTAATACTTTTCACGAAGCAGTTTCTGTAGGTAGTCCGCATCATTTAACTGTTTGACCTGCAGTCCCAGCGCCTTGTTTTCTGCTTTGGCGGTTGAATAATGGGTCCTGGTAGTTTGGATCTTTTCTTCAATTGCTGCTTTTTGGTAGTGCGTATGGACAATCTGAAAGCCAAAGATGCCCGCTAACACAATAAAGATACCCATGATGATATAAAAGCGATGCAATCGGGCTGTACGAATTCTTCTCATTTTTGCATCCACATTGGTTAAATTCTGTTGAGTATTATTCACGTTACTCGCCATCCGTACAACCCCATTTCAACTTTTTTGGTATCTCTATTTGTCATTATAGCAACCTCATTTTGGCCTGTCCATGAAATTCAAACAAAGAATTCATTAAAATTTGTAAGTGGTTTCGTTACCCCTAAAAAAGAGGCGAGCTTGCCAAAAAGTGGTAAGTCCGCCCCAAATTATTCCATTTCGAATGGGTAGTAACACAAAAATAAATTTGTGTCGCTAACTCACGCATTTTTTCTGCTGACACACCACAGCATCTTTAGTCACAAACGCCGCACAAATCACGTCCTATTGGCGATAATCCTTTTCGTAATCTTCTGACAAAATAGTGTACATTTGTTCTGCCTCATCCTTTTTAGTGGTTTCAAGCAGCGCATCAACCCTGATTGTGAGTGTCTTGTTCCCAAACTTGATCACCAATTTATCGTTTACCGCCACGTTCGATGATGATTTTGCCGTACGATCGTTGATCAAAATCCGACCTTGATCTGAAATTTCTTTAGCAACAGACCGACGTTTAATAATTCGTGAGACTTTTAAAAATTTATCTAATCGCATTTTATTTCCTCATTTCATTTTTTAGTTACTTTATTTTTTGGACACGATCTTTTCTAATTTTTTGAGTAGCCTTTTCCCATAAGGAATTGTTAGCCACTCACGGATGGTAAATAAGCGCAGTCCAATCGCAATTCCGCCAAAAACAAGCACCCCAATGCCGACGATAATCAAAATCAGCGCGCCTAATTCTAACCGACCAGCACCCACAAATAGCCTCAACAACCCCAGTTGAACAAAGTGGACTGCTAAAATCATGCCGAAACTCGTAATCACCAATTTTGTCAAAAAGCGCCAATCAAGCCGTAAGCTTTCCCGAAGGGCGTCCGACACTTGCACGAATAAACAGCCTAAGATAACTGCCAAGCTTAGGACAGTTACCCAACTGGCACCTTCAATTCCATAGTGGGTCACGGCTAACTGATTAAGTCCCAATTTAACCAACAGACCAGCACCAAACGCTATAATCGCTGGTTGAAAGACATTTAAGCTTTGCAGTACCGAATTATACGTTGTAATCAGTGCTGTCAAAATAATGGCAAGCACATAAATTTGGATGGCCCTTGTCCCTTCGGTATTACCGAATAAAACTTGATTAATTTGCGGCAAAAGAACTACCATACCTGCACAAGCGGCCACTGAAATGGCTAAACAAATGTGCAACATCGACTGGGCACTGCGTTTAAACTCTGTTTGATTACGTTTTTGAACCGCCTTAGTTAGGGAAGGCAGCAGTGTCGTTGAAAACGAGGTGGCAATCACTAGTCCCAACTGTACTAAGGGTTGGGCACGATCATAAACCCCCTTTAGTGATTTAGCCGCACGATCACTGTCGCCTCCTGCAACCAGACCATTCTTGACCGTGAAAGAGTCAATGAGTTGTAACAAAATAATGATTGCCGCAAATAAGCAAATGGTCCCGCCTTCAACCCAAAAGCGCCGGCCCAGCTGTTTATAACTCGGAATCTTTGGCTGGACTACCGGTGTGTGCGGCTGCCGGGTAAATAACTTTGTCCAAAACAACCGGCCAAAGTATAACGTACTTACCAGTGCCGCCACGACCGCCCCTGACATGGCCCAGGTTCCCATGCGATAGACATTCCAGTTTTGTTTAGCCGCCATATAGGCAACCACAATAATCACACCGACCCGCACGACCTGTTCCATAATTTGTGAACGTGCAGTCGGTCCCATTTGAAAAATACCTTGGTAATAGCCGCGGCCGACCGCAAGAAATGGCATGAACAAAAACATTAACGAAACACACCGGATAATGGGGGTTAGACCGCCATCCCCCATTGCCTGTGCAATAAATGGCGCACCACCCATCAAGGCCGCAACAATCACCACCGAAATACCACTCAGGATTACAAATGCTCTTTGTGCCACCCGGACCTTTGAAGCGGTTGTTTCTTGTTCCGCAATCAACTTGGATACAAACACGGGAAAGCCGCTCAGTGCAAAGGTAATGCCGATCCCATAGATAGGATAAATCTGCTGGTAAACGTAAAATCCTGTATTGCCAACCAGGTTTTGCAACGGAATACGATAAATCGCGCTCAGTACTTTAGCCACCAGCGATGCCAGCGTCAAAATAAAGGCGCCTTGCATAGCGTTTTTCATCTTCTTGTTTTGCACGGCGCAAACTCCTTTCACCTAAGCGACTTTCTTTATCAAAGCTTCGATAAATTGTTGCAACTGCTTCAACCAATCGGCTTCCTGCATTTTTGGTTGAATCACGAGTTTAATTTGCATCTTGCCATTGCCAACGTTCACCATGGCCTTTAGCTGGGTGACCGATAAGGCTTCAAAAATATCTGCTTGCTGTAAGTTTTTCGTTGCTCGTTTCGAGAGTGTGACCATAATGGCATCATCTTGACGCTGAATTTTTTCAACCAGTGCTTGATCTGCCAACATTTTGAGCTGTCCAACTGCCAAAAGATTGGTAACTTCCTGTGGATATTCTCCAAACCGGTCAATCAGGTCTTCTTGAATCTCAACAAATTGATCTTGATCTTCGATTTGACGAATACGTTTATACAGCTCAATTTTCTGCCGTTGGTCTTCAATGTAGTCACTAGGTAAATAAGCTTCAATACCCAGTTCAACTTCAGCGTCCGTTTTCACATGGCCCGTTTTTCCTTGTTTCTGGGCAACTGCATCTGAAAGCATTTGCGTATAAAGATCATAACCAACTGAGTCAATAAAGCCATGCTGCTGTTTGCCTAACAAATTTCCGGCTCCCCGAATGGATAAGTCACGCATCGCAATCTTAAATCCCGATCCTAATTCTGTGAAATCCTTAATGGCTTCCAACCGCTTTTCGCTGACTTCCGTGAGTACCTTGTTGGGTTTGTACGTAAAATAGGCGTAAGCAACCCGACTGCTGCGCCCAATGCGGCCTCGCAGTTGATACAGTTGCGACAACCCCATATGATCCGCATTTTCAACGAACAAGGTGTTCACATTGGGGATGTCCACTCCCGTTTCGATAATGGTCGTGGTGACCAAAACATCATATTCTCCCTGCACAAAATCGTACAACACATCTTCCATTTGTTTTTCCGACATTTGCCCATAAATATAAGTCACTGTGGCTTCCGGAGCCAATGCCTCTATTTGCTCAACAGTTTTCTCGATGTCTTCCACACGATTATGCAAATAAAAAACTTGTCCACCGCGTTGCAGTTCACGATGAATACCATCGCGAATTGCCCCGGCATTTTCCTCCATCACGTAAGTTTGAATGGGATAGCGGTTGGTTGGTGGTGTCTCAATAACCGAAAGATCACGTACCCCAATCATCGACATGTTTAAGGTTCGTGGAATGGGGGTTGCCGTTAAGGTCAAAACATCCACCTGTGATTTCAAATGTTTGATCCGCTCTTTATGCTTCACCCCAAAGCGCTGTTCTTCATCAATGATCAATAACCCTAAATCTTTAAATTTAACGTCTTTTGATAATAAGCGGTGCGTCCCGACCACAATATCGACGGTCCCGTTCTGTAAACCAGTCAGAGTTTCTTTAATCTGACTCTTCGTCCGAAAACGTGAAAGCACACCTACCGAAACAGGATAGCCACTAAATCGATTGATCATTGTCTCATAATGCTGTTGTGCCAAAATGGTGGTTGGCACCAAGAAAGCAATTTGCTTGCCGGATTCAACGGCTTTAAAGGCAGCCCGTAAAGCAACTTCCGTTTTACCGTAGCCCACATCACCGACCAAGAGACGGTCCATCGGTTTTGGCCGCTCCATGTCGCGCTTAATTTCGGCAATACTTCGCAGTTGGTCAGGGGTTTCTGTGTACGGAAAATCATCTTCAAATTGGCGCTGATAATCATCATCCGGCAAAAAGGCAAAGCCCGTTTCAGACTCGCGTTGGGCGTATAAGTCAACCAACTCATCGGCAATATCTTCAATCTTGGAAGCTACCCGCCGTTTCGTTTTTGCCCAATCACTGCCACCCAATTTGTTCAAATGCGGTTTTTTGCCTTCAGAAGCCACATACTTTTGAACTAAATTAAGTTGGGTAACCGGAATGAAGAGTTTTCCACTCCCCGAATACTGAATCGTAATGTAATCTTGGTGCACACCGTCCACAACGAGAGTGGTCATTCCGGTATAACGACCAATCCCATGATTCACATGAACCACGTAATCTCCGGGCTTCAACTCCGTGTAACTCTTTAAGCGTTGGGCGTTTTCCATTTTTTGACGTCGTGGTCGCTTCTTTGGTACTTTTGCGAACAGCTCATGTTCCGTCACCACGACCAAATTGGCTTCCGGAAATTCAAAGCCACTAGCTAATTGTCCCTGCATGATCGAAACACTCTGAGGCTCAATTGACTGGCCCCTCGTGATCACAGCCTCAATTTCAAAGTCGCGTAAAGTTTCACTAACTTTTGCCACCCGATCGGCTTTTTGGATCAACACCACAACCGTCTGTTTTTGCTTTTGCCAACGATCCATCTCTGTTTTCAAAACTGGCATTTGTCCAAAAAATTCTTGCATGGCTCGCGTTCTCAGATCTGTAATCTGGTCTAATTTAAGCCGGCCCAAGCCCTTTTGAAATAAGGATAATAACACCTGGGGCTGATCATTTGCTTTCATCAATTTGCGTATTTCAAACCCAAATTTCTGCGTGGAAATGACCTCATGGGTTTTTAATTTATCTGCGACCCATTCCGCCTCATCATCTTGCAAATCGCGCTCTGCTTCTAGGATTCGCGAATAATCGTCCATAACCAACACACCAGCGCCCAAATAATCGACCAGCGATTTTTTGTCAGGATAGAGATAGTCGCTAAAAATAATATCCTCTGGCATCACATTGCGCTCACTCCAACGTGCAGTAATCGCTTCTTCTCGTGCCGCAAGTAGTTGTTTATCATTGTCCGTCTTTAAGCGCTGAGCCTCTTTTTTTACAGCGGCCTGAAATTTAGCTAAACCTTTGGTCAACATTGCTTTAGTGACAACAAAGTCTGTGGCAGGCAAGATTTGAACTTCATCGATGTTTTTTACGCTCCGCTGGTTTTCGGCATCAAAATACCGAAGAGAATCCACCTCCGTATCGAAAAAGTCAATGCGGACGGGATATTCGGTTGCGAGCGGAAAAATATCCACAATTGACCCACGAACAGCGAAATCCCCTGGCCGGCTCACCATTTCTTGTCTGGCAAAACCCATATCGACTAATTGGTCTTCCAATTGGGCGAGCTCAAAATCAGCGCCGACTTTCACATTGAGGATTGCCTGTTGCATCGTTGCTTGGGGAACCAAAAACCGGCGCAGCCCTGAAACCGAAGTCACATAAACACCTGGTTTTTGAGCCAACAAAGCTGCTAAAAATTCGGTTCTTTGACCACGGTAGACCGGCGCACTGGTTGCCGCAGAAGCTGCCAGTGTTTCTTCAGCAGGAAAGAGATGAACTTGATCATCATTTAATTCGTTCTGCAAATCATCAACTAATTGCTGGGCATGGTAAAGATTATCGGTAACAGTCAATATTGGTACCTGTTGCGCCCGTAAAAATTCATTTAATAAAAGGGTCTTCGCGGATCCGACTAAACCAGTAATTAATTGCCGCTTTTGTGGTTCCAGTAACGTGAGGGTCTGCTTCACACCCGTACTACCGGCAAAAAAATCCTGAATATCCATAGTTGTCTCCTTCCCCATTTAATTATACTTATTCATCAGGTCTGCAATGGACATCCCATTAACCCAATCTTCCAGTCCATTCAAACTTTGAGTGACACTTTCTTCAAATAAAGGCTTTTGGGCGGGGGTGAATTTACTGAGGACATAATTAACCACCGTTGTTTTTTGTGGATGGTCTGTCCCGACTTTCAAACGATCAAACGTCTGTGTCTTTAAATGAGCAATCAAACTTTTGATCCCATTATGACCACCGGCAGCTCCTTTTTTTCGAAAACGAATTTTTCCTACCGGTAAATCCATGTCGTCATAAACCACAATTAAGTCCTCAAGCGCAATTTTGTAGTAATCCATGAGCGGACGCACTGCACGGCCTGATTCGTTCATATATGTAGAAGGTTTGACTAACAATACTTTTTCACCATTAATCACAACGGTCGCAATCGCAGCCTCCATTTGATGTTTGGTAAATGCGGCGTGATGCACCTGTGCAAATTGGTCGACAACCATAAAACCAGTGTTATGTCTCGTTTCATCATATTGTGTGCCGATATTACCTAACCCAACGATCATTTTCATTTTTACCCGTGACTCCTTAGTTATTTTTGAACAAATTTCAAAAAACACAAAATGGCTGAACGGTTCATTTTCCGTTCAGCACCCCGATTGATTGATTAATCAATTGTAGCATATTCACTAGTGACTTGCAGTTTTTAACCCCCTTCCGCGCAAAAAACACGGGGCGCTTATCCAGATTTTTCTATTTTTTGGGAAAAATTAAATTAGTGACTGCGAAACGTAGCGATTACATGGTATACTGATACCTGAAATTACAAATTGAAAGGATGTTATATTTTGTCTAATACACCAAATCATCAAAAAGTTGTTTTAGTTGGCGACGGCGCTGTTGGTTCTAGTTACGCTTTTGCAATGGCCCAACAAGGAATTGCTGAAGAATTTGTCATTGTCGATGTTATCAAGGAACGCACACAAGGCGATGCGCTTGACCTTGAAGATGCAACACCATTTACATCACCAAAGAAAATTTATTCTGGCGAATACTCAGACTGCAAAGATGCTGACTTAGTTGTCATCACTGCTGGGGCACCTCAAAAACCAGGTGAAACACGTTTGGATCTTGTAAACAAGAACTTAAAGATCTTATCCACAATCGTTAAACCAGTTGTGGACTCTGGCTTCAATGGTATCTTCTTAGTTGCTGCTAACCCTGTTGATATCTTGACATACGCAACATGGAAATTCTCAGGATTCCCTAAAGAAAAAGTTATCGGTTCTGGTATTTCTTTGGATACAGCTCGTCTCCGTGTCGCACTTGGCAAGAAGTTTGATGTTTCACCAGCTTCTGTTGATGCTTACATCTTGGGCGAACATGGTGACTCTGAATTTGCTGGTTACTCAGCAGCTACAATCGGCACAAAGCCATTACTTGAAATTGCTAAAGAAGAAGGCGTTTCAGCTGATGACCTCGCTAAGATTGAAGACGATGTTCGTAACAAAGCTTACGAAATCATCAACAAGAAGGGCGCAACCTTCTATGGTGTTGCAACTGCCTTGACTCGTATTTCTAAAGCAATCTTACGTGATGAAAATGCTGTTCTCCCTGTTGGCGCATACATGGATGGTCAATATGGTTTGAACGACATTTACATTGGTACACCTGCTGTTGTGAATGGTTCTGGTTTGGTTCGTGTCATCGAATCACCATTGAACGACGACGAAAAACAAAAGATGGCAGACTCCGCTAAGACTTTGAAGAAGGTTTTAAACGACGGTTTGGCTAACTTGGAAAAATAAAGCACGTTCTTAACATTTTGATCGGTAATTCGCGAATTCAATTGGCGGATTGCCGATTTTTTGTTTCCGGATTTCCCACCCGAATGATTGCAGTTTACGTCGTTTTGCAGTATCTTGAGATATAATTTAAAACCTAAGGAGCAACTTATGCGATACAAATCAACCCATCGTTGGCGATTTATCGAACTAGGTCTTGCCTTGATCTTCATCATTTACGCCATTACAACCTATCACTTTGCCAATCGAAATCGTTTTTTACCCAACACCCAAATTGGGGCTACCAATGTTAGCAACAAAACGGTTAATCAAGCCGCAACCGCAATTAACCGCACCTTAAGTCAACAAAAGTTTTCGTTAACGCAAAACGGCAAAACTTTGGCGACTTTTAGCACACAAAAGTTGGGAGTTCATTTACAATCGACCACCGCGTTGGCCAAACTCATGCAACAACAAAATGCTTGGAGTTGGCCTCTGCGCTTTTTTGGAAATGCCCAGGCGGATACAAAAACAAAATTAGCAATCAGCTCTGACAAGGCTGCACTAACCAGTATTATCGCTGAAAAAACGACGGCTTTAAATAAAACGCGTCAGGCTGGGAGCGCAGGTAAGCTCCAAATCAAAAATGACAAAGTGACCTTGCAAAATGGCACGGCCGGTAACCAGATTTCTGCCGCGAAATTAACGAATGCAGTAACTGCTGCCTTAGCTTCTGGAGATACTTCTCTGGCTGTAACTAAGACCGTTTATACAACACCGTCTACAAATACCCAAACTCACCAACTAGCTAAAAAAGCCACAGCTATCCTTAATGAACGTGCAGCATATAATGTCGGTGGTACGCACTTTACCATTCCCAAACAAAAAATTGCCAGTTGGCTTGTTTATCAGAATGGTACTTTAACGTTGAATCAGAATCTGGTGCAGGCTTACGTGACAGCCCTCAACCACAAGTATCGCACTTACGGTAAAACTAAAACCTTCAAGAGTACCTTGCGGGGCACCGTTTCTGTGAGTGGCGGCCTTTATGGGTGGAGTTTTCGGGTTGCTGACGAAACAGCCGCATTGACTGCCCAGATTTTGAAAGGCAAAAGTTTTACCCGGCAACCCCTTGTTCAGGGAACGGGGTATAACACCAATAAACAGGTCATTGGTAACACCTACGTCGAGGTTGATAAGCAAAATCAAAAGATGTTCATTTATGTGAATGGCAAGCTGAAATTGAAGACAAATGTGGTGACCGGCCTCCCGCCAAAGCAAACAACCACTACTGGTGTTTGGTCGGTTTGGGCAAAGAAACGTAACGCCACCTTAAAGGGAACTGAACTTGATGGGACTAAATATGCCACTAAAGTAAGTTACTGGATGCCGATCGATGATACTGGCATTGGCATCCATGATGCTTCGTGGCAGCCAACTTTTGGCGGAACATGGTACAAAACACATGGTTCTAACGGCTGTATTAATACCCCGCCTTCTGTGATGCCCAAAGTTTATAAACTCGTCGCTTTAGGGACCCCGGTGATTGTTTTCTAAGAATCAGCTAACAATAAAGTGAAAAAACAGTGAGAAGTCTCATTATTTTATCGCACGCATCTTGAAAACATGCTATGATTAACGTTGTGAAGACTACTTATTCAGTTGGAGGGATGCTACATGCTCTTAAAATCACTTGTTAAACCAAAAGAACGTTTGACAACCGTTCGTGAAGACGCGACTTTGGAAGAAGCGTTACAAATTCTCGAGAACTCTGGTTTCCGCTGCGTACCGATTTTAGATGAAACTGGTCAGTTGTTCCGCGGAAACATTTACAAAATGCACATTTATCGTCATAAGTCTCGGGGTGGCGACATGAGCCTTCCTGTGACAACGCTTTTAAAAAATGCCACCAAGTTTATCTCTGTGAACTCGGCATTTTTCAATGTGTTTTTCTCAATTAAGGATTTGCCCTACATTACCGTCCTTGATGAGAACAACCATTTTTACGGCATCTTAACTCACGCCCGGCTATTAGATATGCTCTCACAATCCTGGAATGTCAATGTGGGCAGTTATGTCCTTACCGTTGTTTCCAGTGGTGAACGTGGTGACCTTGCCTCAATGGCCAAAATCATTACGAAGTACACCTCGATTGCCAGCGTCATGTCGTTAGATGCGCAAGGTGGCGAACTTGTCCACCGGACGCTGTTTACACTCCCTTCCGATGTTGGTAAAAAGAAGTTAGATCGGATTGTGGATAACTTAGAGCGTAAAGAATTCCGTGTTCCCGAAATTGAGGATTTACAGTCATATGATCGGATTTAACCAACAATTCAGTTGGCAATCACGGCAACCTAACTTTTAGATGCCAACAAAAAAGGTCAAAGCTAGTTGAGGTGAGAATACCTCAGTCAAGCCTTGACCTTTTTGATTTGCCCTCACAAGGACTGATCTCTTGTGATGGCATTATTTTTCGATTCGCTGATTAAAATGAACGACCTTATCCAAGTAATACATGATGGGCGCTGTGATCGTCATAATGATCAATTCTGATACAGCTGTGGTAAAGTACGTCCACCAGAACGGTAAATTCAACGTTAATTTCAACTCTAACGCAACGAGACACATCGATACGGTAAATAAGAGGGTGTTTAAAGCCATCTTTTGCCACATCTTGGGTAACCGGGGACTCAAATAAGCGACTACCAATAAGGCTAGCAAAGTTTGTCCCGTCCCAAAAATCACATTGGGGATTGAATTACCGGGACCAAATGCATTAAACAATAAAACACCTGCCGTAATTCCCCATATGTATTTTTTGTTAAAAATAACCAAATGGTTTAATCCTTCAGAAATACGAAATTGAATAGCTCCAGAAGCTAAATTCAAAATACTAACTAACAGGGATAAAACAATGTATAATGCCGCTACCATGGCATTGATGATCCAGGACTTCGTCTGACGATTCGTCATAAGAAATACCTCCTTAGTTTTTTTGTGTGGGATAATTGCGAACCACGAACCTTTTTATGATATCATAAACTCACCTATAATTCAGGAGGAACTTATGAAAAATCCGTTGATCATCAGACCATTCTGTGATGCAGATGCCAAAACACTGTATAAAATGGAAAACGAAATCTGGAATTCCAATAACACCCCCGTTGCATTCAATTATCCCGATGCCACGGCGTATTTAAGCGATCATTCTTCACAAAACACGATTGTTGCCGTTGTTGACAACATTCCGGTCGCAAGCATTGACTATCATCCCGCGACTTCCAAACCAGCTTCGCGCTACACCTGGACTTTTGGCATTGGTGTGGCCACAGCCTACCAGGGTGCTGGCATTGGTGGCCAACTTATCGAACATTTTAAGCACGTTGCTAAAAAAAATGGGATTCATAAACTTCACTTACGCGTTTTAGGTACGAACCCCGGAGCCATTCGTTTTTATCAACACCACGGATTTGAAATTGAAGGTATTTTAAAAGATGAGTTCTTTCTTGAGGGCGTCTTTGTGGCCGACTATCAAATGGCCTATTTCTGCGTGTGAGCATCCAAATACTGTTTTAAAATTACTGCTTGATTATGGACTTCGTCTTTAGCGCCGTAGAGAAAAATGACGTCGGTTTGCTTGAGTTGGGTCTCAACCCGCTGTCGAAAGGTTTCCGTGAACGCTCCCTGATCTAGTTCCGATTGATATTTTTGCGCAAATTCAGCAAATTTTTCCGGGTCGTGGCCAAACCACTTCCGCAGTTCAGTACTGGGGCCAATCTCTTTTGCCCACCAATCTAACTTTGCGTTCACTTTTGAAATTCCACGCGGCCAAAGCCGATCCACCAAAATTCGGTAGCCAGTGTCGTCCAGTGGCTTTGTATAAATGCGTTCTAACTTAATTTCCATCGCATTAACCCCCATTTGTCAAAATTAAAAGGAACTGGGACAAAAACGCCAGTTCCTTTTTTATGTGTGCGTACTCAAATTCTATGTATGACGAACGTTTTCTGCTAGACCGATACTAACTTTCAAGGCCGTATCAACTTCGCGCATTTTATTGGGGGCTAACTGCCCCACTTGATCCTTTAAGCGCTGTTTGTCTATCGTTCGAATTTGTTCTAACAAAATAACGGAGTTTCGTTCCACGCCCGTCTCTGCAGCTGTAATCCCAACGTGGGTTGGCATTTTTGGTTTCTGAATTTTAGCAGTAATAGCTGCCACAATCACGGTTGGACTGTAGTGATTACCAATATTATTCTGGATAATTAAAACAGGGCGCATTCCACCCTGTTCCGACCCAACTACAGGGGACAAGTCTGCATAAAAAATGTCGCCACGCTTAATATTGGCATCACTCATTGCAATTGTCACCTCTATATTATATTAATTACTTAAAAACTCATTGTAGCATTCATCATCACACGCTTGAAATTCGTGGACAATTTGCTCGTTTAGACTCGCCATTGTGGCGTAACCCTCAATCAAAGCTTGTACCCGGTCAAATTGATGATCAGTAAAATAAGTTTCGACAACATCATCAGAAACTGAATCTTGACTAACACCAAATAATTCGCAATAAGCCTCCAAATGGCTTACATGCATAGCTTTACTACCATTAGTTATAACTTGACTCTGCTGTTTATTTTCCATGATCAAAACTCCCGTCGCTATTCATGAATTACCATTACTATATCACGTTTTTTAGCTAACTGGTAACAATTTTATTAAGATTTCTGATCGTTCACATAGCGCCGAGGAATACGAGCAGAAAATCCGCACGCAATCTCGTAATTAATGGTTCCTGCTGCCTCGGCCACATCTACCATCGTAATGTGCTGTGAGCCGCTTTCGCCCACAAGGACAACCTCTGTTCCCACCGGCATTTTTTCGGGAAGCCGGACCATGAATTGATCCATACAGACCCGGCCCACAATTTCACAAAATTGACCATTTATGAGCACATGAAAGCCTTGTAAACAGCGTGGGTACCCGTCTGCATACCCGATTGGAACGGTTCCAATCCATTCATCAGCCGCAGCCGTATACGTCGCCCCGTAACTTACCGACCGGCCCCGGGGGAGCTTTTTTACAAAAACCAGTGCCGATTTTAAAGTCATTGCCGGATGAATCACTCGAGGGACGGTAAGGAGCCGTCCGGAGGGATTCATCCCGTACATGGCAACTCCAAATCGAATCATATTGCCGTCACAAACTTGATGCCACAGACTAGTTGCCGAATTAGCCACATGAACATAACGCGGCTTTCGCGGCACGACGGCCATAAAATCGCGAAAACGTTGCAGTTGCGTCTCAAAATAAGTTTGCTCTTTTTCATCAGCCGTCGCAAAGTGGGTAAAAATGCCTTCAAAATCGAATTGCTGGTCGTGGCCTGTTAAAAAATCAAGGGCGGCGTGTAATTCCTCAGGAGTCTGGAACCCAATCCGCCCCATCCCGGTATCCAGTGCGAGATGCACCCGCACGACCGTGTTTCCCTTTAGGTAGGAAATTGCTTCCGCTAACCAGGCCTGACTCCCTACTGCAACAGAAATTTTCTGGTCGGCAATTAGCTGGGCATAGCAAGGTTCAACGATCCCTAACACTAAGATCGGTTGCTGAAAACCAGCCGCGCGTAATGTGAGTGCTTCATCTAAAATGGCCACACAAAATCCGGTGGCTCCCGCTTCTGCCGCGTATTTCGCAACGTGAGTCATCCCATGTCCATAACCATCCGCCTTAATGACCGCAAACAGCTCACTATCCGGATTCAGTTGTGCTATTTCAGCCGCCACATTGTGACGAATTGCGTCTCCATCTACTGTGATCACTGTGGGGCGATGTGTACCAATACTCATTGAAAGTTACCCTTTCTGCTCTAAAATTACCTGGGTCATCACAAACTGCTCCGTATGTGAAATTGAAACGTGAGCCTGGCCGGCAAAAGGCTGTCGACTGACCACAGGTTTGCCTGATGGTTCATCCAAAATTTCAATATCCTGAAAGCCTAATCGATTACCAAGGCCTGTGCCATACGCCTTACTATACGATTCTTTAGCCGAAAAGCGGCCCGCCAGATATTCGCTCGCTCGTCGCCCAGTCAACTGTTGATAAGCTGCTAGTTCTTTAGCTGTCAAGATACGGACGGCGAATTTGGGCAGATGCGCCTGCACCTTAAACACCCGATTTATATCCGTTAGATCTATTCCTGTGCCATAAATCATACTCTCAGCTCCATTGCTCGTTTATGCCTATTTTAACAGATCTTTCTTTAAAATCAGCACGCGACTTCATCAGATTGCGGACAAACCCATTAAGTTTGTCATCTTTTTAAGTTTAAAACTGCTGTAAACGAAAGTAAAACTCATCTTGCTCAAACTAAAATGAAAAAGAATCATCAAAAAAAACCTCCCCAACTGTTTAATCAAGTTGAGGAGGTCTCACAATAAAATACGTATTTAGTTGTGTTCGCGAATTGTAAATTTACGGTTAGAAGAAGTATTTCGGTTGCCAGCATTTCGGCTGCCAGAATTCTTCTTATAATTACCATGACTGCGATCTGACTTGCCGTACCTGTCGCGATCGCGATCCCGGTTACCACGGTAATTCCCACGACGGTTGTTATTTCCACGATAGTTACCGCTTCGATGTCCGTTGCCCCGGTAATTACCGCCGCCGTTATGTTTCTTATGTTTTGGCAATGGGCGTTCTGGTGTAATTCGAACTTTGACCTGACTAGAATCTGCTTTGGTTTCGCTGTTCAGCAAAGCAGCTACTAATTGTTCCGGTGTATACTTCTCTAAAAGCTCAGCAGTCTGGTCACTAAACTGTGTATCATCTGTCTTTTCAACTAATGATGCAATTTCGTCTTCCGCAATTGAAACCCGACCTTGGAAAGCTTCTGCTTCTGTTGGTGGCTTCAAAGGGAGCATACGTTTCTTAGTCAGTTTTTCTACTTCACGCAGATAATCCATTTCCCATGGGGTCACAAATGTGACTGAGACACCATGAGCTCCGGCACGGCCCGTTCGGCCAATACGGTGAACATAACTATCCGGGTCTTGCGGAATATCATAGTTATAAACGTGTGTCACGCCAGAAATATCTAATCCACGGGCAGCAACATCTGTCGCAACCAAAATGTCAATTTGGCCATTCCGGAATTTTTGTAAAATGCTAGAACGGCGTTGCTGTGTAAGGTCGCCATGAATCCCAGCAGCGTTGTAGCCACGTGCTTCTAGCCCACGTGAAACTTCATCCACACGGCGCTTGGTTCGGCCAAACACCAAGGAGAGTTCTGGGTTTTGAACGTCCAAAATTCTGGTCAGCATATCAAATTTTTCAAATTCTTTTGATTTGATATAGTACTGATCAACCAAATCAGCCGTTAATTCTTTTGACTTAACCGTGATTTGTTCTGGATCGGTCATAAACTTCACACCGATCTTTTTCATTGCTGGCGGCATAGTTGC
The DNA here is from genome assembly GCF_047220215.1 of Pediococcus siamensis. Taxonomy (GTDB): domain Bacteria; phylum Bacillota; class Bacilli; order Lactobacillales; family Lactobacillaceae; genus Pediococcus; species Pediococcus siamensis. Next base: position 1,644,810 of record NZ_CP178375.1, read on the forward strand.
CGAGAACAAAAGTGTTTGACGACTATCTGGGGTTTCAGAAATAATGGCCTCAATATCTGGCAAGAAGCCCATATCCAGCATATCATCAGCTTCATCTAAAACTAAAGTCTGGACATTTTCCAGTTTAATTGTCCGGCGGCGAATATGGTCTAACAACCGGCCAGGAGTTCCCACAATAATTTGGGGATGATTCTTTAAATTCTTAATCTGACGGCGAATATCAGCCCCGCCATAAACAACTTGGACCTTAACGTGTTTAGCTTTACCTAGTCGATAAAGTTCTTCTTGTGTCTGAATGGCAAGTTCACGAGTTGGTGATACAATCACTGCCTGCACATTAGGGTTGTCCACATCAACGTGCTCTAAAATTGGTAATCCAAAGGCTGCTGTTTTTCCCGTTCCTGTTTGGGCCTGGCCAATAATATCTTTGCCTGCCAAGACGTGGGGAATTGTTTGCGCCTGAATCGGGGTTGGCTCTTCATAACCACTTTCTTGAATGGTCTTTTGCAACTCATCCGATAAATCAAAATCTGTAAACTTCAAATAATTTTCCTCCTAGTGAAATCGTGAAATGCTTCTATCAGAGTCCAAAAGAAAATCCGTCCTTTTATCCTGCGACTCTACGAAGACATTGCTATAAACATAACCTTAACATCATACACCCGCGCATATAAATAAGCAAACCAGACCAATTCCGCTGATTTGCTTAACTATAGGTGCTATGCGTTTTGCAAGGCTGTCAAAACTTTTTCAAGATGAATGCCATGACTGCCTTTGATCAAGATTTCGTCATCGCTGGTTAATTTTTGTTTCAAATCAGTAATCAATTGATCTTCCTGAGCGACAGAATACCAGTGAACCTGATTAGCCTCATATTTAGTCGCCAATTGTTTGGCTAAGGCTTTCATATGCGTCCCAACTAAATACACTTCGGAAATCAGTTGAGGATCAAGATAATCACTTAAACTCATGTGCATCAAATCTGACTTTTCGCCCAGTTCAAGCATATCGCCTAACACAACCATCCGCTCGCCTTTTGTCTGGGTCTGGCTAAACGACTGCAAAACTTCCTTTGCCGCGGTGGGATTCGAATTATAGACATCACTTAAAATTGCTTCCCCAGCGGTACCCGAAACCCATTCTGTCCGGTTATGCGTCAGTTGAAAATCTTTTAATGCTGTCACAGTTTTGGCAGGGTCAATATGATAAGCTTTCGCCACCGCAATGGCCGCTAATGCATTCATCACATTATATTTTCCCAGCATCGGGATCTCAAATTGCTGATTAGGGACTAAATTAATCTCAAAGGTTGTATGATCCCGGAACATTTGAATATTGCTAGCGAATAAATCGTCGGCTGCATTGCCACCAAACGTGTACTGATCCTGCTCAACTTGTTTACTGCGCTCACGTAATAAAGGTTCATCTCCATTATATATGAAGAGTCCGTCTTCTTTTAAACCATCCGTAATTTCTAATTTAGCATCCGCAATTTTGTCGCGCGTGTCAAAAAACTCAATATGTGCTTCGCCAATCATGGTGATGACCACGGTGTCTGGTTGAGCCATCTTACTTAGAAAATCGAGTTGACCAGGACGGTCCATCCCCATTTCGACCACCACGACCTCTGTGTTTGCATTCATATTCAATAACGTTACAGGAACTCCAATTTCATTATTGAAATTAGCTTCCGTCTTAACCACGTTATACTGCGTCTCTAGTAGGGCAGCAGTCATGTCTTTGGTAGTCGTTTTACCATTACTCCCAGTAATCGCAACCACCTTAGGATTAATTTTACTTAAATAATAAACTGCCAGTTTTTGGAGTGCTGCTAACGGGTCATCAACCACTAAAGTTGGATAGTTGGCCGGTACGTTGGGATGATTTTTGGCCCACAACGTGGCAACTGCACCATTTTGCATCGCATTTTCGACGAAATCGTGTCCATCACGTTCGCCCACTAATGGAATAAATAGTGAATTTGGTCGTACCTTGCGGCTATCAAACTCCACGTTTGCAATCGTAATCTCCTGCCAACTTTCCGGTACGTCATCAATTCCAAGCGCATTGGCAATTTCTGTCAACTGCATTTTCATTTTTCCATTCTCCTAATTTCGAATTTAGAACCCTTAAATTATACCACAATGCGTGGCTTGTCAATTTTTTGAAAACAAAAAGAATTGAGGCCTGGTTTTCTCCTGTCCTGATACCCTTTTTAAGAACCAGGACGAAAACTTGCCTCAATTCGGTCACTTGGCTAATAGAACTGATCCGCTTCAAAAGCGCGTGAATCTGTGATGACCAAATGCCAATGTCCGCTGGTCATACTATACCGCAATACCGCCACCTGTGCGGCCTGATTATATAAAGATGTCCGACTGCGATAAATTGGTGACTGGCCGTTGTCCTTAGCCACCAAGATGGGAATCCGGTACTGTCTGCCTTGTTCAAAGGCTTGGTCAAAAGCAAAGATAATCCCACTGCTCAAAATCGGTGTTAGTTGTCGTAACAGAGCCTGGGGAATATCCGCAAAGTTATCATAGCGGCGAAACATGCGCCGTTCATTAAATGCCTGCCGGGTATGACGAATTAACGAGCCATTTAAAACGGGATAAAAATTCTTTAACTGCCGATAATAAACCTTGAGGTGTTTGCTGCCTAAGGACAGAAACACAAAATCATTTTGCAATTTGTAAGAAAAGGGTGTTGTATAGTGCGTATGCATATGACCTAAGTACAATAACTCCGCAATCTCTTCAGGAAGCAACTCTTCTAACCCTTCTGGTCGCGAGTAATCCAGCCAACTGATATGATCTGCCTTGGGATTGGTTAAATACTTTCGAATGTTAAAGGTCCCGCTGACTGTATTTAACTGGGTCCGGTTATCAATACTCAGGTTATCATTAATCGGTGTATTTAACACCAAAATATGCGTTGGTATTCTTGGAATGCCACGTAAGAAGTCTTCAACACTTAGTCCTCTTGAATAAATCAAGTTTGCGATTGGCTCCAAGTGGATATATACGAAATCATCCCGCATGATCTTAATAGCTCACTTTCAATATAATCTGTCCACCTAATCATTGTACGCTAATTTTCAGTAAATGACTCACATCTTTTCAAGTCTTGCAATCCGATCAGCGATGGGCGGATGGGTGTCAAATAAATGAGATAAACCACCCTTTTTCTTCAAAGGATCTGAAATGTAAAGCGCTGAACTTGTGGGATCAGCAGCTTGCATCGGTTCACTGTTGGAAATCTTTTCCAAGGCGTGAATCAGCCCCTGCGGATTGCGGGTTAATTCCACGCCTGAAGCATCGGCCAAATATTCACGATTACGCGAGAGCGCCATTTGGGCAATTGATGCTGCGATGGGACCCAAAATAATCAGAAGAATAGACAAAATCAGCAAAACGATCTGACCACCGCCGCCTTCGGAATCATTATTGCTTCGCCGACGACCACCGCCCCACCAAAAGGAATGCATCCCAATATTAACCAACATAGAAATTGCTGCTGAAAGTGCCAGCGCAATGGTTTGCAGACGAATATCGTAGTTGCGAATATGTGAAATTTCGTGCGCTAAAACGCCTTCCATTTCTTCACGATTTAGCCGCTGCATGATACCACTCGTCACTGCTACGGCCGCATGCTTGGGATCATTGCCGGTTGCAAATGCGTTAGGACTGGGATCGTCGATAATATAAACTTTAGGCATGGGGACTCTGCCAACCAGGGCCATATCTGAGACAATATGCCATAGTTCGGGCTGGTCTGCTTCACTGACTTCATGCGCATTATTCATCCGCATCACGACAGAGGTGGATTGCGAAATCATTAAGCCCATATAAATAGCTGCCACGACTGCTGCCATAATCAGACCGGCAACCGCACTATTGTAAAAAACATAACCTAAAGCACCGCCAATCAGTAAAACTAGCAGGCTAAAGCCAACCATCACGTAAATGGTTCGTCGTTTATTTTGTGCAATTTGTTGAAATAGCAACGCTAACCACTCCTCGCCTACAAACAGATTTTATAAATCTTCGTACTTTTTAAAGGAAACTTCTGGTGTTTTGGTTTCTTCTTTTGGCACCTGAAGATAGGTAGCAGCTTTAAAACTAGTCATCTTGGCAACCAAATTGCTTGGGAATGTTTCTAACTTCATGTTATAGGAAGCAACATTCGTATTATATAGCTGACGCGAATAGGCAATCTTGTTTTCTGTGTTTGTCAATTCTTCCATCAATTTGGTAAACTCTGAGCTCGCTTTTAAATCTGGATAGCTTTCCGACAGGGCAAAAACGCTCTTCAATTGATTACTTAATTGGTCAGACAAGGCCATGGTTTGCGTGCGTTGGGCCGCTGTTTGTTGCGAGCCATCAGTGGCCGCGACCAATTGGTTACGCAACTCGACCACCTTTGCTAAGGTGCTCTTTTCGTAGGATGCATACCCTTGGACCGTCGAGACTAAATTGGGAATTAAATCGTTTCGTCGTTTTAACTGGACATCGATTTGACTCCATGCTTCTTGCGTATAAGTCCTAGCTTTCACCAAATTGTTATATAATATAATGAACAGTCCGATTAAGATGACGACAATGACCGCAATGATTATTCCTGTTGTCATATAAATTCTCCTCTACTTTTTGATACCTTGATGATACCAGACGCCAGACCGTTTATAAAGCGTTAGGCAATGAATTCAATTAATATTTAAGAATAGGTGATTCGTATGCAGAAAATTCTTTTTGTTTGTTTGGGAAACATTTGCCGTTCTCCCATGGCAGAGGCTATCTTCCGACAAAAAATTAAGCAGCTCCAACTTCAATCTCGTTTTCAAGTAGACTCAGCCGGAACAAGTGACTGGGAAAAGGGAAATCCACCACATCCCCAAACACTGCAGACGCTAGCCCGCCACCAAGTCCCCAGCAGTGGGTTAGTATCGCGACCAGTAACGGCTAGCGACTTTCATAATTTTGACTGGCTTATTGGGATGGATCATCAAAATGTCGCCGACCTGATGGCCCTCGCACCGACCCGTTCAACGGCAAAGGTCAGACTTTTTATGTCTGTTTCAGCCACCGATTCGAACCAAGACGTGCCTGATCCTTGGTATACCCATAAGTTCGAAGCAGCTTACCAACAAATCCACAAAGGTGTGGACGACTGGCTAACCTATTTACAAACCCTGTAAGCTTGTTATTTTTTCCATCGGAATTATTTCATGAACCCTTAAATGACAAAAGCAGAACTTCGCGACAGCTGATGCTGCACGTGAAGTTCTGCTTTTTTATAAAACAACTCACTTAAAACCCAATTCAATGTGAACCCATTTAATTTTCTTAAGTAAACCGTTCCTGGTTTTTGTCGTCGCTAAAACCTATTTATTATTGAAGTTCTTAGAAAAACTCTTTTGCACGCTTTGCGGGGCCTTCTTGTAGGCTACGGATCCTTCATACTTACCGCGAATCATTAGCCGTTTGGCCCCGGTGGCATCACAGGTAATCAGGGTGATCAACTTTTGATTAGGCACATCATTAATCACATCAACGCGCGTTGCGGCAATGAATTTTCGTTCCGTTGCTTTATACGTATAAATGCGTTTGAGGTCGGTCACATAGATTTTCATTCCTGGTCGCATTTTCCAATAGAGCGGACTAAATAAAATATCTTTACGGACCATATGGCGACCAGCTAACGCATAGTTGCCCTCACCCATTTTCATGTTGGGCTTCAAGGTAGCCGCTGCCAACGCCAAATTTTCATTAGAAACCCCGTTGGCAATCGGTAAATTTAACTTCACTTGCGGAATACTAATTTCACCAATCACCTTCAATTTGGCAGAGTTAGCCCGGGCTTTCGCCACCGTTTGAAAATCAAGCGACTTAACACTTTGAAAATTATAGCTGGCTTTTTTCTTTTTATTTTTGGTAATCGTTTGCTGCGTAATTCTAGGTTTATACGAATCAACTAAATAGCTCTTAATTTGTTCGTTAAAGATCAGCGCCAAACTAACGAGTAATAACAAGAATATCGCAATTGTTGACAGCCATCTTCTTAACGTTCGGTGTTTTTTTTGCATATTTTTCTCCTTGCAACTCAGATAGTGGTATTCTAATAAATGTGGTTTTTTGGTATTTATATTAGGAAGGAGGATGACTTTGACTTCAAAAATTAAACAATTTATCTTAAAGAAACGCGCTCCCTGGGAACAGAATCTAGTCGTCCTTTGGTTTGGAACCTTCATGGCTGGAATGGCTTTTAGTGAAGTTATGCCGTTTTTATCGCTATATGTAGACACGCTCGGCCAATTTTCCAAGCAACAACTCTCATTCTACAGTGGGATTACATATTCTGCAACCTATTTAGTGACCGCTTTCGTGTCCCCGCTGTGGGGAAAACTAGCGGATACGAAGGGGCGTAAATTAATGATCCTGCGTGCCTCTCTAGGGATGGCCTTTGTGATTGGCGCAATGGGTCTGGTTCAAAATATTTGGCAACTAATTGCCTTGCGAATGATTCAGGGATTTTTCTCCGGTTATATCAGTAATGCCAACGCCTTGTTAGCAACGGAAACACCGAAGGAAAAAAGTGGATTGGCCTTGGGAACATTGTCCACCGGTTACGTGAGTGGCAACCTTATCGGTCCGCTTTTGGGTGGTATCCTAGCTGAATTCTTCTCCTATCGGGTAACTTTCTTTATCACTGGTGCTGTTCTCTTGCTCGTCTTCTTTTTAAGTTATTTCTTTGTTCATGAGCATTTCCATCCCGTGGAACGCGCAAAACCGTTATCTACCCGTGAAGTTATCGGAAAACTTCAGAATCCGAAAGTTGTTTTTGGCATGTTTTTTACAACAATGATTATTCAGGCCTCCAATAACTCAATTACCCCTATCCTGAGTTTGTATGTGCGGCAGCTCATGCACAGCATTGGGCCTGTCACGCTGATGGCCGGCGTGGTAGCGGCGATTCCTGGCATTGCCACCCTGTTTTCGGCGCCGCGGCTAGGCGAACTTGGCGATCACATTGGCACAGAAAAGATCCTTTCAATCGGTTTTATCTTTGCAATTTGCATGTATATTCCGATGGCCTTTATTAATTCAGTTTGGCTATTAGCCTTTTTCCGGTTTATGGTAGGAATTTCTGATGGTGCGATGCTTCCTGCTGTTCAAGCTATTTTATCCAAACGTTCCCCTGCCGAAGTTACGGGCCGGGTGTTTAGTTGGAATCAGTCATTTCAAGCATTAGGAAACATGTCCGGTCCGCTAATCGGTTCAGCTGTTTCTGGAACTTTTGATTATGGATCTGTCTTCATTTCTACTTCTCTGCTGGTTGCAGTCAATTTTATTCTTGTTCAAATTACAACTCGGCTTGAGCGTAAACATTAAATGATTTCATAAAAAAAGCGAATCACCTTTGCAGGTGATTCGTTTTTTTGGGTCTACACTTTCTGGTATTGGTGAATAACTGATACCAGTTTTTATTTTGAAAAAAAAAAGGACATTTGCCCTCTTTGTGTTACGATTTAATCGCCTAATAAAATCGAAAAGAGGAAAAACAAATGTCCCTAACTAATTCTATCCTAAGCCTATTCGAAATAACAGACCCTAATTTAACTGTAACTGAGATTACTAAGGAACATTATCCCAATGGGCAACACGTTCATGTCGTTCACGCTATCCTTTCCTATCAACTTTTAAAATGTCCTCATTGTGGCCATAAATCTCTAATCAAAAATGGAACTCACATTGGCCATCTAAGATTGGGAACCTTATCAGGTGGACGTTATGAGATGCAGCTAAAACGACAAAGATATCAATGTAAACGGTGTTTAAAAACCTGTGGTGCTCAAACTAACCTCGTTAAACGTAATGAAACTTTTACGCATAATGTGAAACATCAAGTAATTGTTCTGGCTCGGGATATGCTGACCAGTAAAGAAATCGCTAAGATTTGTGGGATTTCACCAAGTAGTGTTCAACGCATTTTAAATGCGAATATTCACTTAGCTTATCGTGTTAAAACACTCCCCCAAAATCTTTGTTTTGATGAATTCCGTTCCTGTAATCATCTAATGTCCTTTAACTGTTGCGATGCCGTTAGTCATCGCCGCATTGTGATTCTTAAGGATCGCCTTAGTAAGGATATCATTGATTACTTTGAAGCTCGCTATTCAGTTCAAGAACGTATGAAAGTTCAAACAATCACCGTTGATATGAATGCTGAGTATGCTGGCTTTATTCATCGGTTATTTCCTAAGGCAATAACCATCATTGACCGTTTCCACATTATTCAACTTGCCGGTCGGGCACTGGATAACGAACGTACACGTGTGATCCATACTTTTCAAGATAAGCATTCCCGAGTTTATCGCATTCTAAAATCTCAATGGCGTTTGTTCCATTTGGCAGAAGAAAAGGTCAATGATACTAAACTTATCTATTTACACGGTATCAACGAATACATGACCCAACAGAACGCCATTGACCTAGCCTTAGATGAATTTCCAGAATTTAAAACTGTGTATCAAACCTATCAAGGAATTCTAACAGCCATTCAACAAAAAGATGCGGTTGGATTTAAAACCTTGATTGCCAACTACAAGGCGGCTGGCAACCAAATGGATATTACTATCTCAACTTTAATAAAGAATGGTCCTGCTGTTCTCAATAGTTGTCGTTATCCGTATTCCAACGGTCCTATTGAAGGACTAAATCGTAAAATTAAGGTGTTAAAGCGTAGCTGTTTTGGTTTTCAAAATATTCATAACTTTTTCATTCGTATCAGTTTAATTTATGCGTAAACAAAAAAAGCACATTCACCGAAGTGAACATGCTTTTCAAAAATCTCCACCAATACAATTTGACAGAGACCCGTTTTTTTGTTGTGTTACTTGTTGTCGTCGGTAAAACCGTATTTCTTGTTGAAACGATCGACCGTTCCGTCGACTTGGTTGAACTTCTGACGACCCGTATAAAACGGATGTGAATCAGATGAAATTTCAACACGAACTAATGGGTATTCCTTGCCATCGTCCATTGTGATTGTTTCATCAGATGTCTTCGTTGAACCAGAAATAAATTTATAGCCAGTTGTTGAATCTTGAAAAACAACTTTATGATAATCTGGATGAATTCCTTGTTTCATTATATTTACGCTCCTTTGCCATGAGTCATTTACTGAGACATAGTTATTTAGACTAATTAGTCAACGTCCACTATAATATCATGAATATTTGTTAGACGCAACATACTTATCGTGAGTTTCGTCGCCGTGACGTTGATTTGAACTTCAAACCATCAATGTCTTTCAAAAAATCGCGATTACTTTTTGTATGACGTAAAAACTGTAATAACTGCTCCGTGGTATCCAAAGCATCCCCGACCATCGCCCGTCAAATCCGCCAAACTTGATCCATAACAGTTTGCGGTAGCAACAGTTCTTCTTTACGCGTTCCGGATTGTTTGATATCCAGTGCAGGAAAAATCCGGCGCTCAGCCAGTTCTCTTGATAACGTCAATTCGGAGTTCCCAGTTCCTTTGAACTCTTCATAAATCACATCATCCATCCGGCTGCCGGTATCGACAAGGGCAGTTCCTAAAATGGTCAGGCTTCCCCCTTCTTCAATATTACGTGCAGCGCCGAAAAATTTCTTAGGTTTATAAAACGCAGCCGGATCAAGGCCACCGGATAATGTCCGCCCACTCGGAGGAATTACCAAGTTATACGCTCGGGTTAGGCGTGTAATCGAATCCAGCAACACCACAACATCTTCTTTATCTTCTACTAACCGTAGTGCCCGCTCCAAAACTAATTCTGAAACCCGAATGTGATTTTTCGGTTCTTGATCAAAAGTTGAGGAAACCACCTCGCCTTTGATAGAACGTTCCAAATCCGTCACTTCTTCAGGTCGCTCATCAATTAACAGAACAATTAACTTTACTTTTGGATAGTTGGTCGTAATGCCATTGGCAATTGCTTTGAGGAGGGTGGTTTTTCCTGCTTTAGGAGGTGCCACAATTAAGCCACGTTGGCCAAACCCAATGGGCGTGAAAATATCGACTAAGCGCGTGGCTAAATTTTTCGAAGTTGTCTCTAATTTGATTTGTTGCTTGGGATAAATTGGGGTTAATGCTGGAAAATGGGGCCGTTGCTTAGCCTCTTCGGGATTTTTACCATTAACTTTGTCAACATGCATCAAGCCATAATAGCGTTCCGAAGGTTTCGGATGACGCGCCTTACCGGTAACGAGATCCCCATTTCGTAAGCCAAAGCGCGTAATTTGCGAAGCAGAAATGTAAATATCTTCTTGGGAGGGGCCATAATTAATTGGTCTTAAGAACCCAAACCCCTCTTGAGAAACAATGTCTAAGACACCTTCCATTTCCACAAAGTCCTGTGCTTTTGCCTGAGCACGAATAATGGCTAAGGAGAGCTCCGCCTTATTCATCTGCCCATAATAGGGAATCTTAAACTGACGAGCAAAGCTGTATATTTTTTTGAGCGTCATATTTTGCAATTCCGCCATTGTCAAAAAGTCACTCATTATTTACCTCTATTTCACTTTTTCTTCTTCATCACTAACGATTTCGATATCCGCACCTAATTGCCGCAATTTATAGACAATGCGATCGTAGCCACGCAGAATATTTTCAGCTTTATTGATCACGGTTGTGCCATCGGCCATTAAACCTGCAATCATTAAAGCCGCCCCCGCACGAATCTCACCAGCCTCGACTTGAGCACCATGCAACTGGGCCGTATGTGAAACGATAATAATATCATTTTCAACCCGAATGTTTGCTCCCATTTTCTGCAACTGCGCAATGTGCTTCACGCGTTTAGGGTAAATCGTGTCCACAATAATACTGCTCCCCTCGGCTTTCAGGAGTGCTGGGGTGATTGGTTGTTGTAAATCGGTTGCAAATCCGGGGAAAGGGTTGGTCTTAACTTCAATGGCGTGAAGATCTTTCGTTTGAGGGACAAAGATCGTATCCTCCCCCACATTTAGGTCAACGCCCAGCTCAATCAGTTTCGAGTTAAATGACTCCAAGTGCTCGGGAATAATATTGTTAATCTGAATACCAACCCCCACCGAAGCAGCCAGCGACAAATAAGTCCCGGCTTCAATGCGATCCGGAATAATGGTATGCGTTGCGGTGGTGCCCAAACTGTCAACACCATCAATACGAATCACATCAGTTCCGGCACCACGAATCTTGGCTCCCATGCTGTTTAGAAAGGTTACCAAATCAATAATTTCAGGCTCACGGGCTGCATTTTCAATGGTTGTCTGTCCATGTGCCTTTACAGCCGCTAAAATGACGTTAATTGTTGCGCCCACGGAAACAACGTCCAAAAAGATATGTGCGCCGTGTAATTCGCGTGAATCAGTGGTAATGTAAACAGAATCATTTTTTTCATTAACGGTTGCGCCCAAAGCCTTGAAACCTTTTATATGTTGGTCAATTGGTCGGGGCCCAATGTTATCCCCACCTGGGAAACTAACCGTCGCCCGTTTGAATCGACCTAGCAATGCCCCCATAAAATAGTAGGAAGCACGCAAACTTTTTATTGCCTTACTAGGTAAGGCACTTTCAATTATATGAGTTGGATCAATTTCCATAACACCATCTTTAAATGTTGAATGAACGTTCATAGATTCCAAAATAATCATCAGGTTATGAACGTCTAAGATGTCTGGAACTGAGTCCAGGCGGACAGGGGTATCAGCCAAGATTGCAGCCGGAATTAAAGCTACCGTGCTGTTTTTAGCACCACCAATGGTTACTTCACCGGAAAGTTGTTGTCCGCCACGGATTACCATTTTCTTCATGTGTACTTTCCTCACTTATCAACATGCTAATAATTGTACAGTCAATTCTAATCATAAATAACCTATATCAAAAAAACAACCGTTATTTTCAAAAAAACCGCTAGATGACCCGCTTGAGGGTTGATATTTTTTAAATATTGCTGGCACCTAATTTTATAATAAGTCTAGAGTCAAAAATAACACATGACCGTATTGAACAATCATGTGCTACGTTTTGTTAAACCAACGCTGATTTACTGTTGGTTTGCTGCTTCAATAAATGCCTTAAAGAGCCCTTCCGGACGTTGTGGCCGTGACAAGAACTCTGGATGATACTGCGAAGCCACAAAGAATTTCTTTTCTGGAATCTCGATAACTTCAACTAAGTGGTTATCTGGAGACGTTCCTGAAAAGACCAGCCCATGTTCTTGCATCTCGTCACGATACTTATTATTAAATTCAAAACGGTGACGGTGCCGTTCTTGAATAACATCCTGATTATTATAGGCAGCTGCCGCTACTGAACCAGCTTTTAGTTTGCAAGGATATAATCCCAGCCGTTGTGTGCCGCCCATCTCATGAACGTCAGCTTGGTCAGCCATTAGGTCAATGATATTATGTTTGGTTTTTGGATCCATTTCTGTCGAGTTTGCGTCTTGATAGCCCAAGACGTGGCGGGCAAATTCAACGGAAGCCATTTGCATGCCAAGACAGATGCCCAAGAACGGCAGATCATTTTCACGTGCATATTGAATAGCAGTAATCATCCCTTCAATCCCGCGGTCACCAAAGCCACCAGGAACAATCAGGCCATCCACAGCACCAAGAACTTCGCTAACATTCGCAGGCGTAATCTTTTCTGAATCAACTTTTTCAATTTCAACTTTGGCATTCACTGGATAGCCAGCATGTTTCAAGGCTTCAGATACCGAAATATAAGCATCCTGTAAAGCCACATATTTACCGACAAGTGCAATTTTAATGACGTGATCTAAATCATTACGCACATGTTCGGTCATTTTCCGCCAATCTTCCATGTCTGCTTTTGGTGCCTTTAAACCAAAATGATCAATGACAATCTGGTCCATCCCTTGAGCCTGTAAATTCAGCGGAATTTGATACAAACTATCAACATCGCGCGATTCGATCACGGCTTCTGGGTCTACATCACAGAACAAAGCAATTTTATTGCGCATTGATTGCGTAATTGGTTTTTCTGTCCGGACAACCAAAATATTAGGTTGGATTCCAAGCCCGCGTAATTCTTTCACACTATGCTGGGTCGGCTTAGTCTTCATTTCACCTGCTGCTCGCAAGTAGGGTACCAAAGTAGTGTGAATATAAATCACGTTTTCGGAACCAACCTCACTCTTCATCTGACGGAGGGCTTCTAAAAACGGAAGAGATTCAATATCCCCGACCGTACCGCCAATTTCAGTAATCACGATATCAGAATCCGTAACGGTTCCGGCACGCATAATCTTTTCTTTAATAGTATTCGTGATATGAGGAATAACCTGCACAGTTGCCCCCAAATAATCACCACGACGTTCTTTTTTCAAAACCTCAGAATAAATTTTACCAGTTGTCACATTGGAGTATTTATTAAGGTCGTTGTCAATAAAACGTTCGTAGTGGCCCAAGTCAAGGTCAGTCTCCGTTCCATCGTCCGTCACAAATACTTCCCCATGTTGATAAGGGTTCATTGTTCCTGGGTCGACATTAATATAGGGATCAAACTTTTGAATCGTAACCTTAAGGCCGCGATTTTTGAGTAAACGGCCAAGAGAAGCTGCTACAATTCCTTTTCCAAGCGAAGAAACAACACCGCCAGTGACAAAAATATATTTAGTCATTTTATAACTCCTTTGAGGTTTTTTTGGGTCTTTAAAACAATAATAAAAATGCTCCCTATTCATTGGAATAGGGAGCACAATTAAAATCCGTTCTGTTGTCTTTGCACATAGCAAAGCGCCCAATAAAGATAATACAAGCTAACCCAACTAATGTCAAGCTTCAAAAAGATAACTATTCGTCGTCTTCTGAATCATCTTCATTTAGTTCTGAGAGTTGTCCTTCGATACCGTCTGGCAGATCATCATCAGGTAAGTCGTCGCTATCATCATCTTTAGTTGCGTCAGTATAGTCATCGTCATCGTCTAAATCGAAATCATTATCATCATCAGCAACCACGTCATCGTCTTCTGGATCATCAGCATCGTAGTCGATAACATCATCGTCATCGGCAGCATCTGCTAAGAAGGCGTTAACCTTTTTACGCTTTTTACGTTTTGGCCGATCATCGTCTTCATCTTCATCAGCATGAATAATAGCCTCATCAATTGAGTCAAAAGGATACCATGTTCGTAATCCCCAGCTATTGTCTCCTAATGAAATAAAGCTCCCATCGGTATTTAAATCAGTATAAAATTGTGACAAACGTTCGCGGAATTCTTCGTCAGTTTTGCCAAGATACTGTTGAACTTCATTAGCAAGATCCACGAAAGCCATGGGGTCTCCATGTTGTGCAAGTATTGCATGCGCAACCTCAATTAATGAGAGTTCCTTTTTGTCTTGACCATCAAAAATTTTCAAATCCAAACTGGTGCACGTCCTTTCAACAGTCTACTCCCTATGATACATTAACTATGCGGTAAATTGCAATCTAATTCTGTAGTCTCCTAATAAACTTTCGCCAGCATACAGTTGGTAATCCACCTTGACTGTACCAGAAAACGGCCGGTCTCGTAAGCGGACCTCCAAAAATGGCGTCACCGTATCAACCGGCAAAATTCCGTATGGTGTGCGGTAACGCGCCTGTACACGCTGGCCATTGCTGAACCGTAAACGCAATTTGTTTTCGCCCGCGCGTGTCAGCAAAACGTCCCCTTCATCATCAATCTTCATGGTTACGGGAACTGATTCATGCGTATCCTCATCTGTCTCCTGATACCGAATGTATAAAGAACTGCCCATCTGAAAGAGCTGCCCATCTTCGTCAAACGTAAAATGAGATTGTTCCCCTTCTTGTGTGATATAGGTGTCTAAGTGAATCGCAATCGGAACGCCCGTGTTAAGTTCATCCATTAAAATCAGCACCCCTTTTTCCTTTAAAGAACTTCCTCATTAGTATAAACCAAAAAGGGGCGTTGCTCATAGTGTTTTGGCTTTCTAGTAACGAATTGACAAAACTTTGTTATACTAAGCTTAGCAAATAATTTCAAACGGAAGGAAGCCTATTTCATGGATTATCGCAACCAATTATTACCAATGGAAAAGGTGTTTCGCGATCCTGTTCACAACTACATTTATGTCCAAAATCAAGTTATTTTAGATTTAATCAACACCAAAGAATTTCAACGTTTACGGCGGATCCACCAGCTGGGAACGACCTCACTTGTCTTTCACGGTGCCGAGCATACCCGCTTCTCACACTCTTTGGGGTGTTATGAGGTTGCCCGCCGGATCTGTGATAGTTTTGAACGAAACTACCCGACAAAAGCACCTGGTGATGGCCTGTGGGATAATTCCGAACGGCTTGTGACGCTTTGTGCGGCCCTTTTACATGACATCGGTCACGGGGCTTATTCGCATACTTTTGAGCACATTTTTCACACCGATCATGAACGCTACACTGAAGAAATCATTACGGATTCGCAGACTGAGGTCAACCGAGTATTACGTCGCGTTTCCCCAAAATTCCCTGCCGAAGTTGCTAGTGTGATTTCCCATAAGTATCCTAATCCGCAGGTAGTTCAAATGATCTCCAGTCAAATTGATGCTGATCGCATGGACTATCTTTTGCGCGATTCTTATTACACAGGCACCAATTATGGGACTTTTGACTTAACCCGTATTTTACGCGTTATGCGTCCCTATAAAGGCGGTATCGCCTTTTCAATTAGTGGCATCCATGCAGTTGAAGATTTTATTGTCAGCCGCTTTCAGATGTACTTACAAGTTTATTTTCATCCTGTGTCTCGTTCTATGGAAATGATTTTAAGTCATCTCCTGCAACGTGCAAATGAAATTTACGGTCAGGATCCACAAACTGCCTCGCGCAAATTTATCCCGTATTTTCTCATGCCTTTTTTTGAACATACTGCAACGGTCAGCGACTACTTGCGCTTAGATGACGGCGTTTTAAACACTTATTTCCAGCAATGGGAGGACGACCACGACCCAGTCTTGAACGATCTCTCAAATCGGTTTTTAAATCGGATTCCACTTAAGTCAGTCCGATTTACACAAGAAACAGCTTATCTTTTACCAGAATTACGCAAGCTCATTGAAAAAGCCGGCTTTAACAGCACGTATTATACTGCCGTCAATGATAGTTACGACTTACCTTACGATGCTTATGATCCCAGTACCACCAAGCCGCGCACCCAAATTGAACTGATGCAACACGATGGCAGCTTAGTGGAGCTTTCCACCATTAGTACACTGGTCGCTGCCATTACGGGCCGTGTTTCTGGTGACCAGCGTTTCTTTTTCCCTAAAAAAATGCTATCGACGGATGCCGATGAACTGTTTTACCCTATTTATCAAGAATTTCAAAGTTATATGAACAATGGCATTTTAATAACCCCCAAGGAGGTGTAGCTGATGTCAATCAAACTAGTGGCCATTGACCTTGATGGCACGCTTTTAACAGATAACAAAACCATTACGCCAGCTACAGTAAAAGTCATTCAAGCCGCTAGCCAAGCCGGCGTTAAAATCGTGCTATGCACCGGACGACCGCTAACTGGTGTCGCCGAACACTTGCAAACACTAGGCCTTTTGGGCGATGATCAGTATGTAATCACCTATAATGGCGCTTTGGTGCAAACAATTAATGGGCGCGTGCTCATTCGTCATACCTTGAACTACGATGATTATACGGATCTAGAAGCTTTGAGCCGCAAGCTAAAAAGCCACTTTCATGTAGAAACGGAAAATCACATCTACACCGCAAACAAAAATTTAAGCCCCTACACAATTGGGGAGAGTTTTTACGTACGCATGGGCATCCGCTATCGTGACGTTAGCGAAATGCCGCACAATCTCAAAATACCCAAGGGCATGTTTATCGACCCGCCCGAAAAAATTACCGCCCTGCGTGCACAAATTCCGCAGGCGTTTCTGGATAAATATTATTTTGTCCAAAGTGAGCCTTATTTTCTTGAGGTCTTAAACAAATCAGCCAGCAAGGGCAATGCACTGCGCGATCTTGCTAAACGGCTTAACTTTAAACCGGAAAACCTGATGGCCATCGGTGACCAGGGCAATGATTTAGCTATGCTGCGCTACGCCAAAACCGCGGTGGCTATGGGAAATGCCATTCCGGAAGCCAAAGCGTTAGCCACATATGTGACCGCAACTAACGAACAAGATGGTGTTGCCCAAGCCATCCAAAAGTTCGTTTTACCACAGGCCAATTAGCTTTGTACGGAGTTAACACTTCTCTATCGGATTACGCTTCGTTGCTCAATTGTCCCGAATTGCACCCTGACTTTTTAAAGACTAGCAAAAAACTCTGGGTCTACACTTTCTGGTATTGGTGAATAACTGATACCAGTTTTTATTTTGAAAAAAAAAAGGACATTTGCCCTCTTTGTGTTACGATTTAATCGCCTAATAAAATCGAAAAGAGGAAAAACAAATGTCCCTAACTAATTCTATCCTAAGCCTATTCGAAATAACAGACCCTAATTTAACTGTAACTGAGATTACTAAGGAACATTATCCCAATGGGCAACACGTTCATGTCGTTCACGCTATCCTTTCCTATCAACTTTTAAAATGTCCTCATTGTGGCCATAAATCTCTAATCAAAAATGGAACTCACATTGGCCATCTAAGATTGGGAACCTTATCAGGTGGACGTTATGAGATGCAGCTAAAACGACAAAGATATCAATGTAAACGGTGTTTAAAAACCTGTGGTGCTCAAACTAACCTCGTTAAACGTAATGAAACTTTTACGCATAATGTGAAACATCAAGTAATTGTTCTGGCTCGGGATATGCTGACCAGTAAAGAAATCGCTAAGATTTGTGGGATTTCACCAAGTAGTGTTCAACGCATTTTAAATGCGAATATTCACTTAGCTTATCGTGTTAAAACACTCCCCCAAAATCTTTGTTTTGATGAATTCCGTTCCTGTAATCATCTAATGTCCTTTAACTGTTGCGATGCCGTTAGTCATCGCCGCATTGTGATTCTTAAGGATCGCCTTAGTAAGGATATCATTGATTACTTTGAAGCTCGCTATTCAGTTCAAGAACGTATGAAAGTTCAAACAATCACCGTTGATATGAATGCTGAGTATGCTGGCTTTATTCATCGGTTATTTCCTAAGGCAATAACCATCATTGACCGTTTCCACATTATTCAACTTGCCGGTCGGGCACTGGATAACGAACGTACACGTGTGATCCATACTTTTCAAGATAAGCATTCCCGAGTTTATCGCATTCTAAAATCTCAATGGCGTTTGTTCCATTTGGCAGAAGAAAAGGTCAATGATACTAAACTTATCTATTTACACGGTATCAACGAATACATGACCCAACAGAACGCCATTGACCTAGCCTTAGATGAATTTCCAGAATTTAAAACTGTGTATCAAACCTATCAAGGAATTCTAACAGCCATTCAACAAAAAGATGCGGTTGGATTTAAAACCTTGATTGCCAACTACAAGGCGGCTGGCAACCAAATGGATATTACTATCTCAACTTTAATAAAGAATGGTCCTGCTGTTCTCAATAGTTGTCGTTATCCGTATTCCAACGGTCCTATTGAAGGACTAAATCGTAAAATTAAGGTGTTAAAGCGTAGCTGTTTTGGTTTTCAAAATATTCATAACTTTTTCATTCGTATCAGTTTAATTTATGCGTAAACAAAAAAAGCACATTCACCGAAGTGAACATGCTTTTCAAAAATCTCCACCAATACAATTTGACAGAGACCCAAAACTCTTTTACACCTACCTGTGAGTAGTGGTAAAAGAGTTTTTTATTGTGTAACATCATCGTTTTCGCAGAACTATAACGTAATTAAAATACTAACCACAACGGTAAAAATGCCAATATGCAAAAAGTAGCGCGCCGGTTTCGTTAACACAATCGGTGCATTTTTTATGCTGGCGACTTTGTGCACATCAATCTTTTTTTGCGGTAGATCCTCTTCACCTTTACGCGGATGTCTAAACCAGCCGGTAAATAGGTGGCCGCGTTCCAAAACAAAAACCATGCCAATAATCAAAAATGCTAAGCCAACCATGAAGAAGTGATTACTAACCACAATTAGCGAGCCCACAATTAGCCAGTCAATCAAGCCTACCATTACAATCACGCCATCTGTTGTCAGTGCTTTATGTGTTTTTAAAAAATTCGTAATCGTCACACCTTTATCCTGTTCGAAGTTATTCGCTACTTGCTGTCTTTTGTTTGTATTATACCAGTTTATTTTTATTTTGCTGCCGTTTTTTTAACCACGGGATTTTCGGCTCAAACGGGCGTTTTTGGAAATATTCCTGAAGGGCTGCATTGACTACCCCGCCAATCAGTAAAATCTCGGCCAAAAAATCAAGCCACAGCATAATGATAATGAAGGTTCCGATTGTTTTGTAAGTCGTCATCGCGCCACCAAAATAGCGCAGATACAAAGCGAAAAATTGGGTTAGCAATAATAAGCCAACCATCGAAAAGGCTGCTCCCACCCAAACATACCGCCAATAAACTCGCGCCGTGGGGACCACAACAAACAAAACGGCTAAAATTCCCCAAGCACCAATAATGGTAATGGGCCACTTAATTGTCGCCACAAAACTGCTCAAATCAGCCGGTAAATGCAGGATCGGCGTTAAATAATTCAAAACTGCTGAACTCAATGAGAAGAACAGCACGATCAACACTAGCGCTATCATGAACAGAAAAGCAATCAGAAAGGATAAGATCCGACTTAGGATAGCGTTGGAACTATTCTGCATTTCGTAGGTCGCATCCAAAGCTTTTTGAAATACTGCAATCCCCCGACTTGCGGACCAGAGCGCCACCACAACCCCCACTGAAAAAATCCCGCCATTGTTGGACGTCAACAGTTGTTCAATTAGCGGGCGTAAAATCGTGTAAATATTTTCGGGCATGGCTTGTTTAACGTACTGCAGCACCGTTTTGACCGGCAAATTCAAAAGTGGGAGTAAGTTTCCAATTAATAACAGCAACGGAAAAAACGACAGCAAGGTATAATATGCCAACACGATCCCGTTATTAGAAATATTTCCCAGCTGGTAACGACGCACAAAAATCATGAGAAATTTAAAAAACTGTGTTTCCTTAAGGCGTGCAAGCATCTGAATAACCCCTTTTCGTTTCGTTTTCTTTTAGTTTACCATTTGTGGAGTTCTTATAAAAACAATAAGTTGTTTTGCTTCACAAACACGAAAAAAACGATCTCCCGAGTTTTCACAGGAGAAATCGTTCTTCAAGGAGGGGTTATTTTAATTACTTTTCGTGGTGCTTAAGTTGTTCTTTTAGCGCTTGATTTTCGGCTTCTTTGGCCTTAAGTTTTCTGCGAATTACCCAAAAGGCGATGCCGAAAAGGAGTAAGAGGATGAGACCGCCGATCGTAAAGTAAATCCAGCTGTAGTCTTTTTTGATGGAAACATCTTTGGCGTTCAGGGTCGCTGCTTTTTTACGGGTAATGGTAAACTGCTTTTTAAAGTGCCAGATTTGTTGTTTCGACTTCGCCGTGATGTCCATCACGTACTTGCCTGCTTTTAGCGGTTGTCCGTTAAGCTTGAGTCCATAATTGAAGACAGAATTAGGTGCCATCTGCATGTTAATGGACTTTTGTTGATAGAGTGTTTTGGAACTGCCAACCTTATGAACCTTTGCTTTAACTGACAACTTATTCAGGTAAGTCGCTTTGACATTGCGAAGCCGGGCGTTGATCACGTTACGAAGATTGACTTGCCCGGGTTTTACACTCGCTAATTTCATATCAGGTAAGACTTTTTTCGTATTCTGCTGTAAAACAAATCCGATGAGATAGGCATATTCATTTTGGACCGTGGTGCCTTTTTTCTTTTTCGCTGTCTGACTGATTTTGGCATTTTCATCTTGAAGACGAATGCCACCAGCCATCACACCATCGAATTTACTTTTAGGCATCCGCACGCGCAAATGAATTTTCTTGGTTTGATTTGCTTTTTAAAACGACGGTCTTTTCAACGGGAGTCACATAATCTGCTAACGAATACTTTAACGAAGGATCCAAATTCTTTGAACTGACATGTTGGTATTCAACAACACCGTTCAGGTTGGTCGTCGCTGTATTCACTTCTGGATTAATTTTAACTTCTTCTTTGGTTCCGTTTGTGACGGTCACCGTGACCGTTTGCTGCTTCCCCGGATCAAGCTGCAAATCAAAATAGGTGACCTTTTGATCAACCTGATTCTTCGGCAGGTTGGCTTGAACACCAAAAGTTAATTCATTCGCCGAAACCGGAGAAAGGGTAAGCATTCCCACAACCAAAGTTAGCATAATCAGAAGATAAGTTTTCCATTTCACAGTGACGACCCCCTTTTAGTTATTTCTACGAGTTTGTTGGTGTATCTGCTAAACTCCAAGTTAAAGTTGTGCTGTAGCTATCTGCATTAGGATGTGCCGCTGCGGGTACGGATAATTTAACTGTGGCGTTGCCCTCAGTCCCAAAAACATCTAGCCAAGTTCCTGAACCACCACCAGCTTTAGCACTCATGACATTCATTGTGGCCCCATTCGGGTCTAATGCCGTGCCGTCAGTCGTGGAACTTACCGTTTTGTTAGATTCTGGATAAGTGTTGCTGGTTGTTTTGACTGTCCCGGTTCCCATTAAGATTTCAGCACCGGTCAGACTATCAGCGCTACTATCCTTAAAATCGCCATTTTGGCTAACGGTCAAGCTCCAGCCCTTAGGATCACCAGCACGTCGATCTGAGACTTGGACGTAGTTTGGAAATGTTTTGTCACTACCAGTATCATCTTCAGCCGTGTACACGGTATCTGCAGTTGGCACATCATGCGTTCCAAAATTAAAGTTGGAAACATAATCAATACTTAAAGGACCAGCTTCACCAGTTCCTTCTCCACCGCCGGGTTGTTCCGGATCAGTTGGATCAACGGGATCTACCGGTTCCGTGGTATTTTCTTTAAAAGTTGCCGAAGCCGTGGTATTTTCTGTCCGTGTGTCTGCTAAAGCCGTGACCGGGGCCAAGGCTCCTAAAGCAAGTCCGCTAATACTGATAATTGAAAGTAAAGTTGCTTTTTTGATCATGGTAATCGCTCCTATCCTGTTTATTATTGACATCATGTTTATAGTTACCCAAGGGTTTTACAATTAGTTATTATTGAGGTTGTGATGATTGATTTAGTTATTATTGAATTGGATTGCCGTCTTAGCTACTTTTGTTGCGTACGTTTGCTTTTCCGAACACCCCAGAGGATGATCCAGCCGATTCCAGCCACTCCAATTGCTTGCCAGGTGATGTCCGCACGCTCATTGGTTTGTGGTAAGTAGGCCTGCTTCTTGCCTGGCTGTGTGACAATAGTATCTTGGATCGGTCGATCAGATACATTGGGTTTCGGTGTTGATTTCGTAAAGCCAACGTAACTTTGCGAAACATGCGTATCTCCACGAATAGGTGAATTGAACAAACACATCGTGGCGATACTTAAAATCACGAGTACGAATCTTCTTTTCACTATGCATCATCTCCCTACTGGTTAGCCGGCGTATCTTGCAAATTCCATGTAACCGTGCCGGAATAGGTCTCCCCAGCAATCGGTTGACCGGCTGTCGGTTCAAAGGCCAGTCCGTTTTGATTGTTCCAATCACCGGAAATATCCGTCGTCGTATTCGGTTCGGAGGTTGTTAAATTCTTAACTGGACTGGCGGCAGAACTTAACGTGTAATCCGTCCCGGCATTTAAATAATGGAGGCTGTTGGTCAGCACACTCTTGGTTGTTGTTCCCGTCATTTGTTTGGTCAGTGCCACGGTTAGGCTCCAGCCGTTATCAGTTACACCGCTCGGAAGCACACGGGTATCTTTCACGCTCAGAGCCTGACTGCCGGCAGCGATCTTCCCCATATAAACTTGTTTTCCAGTTAGATTAGGGTCCAGATTACTGCCAAAATCAATTTTGTCAGGTGCAGTTAGCGTTAAATCACCACTTATATAACCAATTCGCAGCGTAAAGGAACTTACAAATCCTTGAGCATTCGTAAAAAATACCCGAAGCTGATAAACTGATCCCACGATGGCGGCGGTATATGTTGGAAATTTATTACTTGGAATTGAAAAACTAAATTTATCTTTAGCACCGCTACCCGTGGCTTGTATTGTGCCTAATGATTGGCTAACCCCAGCTTGTGGTGGATTGGGACCACTTCCTGAAAGCTTGGTTAGCGTGTAACTAGCAGTAATTTTTTCCTTCACTGTATCTTGAACAATCCCAGAAATGGCTTGCGCAGAAGTGTTCGCATAGTAATATAAATAGGCAATTCCATGTTTACCAGGTATCTGATCTAAAGTGTAATCTGCAGTTGCCCCCGCTCGACCAGATTTTGTTGGGGTTTTAGAACTGCTATTGGCTGTTGAGCTGGAAACGCTAAAATCACTGGCTGTATTTGCTTGAGCACTAGCACTCTGCGCATTTGACGACTCCTTTTCGTTAGTGCTTGAATCACTCTTTGTGCTCTCAGCAGTCGTTTGCGCCTGATTGTCGATTGAGGCACTACTTGCTTGTTCCTCAGATGAAGCGGATTGCGCGGTGGAACTTTGCGACTCACTTGTGGCCTGTGTAGCGCTTGTTTCCGAAGCTGATTGCCCGCTGATCTGTAACACGTTACTCTTCAAAGCACCCCCACTATCGATGCAGCTCAGCGAATACGTTCCCGCCGAGTTGACCACAAACGGTAATGCAAAACTACCAGCCGTTGTCTTTGACATGGTTAAAACGAGGTGATCACTTTCTAGGCGATACTGAAAATGACTTGTCTGGGCTGTTTGTGCCAGTTTTGTTTGTTCAATCTCTAATCCCACTGGCACCACTAGACTCACTTCTTGAGTGTCAGCTACCTGAATTTGACTTCGCGTAACCTTCACTGCCACAACATCGCCGACATTTGCCGTTGGGGTTTGGGTACTAAGGCTAATTAACGATTCGGCATCATCCGCATAGGTCTTCTGATAGTGGTAAAACCCAAGAAGACTAGTTAGCGTGATGAAGACGATTAAGGACTTCAAAATTCTTTTCACAAATCATCACCTCTCTTTGGTGTGCCACTCTTTTCTACACGTTAATCATAACAAGTTTTTTATGATAACGATTTCATATTTTTTTAGTTTAGTCTTTTTTTTGAAAAAATAGCCCCAGGATGTCTAAATTTATCCTACATTTTTAAACGTGGCATTCATAAATAAGTACCCACAAATACCAAAAAAAGCATTTATAGCCTAGAATCCCGGTCGTTTTGCCAACGTTTGGGCGAATTTTCTAACTACAAATGCTTTTTATTCAATATTATTTTTTTTAAACATTAACCGATGTACAGGAGTGGTTTCATAGAAATGGGTTTCGACAATTTTTTTAATTGCCTCGAGGTCATGGACAGTCCCAATATTGGTTAACCAGTATGTGTAATCCGTGTCATCATACGGTTCCTTATGATAATTAGTTAATACTAAATCATAAGCATTACCTGGTTGATAATAATTGACGTTAACGCGGAGATCCTTTTTAAACGTTTTTCGAATCAGATCAATAATAACCTGACTGACGTAATAATCAAACGTCGTGTCAACCCCGATATTAATGTCGCGAATTTGTTGATAACGAAAATCACGCACCACAAACAAAAGTCGTCGTTGAAAATAAAGAACGTTGTGCCTAATCAAGGCGTTTAATGCCGGCATATTTGAACGCCGCAATACCCGCATGAGTTCTTGCACGACCCGGCGCGCTTGACTAGTAAAGAAATGGTGCACGTAATAGTCCTCATAAAGGTCGTCCATATACTCCATGTTCCCGGTAAAACAAAAGGGCCGGGCACAGATATCAAAAACTAGTTTCTTGAGTTCAAATGGCCATTGCTGATCACTAATTTCCAGCGTTGCTTGGATCGTGTGATTAACTTCATCGACAATCTGCGCAAGTTGAGTTTGTTGAGAATTGTAGATGTCATAAAAGCGTCTCGCCACATTTGTTTTGCTGTTAAAAATAGCCATACTCATCAACATCACGCAAAAGGCTTCGGTTTCAAACTGTGATCTCGTTTGAGAGCGAATCGAAAATGTTTTTTGAAATACTTTTTTAACGTGTGTATATAACTCATTATTCGCATACAGTTCCCTTACTTTGGGGGCAATTTTCATTTGCATTCTCCCCTGTGAATTAGCACGATTTTGCGAAATTACAAGCCATAAATGGACCCGATGAACCGCTTCTGAATGAAAATAAAAATGGAGCTCATCTTGTAAAGCGTTAATAAACTGATTCAAATCTGCGGCAAGTTTTTGTGGATAATAGTTAACGAGTTGAAATAAAGTATAATAAAAAAACCGGATTTGTAATTCATCGCCCACCAAATTACCATTACGAATAGTTAGATCGAATTCTACCAAAATATCGTTCAACTGCTTGATAACCCGATATAACGATGCCTCGCTTAAGTTAAGCTTTTCTTGTAGGATGTACGTACTTGCCCCCGGATGTTCATAAAGAAACATAATAACTTGATACTTAGGAGAAATTTTTAGGTAGCGTTCAAAAAGCCAGCTATCAATCGCAAAGTTCTGACGCACACGAAACTCGACAGTGGTCGCCTTAATGTCAAACGAAATTTTGCCATCTTGGATAAGTACTTGCATATCTGTTTGCAGATCTTCCAAATACCGCTTTAAAGTGGCTAAAGAGATTTTTAGGCGTTTCGCCAACGATTGTTTGGTGATCGGACCGTCATCTAAATAGAGGATCTCCAAAATTCTAACTAAATATTGTTGATTCTTTTCTAATAAATCTGCTTTATACATACTTACGTCTCACTTACCCTCCTGTTTATTCGCACGCTCCCCTCTTACACTTTACCATAGAATAACAAAACGCTTACAAAAACTTCCTTTTTTTTGAATGTGCACCTAAGTTAGCAAACAAGGGACCATCTTGTCAGATAGCGGTCGCCATTAAGGCACTTTTTGGTCTTTCGGACACAAAAAAAGTACTGCTCGCCAAAGTAGTTTTTCACTTTCAAGCAGTACTTTTTATTCTCATTAAGCGACCTGTGGTTATTCAACCCGCGGTTCTCTTGCTTCATCTACTTTACGACGACCTTTATCCATCGCCCGTTTTGCTTGGTCCGTTTTCCGGGAAGCAAAATCACCTGTTTTTTCAGCTGTATTTTTTACTTTATCTTGAACCGTTTCACTATCAGCTTCATATTCCTCACGTGTTTTAACATCGACCACGTTGACGTTTAACTCAATAACATCCAAGTGTGTCATTTCCTTAACTTCCCGTGTAATAACGGTTTTCATTTGATCATAGATATCTTCAATATCTTTGCCATATTCAGCAACAATATCCATATCTAAGGCCACTTGTTTTTTGCCGACTTCTGCGTTAATCCCGGTATGCACATCGTCCGTATTCACTAATTTTTCTTTGATGTTGGAGAAGAAGCCGCCGTCCACAGTGAGTAAACCATCAATTTCTTCTAAAGCAATGCCCACAATTTTTTGGACAACTTTATCATCATAAGTGAGTTCACCGCGAACTGAATTTGAGGTTTGTGTATTTGTTTCGTTAGTCATTTGTTCTCTCCTTGTCATTGATCGTTTAGAATCTGTCATCTTATTTGGTTGCATAATTTCTTTTTCTTTCATGTCAACTTCCTCCTCTTATTTACGGTCTAAATAGTCATCTAAGATATGTGTCTTATCTAGATACAAACCAATTGTCGCCCCCACTACCATTAAAATAATCAGCAGTAACGTCTGAAAAAAACCAATTGTGACCAGTAAAATAGCAATTACCAGTCCCACAATGCCGCCGATAATGGGGAGCTTATATTCGTCAAATATCTCTTTCATTTGCGACCTCCTACTCTACACGAACATTTTTGGAAGCTGTCGTATCTCTCGTTTCATAACGGTCTAATTTGACGTTTACTTTGACTGAATGGTTCTCACCAATCAAATTCCGGATGCGCTCTTGAACCCGGGCCGACCAATCTTCTGTGTGGTCCACTAATGCGGAGGTGCGTTTAATCTCACCTTTAACCATGACCCTAATGCGATGATTGAGCGTTTGAACTCGCACTTTTGGCGAACCGATAAAGTCTTCGTCATTAATCATGGAACGAACGATTCCTTCAATAGCCCGACTATGCACGCTTAGTTTGCCACGATCGTCTTTGAGCACAAAGGTCGTTGTCGCCTTCGGATAGAAGAGGACCACTACCAATGCAATTAAAAACAATGCTAGACATAAGACGGCAATCCAAAATAACGTCGTGTACGCGTAGTAATTGGTTAAAAAGAAGTACCTGATACTTCCTAACAGTTGTGACTGTTGATCTCCGGGCCAAGTGACTGAGGCCACGAATACGCACACAACCATAAAAAGTAAAGTACCAATAACGAGGACCGTTTTTGAGAATTTATTCATAAGTTCGTCCTCCTATAAATTAATCGCTTCGCCACCCGTAACGCCGTAGATTTGTGCAGTCACGTAACTTGCATCATTAGAAGCTAAGAAGACATACACAGGAGCTAATTCGGCAGGTTGTCCCGCACGTTTTAACAAACTATCTTGTCCGAATTCTGGCAAAGCTTCCGTTGGCTGCCCATGGTCTAATTGGAGCGGTGTCCAAATCGGTCCCGGTGCAACGCCGTTAACGCGGATTCCTTTATCTGCTACCTGCTTGGCCAAATTAACCGTAAAATTGGCAATTGCGGCTTTGGTTGCCGCATAATCCATCAGATGTGCACTTGGATTAAAGGCCTGAATAGAAGTTGTCGTCACAATACTACTTCCGGCTGGTAAATGTGGGAGCGCTGCTTTGACCAGTGCAAACATGGACACAATATTCACTTGAAAAGTATCTTGAACCTGTTTAATGGAGAGTTCTTCAAGTGATGGGCGCGAAATCTGCTGTGCCGCATTCAAAACCAGCGTATCAAGGCCGCCAAATTCAGCAATTGTCTTCTCAACTAGTTTTTCTGGAGCATCTTCTTGGCGAAGATCACTAGGGAGTAAGAGCACCTTACGACCGGCTTCCTCGATATATTCGGCAACTTCATTAGCATCTTTTTCCTCTCCTGGGAAAAACTGAATAGCTACATTAGCTCCTTCACGGGCAAAAGCGATGGCGGCAGCGCGACCAATCCCGGAATCACCACCCGTAATCAGCACACGCCGATTTTCTAACTTGTGATTTCCTTGATAAGTCTTCTCACCGCAATCCGGTTTAGGCTGCATTTTTGTCTGAAGAGCTGGTGTTTCTTGATCCTGCTTTTCAAACCCCTCTGTGTGATAAAGCTCACGTGGATCTTGCAAATCTGGTTCCTGCATACGTTATCTTCCTCCTTTTCAAATTTCTGGATGCCAGTGACGCCAACACGTTATCAAAGGAAAGGAATCCTCTTTAACAGGTTAAATAATTTAAAGAAGATTCCTTCTTGATACTTCTAGAATAACGAACGACTCGCCTCTTTCCAAGTTAGATGCTCAACAAAAACTAATAATTAAAATAAGCAAATTCTTTATATTGCAGGCTGATTTTTGTCATACTTAAACTAGACGATTCAATTGATTTTTCTAATTTTAAAGGCTCTCCGATAAAATCAGCCTATTTTTATGACAGTTATTTTCTGGAATCGGAAAGGAGACGGAGTTATGATTTTGCAGTTTAACATTTCCAATCAGGGTGTTGTCAAAACGACTAATCCGCGCCATGCGAATTGGCTAGTTTTGAAAGATGCGTCATCAAAAGAAATTCAAACCGTTATCGATCAATTTCAATTGCCAAATGATATTTTTATTGGATCCACGCGTGCCGAAGAAGTTACCCGCTTTGAAAAGCTCAGTGGCACTAGCCTTAACACCTGTTACTCCCTTGTTTTAATGGATCTGACTGCTGACACACAAGCCAGTATCGAAACCCGGCTTGAGCCCATTTCATTTGTCATTTCTGATTCATTAGTGATCACGCACATGAATGCCGATTCCGTTTTTATCGAACATCTGCTGGAAAAAAAGCGTTTCGAAATTACCAGTAAACAGCTTTTAATGGCCTTTTCGATCTTAACTATCTATACCCATTACATTAAAGAATTAACCACGCTGAAACAAACCATTGATGAGTTAGATCAAGCAGCGCGAAAAACAACGGAAAATAAGGAACTCTTCCGCCTAGCAGATACCGAGCGCCGTGTCGTTTATCTGGATCACACCCTCCAAGATCAGGCCGAAACGCTTGATGTTTTGTGGACAGAAAAATCATTTGTCGCCAAACTGGATAATGAAGCGCTGCTGTATGATATTAAGTTGCGTCAACGCCATGCGGGTAAAATGATTCGGATTTATCGTGATCTGTTGGAAACGATTGGGGGATTATTTACTGACATGATGGACAACAACTTGAATCATTTAATGAAGTACCTTGACTCCGCGGGGCTCATCATTTCGGTTCCCGCTCTAATTGCTGGTATTTGGGGCATGAACACCGGCGGAATGCCAGCAGAAGGTTCTTCACTGGGATTTTTGATTGTGACGGGCCTCGCGCTCGGGTTGGGGATCGTCACTGCCATCCATCTCAAAAGGAAAGACTATTCCAAATAAACTTATTTTAACCACACAAAAAATCGGATTGCTTCGAGATGAACGCTTCATCTGGAAACAATCCGATTTGTGTTTATGCCGTTTATTTGGGTCTACACTTTCTGGTATTGGTGAATAACTGATACCAGTTTTTATTTTGAAAAAAAAAAGGACATTTGCCCTCTTTGTGTTACGATTTAATCGCCTAATAAAATCGAAAAGAGGAAAAACAAATGTCCCTAACTAATTCTATCCTAAGCCTATTCGAAATAACAGACCCTAATTTAACTGTAACTGAGATTACTAAGGAACATTATCCCAATGGGCAACACGTTCATGTCGTTCACGCTATCCTTTCCTATCAACTTTTAAAATGTCCTCATTGTGGCCATAAATCTCTAATCAAAAATGGAACTCACATTGGCCATCTAAGATTGGGAACCTTATCAGGTGGACGTTATGAGATGCAGCTAAAACGACAAAGATATCAATGTAAACGGTGTTTAAAAACCTGTGGTGCTCAAACTAACCTCGTTAAACGTAATGAAACTTTTACGCATAATGTGAAACATCAAGTAATTGTTCTGGCTCGGGATATGCTGACCAGTAAAGAAATCGCTAAGATTTGTGGGATTTCACCAAGTAGTGTTCAACGCATTTTAAATGCGAATATTCACTTAGCTTATCGTGTTAAAACACTCCCCCAAAATCTTTGTTTTGATGAATTCCGTTCCTGTAATCATCTAATGTCCTTTAACTGTTGCGATGCCGTTAGTCATCGCCGCATTGTGATTCTTAAGGATCGCCTTAGTAAGGATATCATTGATTACTTTGAAGCTCGCTATTCAGTTCAAGAACGTATGAAAGTTCAAACAATCACCGTTGATATGAATGCTGAGTATGCTGGCTTTATTCATCGGTTATTTCCTAAGGCAATAACCATCATTGACCGTTTCCACATTATTCAACTTGCCGGTCGGGCACTGGATAACGAACGTACACGTGTGATCCATACTTTTCAAGATAAGCATTCCCGAGTTTATCGCATTCTAAAATCTCAATGGCGTTTGTTCCATTTGGCAGAAGAAAAGGTCAATGATACTAAACTTATCTATTTACACGGTATCAACGAATACATGACCCAACAGAACGCCATTGACCTAGCCTTAGATGAATTTCCAGAATTTAAAACTGTGTATCAAACCTATCAAGGAATTCTAACAGCCATTCAACAAAAAGATGCGGTTGGATTTAAAACCTTGATTGCCAACTACAAGGCGGCTGGCAACCAAATGGATATTACTATCTCAACTTTAATAAAGAATGGTCCTGCTGTTCTCAATAGTTGTCGTTATCCGTATTCCAACGGTCCTATTGAAGGACTAAATCGTAAAATTAAGGTGTTAAAGCGTAGCTGTTTTGGTTTTCAAAATATTCATAACTTTTTCATTCGTATCAGTTTAATTTATGCGTAAACAAAAAAAGCACATTCACCGAAGTGAACATGCTTTTCAAAAATCTCCACCAATACAATTTGACAGAGACCCGTTTATTTACTTTTTGTTTCAAAATTAATTTGTTTCATATTTACCTGAGATGGTATTTAACTTTGAAACGCTTCCCGTCTGGGTATTGTATCTGTATATTCCGGTTAAACTTCCCACCGTATTAGTCGAATTATCTTGCCGGACTTCAATTTGATAAGAGTTAGTAGCTACCTGACTCACACTGTAAGACAAACCGCTTTGACTGGAAAGACCGGCTGCACTTTGGAACGATGTAATAATACTATCGATTTGTGAATCAGACAAACTTCCCGTGGTCTGTGAAGAACTAGAACTGCTGGTTGATTCAGAAGTAGTACTGGAACTAGAACTGCTCGTTGCCGCACTCGAACTACTAGATTGGGCAACATTGATCTGGTTCGTCAAAGCTGCACCTTGATCCTGCAACTTTTTAATTGCTCTCACATTAGAAGGCAACGCATTTAGCTGCGCCAACGAACTTTTAGCCGTTTCATAATAACCATTGGTGACCGCATCATAGGCACTTTGATAAAGGCTATTAGCTTGTTCTAGTTGCTTAGCTTGAGTAGTCAAAGTCTTCGCCTGCGATGTTAAAGCCGGGCTTTTAGCCTGTTCGGTAGAAATTTTATTCAAACTGGATTCTGCTGAAGACGTATCACCATCATTCAGTGCCGCTTTAGCTGCCAGATAGTTTTGAACATTCGCTAAAAGCTCGTTCACTTTACCATCATTGCTATCTAGTTTTTGTGCTTTTTTTAAAGTTGCAAGGGCAGTTGTCGTTTTGCCATTTTCAATTTCTTTTTGTGCTTTAGTTAGTAAAGCAGTTGCTTTTTTCTGATTTGTGGGTGTGGATGATGAAGACTCTGTCGAACTGCTGGTTAAGCTAGCTTGGTCGCGCTTAGAACAAGCAGTTAAGGAAAATACTGCTAAAAGTGCCAGCAGTGCGACAAATCCTCTTTTCATACTTAATCGTAAAGTCATGATTTTCTCCTCCTTGACGATATTATACCATGTTCATCAAGCAATTAATAAATGAATAACCTAGAGATTAAGTAACCAACCGTTAGAACTGTCAATGCCCCTCCATTTATCCATTTAAACATCACAACCAATGCCAAATATTCGCGAAAGGCTGCAAATGGCAAATAGTAAATAGACGTTGGTGCACTAACCCCGGTCATCGTCGAATTCAGTTGTTTCGCAATGATGCCAGCGCGGAAAACGTGAAAACTGTTAGTCACAAAGATAGCCCGATGAAAAATTTTAGCTTTAGTCATAATCACTTGCGAATTTTTCAGGTTTTCATATGTAGAAGTGGATTTGTTTTCCTGAATAATTTGTTCCGGACGAATACCATTTTCCTGAAGATAATAACTCATGGCCTGGCTCTCAGCCATAATTTCATCCGCCCCCTGTCCGCCAGAAACAACAAATTTTGGATGTGCACCCCATTTTTCCTGTCGGCGATATAAACTAAGCCCCTTATCCAAGCGTTGTTGTAAAATTTTTGAAACTTGCCCATTAGGCAGCAAACCGGCGCCTAAGACAACAATGAAATCAACATTGTACGCAACTGGTAGTTCATCGAGCAAAGAAGCCGCGGCGTAGGATAAAAAGCCAAAAGCTAAATAGAGGAGCCACAGATAAACCAATCCTAATAGGGTCCAAATAAGCTCACTATGGATAAATAACGCATTTAAAAAGGTGAAAAATAAAGTGCCCAATATTAAAACGCCAACCGACTCCAGTAAAAAGTAGCCAGGTTTACGCCCCGAAGCACGAATTAATCGGTGACTATACAGGGTGCAGGCCACCGCAAACAACGCTAGGCCGATGGGCACCAATCCTGTAAAAGCTAGGGAGACAATTAAGAGAAAGGCCTGCATCCACGGTTCTTGGGTAACCTCAAGCCATTGCCAAACAGCCGCCACAAAGAATGCTAAAGCAGCAATTAAAAAATAGCCATTTAAAAAACGACGACGATCCGTTAACCATAACGTTATAAATACGGCCATGCAGATGCTTCCCCAATAATTGAAATCCATTTTGCTCACCTCACTGTCTCCATTTAGTTTAGAATATTACCTTTACTTTTCAAAACAATGTGAATTTTTAGTAGTACTTTTTCCTATACATCAAAAAAAAAATAAAATCAAGACTTTCATTTATTTTATTTGGGGATACAATATATAGTGTTATCTGATTTTCGAATCAGAACATGTTGTATACGGCCGTATATGCAGAATTCATGCTAGGGAGAAGATTATATGTCTAATTACTTACATTTTTTGGCTCATCAACTAAAGGGATGGCCACAACAAAACTATTATTTGTTCTTTTTCAGTCTTGGCTGCCAGATCATGACATTGGTTAACGCACCAATTACTGCATTAACAATTACCACATTTATTGGGACAACACTAGGTGTTTTATGTATTTTAGCCATCAATGCTGCCAAATCCGTTAATGGCTGGTTAGGACTTTTATCCGCACTTTGCTTCATTATTACAGGTTTTGCTGCTAAAAACTACTTAAGTATGGCTGAACAGCTCGCCTATGTAGTTACCTTAGACTTACCAGTTCTGATGAGTGCCAACTGGAACGTGAACATGGTTTCTAAAATCCGTAAGTTTACAGGTAAAACTTGGTTTATCGCCGTTGTTTCTACCATCGTCGTTTACTTTGTATCTGGCTACCTCATTGGTACCTTTACAAATGACCCTCGTCCTTGGGTAGATGCCATTAGTTTCTCGATCAGTTTAACCGCTGGGATCATTTGCTTCTTGCGTTTCAACAACCAGTACTTCTGGTGGGTTGCATCTGGTATTGCGCAAATGGTTTTGTGGTTCATTTCATTCCGTCAAGGATCAGCTACTTTGGCAATGTTTGTAAACAGTTCAATTTATCTCATTAACGATGTTTTGGCATTCACCACTTCTCCATGGTACAACAAAAAAGAACGTGCACGTTTGATCAAAGAAGAAAATCAGTATTCTGAAGAAGAATCTGTAGCTGATATTTCACACGCTTAATTGAAAACTTAATGAATCGGAAAAGACTGGGAAAAGCATCAACTTTCTCAGTTTTTTTGTGAATTCTATTCTCGATCTCCCCTTTCGCTAGGTAGGCGACAATCATTTAGAACTTTTAATCCTTTCAATTCTTAACTGTATCACTTTAAAAGCCAAAAATAATTAAATTATCTAAGAACGCATTCTCTTCTTTGCTGAAGACAACTCCGCGAGTCAGACTAAAAGAAATAGGCACGGCTTCCGGCCGGGAATTCTCCCGTCCACGCCGTACCTATTTCTTTTAGTCTTAACGACTCGCTACGTTCACTTTATTTATCTTGTTTTTCTCATCCCAAAAATTGCTGACACGATCAGGACAACTACAATTGCACCTATAATAGAAGGAATCAATGCCATTCCTGCCAACTGAGGTCCCCATGTTCCTAACAGAGATTGCCCCAACCATGCGCCGACCAATCCACCCACAATATTTCCAATCCATCCTGCTGGCAGATCACGACTTGTAATTGCACCCGCAAGTGCACCTATAATGCCACCAATAATTAAAGCCCATAGCCATCCTAACATCATTGCTCACTCCTTTTGTTTTATCTAGAGTATTACTCATAACCGCAACCAGTGATCACTTAGTTGTCGCTATAAACGCCTCTCATAAAAAACAAGATTTGTTTACATGATTAGCATAGCAAATCCTAACACCCGCTCTCAAGTTTAATGCTTATCATAATGATTAGAAAATACAGAATTACTGGAGCGCATTAATTGCTTGCACGTCTTCGTCCGTCAACGCAATATTCGTTGCCGCCACATTCTGTGCCAAATGATCCTGATTAGCAGTACCTGGAATTGGCAGCATGACTGGCGAACGCTTCAACAACCACGCTAAGGCAATTTGAGCCGGACTAGCCTGGTGCTTTTTTGCCAAATTATCTAATACCGATCCCGGTTTTGCCAAGGCTCCCGTCGCCAGTGGGAACCACGGAACAAATAAGATGTGGTGGGCTTCACAGTAATTTAAAACAGCTTCATCCTTACGGTTAGTGACATTATAAAGGTTTTGGACCGCCTCAATTTTAGCATACTGCCCGGCCTCTTCAATTTGCGCAACGGAGACCTGACTGAGTCCAATATGCTTAATTTTGCCTTCTTTTTGCATTTTAGCCAGTTCGCCAACCTGATCACCCAAAGGAACTTTAGGATCAATGCGATGTAAAAATACCAGATCTAAGGTTTCGAGGCCTAAACTTCGTAAATTAAGCTCAACTTCCTGCCGTAAATACGCCGGTCTGCCAACTACTGTCCACTCGTTAGGCCCTTGGCGTGTGAAGCCCACCTTGGTGGAAATGGTCAAGTTTTGATAATTACCGTTGTAAGGGGCAAAAGCTTCTTTAATCAATAAATTAGCTGTAAAAGGCCCGTAAGCATCGGCAGTATCGATAAAATTAACCCCTAATTCAGCTGCCCGGCGTAAAACTGCCACCGCATTTTGTGGATCCGCCGAGGGTCCCCAGACACCTTTTCCAGGCAGTTGCATCGCGCCGTACCCCAACCGATTAAAGGTTTGATCTCCTAAGCTTAACGTACCAGCATTGGCCGCATTTATTTCTGTCATTATCTTCAATCCTTTCCAAAATTCAGTGGCTATTTTTTGCATGCCATCCTGATTTAGCTTATCCTAAATGTATAGAACGTTTTCATTGTTAAACCATTCATACCGAATGTCAATCATTCTAACTTTAGGAGATGTTAACTTGAGTCATACAATTCCACAACTTAAATTAAATGATGGGGCCAGCTTCCCACAAATTGGATTCGGAACATATAAACTCAACGGGGCCACCGGTGCGCGGGCCATTCGGAGTGCTTTAGACACCGGCTACCGTTCACTAGATTCCGCCTATAATTACGAAAATCATGGTGCCCTAGGTGAAGCCATTCGTCACAGTGATATTCCACGTTCCCAAATTTTGGTGACGTCTAAACTCCCTGGCCGTCACCACAAATACAGCGAGGCGCTAACCACCATCCAAGAATCGTTATATCAAACAGGATTACGCTACTTTGATCTCTATTTAATTCACTGGCCAAATCCCAGAGAAGATCAGTATGTCGAAGCCTGGAAAGCGCTCATTGATGCGCAAAAATGGGGGCTCGTTCGCTCCATCGGGGTTTCCAATTTTTTACCCGAGCATATTGATCGCCTCATTGAGGAAACTGGGGTTACACCTGCTGTTAATCAAGTAGAGTTGCACCCGTACTTTTCACAAGCTCCCCAGCGGCAATATGACCAAGCACATCATATTTTAACCCAGGCATGGAGCCCGCTTGGCCGCGCAAACGCCGTTTTACAGGATCAGACCATCAAAGAAATTGCTGATGCCCATCACAAGTCAATTGGGCAAACCATTCTTCGCTGGGAAACCCAGCTCGGAGTGATGCCCCTGCCTAAATCCAGTTCGCCAATTCGTCAAAAAGAAAATCTTCACATTTTTGATTTTGAACTGACGGATGCGGAAATGGCGGCGATTACTGCCTTAGATCGTCCTGATGGTCGCACTAAGGATCAGGATCCCGCCGTTTACGAAGAATTTTAAAAAAATAAGTGCGTGGGCAAACGCTATGCTAACGCCGCACATAGGTAAAAAACCGAATGATTCCTCATTTGAATTGTTCGATTTTGTAGTTGGGCAGACTCATTAGACTTGCCCCGGAAGGCCACTATTAAAGTTGGCAAACATAAAAGGACTGAGAAAAAATTCCCAGTCCTTTTGTTTTTTATTCTTAAGCCTTTTTGGCCTGCCGACTCATGATCCAGTAGAAAGGAACCGCAATGACTAGTGCGCCAAAGCCGAACAGCAATTGTGTTTTATCAACTTGAATTAACAACCAAATACTTACTAGAATTGCCACAACTGGAATAAACCAGCCACCGGGCACTTTAAAAGTTCGTAATTGATCTTTACGCGTATGCCGGAAAACAATGACCGCTAAACAAGTTGGAATATACTGTGCAAACCGCGAAACGACGCTGATTTGGGCCAACGTTTCAAAGGTGCCGGACCACGCAATCAACAACGAAATGGTTGCTGAAATAATGATCGCCACATAGGGGGCATTGCGCTTATTTCGCTTGCCGACAACCGCCGGCATAATGCCATTTTCCGCCATTGCCACCCCGGAGCGCGGTGTAATAAATGAAGATGCTACACAAATACCACCAATGGAAATAATGGTTCCTGCCGCCACTAGCCCCGTCCCAAAACTACCAGCTATTTTACCAAAGGCTTCTTGAATCGGAGCCGTAGATGAGCCTAAGTCCTGGCCGAGGATGCCAATTGAGACGACTTGTAGCAACACGTAAAATAGGGTCACAAGCCCGATGACTAATAAAATTGCCCGTGGTAAATTCTTTTCTGGTTTGCGCATATCCCCGGCAGCGACAACCAAACCTTCAAAGCCCGTGAACGCATAAAACAACAGTACAGCAGCTGCTGCGAAAGCACCAGATTGATAGTGACCATCCGGAAAAAGCGGATGAAAATGACTGCCATTAATGGCGAAGAAACCGACAATCACAAAAAGAATCAGGGGCAACAATTTGGCGATCGTCACAATATTATTCACAATTTTTGACAAGGTTACCCCAGAAATATTCATTAAGGCAAGGATCACAATTACAAGCGTCACAATGAAATTCTTGGCAAGCACTGTATTCCATGCCGGGACAATGCCCGCAAGTGCCGTTGCGAACGCCACAGCCATTGTAGCTTCGGCAATAATTCGAATTGCCCACGTGACAAAGCCCACTTCATAGCCCACAAATTCTCCAAAGGCGGCTTTGGCATAAATATAGGGACCGCCGTTCACCTCAAATAAAGAGGCACATTCCGCAAAACAAAGCGTAATGCTAGTTACAAGCAACGCATCAAAGATAAACACACCAATACTGGCAGTTCCCATCAATTTCATAGCTTGATTTGGCAATAAGAAAATCCCCGAACCAATAATGCCGTTAATCCCTAACAGGACAATGCTCCAAAACCCCATTTTTTGTTTATTTACTTCAGCTTGCATACAGTCATCCTCTCTTTACTTAGTGTGTTGGCTGCGGTCAACGAGATCCTTGAACAGATTCAACTGTTCCGGAAATTCTTGCCACATGTTCTCTGGATGCCACTGGACGCCGACCACGTTATTATTTTGAGTAGACTCTACCGCTTCAATTACTTGATCGTCACTTTGCGCGGTCACTTGAAGACCCGCAGCCACTTTGCGCACAGCTTGGTGGTGCCGCGAATTCACGTAAGCCCGCTTCGTTTTCAAAATCGACGTGAGCCGACTATGAGCATCCAGGGTAATATGATGCGTTGGAAAATCTCCGGGAGCAACTTGGGCATGGCGAATCCGGCAAGTAGGATCTTGAACGCCCAAGTCTTGGAAAACCGTGCCTCCCATCGCCACATTAATAATCTGAATGCCTCGGCAAATTCCAAAAATTGGTTTGTTTTGAGCTAAGGCAGCTTTAATCAAAGCAATTTCAAAGGCATCCCGTTTATAGTAAGTTCGGCCGATTTCAGGAATTGGCTCCTCCCCAAAAAACGTGGGATCCACATCAGGGCCGCCAGGAATGAGCAACCCATCAAAAGTTGTCACGAGTTGGCCGGCCAATTCCGGCTGCGTATAAGGTAAGACGATTGGCAGTCCGCCTGCCGCTAAAACGGCATCGACCGCTCCCCGTGGCGCAAAGTCGGCCTGTCGCTCATTAATCACTTCCGACGCTGCTACCCGGATGTCCGCTGTAATTGCAATTATTGGTTTCATGGAAATAGCTCCTTTTTTAATCTAATTTTCACAATATAACATTATTTTTTAATTTTAACAAGTGACAAAAAAGGGCCACGAAAGTTCCCCTTCTTAGTCCCTAATAAGCTGTTAATCTTCAATTTTTATTTTTTCCCAGTCTTTTCCCCAAATGACACCGACAATTTCCTCGCCAGTATGGGACATGATCACTGGTCCTAACTGATTGCTCTCGAAAACAGCTGCTGGAAACGTCTCTTTAATCGTCGTTTCCCATTTAGCACTCAATTCACGATCGATCCCATAAATAATGGACACCCGATATTCTGACTCCGCCCGATCCAAATCAGAATGTAGGTTTTCTAAAACTTTATTTAGCGCTCGTTTACGTGTGCGTTCCTTACTTTGAATCACAATCTGGCCCTTTTCGTCCATGTCCAGAATTGGCTTAATTCTTAGTAAATTTCCCATGATCGCCGACCGATTGGTAATTCGACCCGAGCGCATCAAGAAACTGAGATTATCCACCATGAAGTCAACCTTTGTACTTTCACGCAGACGTTTTAAATAAGGCATAATTTCAGCACCGGTTTTGCCTTCACGCCGCAACTTGGCTGCCAATAAAACCATATTAGCTTCACCCTGACTCGTCATCCGCGAATCAAATGGAAGCACTTTGATTTCCGTAATGGACTTTGCATATTCCGTAAGATTATTAATAAAGCTCGTAATGCCGCTAGACAGATGAATGCAAATAACCTCGTCATAATTTTTGGCAATCAGTTTATCGAACACTTCTTGCATTTGCCCTAACGTGATTTGTGTCGTAGAAGGCATCAACCCCGAAGTTTGCAATTTTTCATGAAAGGTTTGATCGTCAATATCAATATTTTCCAAAAAAGTTTCTTGCCCAAAAATAACCGTAATGGGGACCACAATGATATCATTATCTCGAACCTGTTGCGCGGTAAGATAAGCAGAACTATCGGTCACA
Source organism: Pediococcus siamensis (assembly GCF_047220215.1). Taxonomy (GTDB): domain Bacteria; phylum Bacillota; class Bacilli; order Lactobacillales; family Lactobacillaceae; genus Pediococcus; species Pediococcus siamensis. Next base: position 1,684,833 of record NZ_CP178375.1, read on the forward strand.
ATTGCTGTTTTCATACATTTCTCCTCACTATCTGGATACTTTTAGTATAAAGACTTCTCTAAGAATAGCAAACTAATTTTGCAAACCACATTAAAAAGAGCGTTCTGGCGGGATTTTGGAACCCCTAAATATTTTAGTTATCATTGTGAGATCGCTACCAAGTGCGCTATAATGGCTTTATTGAGTAAAGGAAGGGATTAAGCAAATGAATTATACGCCAGGGAAAGATTACTTGAGTATCGATATTGGGGCAACCTACACCAAATACGCTTTGATCGATCACAGCGGCAATCTGAAGGTAAAATCCCAGTTTGCAACCCCACGTGACAGTGTGGATAGTTTTCTCAAAAAAATTTATATGGTCATTAATGAAGTGCAACCTCATGTGAAGGGCATTGCTTTTAGTGTGCCCGGTAGAATCGACCAAAAAGAACAAATCATCTATTATGGTGGCTCCTTACCGATGCTTCACGGGCTTAGCCTAAGTAAAATCATCAACCGGCGCTATGAACTGCCAGTCAGTATGGAAAATGGTGGTAAGTCAGCAGCACTAGCTGAGCTTTGGTTGGGTAATTTGCAGAACATTAAAAACGGGGCGGCAATTATTTTGGGTACTGCTGTTGATGGAGGCATTATTTTAGACGGCCACCTTTGGCACGGCTCAAACGCACAGGGTGGCGACTTAAGTTTCATGTTATCGCAAATGAATGGTGAGCCAAATGATCCGAATAATTTAATGTTTTCTGCCGGCTCTGCAGTTAAAATGATTAACGAAATTGCAACGGCCTTAGATTTTGCTGATCGGACGGATGGAATGCGGGTTTTTAAAGCCATACAAAATGGTGAACCTGCAGCCCGTAAAATTTTTGAACAGTATTGCCGTCGCATCGCCTATATTATCGTAAATACACAGGCGGTTTTAGATCTCAAACGGTATGTCATTGGTGGCGGTATTAGTGCCGAAAGCATTCTTGTACCAGAAATCAAACATCAATTGCAGCGTCTGCGTGAAGAAAACGAATTGCTCCGAAAGACTTTGGTGGTTCCTGAAATACTTACTGCGCATTTCAAAAGCGATGCTAATTTATATGGCGCACTTTATAATCTCCTTTCTCAACTAGAGGACGAGCCGTTAATCCCCAAAAAACCGGTCAAAGATTCTGCTGATCCGGAATCGGAAACTTCCTCAAATTCATAAAGTCATGCACTGCTTCAAATCTCAAAACCAGATTTGAGGTTTTTGGGTCTCTGTCAAATTGTATTGGTAGAGATTTTTGAAAAGCATGTTCACTTCGGTGAATGTGTTTTTTTGTTTACGCATAAATTAAACTGATACGAATGAAAAAGTTATGAATATTTTGAAAACCAAAACAGCTACGCTTTAACACCTTAATTTTACGATTTAGTCCTTCAATAGGACCGTTGGAATACGGGTAACGACAACTATTGAGAACAGCAGGACCATTCTTTATTAAAGTTGAGATAGTAATATCCATTTGGTTGCCAGCCGCCTTGTAGTTGGCAATCAAGGTTTTAAATCCAACCGCATCTTTTTGTTGAATGGCTGTTAGAATTCCTTGATAGGTTTGATACACAGTTTTAAATTCTGGAAATTCATCTAAGGCTAGGTCAATGGCGTTCTGTTGGGTCATGTATTCGTTGATACCGCGTAAATAGATAAGTTTAGTATCATTGACCTTTTCTTCTGCCAAATGGAACAAACGCCATTGCGATTTTAGAATGCGATAAACTCGGGAATGCTTATCTTGAAAAGTATGGATCACACGTGTACGTTCGTTATCCAGTGCCCGACCGGCAAGTTGAATAATGTGGAAACGGTCAATGATGGTTATTGCCTTAGGAAATAACCGATGAATAAAGCCAGCATACTCAGCATTCATATCAACGGTGATTGTTTGAACTTTCATACGTTCTTGAACTGAATAGCGAGCTTCAAAGTAATCAATGATATCCTTACTAAGGCGATCCTTAAGAATCACAATGCGGCGATGACTAACGGCATCGCAACAGTTAAAGGACATTAGATGATTACAGGAACGGAATTCATCAAAACAAAGATTTTGGGGGAGTGTTTTAACACGATAAGCTAAGTGAATATTCGCATTTAAAATGCGTTGAACACTACTTGGTGAAATCCCACAAATCTTAGCGATTTCTTTACTGGTCAGCATATCCCGAGCCAGAACAATTACTTGATGTTTCACATTATGCGTAAAAGTTTCATTACGTTTAACGAGGTTAGTTTGAGCACCACAGGTTTTTAAACACCGTTTACATTGATATCTTTGTCGTTTTAGCTGCATCTCATAACGTCCACCTGATAAGGTTCCCAATCTTAGATGGCCAATGTGAGTTCCATTTTTGATTAGAGATTTATGGCCACAATGAGGACATTTTAAAAGTTGATAGGAAAGGATAGCGTGAACGACATGAACGTGTTGCCCATTGGGATAATGTTCCTTAGTAATCTCAGTTACAGTTAAATTAGGGTCTGTTATTTCGAATAGGCTTAGGATAGAATTAGTTAGGGACATTTGTTTTTCCTCTTTTCGATTTTATTTGGCGATTAAATCGTAACACAAAGAGGGCAAATGTCCTTTTTTTTCAAAATAAAAACTGGTATCAGTTATTCACCAATACCAGAAAGTGTAGACCCAGGTTTTTTTATCGGATTTCAATGACAAGGCGAGTGCTGCTAAGGCCTTATTGCCCAGACCATGCCTATCCGTAGCTGACTCGTTTTTGAAAATAAATGCTCCCTCTTTAACTAAAACCAGTCCGTTAAGTTAACTTAAGTCTTTAATTTTCTGACAAAGAAAAAGCCGCCCCTATTCTGGTGGTCTCAACAGCTAGATCTTGGTCTAACTTTGGGGCGTCACCAGCTCACTGGACGACTTTTTAATTTTGCGGTTCTTCACTATTATTTTGGCTAATACTGAGAATAGCTATTCGAATAATCGAAAGGTTCACGTTTTTTTCGGTTTCTTCATCTAATTCCAAGTATTGACTCACATACTTGTCTAACTCTGTGTAAACATCAGTGGCCATCAACTCTTCATCCGTAGCATTCTGGTACTGACTGAGCAATTTGGCGATCTCATCTTTTTCAACTGCATCCGTAAAATCAGTGACGACACCGGCGCCATCATACATTTCCAATAGGCTAGTTTCCGGATTGATATCTAAATAAAAGTCAGATAACGGTGTTTCAATTAAGAAGAAGCCTAAATCACTGTAATTATCAGTATGAATAACTGCTCCACCTTGATCACCACGATCAATAAACACGTAATAATTATGCTGTTTCTTACTTTTTACAAAGTAATCGACCCCAGATAAATGTGGTAGTCCCTGAATCACACTGTCTGCATTGACCTGGATTGCATGTCCTGTCTCATCAATCTTCGCTAACGTTGGATATTGGTAAAGCATTTCAAACCTCCCACACTGATTTCCCAGTGATTTTAAATTCATAGCATTCATTATACAACTATTCAGACCAAATGCATGTTTTAGTTTTACTTCGGTGTCTCAATCAGATAAACCTTAGTTTCGTACGGACGTAAAGTTTCTTCTTGGTCATCGGGATAATTGCCAATGAGCTCAATCTTGTCAGTTCGTTGACTAAGCTCATACCAGCGCTGAACCGTCCGCTCTGTGAAATTACTGATTACCAAAAGATCCTGGTTGCCTAGATGGCGCGTATAGGCCCACACCTGATCATCATCTGGATCCAGAAGCTGATAATCCCCATAGACGATAATCTCATAGTGGCGCCGTAATTGATTCATTTTCTGATAAAAATAAAAAACAGAGTCTTTATCGGCCATAGCTTGTTTGGCATTGATTTTGGCATAGTTCGCATTAACTGCCAGCCAGGGCGTCGCTGTGGTAAATCCGGCATTATCCGAATCATCCCACTGCATTGGGGTACGGGCATTGTCTCGCGAATGTTGACGCAAATAAGTTAACATTTCCTGGGGATCCACTAACTGCTTTTCCTCGACAAATTCACGATAGGCATTACGGCTTTCAATGTCTTGGTACTGATCTAACGTCCGGAACTTGGCGTTGGTCATCCCTAATTCTTCTCCCTGATAAATATATGGTGTTCCCTGCATAAAATGAAGGGTTGCGCCAAGCATCTTAGCGGAAATAACACGGTATTTGGCCTGATCATTCCCAAAACGAGAAACTGCCCGTGGCTGATCATGGTTATTCCAATACAGGGCATTCCATGCTTTGCCAGCTAAATCGGTCTGCCATTTTGACATTACCTGTTTTAATTCCGTTAATTTTACGCGTTCCGTACTCCATTTACCTAACTCGGGATTCTCATTTCCATCAAGGCTCATGTGTTCAAACTGGAAAACCATTTCCAACTCATGACTGTCAAAGCCTGTGTATCTAATGGCATCCCGGGTGGTCGCACCTGGGGTTTCGCCCACCGTCATGACATCATAATGACTTAACACGTCTTGATTCATTTCTTTCAAGTAATCGTGCACATGGGGACCGTTAGCGGCTAGATTTTGTTGTCCTTTGCCTTTTACATCCGGTAAGCCCGCTGGTTTAGAGATTAAATTAATCACGTCCATTCGAAAACCGTCTACACCTTTATCTAACCAAAAGCGCATCATTTCGAAAACAGACTGGCGAACCTGTTTATTATCCCAATTTAAATCGGGCTGCTTTTTAGAAAAAAGATGAAGATAATACTGGCCTGTCTGGTCATCTAACTGCCAGGCAGAACCACCAAAAGCACTCTGCCAATTGTTGGGAGCTTCCTCGTTTTTGGGATCGCGCCAAATATAGTAATCGCGATAATCATTTAATCGGTCCGAACGGCTTTCAACAAACCACGGGTGCTCGTCGGAAGTATGATTTACCACTAAATCCATTATGATTTTAAGCCCCTTTTGGTGGGCTGCTTTCAGTAACCGATTGAAATCAGACATCCTGCCAAACTCTGGCATGATTTTTCGATAATCCGCAATATCATAGCCATTATCCACGTTCGGAGATTGATAAATTGGATTCAACCAAATGACCGTTGCCCCGAGGGCTTTAATGTAATCCAGATGTTGTGTTATCCCATTCAAATCACCAATACCATCGCTATTCGTGTCTTGAAAACTGCGCGGATAAACCTGATAGACAACGGCTTCTTGCCACCAATGTTTTTCCATAAGCAAAACTCCCATCCTAAATTGACTTAATTCATACTTTCATTATGACGACTCTCGGAACCGGTTTCAACATTTCCGATTGCAGACCCCTACAAATTCAAATAACGTTTCCAAATGTCATCTTAGATCAGTGAAATCAAATTGTTAAACATGTGCAACCCAATGTTGTAGCGAATATCTTTCGTATGTGCGTACGTCAGCGCCAGCAACCATCCCATCACCGCATAAATTAACCAGCTCCAGAAGTTACTCATGTCATGTACTGCCGCAAAAACGGCCCCACTTATAAATACGCCTAAATACTGTCTACGTTTGTCTGCGGAATTGAAAAACCAATTGAAAAACAGGCCACGAAAAAGCAGTTCTTCAATAATGGGTGCAAACACAACGGCATCTAGTCCCATCCACCACGGAACGGCCTGTACAAAAGCTAACACCGTTTTTTGATTAGCTGATTCGGGAACCAAATTGTGCTGACTGATCCAAATTTGCAGAGCCAAAAATATCAACCAAAGTACCACCATGACACCCATAAAAACGGCCAGGCGGTTGGTCAGTTTTTGCCTACCAAAATGGGCTGGATTATGTTGACTAAGTTGGGTCCTATAAATCTGAATAAACAGCACCAGCATAAAGCCCATTGTAATTAGATACATGCCAAAGGCAATTAGAATAAAGACGACGTTGTTTGGCAACATGTAGGCCAGTTGCAGCGGAATCGTCCCAATTTCATAAATCAAGAACATACCGATAAACTTCAAAAGGTTTAAAAATAGCTGTTGCCACTTGATGTGCATTAGACTTCCTCCTAAACGTTCGAATATGTTCCTTAGTGTAAGCGTTAGATCTCTGAAACGCAAATTAGGTTGCCAGTTAAACCTAAGAATCTGGCTTTCTTATTGAAAACGTTTGCGGTATGCTTAAAGTAAAGAAAAATGGAGGTCGTACTATGGAGATTCATAAACAAATACATAATCAGGCAACTTGGGTGACATTAATTAATGATCAGAATGTTTCGGTCATTATCAGTGATCTGGGGGCCACCGTGGTCGCCATCAATACGCCTGACAAAAACGGGCACGTCGCCAACATTACACTGGGTTTTCTGCATGCGCACGATTATCTCCAGCACCATGATTATTTTGGTGCGAGTGTGGCGCGGGTGGCCGGACGCTTAACTAACGCCACTTGGGGCGACCATCAGTTAGACCAAAATGACGGGACAAACCATATGCATGGCGGCAATCACCCGTCGCTCAGTTACACGCGTTGGCAATTGGTTAAACTCATCCAAACAGAGAATCAAGTTGGGGTCGTGCTGCGTTATATTAGTCCCGATGGCGAAAATGGTTATCCTGGGCGCTTGTCCATCTCAGCCATGTTTGTCTTGGATCAAACGAATAAGTTCACGATCACCTACTTTGGCAACACCTCGGCAAAAACCTTGTTTAATCCGACAACGCATATTTACTTTAATTTATCTGGGAATGCTCAGACACTCATTGACAATCATCAACTGCAAATTCACGCGGATGTCATTGCCGAAACCAACGCACATAAACTGCCCACCGGAAATTTCTTACCAGTTGTAGATACGCCCTATGATTTTCGCACCCCTACCACTTTGGGACCGGCATTGGCACGTTTGCCGCACGGTTTAGACACCCCTTACAAAATAAAGGCGCAAAATTCACTAAAGCCGCAACTCATCCTAACCGATCCGGAATCCGGCCATCGCTTAGGGATCCATACGAACGCCAATGCCTTTGTCATCTTTTCAACTACTGGATTTGAGGGCGATTTCTTAGTTGATAGTACCCGCAAGATGACCTCCCAGTTAGGAATTGCAATTGAACCACAAATGCTCCCGGATGCGCCCAACCATCCCGATTTTGGTAACATTATCATCGCTCCGGATAACCCAATGATTTATCAAAATGCTTACACCTTGAACTAACCAAAAAACGTTTAACCTTCAAATCCTTTGGGTCTCTGTCAAATTGTATTGGTAGAGATTTTTGAAAAGCATGTTCACTTCGGTGAATGTGTTTTTTTTGTTTACGCATAAATTAAACTGATACGAATGAAAAAGTTATGAATATTTTGAAAACCAAAACAGCTACGCTTTAACACCTTAATTTTACGATTTAGTCCTTCAATAGGACCGTTGGAATACGGGTAACGACAACTATTGAGAACAGCTGTCAACGCCGATGTGAAAATGTCGTTTTTTGCCGATTAAAAAATGCTGTTTTTTACCGATAAGGTTTACAGTGTCTCACTGCTCCTTTCTTTATTTTGTGAGCTAAAACCTGATAAATCAGGTCCAGAATTATCCTTCTTTTCAATCAAATGATCCTTCATTCGATATGATCGACCGGTGATTCGGATGACTTTAGCGTGGTGAACCAAGCGGTCTAAAATGGCGTTAGCTAACATCTTATCTGAAAAGGTGTTTCCCCACTTAGAAAGCGGAATATTAGTGGTGATAATGGTTGATTTCCGTTCATATCGTCTTTCAATTAGCTGAAAGAACAGCTTAGCACCCACTGACTCAATTGGGAGATAACCAATCTCGTCAATGATTAGAATTTGAAAACGGGCATACCGGCGCAACACTTCTTCGCTTCGTCCTTGAACTTGTGCTGTTTGAAGCTTGTTGATGAGGTCGCTACATCGAATAAACTGCGTTGAAATTCCTTGTTTACACCCTTCAATTCCAATGGCGGTGGCTAGGTGAGTCTTACCGACACCGGAGGTGCCGATAAACAAAATGTTTTGATTCTCTTGGGTGAATCTTAGTGATCCCAAGTCCTCAATTGTCCCTTGGTTAATTCCTGGTTGATAGCTAAAGTCAAAGTCAGCTAACGTTTTTTCATATGGAAAGCGGGCTAGTTTAATTCTCAAATTAATCTTTTTTTGTTCCCGGTATTTAAGCTCAGCCGTTGTCAATTCGAATAAGGCATCACTCAAGGACTTGGGTGCTTCATCTTGATGATCCAATAGGTAGCCTAAATGTTCGGCGAAACGATCTAACTTTAATTGTCTAAGGTTGGTGTATAACGCTTGGTAATTAGCCATTTTCTCACTCCATTTCATCAAACATCTTCAGGTTTCGGTCGACGTAATCATCAATGACTCGGTCATCACGATTCTTATAAAGGTCTGATCGGACAATCTCTTCCATGTCATCGCGAAGATAATTAAATCTTTTCAGTGAAATAGGGTGAGAACGAATTAGTTCTCCGTTATAATAAACGTATAGAGTATTGTCATCGTGTTTAATTTGTACGGTTTCGTCAATATATCTGATGGGGACGGAGTATTTCCGATTTTGAAAGACAATCATTGATTCCTTGCTAACTTTCCTTGCGATGGTTTGGCTGGCATAGGCATCGAGTAAGTCATGATCAAAATCATGGAGATACTCTTTTTCTTTATCAAGCAATAAATAAGGCGGAATTTGAGTCGCCTGAGACTTCTCATGATTCAGCTGATCACACGTCAAATGAACGATCTCGGCTAAGTCTAGCGGCTCTTCAAACTCATGGTTGTAAACTTTAATTCGCTGAGTAGTTCTGGCCAACGCCTCAACCTTTCCTTTGGTTTGTGGCCGAAACGGTCGACAAGCAATTGGCTTGAAACAAGCGTCCTTAGCGTATTCAACGAAGGTTTCATTAAATACCGGCTTACCAAAATTACTTTTATGATGATCGACGACAACCTTTTGGTTGTCAAACCAGATTTCTTTCGGCACACCCCCGGTTGCCCAAAAGGCATTCGTTAAGCAATCAAAAAAGGTAGTTTGGCTGCGACTGAAGGTAAATTGCATGTATTTCATTCGCGAGTACCCTAAAACATATAAGAAGATGTTGCCTTTGACAATCTCTCCATGCCGAGAAATCAATGTTAAGTCTTCTTTCCAATCAACCTGGGCTGAAAGCCCTGGCGAGGTTTCAATCCGGATAGTGGCTTTTTTCGTTGCGGCTTTTCTGATGGTTCGACAATAGTCTCTGAGAATACTTTGCTTTCCTTGATAGCCACGTTCTTTGATAAAGTAATAAATTGCCGTTGCCGAACAGCCTTCTAGAACCTTTTCTTCAATCGTTTTTCGATAATCGTCAAGTTTACTCGGCCGCCGTAAGGGTTGTGGCTGCTCATCTGGGGGCGTGAGCCCTAAATTGTAGTATCTTTTAACCGTTCGCGGATCAACACCATATCGTCGACCAATTTCAGCGAAGTTGGGCTTTATTTTGTTCATAATATATTGCTGGACACACTGTTCAACATCTAAACGCATTTCAGTTCCTCCAAATTTGAGATACGTTTAGTTTACCGTAAAAAAATGTTGGAAAACCGACATTTTCTAATCGGTATTTTCCAACATTTTACAACCGTTGCTGACAAACAGCAGGACCATTCTTTATTAAAGTTGAGATAGTAATATCCATTTGGTTGCCAGCCGCCTTGTAGTTGGCAATCAAGGTTTTAAATCCAACCGCATCTTTTTGTTGAATGGCTGTTAGAATTCCTTGATAGGTTTGATACACAGTTTTAAATTCTGGAAATTCATCTAAGGCTAGGTCAATGGCGTTCTGTTGGGTCATGTATTCGTTGATACCGCGTAAATAGATAAGTTTAGTATCATTGACCTTTTCTTCTGCCAAATGGAACAAACGCCATTGCGATTTTAGAATGCGATAAACTCGGGAATGCTTATCTTGAAAAGTATGGATCACACGTGTACGTTCGTTATCCAGTGCCCGACCGGCAAGTTGAATAATGTGGAAACGGTCAATGATGGTTATTGCCTTAGGAAATAACCGATGAATAAAGCCAGCATACTCAGCATTCATATCAACGGTGATTGTTTGAACTTTCATACGTTCTTGAACTGAATAGCGAGCTTCAAAGTAATCAATGATATCCTTACTAAGGCGATCCTTAAGAATCACAATGCGGCGATGACTAACGGCATCGCAACAGTTAAAGGACATTAGATGATTACAGGAACGGAATTCATCAAAACAAAGATTTTGGGGGAGTGTTTTAACACGATAAGCTAAGTGAATATTCGCATTTAAAATGCGTTGAACACTACTTGGTGAAATCCCACAAATCTTAGCGATTTCTTTACTGGTCAGCATATCCCGAGCCAGAACAATTACTTGATGTTTCACATTATGCGTAAAAGTTTCATTACGTTTAACGAGGTTAGTTTGAGCACCACAGGTTTTTAAACACCGTTTACATTGATATCTTTGTCGTTTTAGCTGCATCTCATAACGTCCACCTGATAAGGTTCCCAATCTTAGATGGCCAATGTGAGTTCCATTTTTGATTAGAGATTTATGGCCACAATGAGGACATTTTAAAAGTTGATAGGAAAGGATAGCGTGAACGACATGAACGTGTTGCCCATTGGGATAATGTTCCTTAGTAATCTCAGTTACAGTTAAATTAGGGTCTGTTATTTCGAATAGGCTTAGGATAGAATTAGTTAGGGACATTTGTTTTTCCTCTTTTCGATTTTATTTGGCGATTAAATCGTAACACAAAGAGGGCAAATGTCCTTTTTTTTCAAAATAAAAACTGGTATCAGTTATTCACCAATACCAGAAAGTGTAGACCCAAATCCTTTCGCAACGGCGAATGATTTGGTTAAACGTTTTTTTAGTTTGTTCAGTTGCGCCACAGTTGTGCACAAACGACGTTTACTCTTCATAATTTAGACGACATTGAGCAAATCGATGATAACTATTTTTTAGATTTTATCCCTCAGTGCGTTTTTCAAAGGCTTCTTCTAAAACGGCATAGGTTAACTTACTCGTATCTGCCACAACCACATCTGCCTCATTTAAATCCATGGTACTGCCGACGCCAACTGCAGTTGCCCCTGCCGCTTTAATCGCTTCAACACCGGCCTTAGCGTCTTCAATCCCCACACACTGTTCAGGATCCACATGAATCTGGTTAGCAGCCTCGATAAAGATATCTGGAGCTGGTTTGCCGTGGTTTACTTTTGCCGGATTGGCAATCGCATCAAACTGCTGTCTCAACCCCAACTTTTCTAAAATAAAGGGCGCGTTCTTACTTGCTGATGCCACCGAAAGTTTCACGCCATTCGCCGCTAACTCGTCTAACAAGTTTTCAATACCTGGTAAAATATCGGCTTGCGTTAATTTACTGATCTCATTCAGATACAGTTCATTTTTAGCCTGTGCAAATTGATTAACCTCGGCGTCAGAATACTGCGCTTCTAATCCGGCAAATTTTAAAATTCGGTTCATGGAATCAAGCCGACTAATTCCTTTGAGATCACTTTCAAAGCTTTTAGGGAGCTCCACATTCAATTTTTCTTTTGCCAGGCGGCTCCATGCTTTAAAGTGAAACTTGGCTGTATCAGTGATGACCCCATCAAGATCAAATAATACCCCTTGCATTCTAGTCAGCCCCTTTCAGTGCTAACGGCTGTTCGTCCAAATCAATGGTTAAAGGTTCGCCTTTAAGTAACTTGACTTGGGTTCCTTGGGCATTCACTTGAACTTCAATCAATCGTTCACGGAAATTGACCCGGAAACGATAGGACGTCCATTTCTTAGGTAAGAATGGCTTAAAGCTTAACCGGCCGTCTTGCACCCGCATCCCAGCAAATCCCTGAACAATCGCCAGCCAACTGCCCGTCATTGAGGTAATGTGCAGACCATCGACCGTATCATTATTATAATTATCGAGATCTAAGCGGGCTGTGCGTTCGTACATTTCCACCGCTTTGTCTTCATAGCGTAGATCGGCCGCCAAAATCGCATGTACACATGCTGATAAACTGGATTCATGGACGGTCAAAGGTTCATAAAAATCAAAGTTCCGTTTTTTGACTGATTCAGGGAAACGGTCAATAAAATACCAAATTCCTTGTAAGACATCTGCCTGCTTGATATACGGTGAGCGCAGAATCTTATCCCATGACCAATGCTGATTGATTGGAAGTTGATCTTGCGGTATTTTTGTAACCGGTTGCAGATCTTTGTCCAAAAAGCAGTCGTTTTGCACAAAAATGCCTAATTCTTTGTCTTCTGGTAAGTACATTTTGTCAATAATATCTTGCCAGTGGGCTTTTTCATCAGCTGTTACCGCTAGTTCATCACGTTTACGCTCAGTGACTTTGGCCAGTGAAGCAAGGGTGTATTTTAAGGTCCATTGCGCCAGCATATTGGTGTACCAGTTGTTGTTCACATTGTTTTCATATTCATTCGGTCCCGTTACGCCATGAATCATGTAGACACCTTTGCGTTCGGACCAGTGTACCCGATCCGCCCAAAAGCGGGAAATTGCTGTTAAAACGTCAATTCCTTTGGCTTTTAGATAAGTCTCATCCCCGGTATACCGGGTGTAATTATAGATGGCATAGGCAATTGTCCCGTTACGATGGATCTCTTCAAACGTGATTTCCCATTCGTTGTGGTTTTCAATGCCATTAAACGTGACCATCGGATACAAAGCACCCTTCAGGCCTTGTTCACGGGCATTGTGGAAAGCCCCGGGCAACTGGTTATAACGATACTCCAACAGATTTTCGGAAACTTTTTTATCCGCTAACGAAAGATAGAGTGGTAAGGCAAATCCTTCTGTATCCCAATAAGTTGCGCCACCATACTTCTCACCTGTGAATCCCTTCGGCCCAATGTTAAGCCGCTTATCTTCACCGTAAAAGGTTGAAAATAATTGGAAGAGATTAAAACGAATTCCCTGCTGAGCTGCAGCATCTCCCGTAATTTGGACATCAGCTTTATGCCACCGTTTTGCCCACTCAGCTTGCTGTGCCGCGACAAGTTGCTCGTGAGTGGCTTGTGTCACTTGGTCGCTTAAAACCGTCATACCAGCTTTAAGAGTCGCATCATCATCATAATCGCGGGATGTTACCACAATTACGCGTTTTTCAAACTGGGCCTGATCTTTTGCGGCGAGCGTACCCTGGAACTGATTACCGATCCGCTTGTCTTCCTCAATCGATGACAAAGCTTTAAGATTGGTCTTATGTGTCATTTGCATGCCGACTGTAAATTGTGGTGTTCCAAAATTATTCGGCTTTGTTTCTGCAATTAAATAGCCGCTATCAGCCGTAACCGCTTTGGTTTTGACGTTCCAGAATTTTTCATCGTAATTCGAATCTTCATTAAAAACATCCGCATTAATTTCAGAAACTAACTTGACGGTTACGGGCGTCTCCCCTAAATTTTCGATCTGATAGTTCACATCAAAAAGCTGTTTTTGAGCAATGCTGACAAAACGCTGGATGGTAAAGCGAACTCGACGGTCATGCTTGACCACGGTAAATTTACGGGTCAAAATACCGCTTTGCATGTCTAGAGATAGCTCGAAATCCTCAATCGGAGTGGTGGCTAAATCTAGCTTTTCGTCATTCAACCAAACATTGATCTTATCAAAATTGACAGCATTAATAACTTTCCCAAAATATTTTGGATAGCCATTTTTCCACCAGCCGACAACTGTCTTATCTGGATACCAAACGCCACCAATATAAATGCCTGAATGCGTATCAGCTGAATAGTCTTCTTCAAACATCCCCCGCATCCCCATGTAACCATTGCCGATGCTGGTCATGGATTCTTGGAGGCGTTTATTTTCCTTATCTAACTTATGGGTAACGATCTTCCACGGATCAATTTCAAAAGTTCGTAGCATAATTTAATCTTCTCCTCTACCAAAAAAGGAATCAGGCAGACTTACGCCCAATCCCTTTTAAATTCAATCTAAATAATTGCTTCTTCGGTTTCGTCATCAAAGTAATGTGCTTTAGTCATTTCAAATGCCATCTTTAATTTATCGCCAGGTTCGTGGTAATCACGAGAATTTACTTTAGCAATAAAATCAGTTGTCCCTGTCCGAGAATACAGCATCGATTCCGAACCAAGCAATTCAGAGACTTCTACCGTCGCATCAATAACAGCATCTGGGAAGGTTTGTAGCGCAACTTCCTCAGCATGAATATCTTCAGGTCGAATTCCTAAAGTAACCTTTTTACCTTCGTAACCCTTAGCGCGTAGCACCTTTAATTGTCCTTCAGGAATGGCTATTCTCAAACTTTGTTCCCCTACTGCATAGCCATTTTCAATGTTGACTTCAAAGAAGTTCATTGCAGGTGATCCCATAAATCCAGCCACAAACTTATTGACTGGTTTGTTATAGAGATCCGCTGGGGTGCCAACTTGTTGTATACGCCCTTCATTCATAATCACAATTCGATCAGCCATCGTCATTGCTTCAACCTGGTCATGCGTAACATAGATAAAATTACGCCCCAAGCGCTGATGAAGCTGTGCAATTTCGGTCCGCATTTGAACCCGTAACTTCGCATCCAAGTTAGAAAGTGGCTCATCAAGCAGGAATAACTTTGCGTCACGAACAATTGCGCGTCCTAAAGCAACTCGTTGTCTTTGACCACCAGAAAGCGCGGCCGGCTTACGTTTTAAGTAATCTGTTAGGCCAAGAATTTTAGCTGCGTTTTCGACTCTTTTCTTAGTATCTGCCTTATCGTTCTTACGAATATTCAACCCGAAAGCCATATTATCGTAGACCGACATATGTGGATAAAGTGCATAGTTTTGGAAAACCATCGCAATATCACGATCTTTAGGGGCAACTTTATTCATAACCTTGCCGTCCATCTTAAAATCGCCTTTGGTAATATCTTCCAAACCCGCTATCATACGCAATGTGGTGGATTTACCACATCCGGAAGGCCCAACAAAGACTATAAATTCACCATCATTTATAGCTAAATTAATGTCACTAGCTGAATAGTCAGTATTGCCTTGATAGCGTTTATAAATGTGATCTAAATTTATTTGTACCATTCGAAACGCCCCTCATTTAATTTTTTTGACTTTCAGTAATAATAGGAAACCTATTAACCAATCTAGATGTGGTAACTCACATCCCAAAGTCAATCATTCTTTTCTACTCTTCCGCCTAACAAACGATATGCAACAAAAACCGAAAGAGAAATACTACCAATTACAATTAAAAATGCTAATTGTAAAACAAAATTTAAAAGTAACAACGCGATAAAAATTAAAGTTACGACCAGAATTTTAAGTGGATAAGCAACACAAATTTCCGAAAATGATTTTGTCGATCGCGTCCCCAATTGAAAACTTTTTACAATAAAAGCTGCAAAGAGAATTAGCGAACTCGTCAGCACAAACATATGGGGTAAGACGTTTCCAAAGAACAATTTATTCAAAAATATTAGAACGCCAAAACTAGCACCTATTTCAAGATTCGTTCTTACATAGCGCAACATCTTAAACCAATTTGTAAATTGCGTTCTTAGAAAATTGCCATTCCCATTGACTTGCCAATCCATAACAGTTGCAAACGCAGCTATGACACTAGGAACTGTAAAAATTATCAACATTGCCGTCAAAACGAGATTAATGATGAAAAAATTAACGTTTAAATCTAAACTCCCCAAAATAATCATCATGAGAATTACAGGAAAATTAATCAAAAACCAAGCAAAATTTATTGAGAAAAGCGACCACGCCCAGTTTCCAGCTGCAAGTAGCTTTTGACCACCCTTTGTCTTTAAATTAATCATCTATAATTCCATCTCCTTAATTATTTAACAGCACCATCTGTAACTCCCTTGATAATCCACTTCTGGGCTGCTAAGTAAAATACAATAACTGGGATGATCGATAACGTAATTCCTGCTAACGCTAAATGCCATTGCTTTGTATATTCTCCAAAGAAGTTGAACATTTGCAAAGGAATTGTGTATTGAATCTGTGGTAAAACCAGTGACGGGAGTAGATAATCATTCCAGATTGCAATGATATTTAAAATTGCAACCGTGACTGTCATCGGACTCAGCATTGGGAAAATCACTTTGTAGAAGATTTGCCATCTGCTAGCCCCTTCCATTTCAGCGGCTTCGTCCATCGCAAACGGAATGCTAGAAAGCGTTCCTTGGTAAAGGAAAATAGACAAACTACAATCAAATCCCAAATACATAAACATTAATCCATACATATTCAACATATGAACAGCACCAAAGTTGGCGGTCAACGGAATCATGACCGACTGGAACGGAATGAGCATTGCCGAAATGAACAATAATAACAAACCGCTGCTTAGTTTACTGTGATTACGCTGCAGCGCATATGCTGCCATCGAAGAACACAGGATAATCAATAAAACACTGCAAACTGTAATAATTAATGAATTTGTCAACGAACCGACGAAATCCAATGCCTTAAAGGAATTGACATAGTTCGCACCAGTCGATGGATGCGGTAACGATAATACGGAAGCAAAAATACCTTTTGGTGTTTTAAAAGAGTTCGTGACAATCATATAAAACGGGAACAGCCAGAGAAGTCCAACTAGAATCCCCAAAATCGCGATGGCACGTGTACTTTTTTTGCTCATTACAGATCCACCTCCCGTTTCCGGTTATAAAAGACCTGAATTAGTGAGATTGCAGCAACAATAACGAAGAAGACAATCGCTTTAGCTTCTGCCAGCGAGAAATTGCTAGAATTATAGGCTGTATTAACAATATCCATGGCTAACATCTGTGTTGAATTGTATGGACCACCACCTGTTAATGAAAGGTTTTGGTCATAAATTTTAAATCCATTCGATAATGTTAAAAACATACATACCGTAAATGCCGGTGCAATCATTGGGAAAGTAATCTTTGTGAATCGTTGCCAGGCTGACGCACCATCAATTTCGGCAGCCTCAATAATTTCTTGCGGAATATTTTGCAAATAAGCAATGTAGATAATCATAATGTATCCACTCATTTGCCAAACGGTGACAATAACTAATCCCCAAAATCCAGTATGTTCATTGGTCAGCCAGTTCTGCAACCATCCCCAATGAAGGGCTGTTCCAAGTGCATTGAACCCCTGGGTGAAAATGAACTGCCAAATGAAACCTAAAATTAAGCCTCCGATCATATTAGGCATGAAAAAGATTGTACGTAAAAAGTTACTTCCTTTGAACTTTTGTGTGACTAAAAGTGCTAACCCCAATCCAATTACGTTAAGCGCAATGACGGTAACGATTACAAACGCGACGGTAAACCAAAAGGCGTTAACAAACGCCTTATCGTGAATCAACGTAATGTAATTTTGAAATCCCACCATTTTGGTAAATGACAATCCATCCCAGTCAGTAAAGGAATAGAACAGCCCTTCTAACATAGGAATAAACACAACCAAGGCTAACGCAACGAGGGTTGGCGTCAAAAACAGCCAAAATGAAAGACTACGATTTTTCATGTTACATTACCCTCTTTTATTATTAGTTCGAACTTGCTTGTTGTTTCTTCCAACCATCCTTCATATTCTGAACGGTCTTTTCCCAACTCTGTTTACCAGAAAGATATTTCTGTAGATTTGGTTGTGCAACATCTGGATCCCATGAAGTACCAGTGTATCCTGGGAATGCCCAACCAATGGTCTTGTTTTCATTTGTGTACTTAAAGACAACTTGTGTCAAAGCATCAGGCATCTTGAAGCTGCTGTATCCTTTATAAGCAGGTACAAAGTGTAATGTATTTACAACATCTTTCTTTCCTGCTTTAGAAGTATATAACCAATCCAAGAAATCTTTAGCAGCTTTTTGTTCTGCTGATGATTTTTGCTTGTTAACTGCCCAGTATAGAGAAGTGCCAACTGGTAATTTTCCTTCTTCGCCTTTAACAGGGATTGGAATCATCCCAACGTTATTTTTAGCAAAGTTCTTATCAATTTGTTCAATTGTTGGATAAATCCAATCACCTTGCTGAATCATAGCTGCTTTTCCTTGTGAGAAGTATTGGTTAACTTGTGCAGAGTAGTCCATCTGCATAACCGGTTTAATAGAATAAGTGCTTTGTAAATCGAGCATTTCTTTCATATCAGCATTCTTTGTAAATGGCATTGTCTTTGATTTGTAGAGTTTTAAAGCATTGCCGTTGAAATCTTGACCAATGTACAAGTTTGCTAAATGGTCTGACATAATCCAAGCTTCTTTACCAGGAAGTGCAAAGACACCTTTAATGCCTAATTTGCTCTTCTGTGAGTCGATCTTTTTAACAGCAGCCTTTAATTTTGCAACTGTTGTTAAACTATTTGGATCTACGCCAGCTTCTCTAAATACCTTTTTGTTATAAACGAAGCCGTAACCTTCAACGTTGAATGGCAATCCAACAGTCTTACCATCTGTTTTAACCGCATCAAGCGTCCCCGGTTGTGCTGCTTTTGCCGCTTTTGTATCTGATAAGTCAGCTTCATGTGATTTAAACTGTTGTACATCCGCTGGTCCAGCTAAACTGAAAATCGTTGGCGCATTACCAGATGAAATTCGTGTTTTGAGCACTGGATCATATTGCGTACCACCACCAATGGAAGTAACTTCGATCTTGACGTTGGGATGAGATTTTTCATACTGCGAAGCAATTTTTTTGAATTGCTTATTATTCTCAACCTTCCCTTGCAAAATGGTAATTTTAACATTTTTCTTTGCAGAACTGCTGCCGCAGGCTGCTAATGTTAAAGCTGCTCCTGCAACCATTGTGACAGTTGCAAGATGTTTCCAAAACTTATGACTCATGATAAGAACCTCCCTGTAAATTTTTTATTTCGTCCTTACGCATTTCATTGTACGCAGGCCAATCAATGTTATGCAAGCGCTTTCGAAGCGTTACCGGTAACAGCTTTTTCCTTAAATAATTTACATTTTAATTTTCTACGATAATCGGGCTCCCCGTCACATGAATAATACCGTTTCTTACAGTGATCGTTTTATTGTCAAATAGATTATGATATTCACCATCATCCAATGTTGTTTTGACGATGCCTCCTTTGCTTTGTAATGAAAAGATACCTAACCGTTGTGCCTCTTTTTGCTGGTAAGTGACAGCCACAATATCGTTGCCCTCATCGTGAACTTGATAGGTTCCGGTGACTTGAATTTCATCTTGACTCAATTCATGCATGCGCCTAATTAACGGTGATAAATCAATTTGCCGCTTCCAGCTCAACTTATCTTCGTCAAATAAACTTGGTGTGTGTGTTAACCCAAATTCTTGACCGGCATAAACTAACGTGGCACCCTTTTGGAACTCAGAAAATGCTGCCCAGTTAATTAAGTCATTTTCATTTGCAATGATTTTGTGTGCACGTTCATGATCATGGTTTTCAAGGTTACGCATTTTAATATAATTTGCCGGATACATCAGGTCTTGATGATTTAAGACATTGACGTATGTAGCAAGACTAGTCTTCCCATTCAAATAGTCATGCCAGTCCTGATCAATATCGTAGTCGTAGGCCAGATCAAAAGCACGATAAATTTCTCCATCGGACGAGATCCAAAAGCCCTTACCACGTATTTCACGGATGTAGTCACCACCTGTTGACTCCGCCAGCCAAACAAAATTAGGGTGGACTTTTTCAACTTCTTTACGAGCCGCCAGCCAAAAAGGTAACGGCACTTGCGGCGCGACATCACAGCGAAATCCGTCAGCCACCGCTGCGTACTGTTTCAAAGTTTCAATTTGGTAATCCCATAAGTCATGATTCCCATAGTCAAGTTCCGCGACGTCAGACCATTCAGGATTTTTGTTATACAGATTGCCCTGTTCATCATGTAAAAACCACTCTGGATGCTGCTTTAACAGAACAGAATCACGTGAAGTGTGATTATACACAATATCGATCATTAATTTCATCCCTAACTGATGAATCTGATCTGCCAAATGCTGGAAATCTGTCCACGTTCCTTGTGCAGGATCGATCTTTCGATAATCTTGAATGGCGTAAGGTGAACCCAGCTTCCCCTTTCGCGCAACTTTCCCCACTGGATTAATAGGTAATAACCAGACAAAGTCAGTTCCTAATGTTTTGATTCGCGGCAAGTCAGCCTCTAAAGCTTTTAGTGTGCCTTCTGCAGTATGATTCCTTACAAAAACGCTATAAATTTGTATTTTTCTTAAGTTAACATTGGTATCATCAGCCATTCCTAATCCTCCTAATTTTCTTCAATCACGATACTGCCGTTTGCTTCCATAGTCACCACATTATCAACCAGTGAATTCGCCTTATTTGCCAACAATGTGTGCACGACTTTCAATGTCGGCAAGCGATAACGAACCGTTGCAGATGAAAAATTCACCACTACAAAAGCCTTTTTCCCCTTGTATTCCCTTTCAAACGCAAAAACATCTGCGGCTGAATCCAATAAAAGATAACTGCCTTCCGCAAAAAGTGGCAGAGTCTTAATTTTTAAAACAGCTTGATAGAATGCCAGTAAGCCTGCAACATCGCCTTTAGCCTGCTCAACAGACTGCTGACCATGACTAGCCCAATTCCACGGATGGTGGTTTGAAAAGCCCATATACTTATCATCTGTTTGCCATTGAAAAGGACCACGAGCTGTCATTTCATCTTGTTGATTTAGCAATTGCAGAATTTGTTCGTCTTGATAGCCCTTTTTTTGCATAAAGCCGATTAAATCCAGGGCCCGTTGATCTTGAAAATCTCGTAGTTTACTAAAATGTAAATTGCGCATGCCAATCTCTTCACCATAGTAAATAATCGGTATTCCGCGTTGTAAGTACATACAGATGGCCAATGCTTTGGGTAAGTCTGAGTTAGCTTCATCAATGTTTAAACGATCCAAGACCCGACTAATATCGTGGTTTCCCCACGTTAAAATTGGATAACTGATCTGTGCTAAAACTGCCTCCTAGACAGAAAAGGTTTGTTTTAATCGGCTAATATCTAATTGACGGGGTTGAAAAAACATGGGAATTTCAGGATCAGCTAGTGGGTAAATTTCACCGTAATTATCTGAAGTCACCACAGCATCGCACCCGTCTTGATTAGGGCGGGTGTATTCGGCCGCTTGGTAAGCGTCAGCTGAGGACGCCTCGCCCAAGAAAAACACGTCTGATTTATAGGCTTTTACCGATTTAATAAAATCGCACAGATAATCTTTGACTTCCGGCAGATTCGCATAGAACGATGAGTCCACAGGAAATTCTGCCGAAGTATTTAAGATATTCTGCCCAAAATTGGCTTTAGCAATGTGAATAAAGGCATCTAAACGAAAACCATCAACACCCTTATCCACCCAAAACTTTGCAATATCAGCCATCGATTTTCTAACCTCAGGGTTTCGCCAATTTAGATCCGGCATTTTTTTATCGAACACGTGGCAATAGTATTCAGAACCCCCGTTAGGATCCGGTTCCCACACACTACCGCCAAAAAACGACCCCCAATTATTTGGACGTTTACCATCATTCTCACGCCAAATATAATATTCGCGAAAAATACTTTCTTTATTTGTAATGGCATCTTGAAACCACGGATGCTGATCTGAGGTATCATTAATTGGCAAATCCAAGAGTAAGTGCATGTTCCGTTTGTGAATCTGATGCACCATTTCCTGAAAGTCCTCGATAGTGCCTAAATGAGGGTCAATTGCGAAATAATTAGAAACATCGTAGCCATTGTCAATTTGTGGCGAAACAAAAATTGGATTTAGCCAAATTGTATTTGCACCTAATTTTTGAATGTAGTCTAATTTTTCCGTAATCCCGCGAAGATCACCGATGCCGTCATTGTTTGTATCTTTAAAACTCTTTGGATAAATTTGGTAGATAATTGCCTTTTCGTACCATCTGTCCATCACAGCTCCTCCTTCCTGAAACCCTTTTCATCTGACAGCATAAAAAATAAGCCTTCTAATTACAAGGCTTATTGGAAATGTTACCGGTAACATTATTTAACATTGTCGCAAATGGTTCCCCCCATACTAATTTGCGGTTCAAACATCAGTGAACCTGCTGTATCAATATGATTGACGATTTTATCTAACAGTTTTTCTCCACAGGCCATGCCCATTTCTACAATTGCTTGCTTGACTGTTGTGATTTGTGGAAAAGCAACCTGATTCAAAAAGACCCCGTCAAACCCCGTTACACCATAATCGCTAGGGATTAGTCCTCCGCAACTTTCAATTCCACGTTCTGCCCCTAAAGCCAAGCGATCTGAAGCACAAATAAAACACGTATCTGGTTCAAATTTTGACCAATTATCAATCACAAATTGCTGTGAGAGATGGCTGTGATTATCAAAACGATGAATTTCAGGCAACATTTGGTGTTCTTGTAACAACTGCAAGTATCCGGCCTCACGTGAATACTCAAAAGATTCGCGGGTATCCATCCCAATAAAAATGAGACGTTTGTAACCTCTTTTTAAGGCCAGATTTGAAATCATAAACGTGCCTGCCTTATTATTCGTATCCACATAGTCAAAACCAAAGCGATTTTCCCCAAAAATGACTAGTGGTTTTTTCAATTCACCGATCCAGTCAAAGTCTTTTTTCCGCATACCGGTTACAACGTACCCATCACAGTTACCAATATCAAAGTTCCGCCGGGTAACTAATTGCAATGAATATTGACGTGCATCCAACGCGCGCGCAATGCCAATCAGTAAATTCATATAGTAAGGTTCAGTTGTATCAATATCTTCCAAAACGCAAAATTTAATAATGCGTGTACTATTATTCACCAATGCCTTAGCAGCAACATTCGGATGATAATCCACTTCCCGCATCGCTTGGTAAACGAGTTGTTTTAAATCATCTGTGACTTTATCCGGATGATTAATTACTCTTGAAACGGTCATTTTGGACACATTTGCAAGTTTTGCGACATCATTTAAAGTTGCCATTCAGCATCTCTCCCCTTTACCTTTTTATCACGATTATTTTCATTATACCAAGTAAGCCCTTTCCAAACCTATCAATTTTCAAAATTTTTTTAGTCCAAATTAGTTTAATAACAATTCCTTACGGCCGCGTGAATTTGTGCTACACTTTTATTTGTAATGAAGAAAACGAAAATCTCACAAAAGTCTCAATATAATTAGGAGTGTGTACATTTTGAAAAAGGTATTAGTTATTAATGCTGGTAGTTCTTCCTTAAAATGGCAGCTTTTTGACCTCGATACTTTATCGCTCGTCAATAAAGGCCTGATGGAACGGATGCAGACCCCCGAAGCCGTTTTTACTATCGTGCGTAACGGTGAAAAATTTACGCAACAAATTGCGAACCTGACTTATCAGCAAGGTGTCGAGTTGCTGTTTGACCAATTAGAACATCTGCATCTCATCCAAGGTGTGCAAGACATTGCCGCTGTTGGCCACCGTGTTGTTGCGGGTGCCACTATTTTTAAGCAGCCCACTCAGATCACTACAGCTAATTTGAACCAGTTAAAGGCGTTAAATAAATACGCACCTTTACACAACCCAGTTCAAGTCGAATGTATCGAAACACTCATGAACGTCTTGCCCGATTCAACGCCGCAAATTGCTGTTTTTGATAGTCAATTCTATCTCAACATGCCTGATCGCAATGCGCTGTACGCCATCCCCTATGAGGACTCGCAAAAGTTCCACATTCGTAAATATGGTGAACACGGCATCAGTCATGAGTATATTCTGCACGAAACAGCACGCTTTTTAAACCGGGACTATCACGATTTGCGGCTGGTAACGTTGCATTTAGGTGGGGGTTCTTCCATCACTGCCAGCAAGGACGGCAGGCCAGTAGATACTTCCATGGGATTTACGCCTCTAGAGGGACTACCCATGGGCACCCGTTCAGGTTCCGTTGATCCCGCTGTGGTCCCATTTCTCATGAATGAGTTGCATCTTGATGCCAATCAAGTGATTGACACCTTCAACGAAAAGTCTGGCTTACTGGGTGTTTCAGGAATTTCTGCTGATATGCGCGATATTGTCGCTAATAAAGAAACAAATCAGCGTGCCCGTTTAGCTTATGACATGCTGGTCAGTTCCGCCGTCAAATATATTGGCGGTTATTACACCGAACTGGGCGGATTGGACGCCATCACATTTACGGCGGGTATCGGCGAACATTCTAACGTGTTGCGAACCGATATCATCAATCGCCTGGCTGTGCTGGGAATCAAAATAGACGAACAACGTAATACGGACGGTCATGGTATCCGGGTCATCAGTACTGATGATTCAACGGTGAAGGTTTTAATGGTACCCACCAACGAAGAACTAGCCATTGCGAAAGCTGTTAAAAAGCTGACGGTAAATTAATTTTCCTTCGTCGCTAAACTAGTCATGGTAATAGAATGTTAAACAAAAAAGTGATCACCTAACCTTTGAGAACTCTTCCCAATTTGGTTAGGTGATCACTTTTTTTATTTTCTTCGGTCCCGTTCATATTTATACAGGTAAGCACCAGTGTAGCCAAATGCCAGGATCCCTAAAATGCCAACCCAAAAGCGGTCAGACAGACTCCCCTGGATAATCTGATTGATGACGACACCAATCAAACCAATAATAATTAAAATATCAAGCCCTAAAAGAATAATTGTCGAAAATTTCATTGCGTTCTCCTAATGTGTGTGTTTATCATCCGAAATTGGAATTTGTTACTTCAATCCATTTGCTCCCCGAAGATTACGAATCGTTCTAAAGAATGACACTACTAAAACGGCGTTGGAAGCTAACCAGGCCAGTGGGTTCGCGAAACACGCACTCACAAAGCCGAACATTGGCACCATCACTGCCCCGATAAAGATTCTAGAAATCAGCTCCGCGACACCTGCCATCGTTGGCGCAAAACTTTGCCCCAGTCCTTGCAGGGCATACCGGACTACAAACAAGATTGAAAGTAAAAAGTAGCCGGTGCTCACAACCCAAAAGTACATCTGAGCGAGCTGCGTGACATGGGGTTCCGAATTTCCAATAAAGAGGTTCACCAGTGTGTGACTATTCAGAATAATCACTGCTGCAACGATAATACTGTAACCAATCGTCACGGTTAAACACTGCCGAATGCCCACGAGAATTCGGTCGTATTTTTTGGCTCCAAAATTTTGCGCCGTAAAGGTTGCCATCGTAATACCCAGCGACGCCATCGGTTGGGTAGCCAGCTGGTCCACTTTACCGGCCGCCGTATAAGCAGCAATCGATTGGGGTCCCAATTCATTTAAAGAAACTTGTAAGATAATTGACCCAATGGCAATGATCGACGCTTGAAAGCCCATCGGTAACCCAATTCGCAGTTCTTCGCGTACCAATTTGTAGTCAATTTTCATATCCGCTTTCGTCACGTTTAATTCTGGAATGTGTCGTTCGATATACCAAATACACATAATGCACGAAACTAATTGTGCCACCACTGTTGCAATCCCGGCACCAGCAATACCCATGTGCAGGCCGATGATTAAAACAATATCTAAGACAACATTTAAAACGGCCGCAATGATCAAGAAAACCAACGGTGTGCGACTATTGCCCAACGCACGCAACATATTGGAAAACAGATTAAAAAACATCGTGACCGTTACCCCGGCAAACAAGATACTAATGAAAGTCTCGGCACCGTTTAAGAGAACTTGTGGCGTCTTCATCACTTGCAGCAACGGGCGCGCCAAACTGACACTCAACACGGTCAAAATCAGGCTCATCCCCGCACATATCCAGATACTGTTCGCAAAACTCGCTTTCACACCCTTCAGATTACCGTTACCAAAGTGCTGGGCCGTAATGATAGACAAGCCAGTCGTCATCCCTTGGGCAAACCCAATAATTAAAAAACTAAGTCTACCAGTAGCTCCAACGGCTGCTAGTGCATTAACGCCAACGGCCCGACCAACAATTAATGTATCGGACATTGTATAAATCTGTTGAAAAATATTACCTAAAAATAAAGGAATACTAAAAAAAATAATCCCTTTGATCGGACTTCCCTTAATGAGTGAACTGTCCATTTATTACACCTCGTCTAATCGTCAGTTCGCGTGACTAACGATTCCCCCTATTTAGTCGTTTTTTTTGAAGATTGAAGCCAATTTTCTTTAAGGCATGCAGGTCTTATCAATCTTTCTAGTTTTATTCATACTATAACGCACCGATTCAAATTTCAACGCACACCCGCAACTTTTTTCTTTTTTTGTGGTGAGACCGTTATGGTTAAGTTCGTTTTTTATTATATCAATCGGCTTTGAAATTCATTTGGTTCATGCTTTATCGTAAAAACACGAACTTTTATCGATATTTTTTTGTTTTTTTTCGTCTTCCGTGTGGAAATCTCTTTTTAAAACGGTTATGATAAGTGTACATCATAAGAAAAGAGGAAATTTCATGTCAAAGTTTTTTGATTTAGAGAAGAACGGAACCACTGTTTCAACTGAAGTTGTTGCCGGAATTACCACATTTTTTGCCATGTCTTATATCCTATTTTTGAATCCTGAAATTCTTAGTCAAACCGGAATGCCAGCTCAGGCGGTTTTCTTAGCTTTAATTATCGCCTCTGTAACCGGGACTTTAGTTATGGGCCTATTTGCCAATGTGCCCTATGCGCTAGCTCCCGGCGTTGGTCTGCAAGCATTCTTCACCTATACCGTTGTCATGTCTTTAGGGTTCACATGGCAAGAAGGTTTAGCACTTGTCTTTTTCTGTGGTGTCATTAATATCATTATTACCATTACAAAGATTCGAAAAATGCTGATCACTGCAATCCCTGATACTATTCAGCTAGCTATTAGCGGCGGGATTGGTGTCTTTATTGCCTACCTGGGGTTAAAAAATGCAAATTTACTGCAATTCTCTAGTGACTCAAGTAACCTTGTTTCCATTAATAATCAAGTCTATAGCACCGCGGCGACGCACTTTGCGCATGGCGTGACTAGCGTGGTCACTGGCGGTGGCATTACGCCTGCTTTAACGACATTCAATAATCCCAGCGTAAATTTAGCCCTCATCGGCATTGTCCTCACCGTTATTCTCCAAATCAAGAAGGTCCCAGCCAGTATTCTAATTGGGATCATCGTCACTACTTTAATCGGGATTCCCATGGGTGTCACTAATTTACATATTTCTAGTGCCAATTCTTTAGTCAATTCGATCGCTGCGCTAAAAACGACCTTTTTAGCAGCTTTCTCGTCTGAAGGAATGGGCGCTTTATTTACCAGCGGACACCGCCTAATTTTAGTATTTATGACAATTCTTTCCTTTAGTTTATCTGATATCTTTGACTCATTAGGTACCTTCATTGGAACTGGGCGGCGGACCGGGATCTTTTCTGCTGAAGATGAACGTGAACTAGAAGACAAACCAGGTTTATCTTCCAAATTGGATCGCGCCCTTTTTGCCGACTCCATTGCCACAGGTGTAGGCTCACTCTTTGGAACCTCTAATATTACGACTTACGTGGAAAGCTCCGCTGGCATCGGTGCCGGCGGTCGAACCGGTCTCACCAGTGTTGTTGTGGCAATTCTCTTCTTATTAAGCAGTTTTGCTTCACCATTACTTTCCGTCATCCCCGATGCTGCCATTGCACCCGCTTTAATCATCGTTGGAATCATGATGATGAGTTCCTTCCAAAAAATTAACTGGTCGAACTTTAACGAAGCCGTGCCAGCTTTCATGGCTTCCATTTTCATGGCTTTTAGTTACAACATTACGTACGGCATTGCAGCCGGATTTATTTTCTACTGTCTTGTTAAGACGATCACTGGCGAAGCTAAACAGGTGCACCCGCTGATCTGGATTGTTTCTGCTTTATTTATCCTTAACTTCACGGTGCTTGCCATCGCCTAGCTTTTGAAAAATTGGCAATAATAAAAAGTCGTTCGCCAAATGGAGGAACGACTTTTTCTCGTCTGAGCAAAATTATGATTTAACTTTTAGTTTAGTACCAACCGTTTGCTTGCCAGAAACTCTTAGCAGCTGTCCATGAACCGTAACGAGAAGCTACGTAGGAATTAGCTACCTTTTCTTGGTTGGCAGCAGAGTAATCACCATTTAAGTATGATGAACTTAATTGATATTTACCAATGTACTGACCATTGCGTGCGGAGTATGAACCACTAGATTCTTTGTTAGCGATCCATGCTTTTGCTGAAGCTTCGCCACCACTTACATTACTTGTTGATGCCGTTGATTGACTCTTGGCGGTATTTTGTGTGGTATTGCGAGATTGTTGTGTTGTAATTGACTTGTAAGTTTTTTGTGTAGATTGCACAGATTGAACGTTTTGCTTTGGTTGTGTGTTGGTTGTTGCTTGTGTTGTCTGTGCTGTTTGTGTGGATGCTGTGCTTTGATTGCTGTCAGTCTTAATTACTAACTGCTGTCCCACATAGATAACGCTTGGATTTGCAATGTTGTTATCTTTTGCTAATTGTTGATAGTTTGAATCGTGCTTGAAGTTATACTCGATTTCAGAAAGGGTATCTCCTGATTTAACCGTGTATGTTTCGTCAGCACTTGCTGCAGTCGCTACTGCAACTGTTCCGAATGTGATTGCTGATAAAAATGCGATTGAATACTTAGTAAATTTTTTTAACTTCATGTAAATAAAACTCTCCTCTTTGTGTATGCCTTAATTAACCAACGAGAGTTATCATACAGGGCGCGCTTTTCACTCAAGTTTCATGAAGATAACGATTTCGCTATTTTTGTAATATTTTGTAACGATTCTAAAATGTGGGTCTACACTTTCTGGTATTGGTGAATAACTGATACCAGTTTTTATTTTGAAAAAAAAAAGGACATTTGCCCTCTTTGTGTTACGATTTAATCGCCTAATAAAATCGAAAAGAGGAAAAACAAATGTCCCTAACTAATTCTATCCTAAGCCTATTCGAAATAACAGACCCTAATTTAACTGTAACTGAGATTACTAAGGAACATTATCCCAATGGGCAACACGTTCATGTCGTTCACGCTATCCTTTCCTATCAACTTTTAAAATGTCCTCATTGTGGCCATAAATCTCTAATCAAAAATGGAACTCACATTGGCCATCTAAGATTGGGAACCTTATCAGGTGGACGTTATGAGATGCAGCTAAAACGACAAAGATATCAATGTAAACGGTGTTTAAAAACCTGTGGTGCTCAAACTAACCTCGTTAAACGTAATGAAACTTTTACGCATAATGTGAAACATCAAGTAATTGTTCTGGCTCGGGATATGCTGACCAGTAAAGAAATCGCTAAGATTTGTGGGATTTCACCAAGTAGTGTTCAACGCATTTTAAATGCGAATATTCACTTAGCTTATCGTGTTAAAACACTCCCCCAAAATCTTTGTTTTGATGAATTCCGTTCCTGTAATCATCTAATGTCCTTTAACTGTTGCGATGCCGTTAGTCATCGCCGCATTGTGATTCTTAAGGATCGCCTTAGTAAGGATATCATTGATTACTTTGAAGCTCGCTATTCAGTTCAAGAACGTATGAAAGTTCAAACAATCACCGTTGATATGAATGCTGAGTATGCTGGCTTTATTCATCGGTTATTTCCTAAGGCAATAACCATCATTGACCGTTTCCACATTATTCAACTTGCCGGTCGGGCACTGGATAACGAACGTACACGTGTGATCCATACTTTTCAAGATAAGCATTCCCGAGTTTATCGCATTCTAAAATCTCAATGGCGTTTGTTCCATTTGGCAGAAGAAAAGGTCAATGATACTAAACTTATCTATTTACACGGTATCAACGAATACATGACCCAACAGAACGCCATTGACCTAGCCTTAGATGAATTTCCAGAATTTAAAACTGTGTATCAAACCTATCAAGGAATTCTAACAGCCATTCAACAAAAAGATGCGGTTGGATTTAAAACCTTGATTGCCAACTACAAGGCGGCTGGCAACCAAATGGATATTACTATCTCAACTTTAATAAAGAATGGTCCTGCTGTTCTCAATAGTTGTCGTTATCCGTATTCCAACGGTCCTATTGAAGGACTAAATCGTAAAATTAAGGTGTTAAAGCGTAGCTGTTTTGGTTTTCAAAATATTCATAACTTTTTCATTCGTATCAGTTTAATTTATGCGTAAACAAAAAAAGCACATTCACCGAAGTGAACATGCTTTTCAAAAATCTCCACCAATACAATTTGACAGAGACCCTAAAATGTTAAGCGCTTTACCCCCCGGACCGCTTACCTTCCCACAGCGTAAATCGAGACAAAAAAACAACCTCGAAACAGAGAATCTGTTTATCGAGGTTGTTTTGATTACTTTTAAATTGAATTTAGTACCAGCCGTTTGCAACCCAGAAAGCTTTAGCAGCTGCCCATGAACCATAACGGGAACTTACGTATGAGTTTGCCACTTTTTCCTGGTTAGCAGCAGAGTAATCACCATTTAAGTATGAAGAACTTAATTGATATTTACCGATGTACTGACCATTACGTGCTGTGTATGAACCACCAGATTCTTTGTTGGCGATCCATGCTTTAGCAGCTGATTCACTACTGCTGCTTGTTGAAGTACTTGTTGTTGAACTTGAAGTACTTGTTGTACTAGAGCTCTTTGATGAGCTAGCTGTACTTTGTGTACTTGCTGAACTGCTAGAAGATGAAGTATTTGACTTTACTGTTGAAGAAATATTCTTAACAGCTGGTGTTGATTTAACTTCACTCTTTGTAGCTGCCTTGATTTCACCGTCGCTCTTGATCAAAAGTTTTTGTCCCACATAGATCAAGTTGACGTTTGAAATCTTATTAGCTTTGGCGAGAGCTGAATAATTTGTATCTTTGTTTAATTTGTATTCAATCCCAGAAAGTGTGTCACCAGATTTAACGGTGTAGATTTCATCAGCATTAGCAGCTGTTGTCAAAACAGTTGAACCTAATGTGATAGTAGATAACAATGCTACTGAAAATTTTGTGAATTTACTTTTTAATGTCATGTATGAATGAACTCCTTATTTGTTGTTTGCTTTTGATTTAATTTATGTGCCTTATATTACCCTCCCTTTTTTACAAACATATTTCAAAAAGATATCGATTTTCGCGATTCTTGCAATGTTTTGTAACTCTGATTTTAAAAAGACCGTCTAAAGCCCATGGTTATCAGTCTAAAAAAGATGACAAAAAAACGCTCATTTTCTCAAAAAAACTTTTTTTAGACTGTATTTTATCGTAAAAATCTCGTTTTTTTCCTAATTCTCGCGTCTTTTTGCACGTCTCAGCACCCAAAATCACCCTCCATTTTGGAAACAAATTCTTACTTTAAAAACAAAAAGTTGCATGAAATTTGGTCAGGTTTGCCTTTCTCAGCTCTTTTTTTATTCCGCACGCCTACTATGTGGTGTGACCTTTGCTGCTCAAACCAACTTGACGCTCATTTTTGTAGACGTGATTCCAAGGGCCAAATTTTTTTCTTCTATAGTATATGAGATAAGAAAAAATCTCCGCACCGCTTTTTAGCGTCAAATATTACTAGCCAAATCCCTGAGTAAAGGCTAATTTCTCTGCCAAGTGAAGTCAGCAAAACAATTCAAAGAACTAATCGATCAATCTCCTAACCAATGCTCGCAGGTAAAGCACCTTTTTCCTCTTTCTTTTCTAATTTTCATGATGAATCGATTACGAGTTTGAAATATGATGTAATTACGCAAAACGTGTAATTTTCTTTCTTCGGCCTTTTGTTTAAGGTAATACACGACCAAGGGCCTTTGGATCTGATTTTAAGGAGATTCAAGTATTGGAAAAAGAAACCATTCAAAAAGCATTTATGTTTTTATACCGCGACAATCATGAGAAAATTATTTTTGGAGCTGCAAAGAAACTGCATCTCACCCCTCTGCAAGATGACTATCAGGATTTCATTCAGGAAGGCTACCTAGCCTTTGTACAAGCTTATGACCGCTATCCTGGCAGTATTACGACTGATCCGCAAAAATTTTGCGTCTTCGCCTATCAGGCTGTTTACTGGCGATTGCTAGATTTGCTCCGCCAAACCACCCGTCTTGCGGAACATCTGGAGACTGAGCATAATGAAGAAATTGACATGGGAACGTCCACCTTAAACCGCGGGTTTGAAAATCTATATCAAGACGATTTATTTTTACAACTTTACCATTCTTGCACACCAGCGGAGAAAAAATTTCTGGTCGATTGTTATATTCTTCAGCTCAGAAGTTCTGAAATTGCCCGCAAACATCACGTTACACGGCAATGTGTCACAAACTGGCGCCGGCGTGTGGGTAACAAGGCACTCGCCTATATCGCAAAAAATAGTCACTAATTCAATTAACTATGTTAATATATGTAGTGATTAAAGTATCTTACAACGTAATAATCTAAGGTTATAAGGAGGAATCAGGATGTTTAGAGTTCATTCCAATTACGAAACTATTTCGACCATTTCCACCATGATTCATGGCATAGATACGGATCTACAGGCCAAATTTTCTGTCAGTTTCGAACAATTTCGCATACTAAATTTCATTGAGAGTATTTCACCACAAGAGACCACAGTTAGCGCGCTTGCTAAACAATTTCATGCCAATAATTCGGCGACTTCACGCAAAGTCAGTGCACTGTACAAGCAGGATTTAATCCAGGATCATATATCTGGCGATGATCGCCGGACCCACTGGATTACCCTTACGCCTAAAGGAAGTGCGGTTATTACAAACAGTAAACAGTACGTTGATGAATATCTCACCAATCTAGAATCTGAGATGGTTAAACTCCTTTCGGAAGATTTACGCGAAGCCTAAAATTAAATAAAATTGCTTAGTCATCAAAAATGGCCTTACGGGAAATATCCTGTAAGGTCATTTTTATTATTTTCATGTAAAAAAACAATGCATTTTCATACAATTATTTATAACTTGCCAAAAAACATATAGTTGTGTTTCAATTACATTAACGGCGTTGAATATTATGTCCCAATAACATTTTAACGGTGCAATTAATTTATGGAAAGAGGAAATACAATGTCCAGCAAAAATCCAATGGAATTTGTTAATTTTTCAAAGATGTACCGACTTTTTCTCCAAACGGATAGTCATTTAAAGTCGGAATACTCAATTAGTTTTGAGCAGTATCGGATTATGGCGTTTATTTTGTCGCTTGAAGAACAGGAAACGACGGTAAGTGCGGTCGGTCAACATTTTGAATCTAGTTCACCCGCAATTTCGCGCAAAATCCGTGTCCTATTTAATCTCCATTACATTGTGGATCATGCCGACAGCCGCGACCGTCGTGTCCACTGGTTGCGTTTGACAGAGACCCAAAAAAGCCAGAACCCAAGATAACGTCACGTGCTTACCTTGGATTCTGGCTTTTTACTATCTATTTATTTTTACGCTAGTCTTCGATTCGGATGGCGATCTTTCCTCCAGCGCGACTCACAATCTCATCAAGCGTCTTGAAAGAAACGTTCGCCCGCCCGCTTTCCATACGTGCAATTTGGGATTGGCGTTTGCCCGCGCGTTCTGCTAATTGTGTTTGGGTGAACCCATTTCGCAAACGGAATTGAACTAATTCCTTTGCAACTTGCACCTTGATTGCCTCTTCATTTTCACGAATCTCTTCTTTATCCATCATGACTCCTCCATCTTTGCCATTTAATTATGATATAGTTGATTGATAACTTCTAAGGGGGTTTCAAAAACATACTCTGCTGCTTTAAAATCTACCCCCGGAATTGCACCCCACTTTGCATTGCCAAATGCGATTCCTGCCGCATGGGCCGCCTGCATGTCATACATCGCATCTCCAATGTATAGAAATTGCTGACGGGACACCTCTGGAAATTTCTTCATACCAGCTAGCAAGGGTTCTGGGTTGGGCTTGTGTTGCTGCGTATCTTCAGCTAAGACCACTTGGTCCGTATATTTAGCAAACGGATATGAAGCAACTTGCGTCTGCCATCCATACCGAGTTTTAGAACTCACAATTCCGATTTTAACATTTCTTCGTCGCAGCGTCTCAAAAAGTTGCGTAATTCCGGAAAACTCATGCACTAAATCCTGGTGATGAAGAAATTCCTGCCCATAGTCTTGAACGGTCTGTTCAGGGTCAGGCGATCCCAATTTTCTAAAAATTTCAACTGCTGATAATCCCATCAATTGCCGCGTCTCCTGCTTTGTGACGGGGATATCTAAACGGTTAAAAACTGCCTCCACCGTTGCCCACACTGCTTCATCAGTTTTAAGAAGCGTATTATCGACATCAAATAAAATAACTTGATACATAACTAGCCCCCTTCTTAGTATTGGAACAAACTAATGCATTATATCATAAGAAAGCGCTGTCTCTCAATGCTGTTTTCAGTTTTTCTTTAATCCTTCAAACATTTTTATAGTTTAAAAATCGTAATTTCTCAAAAATAACGGTCGGCACCAAAAAAGCCGTGATCGGGTTCATCACGACTTCCAAAATTTACTGAAAATTTTTATTTTTTTGTTTAATCCTTAACGCGGTTAAAACCCCATTTTGTTTGTGGTGAAACTAAGAAGTAAATCCCACCAATCACAACTGGATACAAAATGACGAGGAGACTTTGCAAGAACATCCCGTTGCCCACACCGTTAATCGCGTAATTGAAGGCGCTCATTGCATGTGTGACTGGAAGCAACTCAGAAATTGCTTGGTACACATGCGTCAACATGGAAGTTGGGAGTAAGACACCTGCCAATTGGATTAACATTAAAATAAGTGAGAACAAGATTCCCGGTGCTCCAAACAAAAGATCAATGAAGACACACAGGGCCGTGAAACTGACGGCCGTTACAGCCGCCGCAATCACAAGTTCAATTGGGTGTGTAACTTGAATGCCATCAATAGCTACAAAGGCTAGCACACCAACAACTTGGAGTAAGGTCAACAGTAACAGCATATTGTTCGAAAGTCCAAAGCCATTGTGACGATGGCCTTTGCGACGGGCATATTGTCCCAACTGGTTCAAAATAGCGGCGATGAACAGAATCATTGCAAGAACCAACGGCGCGAACATGGCTTTGACCGAACCAACTGAATTGAAGACCTGATCTTGATTAACCGGGTTCACAAAATGATTGACGTTTTGCGGTTCTGCATTCACATTTTGAACTTGACTTGCACCGTCTTGTAACTTAGAATTTAACAACCCAATTCCTGAACTGGCTGTCTTTAAGCCGGCCTGCACTTGATCTGAGCCACTTGCCAACTGGTCAGCACCGGATTTACCTTCTTTCGCACCTGCTGCCAATTGACTGCCCCCGCTTGTTAACTGAGAATCAGCGGCAGCTAGTTTTGCCCCGCCAGCAACCAATTTGTTAGCGCCAGTCGATAGCTGATTTACACCGCTAACCAAGGTAGGTACTTGGCTGTTAAGCGTTTGTAATCCGGTGCTTAATTGTTGCGTTCCAGAATTCAATTGAGATGAATTGTTATTCAAAGTTGTTAATCCAGTGGCTAACTGACCAGAACCACGCTTCAGTTGGCTAACCCCGCTGATTAGGCTCGGTACTTGGCCATTCAAGCTGGATAAGCCGGCAGTTACCTGACTAGATCCGTTACTTAATTGACTTACCCCATTTGTGAGGGTCGGTACCTGACTATTTAACGTGCTTAAGCCGGTTTGAACTTGTGATGCTCCCGACGTTAAACTGCTGTTATTAGCCGCCAACTGGGAAGCCCCGGTACTTGCTGAATCAACACCATTTGTGTACTTCGACACACCAGCCGCATAGGTTGTCACGCCGGCAACCAGTGAATTTTCACCGTTAACCTTGGTGTTCAGCTGTTTGACACCTGCAGTGAATTCCTTGAAATCATCTAAGTTAGCGCTCAAGGTTGGCAATTGCTTTTCAAGTGCTTCTAATGCTTGCACCGTCGAATCACTCATTAATGGTGAGGATAAAAGCTCATTGGCTTGACTCACAACACTATTTAAGCTTGAAAGTGCCGTTGTCGTATTGCTATCAATGTTTACCTGGCCTAAAGTCGAAGCTAAATCACTGATTTTTGATTTGGCACTGCTGAGACTTTGTAGACTTGTGCCAGTAGCCGCAATTTCTTTAGCAGATGCAGCCGCATTTGTGGCACTGGCCGTAGCCTGACTTTTTGCCTCTGTAAGCTTGGCTTGGTCTGCACTACTTAATTTCGAGGTATCAACACCACTTAATAAGGTAGCAACCTTTTGACTATCTGTGGCAGCTGTTTTGGCTTTCGTAGCAGCATCACTCAACGCACTGGAAGCTTTATCTAAGCTGGCAAAAGCACTATTGACTTCTGTTAAGCTGCTCTTGGCATCACTCAAACTACCCAAAACACTGCTCAAACTTGACAGTTGTTTTAAAACAGGTGCAAGTTCTTGTAATTTCGTTTGTAATTGTTGCGCACTTTGAATTGTGCTAGGGGCATCTTTCAAGCTGTTCATGGCTGTAGTATCCTGTGCCAGCCATTCCTGCATTTGGGCAATTTTTTCATTTGCCTGATCTGCCGCGGTATCCAATTGGCTGACACCCTGTGATAACTGCGTGGCACTCGAAAGTAAGGTCGTTGAGCCATTATTTAACGTCTTAGAACTAGCCGCCAACGTACTTAACCCACCATTTAATGACGTCACGCCGTTTGTATAACTGGTAATTCCGGTGGCGAGTGATTTGGAACCGGAACTTAATTGCCCTACACCTGTGGCAAGTGTCCCCGTTTTTTCAGACAAGGTGTTCAGCCCGGCACTCACCTGGGTGGAACCGTTAAATAATTGCGTAACACCTAATGGCAATGCAGCGGTTTTACTTGCCAGCTGTGCGAGGCCTGTCTTGAGTTGGCTCGCTCCAGCTTGCGTTTTGGCAACTCCGGCTGTATAACTGTGCACACCTGAATTTAATGTTTTAGCTCCCGTAGCTAGTGTTGAAACGCCGCTTGCCAACGGACCCGTTTTCGACTGCATCTCACTTAGCCCATTTGCGAGCGTTTTGTTACCTGAAACAAGGGTATCTACGCCAGCGACATAGGTATCAATCCCTGAACTTAATTTTTTCGACCCCGTTTCAAATGTTACCATGCTAGCCGCCAGCACATGTAAGTTTCGGTCAACTTTACCATTGCCATCTTTTAATTGAACCACACCATCTTTTAATTGCTTAACTCCTGTTGAGCCACTCTTAATCCCTGATCCCAACTTATTAATGGAAGAAAGTAAGGTTTTGTCATAAGACTTTTGGATGCTGGTTACCACTTGTGATTTCACTTGGCTTGCAACCTGTTCGTTGATCACTTGTGAAAGGTAACTATTATGCTTGGACATCTTAATTTTCAGATTACTGGATTTCGGTGTTTTATCCAGCGCAGTGGTAATATTTTTAGAAAAATTAGCCGGGATGGTGATGGTCATCAAATAATGGCCCTGCTTCATTTCCCGTTTGGCCTTCTTAGCTGACACAAAATGCCATTTAACCTGGTTATTGTGCTGCAGATTCTGAATGACCTGCTCGCCGGCGTTCACCTTGGTGTCTTGGAACGTCGCCTCTTTATCATTATTCACTACCGCCACGTTGGTATTTGTGGTGTGGGCTTCTTGTGAAGTATTAATGTATCTAAAAATAACTGCCGTTAACAAAATAGGAATTAATAGCGCTAGTATTAAAAAACTCCATCGTTTTGTTCGCGGATTCCACTTCTTAAAAATCATTTTGCCATCTCCTGTTTTATTCGCGTATTCACATCACTTACAAGTTAAAACTTTAATATTTGTTAAAGATAACGTCAAAAGCGACATGGTTCTGAAAATGAAAAATTTGCGCATCAAAAAAGGCCTTATCCTTTGCTGGGTAAGGCCTTGCTCGTTTTTAACGCTAAATAACGAAATTTTTCAACAAAACATGTTAAAACGTTGATTTAACAACATTTAAAAGTTTTTTTGTGCGTATAAGTGACAAAGTGAACAATTTGAAACATCAAATTAACCCGCTCCCATTAGAAGAAAGCCAAATATTTAGTAAATAATGCCCGCATTTTGGCATTATCTAGCATCATTTCTGGATGCCACTGCACCGCTAACAGCGGATAGCCATCTTTTTCAACAGCCGCTTCAATCACACCATCATCAGCCGTTGCCGCTTCAATCAGACTTTCGGCCAGCTTGCTGATTACCTGGTGATGTAAAGAATTAACAAATAACCGCTCTCCTAAAGGCTTTTGCAGCTCACCGTGAACCGTTACCCAGTGAGTAGCTGTATTCCCCAAAAATTCCGGGGCTTGATCATGCGCAATCGCTTGGGAACCACCCCGTAAAGAAACGTCCTGATATAGCGTGCCACCAAGCGCCACATTAATCAGTTGAAAGCCACGACAGATTCCTAGGATTGGTTTGCGTTGCTGCCGAGCTAGTTCAAATAAGGCCAACTCAAAACGATCACGTGTCAACGACGTTTGTTTTAAAAGCCGATGTGGCTGCTGCCCATACAACTGGGGAGACACGTCCTGCCCGCCTGGTAAAAACAAACCGTCAACTCCTGCCAAGTAACTGGCTGCCAGCTGGGGTTCTTGAATCGGAATAATCATGGGAATTCCGCCGGCTTGTGTCATAGCTGTCACATTTCCTTGAAACGTATAGGTGGCGTGATTATGGTAAAAGATTTCCGAGTCGCCTATATACTGATTTCCGACAATGCCAATTCGTGGTCTCATTCGTTTCCTCCGTTGTTTAGGATGTACAAGAAAACATCAATTCAGGCATTAACCCATTCCTGAATTGATGTTTTCAAATGTGTGTTACTTACTAATATAAGCTGTCTTGTAATTCCATTGTGTGCCGGCCGTATTGTGAATAACGCCTTTGACCTTTGGATTAATCAAGAAGGAATAATTAGTTTGATACAAAGGTGCAATTGCTGCTTCCTTCACTACTAATTGATCTGCCTTAATCATATCCGCCCAGCGTTTGTTCTTATCGTTTGCATCTTGATTTTGGGCTTTCTTCACAAGTGCATCATACGTGCTGTTCTGCCATTTTCCGTAGTTATAGCCGCTATTGGACTGTAAAATTTGCAAATGAGAAATTGGGTCGGTAAAGTCAGCTCCCCATCCGGAAACATAGATATCAAAGTCACCTTTAGAAGCCCGTGAGTAA
This sequence comes from Pediococcus siamensis, assembly GCF_047220215.1. Lineage (GTDB taxonomy): Bacteria > Bacillota > Bacilli > Lactobacillales > Lactobacillaceae > Pediococcus > Pediococcus siamensis. The sequence goes on from NZ_CP178375.1 coordinate 1,724,000, forward strand.
GCCACCTTAGATGGAATATTAACCAAGCTAACTTTCATTCCTGGTAATTTGTTTTGCAATTGAACTTGGAAATACTCAGAAATATTTTTATCATCATTATCATTTGTGGACATTAACGTCACAGTCAGTGATTTCGCGCCGATTTCTTTGAGACCCTGCTCCCAAAGTTTCTTTGCGCGGCTGCTATCGTAGTCAACCGTTCCCTTAACGTAAGCTTCCTTGGCAAAATCCTCGCCAGTCTTCGGATTCTTTGCTAGGTCAGTTGGGACAAAGCCTTGTGATATTGTTGAATCATCGCCAATAACCTTAGAAATTAACTGTTTGCGGTTAATTGCCAAAGAAATTGCTTGGCGAATTTTCTTATTATTCATTGCTTTACGCACCTTTGAGTTTGAAGCCTTAAAGTTGAATGCTAAAAAGCGGGTATAGCTATAAGGTACTGTTTGGTAATCCGCATTATTTCTGTAGTTTTTAATCTGAGCACTAGATAACTGAGCCATATCTAATTTTTTCGATTGATACAAACTCAAGACAGTGGAAGGATTTTCATTGACTGAGTAATTAATCCGGCTCAGCTTAACCTTCTTTTTATCCCAATACTGGTCGTTTTTCACAAATGCCCAGTGATCATTAGTGCCTTTCCAACCAGTCATCTTAAATGGCCCTGTATAAACCATGTATTTCGAAGTTGTGGCATACTTGCTGCCATACTTGTCAATCACCTTCTTGCTTACGGGTGAGAACAACGGGTATGTCATTAACACCTTAAAGTAAGCGATTGGTTCGTCCAAATGAACTACAAAAGTTTGTTTATTAGGTGCCGAAACGCCCAACTTAGAGGGACTCATCTTCCCGGCATTAATCTGGTCAGCATTTTTAATTCCTGAGAACAAATAAGCATACTGCGACTTCGTATTAGGATTTAATGTCCGTTGCCAAGAATAAACAAAATCTTGGGCTGTAATCTTTTGGCCATTACTAAATTTAGCATTTTTCCGAATCTTAAAGGTCCACGTTTTGCCATCTTTTGACACTTTTCCAGATGACGCTAATCCGGCAATTGGTTTCCCATTATTTCCTAATCGGTACAAGCTTTCAAAAACATTACCGGTCTGGCCATACCCGGTTGCCTTAGCGATATCAATCGTATCTAATGGTGCATCTGCAGATAAATTAAGCACCTGCTTAGCGGCTAACTTACCAGAGCCACTATCTGAGTTTTGATTCCCACAGCCAGCCAGAACCAATGCCAGTGCGGCTGCAAAAGTTGTTAAAACTGCCCATCTTTTCTTCATCCTGATCAAACTCCCCTAATTTTAAAATTTTGCCTTTATTTCATGTCAAACTTAACTTACTTAAACACGGACAACCTGGTGACATCCAGCATCACGCCCTTTCAAATGATCAAACAAAAAACCGATTAACTGCATCTACGCAATTAATCGGCTCAACTGTTACCTCTTAAAATTCTAGGCAAATGTTAGCGAAAGATAATTACAATTTGCAGTTACACAAATAGCCATGTTGTTAAGTTGACAACATGCTGCACAACATTTTACTTGCATACTTGCTTTCATCATAATAATCTTCCTTTCCGTTTGTTCATTACATAATTAGAGTATCTAATTACTTATTGTAAGTCAAGTAAAAACCTGATTTTCATGTAAATAAATTTCAAGGTTTCATTGGGGAGGGGAAAGCCTTTCCAAATTCAACCGTTACTCTTCGTCGTGTTTGCGTCGTTTGATACCTAATAAACCTAAGAGGCCACCTAATAACGACATGCCAAGAATGGTTGCCATTGTTTCTTCGTTGTCATCGGTTTGTGGTAACTTTCCATGGACAGCTGCGGTAATCGGCGCTTTTTGTGAAGCCCGCGACTTGGATTCGGCTAATTTTACCTGGCTATTGAGCGCCAGCGTTTGTTTACCAGAGGCCTCAGGTTTGCTAACCTCACTTTGCTGATCTCCATTATATCCACCTTGAGAAGGTGTTTCTTGACCACCATTATGACCATTTTCAGGTAATTCAGGAGTTTGACCATTTCCCGGTCCAACTTCTTCTGGTTGCGAAGCCTGATAGGTAACCACAACAGTTGAATTTTCAGGACGGGTTAGCGTTGCAATTGGAATTGCTTCCGCCACGTCACCGCTATTGCGATAACCTGCAATTTCTGGTGTTTCAACCGCTTCATAAACTCCTTGAGGGGTATAAGAAACTTCACCAGTTGTTTGGTTCGTAGCCACTTTGTAAATAACCGTTTCAACAACATCGTGCGGCGTTTTATTACCAGCACCCATGTAATGAATCGTCCGCGTTACAGAAATTTCACTATACGTTATTTCATTTGTTGGCGTGTATGTGATTGTAACTACGGTATCACGCGGTGCCGTTGTGCTCGTTTCTGGTGTCTGTGCACTAACGCTACCGCTATTGGCAAAGCCTGTAACTGTCGGCGTCGTCACAGCTGCGTAGCTACCTTGAGGTGTATAAGTTGAAACTCCGGTTGCTTTGCTAGTTGCTACGTCATAAGTTAGTGTCTGCACAACATCATGTGGCGTCCGTGACCCCGCACCCGTATAGTGGATAGTTCGGTTAACTGTGATCTGACTGTGAATAATCACATCTTTAATCGTGTAGGTTCCACTTATCAAGCTACCATCAACGATTGTGTAGTTTGGATTTGCTGTTGTCACTTTCTCCAATCCGCTTTCGTTTAAGGTCACTTCGTAATTACCAACATCCGTTGGAACGCCATCTACAACTTCACCAGTTGTCTTATCAATGAACGTGAAGTCTTCGTTTGTTAAGTTCCCAGGAATTGTAATCTTATCTCCGGTGCCAATGACAAAGGTTGGAGAATCTTCACCGTAATTGGAAACTTCATCATGAACTGTGATATCGGTCGTTGAATCTCCCGGAATGGTTTCGGCCGGGCTAATCGTGTACGTGCCCACACCACTGACTGCATCTGCCGTGTAATAGTAATTAGGATCAGCGTCATTCAGGTGTTGTAATCCAGTTGCACTGAGTTTGACATCATAAATGTTCGCATCTGTCGGATTAGTGACGGTGAATTCTAGATCACCAGCCTGTAAAGTATAGGTACTACCATTACTTAATTTGACACTATATTTACTTGTATCAAGTGTTCCAGGTTTCCCATCGTAGGTCTTACCATCATGACCATGGACAACCAATGTACCGGCTGCCTTATTGATCGTGTACGTCGCGGTCGCATCAGTTAAGGCAAACGTATAATTTGGATTGGCTGCTTCAATATTGGCAATCCCTTGCTCTGTTAATTGAATCGTATAATCTTTGGCATTCGCACTGTTATTTACAACTTCATAATCACCTAGTTGTAATTCGTAGCTAGGAATCGGCGTGTTGCCATTGGTCGTAAAACTGATAGTAGGGATCACACTGACTGGCTTGCCATCAAAGGTCTTGCCAGAATTGTCTAGAGTCAAGCTACCAATAGCTTTTGCCTTATTAATCGTGTAAATGCCTTTACCAAGTACACTATCTGCTGTGTATTGATAATTAGGGTCAACAGTATTTAGGTGTGCTAAACCAACAGCACTGAGTTGAACCTCATAGCTATTCACATCTGTTGGGTCGGATATCGTAAATTCTAGATCCTCATCTTGCAGTGTGTACTTTTCGCCGTTACTCAACTCAACGTTGTATTGACCAGCATCGATCGTTCCAGCTTGGCCATCATAGGTTTTGCCATGGCTCCCACTTAAGGTGACCGTGGTTGCCGCCGCCTCGACTTCAAACGTCGCCGTCGAGTCGCCATAACTGACCGCATAATTGCTCCCGAGGGCGGCTTCAATGGCCGCTTTGCCACTGGCACTTAACGAAACCGGATAGTCCCCCGCATTCTCGCCGTCTCCGGTGAGTTCCAGATCACTATCTTTCAAAGTATAGGTGCTGCCATCGGGGAGCGTGATTTCATAGTTTGCCGCGCTCGGCGCTTGTGGTTGCCCGTTATAAGCGACTTGCTGGCTCCCACTCAAGGTGACCGTGGTTGCCGCCGCCTCGACTTCAAACGTCGCCGTCGAGTCGCCATAACTTATATCATACGTGCCGCTAATTACACTTTCGACTGCATTCTCGATATTTTCTTTACCTTGATCAGTTAATTCAACTTCGTACTCACCAGCATTAATTCCGCCACTAACAAGTTGAATATCGCCATCCTGTAAAGTATATTTAACCCTTCCATCTGATAATGTAACACCATAGTTAGTAAAATCCGGTTTTTGCTGTGCACCGGTATATGTCTCCTTCTGAGTTCCGCTTAATGTTGCCGTTGCAACGGCTCCAAGAATATAAGTATCAGGTAAAGTACCATCATACGCCTTAATTGCAACGGTTGGTTGCGGCTCACTAGTTGTCCCGTCGCCAACATTTACCCACTGTACAGTATCTGTCGTGTTCGGTAAAGCCACCGAACCATCTGTAACATTAGTTGTAACAAAGCCAGTACCAAAAGTGATTTGTTTGAGTCCCGTCATACCACTGAGCATTAATGCCATATTAGTCACTTTACTCGTATCCCAATTACTAAAATCAAGTTGGGACAACGCTTTATCTTTGTTAAACATTTGTGCAGCAGTTGTTAAGCTACTCGTATCCCAATCCGAAACATCAAGAGTCGGCAATGCTGTATCACCAGCAAACATCTGATACATGGTAGTCACGCTACTTGTTTCCCAATTGTCGCCTAAATCAAGGTTAGTTAACAAAGTCATGTTGGAAAACATTTGTTGCATGTTATTTACTTTGCTGGTATTCCAGCCAGATAAATTAAGGCTTGCTAGACTAGATGTACCATTAAACATATAAATACAGCTCGTAGTGTTAGCCATACTCCAATTTTCAATTCCTGTTAACTCAGTTAAACTTGAAGCTCCATTAAACATTGAAGACGCCGATGTCACACTGCCCATTCCCCAATTAGTTACATCTAAGTTCTGCAATGAAGAACAGCTTGCAAACATTGAACCGACATCTTTTACTTCAGATAAATCCCAGTCACCAGTTCCTCCCGTCAGGCTTTCTAGCGCACTGTCTTTTGAAAACATGCCTCTGACATCCGTGACCCCTGCGAAATTCAACTTATTTGCATTAAGGATCGTGGTCACCTGATTTAAATTTGCAAAGAGATATCTGGCTCCTGTCGTCCCAGTAGTATCCTCTGGAACAAGTTGAATATCACCGTCGATGCTAATTTCTGTAAATTTATAATCGGTTTCGGATTGTGCCCAAGGAGATGTACTACCTAGCGGTAAAGTGCTCGTTGAGGTAATTGGCGAACCACTGCCTAAATGCAAAACAACGGTCCCATCTTCGTCTGCGGCAATATACCACTTCAGCGTACCATAAATACCTTTTGCAAGAACCGGTGTTTTAGCTGCGTCCACATCATCTGTGGCAACCGTTACCGAATCTTGAAAAGGATCATCTGTATAAACATAATTTTCAAGGCCATCCTCCCCAAATGACCCCGTATTTGTAGTATTCTTACTACCATCTACATCGCTAGTCCAAAAATTCAGTGTTGTCTCGTCCGTAACATCATCTGTCGTGGTCTCAGACGCAGCTGATGAAGCGGCTGCAATCGCACTAAAGGCTTGGCTTGCACCACTCGCTGCATATGCCGTGCTTCCCGCTGTTTCCGCCGCAGCCAAATCAGCTGAAGTGGGATCCACTAAAGTCTCCCCGTTCTCATAACTGGTTGTCTCACTGCTAGTACCACTAACTGCCGAATTTGTACTGACAACTTCAGAACTTGCTGTTACATCGGTGTCACCCTCTGAACTGGTTGTTGAACTGGTCGCACTCTGTGAGCTACCGTCAGAATCAACTGTCACCGCACTCGTTGCGGCCTCACTGCTTGCTTCGCTGGTTGCACTGGCCACGGAATGCGTCACAGCTTTATTAGCCGTTGAACTCGAACTGGTAGCGCTTTCAGAACTGCTTACTTTAACTGCACTAGTTGCCGCAGAAGAACTTGAAGTTGCACTGGTTACTTGTTGAGCTGAACTGGAACTTTCACTGGAACTGGCTTTGGATGTGGAACTGGAAGCTGAACTGGCGGCTTCACTAGTATTAGAAGAAGAACTCGAAGTTGTGTCAGCGGTGGTAACTGCACTTGCAGATGAAGATGTGCTTGCCGCAGCACTAGATGCTGAGGCTGAACTAGTTGTTGTTTGATCATGACTCGTTTCGCTACTTGCCGAAACTGAAACTGGGGTTGTATCTGAAGCCTGAATATTAGGCTGACTAAACGCGATGCCCATACCAAAAGTCAACAAAGAGATGGCTGCAAAGCACCACCCTTTAGTAGTCTTGAACATTTTATAATGCCGTGTTAGTTTTCCAGTATCTTCTAACAACCGTCGTCGCTTTTTTTGCTGAATTTTGTTCATTTTATAGCCACCTCGAATTATAAAATTTAAAAACAAAGATTCATTACCTATTAATGCCTGCGATGCTACAAGACTTCTTATTGCCTCCTAGAACACAAGCCAAGAATCCAACCCGACTCAAAATGGCAAACCATCATAAGCCACTATTGTATGCAGGGCAATTTCACTTCTACTCTCCTGCAACTTTGTCAGCTATAGGTGGCATTGAAGCTATCCAGCAGCATTGCTACTTATTTCATCAATTCTCATTAAAAATTAATCCCTTATCCCTATATTGGTGTTGGTACGGACAAGTTCGCCGGCTATATGTAAAACCACTTCGTAAGGTGTTTTCAAGGACAACAGCACATGATTTACAACATAATTTAAGTCATAAAGCTTTTATTCGGAAATATACCATTATTAAGGCATGAACCTTGTCAATTGGAAATTTCTCATTACCCTTTAAGAGTTCCCATCGACCAATCCAGAATGTACAGCACCACTTCCCTAACGTCCTTTTCTTGTCTGCCAACAATCGCACTATGATGGCCCAAAACATTTTAGGCATCGAGCGCAAAAATCGTAAATTTTTTAGTTACTTACGCCTATAGTGTAACCGTTTTTAGAAAGCACTGTCAAGTGATTTTGGTGGTTTGTTTTACTCGATATTGGTAAGTTTTGTGTGCTAGGATATACTAAAGAGAAGTAAATTAGAGGAAATGCGGTGACTTATTATGAAAATTGCGTTAATTGGGGCGGGACCGCGCAACTTAATGGCTTTAGAACGCCTGATTGCTTGGCACAAACGCATCCCGTCTTCAGCATTAACCATCCACTTATTTGATCCAGCAGGAATTGCCGGTCGCGTCTGGCAGCCTGACCAGCCTCACGAACTGTTAATGAATTCGTTAGCGGCAAAGATCACCCTATTCACCGACCACACGGTAGAGATGGAGGGACCGATTGTTCCTGGACCAACTTTACTGGAATGGGCGCAACGCAACGGAAATCATTTTATTAATGAAGGAAACTTTAAAAATAAATCTTACCTATTAAGGGAAATCGCCCATCTCACTGCGGAAAGTTATGCCAGCCGCGCGCTGTATGGCGTCTATCAAGAATGGTTTTATCAAGAACTTTGCAATCACTTGCCCCAAGCTGTCCGGGTCGTCTTTCACCAATCGGCGGTCACCAGTATTCAACAACTGACACCGCGGACGTACAAGTTAAGTTATGATGACTCTGCAGAAACCTTTAGCGGCGTGGCGATGGCCTTAGGCGAAGGCATGTCCGAATTGTCATCTTCTGAAAAAGGACTCAGTCACTTTGCTAACGCCCATCACCTTATTTATTTGCGTACCGGCTACCCGGCTGAACAAAACTTTGACAGCTTGCCAGCTAATCAGCCGGTCCTATTGCGCGGCTTAGGTTTAAATTTCATGGATGCTATGATCATGCTAACTACCCATCGTGGCGGAACTTTTAAACGGCAACCAGATGACAGTTTGATTTATCAGCCATCCGGGACTGAGCCCAAAATCTACGCCGGTTCTGGCCGTGGCTTTCCTTATCATGCCCGTGGCTTTGATCAAAAAGCTGTGGGTGAAACGCGCCCGTTATACTTTCTTTCCAACCAGCTCGTAGCGCACATGATCGAAAAGCAGGAACGCATGAGTGGCCAACAATTTCTCAATTATATCTATGCGGATGTGGCCTGCACCTATTACACCAAATTAGTTGCGCAAAAGTACACAGGAATCAGTGCGCACAAATTCGAACAGGCCTTTCAAAAAGAACCTTTAGCCACGGAAGTCTTAGACGATTATGGTATTGCCAAAGAAGATCGCCTCGACTGGGACAAACTAGCGCACCCCGAGGGTAAGACAGCCGATGCCGCAGCATTTAAAACGGTGATGGTCAAGTACCTTGAACAAGATATTGCCGCAGCCAAACGTGGCAACAAAACTGGCCCATTTGCCAGTGCCATGGATACATTGCGTGAATTACGGACAAATATTCGTAAAGTCATCACCTATAAACTTATTTCTGATGAAGATTACGCAAAATATATTTTAGGCGGTTTCAATAGTCTCAATAGCTTTTTGGCGGTCGGCCCGCCGATTTTACGCTCAGAACAGCTTCTTGCGTTAATCAAAGCGGGAATCATCGAAATTCTCGGCCCGCAATTGCAAGTAGAACTTGACCAGGAGCAGTTTGTCGCTTATTCCAAACGCTTTCCCGAAAAAAAGGTCGCCGTAAAAGCCATCGTGGAAGCACGATTGCCTTCAGTAGACGTCCGCATTAGCCAGAACCCATTAATTCAAAATCTGCTGACCAGCGGCTTAGCGCGTCCCTATTCCCTGCATTTTGCTGATGAGGAAACGAAACAGCTGGGAGCCCTGGATGTGACCACCGAAACAGCCGAACTACTCGACAGTGATGGCGATCCAATTCCAAACGTTTATCTCTGGGGAATTTCAACCGAGGGCCGTCACTGGCTAACCAATGGTAGTCCAATTCCAAGTGTCAACGATGTGCGCTTGCGAATGGCAGACATGATTGCCAATCAACTTTTAAACTATACTGATTAAAAAAGAAGCTGGGGGGAACTCCCCAGCCTCTTCTAGTCTCTGGACTTTAATAATCGAAATTGAGAAAAAAGCTAACTTCTCTGATGAACGACGGCAGCCGAACGATTCAAATAAAGAATCGTTCGGCTGCCATTGTTAGGTGCGAAGTTAAAAAAACTTTTCCCCTCGCTGTTTTGAATTGGACACCTACTGAAGCTTGAAACTTACCGAATGGCTTTGACCATCAGGTGTCTTAATTTGGATTTTAACTGGATTGGTCTTATTGTGATAAGCATAGGTGAGATCTAAGTCCCGGACCGTTTCATCAGCATCAAAATCATCATCCCGTTCAACCGTACGTAAGGTCTGATCGCCTTGCGTAACTTTGACTTCCCCAAAGTTGGAGAACGACGCCCGTTTTTCAGTATTGGGTTGCCACTCAACCTTGACTTCCAACTGGCCATCATCAATTTCGGCTTCAATTTGATGAACCGTAAATTTATCAAATTGCCAGGTACTAGACAACAGTGCCGTCTCCTCGTCACTATTGACCGTTTTCGCGGTAGTCGTGCTCCTTGTGGAAGAAGTCGATTTAGACGCACTGGATTGGGAAACAGAAGCGCTCGTGGTTTCATTTTCTGATTGGGAATCATTAGAGTTGTTCGCACATCCGCCAAGTAAAAGGAACGCGGAAGAAAGCAGCAATAAAGTTGTTTTTTTCATATCAATTCTCCTTTTTAACTGTGTGTGAATGAAAAATCTCCAATAAACATTTGTGTTTTCGTGAAAAATTTCCGGTTAATCACTAAGTTTTGACCAAGTTATAAACTACCGCCACGCACCTCCGCGACGTTATACACCAGTGCAAACGCATCAGGCGCCACTGCATGAATCTGATTCAAAATGTGCTGATATTCAGAATTCTCTACGACAATCATCAGCATCTGTTTTTGTTCTCCAGAATAGCCACCACGAACATCAAAGATCGTTAAGCCTTTTTCCATCAAAGTCACCAAGCTGTGCTTAATTTCATCAAGATTATCATCGCTCATAATATAAATGACTTTCTTGCGATCCAGACCCGTTTCAATGTAATTCATAATGAACATGGTCAACACTGAAGAAAGAATCGCCAAGAAAAACGCTTCAAATCCTGACACAAAAACGTTGAAGAAGCACACCAGGCCATCAATCGCCAGCAACCCCATGGAAGGTTTAATATTAAAATACTTCTTTAAAATCAATGGTGGCACCGTGGTCCCGCCGCTTGAGGCATCAATATGATAAAGCAGGGCCACACCAGCTGCAAATATGGCTCCCCCGATAATGACTGCCAATAAACGATCGTCAACGAGTTTAATTTGCGGCGTCAGGGCCAAACATACCGGAAGAAACAGACTCCCGAATGTGATCCGCGCCGTGGTTTCTTTATCCAGGGTAAAGTACGAAAGCACAAGCATCGCAACGTTAAGCACAAAAACAACCAGTGACATATTGAACCCAAAACTTTCACGTAGCAGAATGGCAATCCCCGTGGTCCCGCCAGACGCCACATTGTGAGGTGCGTAAAACATGTTAATACTAATGGCAATAATTTCGAGAGCAATCAAAATCAGCCCCATTTGTGTAAGCCAGTGAAACTCTCGTTTGGTCATCACATCACCTTTCCTTTCCTACGAATTCTGTAATCTTATTATCGCAAATTTTTAAGAAAAAAGCTAATGATGTGTATAAATTATAACGAATAAAAAACACTAACCTTTTCCAAACGTGTTTGAAACGCGTCTAGAAACTCGATCAGTGCTTTAAAAATACCATTTTCAATTAATGTTTATCTAAAACCAGCTCAATAACTTTTTTTCGCGGTGCAAAATTGACAGTCACCACGACTTCCGTCAATATTTTCTCATACTCGACCAACGCATCATCTGGTAACGGTGTGTTCTTACTTAACGATACCAATACATCATCCACTGTGGTACTTAAAGAGAGATTCATAAAAATATTGATTTTTTCGACTACATCACACAATAAATCCGTTAACAGTCCATTAGGTTTGCCATCCGCATCGGTAATGACTAGTTGGTGACTATTCACTATGACGTGATCGATGCGACTAATCCGGACTACATCAAATACCGATATCATTCTTCGACCTCGCTTTTGCTTAGTATAGTACGAATTATAGCCCTAACTACCCTGCAAAAACAAGATTCAAGTCTTAAAAATGCAATCGCTTTTACGCTGGAACTTAAAAGTTACTGTTAGAAGCCTTCATAATTTCGACCCCATCATTCGTAAGCAGATAACCGCCACCATTTTGATCAAATGCAAGGCCTTCAAATTCACGGGTGGCAGTTTCTTTGCCGCTTGCATTGACCGTCTTAAAGTTTTCGCCACGAACATCACTGGCCGTCAAACTTCCTAATTTTGAAATGGGGACTGAAGAGATGCTCCCATCCGCAACAAAGTACAGTCGTTGATTTACAGGATTAACCGCAATTGATTGGCCATATGTCCCTGGGGCGTGTGTTAAGCCTTGCATGACCAGATTAAAAGTAACAGTATGGTTGGCATTAATTGTACCTTTGTAGATTTTAACGCTGCCAATCGCTGCCAAACTCGCAGACTGATTTTCAACAAAAGCATACAGATTACCATTACTATCAAATGTGAGATTCTTAGGCATGTTTTGATTTTGGCCTAACACAAAATTGATCTTTTTATCTGGCGTTAAGGTAGTCTTGTTTAACTCCTGTAAATTGCTGGTATCAGTTCCCTTACCACTTTTACCAATAAACCAAATTTGCTTCGTCTTCGCGTTTAAAGCCATTGATTGTCCGTGACCTGTGGCAAAGGTTGGCCCAATCGTCATACAAGCTAAAGCCTTTTGCTGACTGGCAGTTAATGTTTTTTGTACCCGTTGATTATAAAATGCTCGGCTCAAAATAGCATAGTCTTTAGAACTTTTTACCAAAGTTCGGAGTTCAGCCAAATTATACTTGATAACAAAGCCTTTTTCGTTCGTTGTGTTAGCAGTGCTTGGAATAAGATACATCACATAGGCTGTATTGCCATCCATGACTAAGCTTTGGGCGCTGCCGATATCACCAGAAGTGTGGTAAGAACTTGGCAAATACACATCCGTTGTAAAGGTTGTTGTTCCAGTTCCTTTTTTGTACTGAATTGTGTTGGGTGACGTTGACATACTTGGATAACTTGGCGCGGTTCCATAAGTCTTAGGAGCCGTGACAAATAAATTGGTATTATTTACCGTCTTATAGTTATTTTTATTGAAGGCTTGCAGAGCAACACCGCTTTGTGTATAGGTGGTTAACTTGCTGGTTGCTACTGATTGCAGACTACCTCCATAAATCCAACCGAAGTTTTTACCATTATAGCTCAGACGGTAATACGGCGTTTTATAAACTTTTTTAGCCTCACCCGTAACCGTCATCGTTTTATTGCGATAATTTTTGCCATAATGCGTCAGGGTACCACTGCCATAGTCTCCACCCGGCACGTGGTTATAAAAATTATTAGTTGCACTGGCTTTAACCGTCAATCGCACCGCCGTAATTTTACTAAAATTATAATAGGTCGTTGGATTTCCAAGGTAGCCGGACCAAATCCATCCCGTGTAACCTGCCGGACTTTTGACTTCGTAATACGTTTTACCGCTAATCTTGGCCGTTCGTTGTAACGTAAATTTCGTAAAGCTATGCACATAATATTTGGCTTTCATGGTATAGCGCCCGTGACCAGCTGATTTCAAAGTATAAAGGCGTTTCTTACTTGATTTCGACCGATATTTCCGGACAACCACTTTGGCCGTATGACTAACAGCTTTATTACCGGTTACTTTGTGAGTCGTGCTTGCCATAGCTGGTGTGGAGAGAAGAATACCGGTGGTTGCCATTAGAACTGCTTTTAATAAATTGCGCTTCAAATGAATTTTTGAATACATTGTGATGCCAGCTTTCTTTAATCTGATTTTTAAAAATCCCCCGGCACTAATGAATTTAAATTCAATTCTAAAGTTAGGCTGAGGGATTAATTGTGATCTTTATTTTAACGTCATCTTAGAAATTGGAACTGGTTGCTTTCATGAGTTCAACACCACGCAGCGTGAGTAGATAGCCGGCCCCATTATTGTCAAATACTAAACCTTCAAATTCACGGGTGTTGATGACCTTGTTGTTAGCATCTAACGTGTTAAAGTTTTCTGCCTGCACATCACCTGCAGAAAGCTTTCCTAATTTATTTACCGGGACGGAAGAAATGCTGCCATCTGAAACAAAGTACAAGCGATTATTTTTGGCATTATAACCAATTGATTGTGAATGCGTTCCAGGCATATATCTTAATCCCTGCATCACTAGATTCATTTGAACCGTATTATTGGCATTAATTGTGCCTTTATAAATCTTCACACTATTCGAAGGCGCCCAAGAAGCACCGTTTTTGACATAGGCATAAAAGTTCCCATCTTTATCAAAAGTCAAATTGTTCGGCATATTTTGATATTGGCCCATTTTAAACACAATTTCTTTATCAGGTTTTAATGTGCTGGTATTTAATTCCTGTAAGTTACTATCTTCGGTACTTGTACCGCTCTTTCCAATAAACCAGATCTTACCTGTTTTTGGATTTAAAGCCATGGCCTGCCCATGCCCAGTGGTAAACGTTGGTCCGATTGTCATACAAGCAAGTGCTGCTTTTTCATTCGCACTTAATGTTGTCTTGTGCAGTTGATGATAGGCTGCTCTTCGCAAGAGCGAGTAATCCTTAGAGCTCTTAATTAAACTACGTAACTTAGCTAAATTGTACTTAACCACAAACCCCTGGTCAGCTTTTTTAGCTTGCTTATCTGCGTACATCACATATGCATAAGACCCATCCATGACCACACTTTGAGCATTAATGAAGTCATTTGTACTCTTAACTGTACCTGGCAAATAAACATCCGTCGTGAAATTAGTCTTCACTGCACCTTTAGCATATTTGATCGTGTTTGGTGTGGTCATAAAGTCTGGATAATTAGGTGCTGATCCATATGAACTTGGTACTTTCACAAAGTAATTCGCATTGTTAACAACAGAATAACTCTTTGAGTTAAAGGCCTGCAGCGCCACAGCAGATTGCGTATATACAGGAATCCCGCCAACCGTTTTTTCGGTTACTGCCGGTTTAGCAGTCACTTTTTGAAGTGCGCCGCCATAAATCCAACCAAAATTCTTTCCTTTGTAAGTCAGGCGGTAATAATGTGTTTTATAAACCTTTTTAGCCTCGCCGGTGACTGTCATTGTTTTACCGCGATAATTTTTCCCGTAGTGGGTCAAGCTGCCCTTGCCATAATCACCACCTGGCACATGATTATAGAAATTGTTCGTGGCATTTGCCTTTACTTGAAATTGACTTGCCGATAACTTACTGTAATATGTCGTTGTATCTCCCAAATAGCCGGACCAAATCCAGCCTGTGTATCCAGCTGGACTTTTGACTTCATAATACGTCGAGCCACTGACCTTCGCCGTTCGCTGCAACGTAAATTTCGTAAAACTATGTACATAGTACTTGGCTTTTAAGGTATACCGCCCATGTCCGGCTGATTTCAAAGTATAAATGCGTTTTTTACTTGATTTCGCCCGATACTTGCGAATCACAACCTTAGTAGTGTGGCTAACCGCCTTATTTCCAGTCACACTATGCGTTGTACTCGCATATGCTGGAATGCCTAACGCTAATACTGCCGTTGCGGTTACTGCTGCGCGAATAACTTTTTGTTTCAATATCATCATCAAAGCTCCCTTCAAAACTTATATCATTATCATGATTATTCTACCATTATTTAAACTATATCGTGAACTTTTAAACGATTTTTTTTAGTTTATTTGTGTCAAAAGATTATTTTATGTCTTTCAAACGTGTTTCGTTGCCTTTACTTACAAAATATTAGCTGGTAGGATAAACAAGTAAACTTTTTGAGAGGAAGCTTAGAGATGAATACCAGATACTTAGAGATATTAAAAGAACGCCGCTCCATCTATAATTTAGGCAAAAACGTTTCGCTAACCGATACGGAGCTAACAACATTGATTGAAGGTGCCGTTCGCGAAACACCAACGTCATTTAACGCACAGACCATTCGAACGGTCATCTTATTCGGAGACAAACATGATCAATTATGGGACATTGTTGCCAACCGTTTAAAATCTGAAGTGCCTAGCGAACAGATATATGAAAACACCAAGAAGAAAATTGCGAGTTTTAAAGCTGCTTATGGGACTGTTTTGTACTTTACCGACCGAAGCGTTGTCGCAGATTACGAAAAGCAAGTTCCTTTGTATGCAGCTAATTTAGCACCATGGGCAGAACAAGGACTTGGCGGAGCACAACAAAATGTCTGGACTGTGCTAGCTGATAACCAAGTCGGCGCAAATCTGCAACATTACAACCCTATCATCGACGGCGAAGTGCGGATTGCGTTTGACATCCCTGAAACCTGGGTATTACGCGGACAAATGCCATTCGGTTCAATCGAAAAGCCGGCTGCTGAAAAAACTTATATTGATGATCAAAAACGATTCCGTGTCTTGAAATAGATTTTTCAAGTGATCAAATAAGGGGTTAACTTCGCGTCTAACCGAGGGGGATGACTCGTTCGTCTTTTGTCACTAGGTGGAAAGATTAGCCTTATTTCCCCGGCGTGTAACTATTAAAATTGGAAGATATAAAAGGACTGGAAAAAAATTTCCAATCCTTTTGTTTTTCTATTTAATTGAAGCTGTGACTGTAGTAGTACAGCGCTTGCCCAGTAGGCTCAACCCCAACTTTCGTCACACTACAGTTTGCCGGCTCCTTAAAAGCCATCGGATCCGTAGCCTTCACCGCATTTTGAGCAAAACTGCGGGTTGTAAAGCCGTGAGTCACAATAATAATCTTTTCATCCGGATAGCGTGTCTGGATATCGGCCGTAAAGTCAGCCACCCGTTTTTCCACGTCCGTAAATTTTTCGCCATGCGAAACCTGATAATATTCTGGATAAACCGCATTACTATTGGGCAGGAAATAGGCGCCAAATTTTTCTTTTAAAGGCCCGTCAAACTGACCATCCCAGTCGCCATAGGAAATTTCCAACAGGCGATCATCCACCGTCGTTGCCAAATGTCGGCCTTCATTCAACAAATCAGCCGTATCTTTTGCCCGGGTCAAGGGACTCGTGATAATGCGATCCGCAAAGCTAATGTCAAAATGATCATGCAAATTTTTAGCCTGTTGAATCCCTTTTTCATCAAGTTGTGATAGCTCGCCATCGATTTGCCCCTGTTTGAAGCCAATGGTATTTCCGCGGGTTTCCCCATGTCGCACTACATAAAATTCAGTCATTATACCTACTCGTCCTTTGCTCTTTCTAATTACTTCTATCATACAATGAATCGTCACAATTTCACGAAAATTATTTTCAGTAACTTAAAGTAGCTTGCATTGCTTGCTTGCGTTTACCACTGAGTAAAAACCATACGATGGCTGAGAAGACCACTACCTGACCAAACGTGGTCACCCAGTCCAAACTAGTGGGTGCTGACATCACCATGTTGGCAGAACTCGACAGACCCAAAAAGTTATTAAAGAAATGAAAAAGGACCGGAAACGCAAAGTTACGGGTGTACAAGTAAATCGCTGCAAACAACATGCCTGCTGCGCCTGCCGATAACATTTGCTCAAAAGTTGCCGACCAGCTCTGGCCTGCAAACCCATTTGTAACGTGCCACAGCCCAAATAGCAGGCCATTGAGACCCACGGCCCATTCAAGTTGGTGATGATTTTTAAAAGCTCTCAACAACAACGTCAGAATGCCAAAGCGGAAAATCCACTCCTCCACAATCGTTTCTAAAGACGCAAAAATCATTTTCAAATTGATTTTTGCCATTGAAAATGAATAGCTAGTCAGCACATCCGCCAACTTGTTTCCATCTCCAAAGCCATTCCAGATGACATACCAAACAGAAAAGACAATCAGAAAAGCAGTCACAAACCAACTAGCGCTTTTGGAAAAACCGAAGCTGGGCACTCAGAACCCCCATAAGAACATCAAAAAACTAATAGTCACCACAACACTCGCCACATTTATAACTTGGGTTTCATTCATTGTTTGAATGAGGTGGCCGACTTGATCCGGTCTGGTATACATCAACAATAACTGTGACCCAGCCATGATGCCTTGAGCCAGAATTTCTGCTAATAAAATAATCCGACCGACTAACGATTCAATTTGGGCATATACAAAATACGTCATCGGTATGTACAACACTAATAAATAAAGAAATCCGATAATAGCAAGATAGACAAAACTTATCCGAAAAATATTGTGAATAAGTGAAATGAGCATTGCCCCGCCAATTGGCAAGACTAATGCTTGTAATAAAGACTGAAAATAATAGTTAACCTTTCGAAAAAAAAGGGCAATCCGCTGCTGTGGTTTTAACGGTTTTTCAAACGGAATTTTAAGCGACAGGAGTACCACTGCCACGATTATAAGACTTACCATAATTTGCCTCGGCAAAATGGTTTGGTGCTCAAAGACACTTTGCCATATCAGCGTTCCAAATACCGTCAAAAGGACAACCACCAACTGCCCGACATACCACCATTTAAGGCGTTCAATTGTCTTACTTTTCAATGCACGTGTCATTCCTACTCCCCCCTATATGTCATTCCCCAATTGTATTCAAGTTATGTTCAAATGGTAATTCTAAAAAAGTAGAAATGCAACCAAAAAATGAAAAAGCTTACATTTAAAAAATAGGTTTCAGTAGCAGATTGGACTTGAATCCTCTACAATAGAAAGTAATTATAGATTTTGGGGGAGATACCATGACCACACTAACGCTCATTTTAACCGCACTAATCGGCATCGAACATCTTGGTTTCATGTTAATCGAAATGTTTGCGGGACCTAAAACCCAGGCACGTACTTTTGCCATGCCTTACGAATTTGTTAGCCAACCGCAAGCTCGGATTGCCTTGGAAAATCAAGGACTTTATAACGGTGCTTTGGGCCTGCTGATCATTCTTAGCATGGTCATTTTTAGCGGGTCTACTTTACTCAGTCTGGTGCGTCTGTATATGCTTTTTGTGATGATAGTCGGCGCTTACGGCGGTTTTACCGTTACTAAGAAAATTTATTTTGTTCAGTTACTTCCCGCGACTTTAGTGCTGATTCTATCGTTTTTCTAACGCGGACAACTTCGAGTTTGACACAGAACTGGCTGGGAAACCAACCTCGCTGTTGCCAAAATGAGCGCAAAAAAAGAACCCAAGATCTTCTCATTTCTTGGATTCCCTTATGAGGAAGTACCCCAACCATTTAATACTGTCCTTTTTGAAATAATCTTACACCTTCACAACTAACTTTTTTTGACGTAAGCCCCCGCTGGTATTGTCCAAAACAACTTTTGGTTACCAGCGTGACTTACTAATTGTGCTTCATTGATCTCTGCTCTAGCCCACTCGACTTTTCATCATTATTATCTACTGGTGCGATTCAAGTAGTCGCCTACTGATTCCACACTGCTTCGAGTTTTAGCGAACATTTCGACCATTTACTAAGTTTAACTTGTTAATGTTGAAATGCCTCCAACAAACTGAGTTGTTCCAGCGTTAACCAACTATTTTCGCCACAATCCCAGACTCTTTTTGGACATCACGTCTGTAGATGATGTTTTTAAATCTTCATTTACTGGATTGGTTCAAATTTAATCAGCTAACTTTCGAACTGAGAAGAACTTTCCGGTTGGGAGTTAACCCCTTCCTCACTTATTATAATAGCATGTTTTGCAATCGGTTACAAAGAAAAAGCTTGCTCTAAATTTTGCCATTCCGCATCCGTAATGGCGTAGTAAATCTCATCCACTGTTTGGCCTTTATGCTGGGCATAATTCTTAAAAATACCTTCTTGATGCATCCCGATTTTTTGCATAACCCGCCCTGATTTATAATTTTCAGCAATATGTCTGGCTTGAATGCGTTTCAAATGCAACTCCGCAAAACCTAATTCTAAAATCCGAGTTGCCGCCTCAGGTACGTAGCCGTTTCCCCAATAACTGCGCCCAATTGCATAGCCGATTTCAGCACGTAAATTGGCCTGATCGACTCGCATATCAATGGTACCAATCAGATGGTGCGTCTGCTTTAGTTCTATTCCCCATTTGCCCATTGGTGTTTTCATAAAATAGCTCAAAATGATGCTTTTGGTAGCTTCCACGGATTGGTGCTGATCAAAAACGTATTTAACCGTTTCTGGATCCTGCGCGTACGCATACATATCAGATGCATCATCCAATGTCACCGGGCGCAACTTAAGCCGGTCCGTTTCTAATTTGTCATTTAACAATAGTTTTTCTTCAATCGTCATCCCTTAGCCCCCCTTATGGTTACTAAATAAGATACGCTGGCAAATATTAAAAGTCAATTTGAATTACACTTCATTTTCAGCAAGCCACCCAAAAATTGGTTGTTTTATATTAAAATTACGTTAAAATGAATTTATGTAGTCACAAGGTATGAAAAGTGGCCATCACGAAAATCAACAACTTTTGGCTTACTTTGAACTAATTTATTAAAGAGGGTAACTGGCATGTATGGAGAACGAATCCAAAAACTTCAGGCGAAACTCCCTGAATTAAAGCTCACCGCTATATTAATTGAGAACCAATTTAACTTACAATATTTAACCGGGTTTGACGGCTTACAAGGCGACGGCCGTTTATTGGTCACACCGACCGCCGCTACGCTCATTACTGACGCCCGGTATGAAGAAGATCTCCACGAAACGCTCGAAACCGGTATTTCATTAACCATTACAAGAAATTATTTTGCGGTCATCAAAGCAATTGTGGATACCAAAAAAATCACGCGCCTCGGATTTGAAGATACCCTCATTTATCAAGATTATGCTTTACTACAAAAGCTTGACAACGTCAGCTTGCAGGCTACCTCACAAGTTGTAGATACGTTACGTGCCCAAAAAGGCCCAGAAGAATTAGCTGCTACCCAAAAAGCGATTGAGTTATCCGGGGCTGGCTTTGACTACTTACTCACGCAAATCCATGCTGGAATGACCGAACTTCAAGTTGCTAACTGCCTAGATGGCTGGATGAAGGCTCATGGTGCTTCTGGCGCTTCCTTTGATACAATTGTGGCCAGTGGTGCACGGGCCGCCATGCCACATGGTGCAGCCACCACTAAGATTTTACAGTCGGGAGAAATGATTACCATTGACTTTGGCTACTACGTTGATGGGTATACGTCTGACATCACGCGAACCATTGCTCTAGGTGATCCAGATCCAAAATTAAAACAAATCTACGCCATTGTTAAAAAGGCTCAAGAAAAGGTCATCGCTGCAATCCATCCCGGAGTTTCCGGCAAAGCTTTGGATGCGGTCGGCCGTGACTTTATTACTGCCCAAGGCTATGGGAAAAAATTTAACCACGGCATCGGGCACGGGATTGGTTTGGACATCCACGAGTATCCACAAAGTTACGGTGCAATGCCGCAATTCAAAGTTGACGAAAATGAAATTCTCACGGTTGAGCCCGGTATCTACGTCGTTGGGTTAGGTGGTGTCCGGATTGAAGATGACGTCCAGGTAACGCCAACAGGTTGCATGCGACTTAGTCAGATCACGCGTGACTTGATTGTCTTGCCTGATGAAAAAAACTAACGGTCACTAAATCAAATTTTGATCATAACAACAATGCCCCCGTCGTTTAAAAAAAATATCTCAACTTCGTGTATCGGCGTTGTTCAAGCAATCCAATTCACTAGAATAATCTGATGTCATCAGAAGCTCGGAAACCGAATGATTCATGCTTAGAATCATTCGGTTTTCATCGTTAACGGCCTCGCCAATTTTTTTGATTTCAGCTAGTCAAGTTTGGCGACATAAAACGGGCTGGAAATTTTTGGGTCTCTGTCAAATTGTATTGGTGGAGATTTTTGAAAAGCATGTTCACTTCGGTGAATGTGCTTTTTTTGTTTACGCATAAATTAAACTGATACGAATGAAAAAGTTATGAATATTTTGAAAACCAAAACAGCTACGCTTTAACACCTTAATTTTACGATTTAGTCCTTCAATAGGACCGTTGGAATACGGATAACGACAACTATTGAGAACAGCAGGACCATTCTTTATTAAAGTTGAGATAGTAATATCCATTTGGTTGCCAGCCGCCTTGTAGTTGGCAATCAAGGTTTTAAATCCAACCGCATCTTTTTGTTGAATGGCTGTTAGAATTCCTTGATAGGTTTGATACACAGTTTTAAATTCTGGAAATTCATCTAAGGCTAGGTCAATGGCGTTCTGTTGGGTCATGTATTCGTTGATACCGTGTAAATAGATAAGTTTAGTATCATTGACCTTTTCTTCTGCCAAATGGAACAAACGCCATTGAGATTTTAGAATGCGATAAACTCGGGAATGCTTATCTTGAAAAGTATGGATCACACGTGTACGTTCGTTATCCAGTGCCCGACCGGCAAGTTGAATAATGTGGAAACGGTCAATGATGGTTATTGCCTTAGGAAATAACCGATGAATAAAGCCAGCATACTCAGCATTCATATCAACGGTGATTGTTTGAACTTTCATACGTTCTTGAACTGAATAGCGAGCTTCAAAGTAATCAATGATATCCTTACTAAGGCGATCCTTAAGAATCACAATGCGGCGATGACTAACGGCATCGCAACAGTTAAAGGACATTAGATGATTACAGGAACGGAATTCATCAAAACAAAGATTTTGGGGGAGTGTTTTAACACGATAAGCTAAGTGAATATTCGCATTTAAAATGCGTTGAACACTACTTGGTGAAATCCCACAAATCTTAGCGATTTCTTTACTGGTCAGCATATCCCGAGCCAGAACAATTACTTGATGTTTCACATTATGCGTAAAAGTTTCATTACGTTTAACGAGGTTAGTTTGAGCACCACAGGTTTTTAAACACCGTTTACATTGATATCTTTGTCGTTTTAGCTGCATCTCATAACGTCCACCTGATAAGGTTCCCAATCTTAGATGGCCAATGTGAGTTCCATTTTTGATTAGAGATTTATGGCCACAATGAGGACATTTTAAAAGTTGATAGGAAAGGATAGCGTGAACGACATGAACGTGTTGCCCATTGGGATAATGTTCCTTAGTAATCTCAGTTACAGTTAAATTAGGGTCTGTTATTTCGAATAGGCTTAGGATAGAATTAGTTAGGGACATTTGTTTTTCCTCTTTTCGATTTTATTAGGCGATTAAATCGTAACACAAAGAGGGCAAATGTCCTTTTTTTTTTCAAAATAAAAACTGGTATCAGTTATTCACCAATACCAGAAAGTGTAGACCCAAATTTTTCCAGCCCGTCTGCTTCATTGAAAGATTTAATTTTGATTAACGCCATACCTAGCTGATTGAGATGAAAGCACCTTAGCGCCGTGCTTGTCGTGTCACCTGAAAGCGGGTTTGCAACCACGGTACCATCCGCGCATAAATGATCCCAACCGCAATACCGACAATCACACCCTTAATGATATTGAATGGCAGTACACCGTATAACACCATCTTGAGCGTTGAGAGATTAATCTGGAAGCTGACTAACTTAAAGTATAGCGGCAGTAAAACAAATAAATTAGCTAGACTCATGAAAACTGCCATCAGTAACGTCCCCACAACGATTCCCTGAATAACATAACGGACTTGCCGACTGAGTTTTTCACCCACATGTTTTTTGACGGCATAGTAGATTGGTAATGCAAAGCACATCGTGGCTAAAAAATTCGCCACAATGCCAATAATACCTACCAAACTACTATCTTTCGTCACAACATCTAATAGTCCAGCAATTGCGGTGGTTGCGATGCCGGCTCCCGGGCCATAAATTAACATCGTGATTAATATCGGTACATTAGCGAAATCGATTTTCAGAAAAGAAAATCCTGGTAAAACCGGAAAACTAAACAACAGTAAAACATAAGAAATTGCCGCCATCATTGCAATGACGACCAAACGCGTAACATTTTTGTTACCCATGGTGAGACATCCTCCTTAAAGGACTCATCCCGGGTGGATTAACGACTATACTAAAAATGGTCTCTTATGCTGTTGCGGAGCATAAAAAACCAATCGAATTTTCGGTAAGCCAAATAATCCAATCTTCTTTATCTAGACTTTAACTATCGGTATCGGCATTTCACCGATTCAACCACCACAAGGATGGGTCGTGGACTTTATAACCACCGGTCGGGAATTTCACCCTGCCCCTGAAGACGAACCTTATTAACTTTATTTCAAAAACAATACTACACCTTTTGCGGCCAAATAACTACTGATTTGTTGTTCGAGCCATTATGCCTGTTCGTCACTTTCTAATTCTCGCAGCACAAATTCTGCTGGGTGTCCCGAACGAATTACCGCAATTAAATGTTTTTTTTCACTCACGCCAACAACTTGGCCAAAATCGACCTCATAACCATCCGCAATAATCTTAAAGTCCAACAGCCGATCCCCTACTAGGTGCTTAAGCGCATTTGACATTTCTTCGTGCTGGGAAGCTTTTTTGACCGCCATACTTAAGGTATACCCTGAATCGATATACGATTGAATCATACTTACTTTCATTAAGGTTTTGTAGGCATACTTGCGATGCTTGTGTGCATCGGAAGACTGGGCAGGGTGAATATACCCCTTTTTTTCCCAGTAGCGTAATTGTCGTTGTGAAACTCCCGTTGAGCTGGCAATGTCACCAATCCCTAAAAGAAAGTTCCCCTGTTTCATAATTATTTTGACGCGTTGAACAAAATCGTTATTCATGATTGACCTCGATCCCCATTGTTCTCCTCTATCTCTTCATACTTATGACTTAATAATTGTCGTGCTTCTCTCAGCTTTTACGCGAAGCAAATTCATAATGATCCTAAACCAATTTCAATTTCGACACTGACTTATCTAAAAAAGTATTCGTCAGAATAACTAACATTAATTATATATTTTTTTACACTTGTGTCAAATTAGTTGACAAAGAAAATTTAAAAGCCTATATTAGTTCTCGAACATTTTTTTACGAAAGGGAGCTTTATTTTGGGAAAAGCAGTCGATACAAACGGTAAACCCTATAACCGGTCGCTGTTGGTTGTCCTGCTCTTAGTTGGCTCATTCTGTACGGTGCTGAATCAAACGATTTTGTCTACCGCCTATCCAACTTTAATGAAGAGCTTTGATATCAATACTTCGACGGTTCAGTGGTTAACAACCGGATTTATGTTAGTTAACGGAATCATGATTCCAATTAGTGCTTGGTTAACTTCACGAGTTAACTCAAAAATACTTTATGAAGGGGCAATGACCACCTTTTTAATTGGGACAATTATTTGTTATGTGTCACCTAGTTTTGAAATTTTATTAATTGGCCGTTTGGTTCAAGCTTTAGGCGTCGGCATTACGATGCCTTTGCTGCAGACGCTGATGTTATCCATCTTCCCAGCTAACCGTCGTGGTAGTGCGATGGGCTTAGCGGGATTGGTCATCGGGGTGGCGCCGGCGATTGGCCCAACCCTTTCTGGATGGGTAATTGATACTTATCAGTGGCGGGTACTTTTCGGAATGCTGATTCCGATTGCCGCAATTGTCATTATTGCTGGCTTTTGGCTCATGAAGAGTGTGTTGCCGACTAAAAAGTCTAGTCTTGATTGGTTGTCAGCAGCCCTTTCCACTATCGGGTTTGGTTCTTTACTTTATGGCTTTTCTGAAGTTGGAACCAAAGGCTGGGGCAGTACCATTGTGATTATCAGTTTAATCATTGGGGTTATCTTTATTCTGCTGTTTGGCTGGCGTCAGTTAACCATTGACGATCCGTTCCTTGAATTACGTGTTTTGAAGAACCCAGAATTTTCTGTTTCTGCACTTTTAAGTTCCGTTTCCAATATGGCTATGGTCGGTGTCGAAATGGTCTTGCCTCTGTACTTGCAAATTGTCCGTGGAGATTCAGCGCTTGAATCTGGCTTGACGTTGCTGGCCGGAGCATTAATGATGGGTGTCATGAGTCCCATCACTGGCCGCATTTTTGATCGTATTGGGGCGCGTCGCCTAGCCATCACCGGCATGTTTCTCTTAACTGCTGGAACCATTCCTTTTGCCTTCATCACCAGAACAACACCGGTGATTTACATCGTGGTGTTATATGGGATTCGTATGGCTGGGATTTCAATGACCATGATGCCTGTCACAACTGCCGGAATGAATGCTTTACCACTGCATTTAATGAGTAACGGAACCGCAGTCAATAATACTTTACGGCAGGTGGCGTCCTCAGTTGGAACTGCCATTTTGATTAGTATTTTAACCAATGTCACAACCAATCAGTCGCCAAGTAAAGCATTATTGAAATCAGCTCCATTAAGTTATAAAAATGCTTATATGAATGCAACTTTGAGTGGTTATCACGCCGCATTTGCCGCTGCAATTGGTTTTTGTGCGATCGGTTTGATTGTCGCCTTCTTTGTCAGCAAGCGTAGTCCTCGTTCCATCAAACCCGAAGTTACTTTAGATGGAGGTGAAGATTAATGATTATTGTTGCTGCAGTTCTGCTCGCCATTGCGCTATTCATAAGTATGGTCAGCATTCCGAAACCATTTTGGCGAAACGTTATTAGCCTGGCAATTGCGGCCCTGTTCGCCTTAACCTTAAGTTTAATTATGATGAATGATTGTGATCATTTTGGTATGAAGAAGGTCACGACAACCCAAACTTCAGATCTCGTCTCTGTTTCACCATCCAAGCAGTTAAAAATGCTGTTATATCAAGATGTGGGAACATCAAAAAAGAATCGGGTTTACATTTACAAAACCCAGACTTCCCAAAAGAAGCCGAAAACCACTAATCCTGATCCGACTAAGACAACCAATAAAGTTAACACGATCACCGGTACACCACGGTTAGTCACGAAAACCACACGCTGGGTGTACAAAAGTAATGCCTATAAGTTCTGGTTTGGCATTGCCGGAAACAATCATAAGTTAATCCGTCACCGCAACACCTTTGAAATTAACAAAGATTGGTTAACCTTGAGCTCCACACAAGCTAAAAAATTACAGAAATTAGTTAAACAACAATCCGCTTCGATGAAAAAAGAAGCCAAAGCTTATATCACCGCAGCTGTTAAGCAAAGCGTGTCTGCGGCTATGAAGAAAGATCCTGACATGTCCGCAGCAAAACAAAAAGCTTTAACCACTGAAGCGACTAAAAAGGCAACCGCTGCTTATCAGGCCCAAGCAATGGCCAAGTTGATCGCGGAAGTCAAAAAATAAGCAAACAAAAAACTTCGATTTAAGTATCGAAATTTTTTTGTTACCGTTATTTAAATGAGATTATCTGTAAAAGTCCTGACTTGAACCCTTTGCGTTCCGCCACCTTTAACAAGCCATTACTTGAAGTGTTGTGAACTTCCTGTATTAGGGTCTGTCATAGTTGGCTGTAAAAGAACTGATGGGTTGCTGATACTCTTAGTAATGGAATGTCCTGAGACCGTAATCAGTGCAAAAAACATCATGCATAGAAAGGCTAACAGTACCAAAACTTTACTCAACTTAGTCATTTTGCTCGGCAGAACTTCACCATAAAATAATTTATGGGTATCCTTCTCGGCTGTTGATAATGCAACCTGGTCTTTTTCGCTTTTTTCTTTGGCAACTTGTTTTTCATAAGCATGGACATCAAAGTCTAATTGCAGCTGCTTTTTATCTTTTTGATACTTATCGCGTTCCTTAGCCGTCTTCTTTTTAAAATTCGAAGAGAAGTTCTTATAGGCATCGATAACCTCTTTTGTGTTACCAATCATCCGTAATTCGCCAAAATGAATCCAGGCAGTACGATCACAAAGAAGGGCAACCTGTTTTAAAGAGTGACTGACAAAGATAATCGTTTTACCCTCTTTTTTAAACTGTTGAATTTTATCCAAACATTTTTGATAGAACGTATCATCACCGACAGAAAGAGCTTCATCAATAATGAGAATGTCAGGATTAATATGCACCGCGATCGCAAATCCCAGTCGGGAACGCATACCTGAGGAATAATCTTTAACCGGTTGATCAATGAAATTCCCAATATCCGCAAAATCAATAATGTCATCACGCACATCATCAATTTTCTTCAAAGATAAGCCTTGCATTAATCCCTTTAAACGAATATTTTCTAATCCTGTTAAACTCCATTTCAGGCCTGCACTAATAGCTACGATCGAGGTGTCTCCGCGGACATCCACGTAACCCGTAGTTTGCGGAATAATACCTGAAATAATATTAGACATCGTTGATTTCCCAGAACCATTGACACCGATCACCCCGAATGCTTCTCCCGGATTGATGGTTAAACTAATTCCCTTTAATGACCAAAAATGGGGAATTTCGTTATGTTTGGCAATGTTGAAAAATCCACGGAGCTTTTCACTCTTACTGCGATATAAATCATATTCTTTAGTAACATTTTCCAATTTAACTTTATAATTCTCAGACATGATCCTTCTCCATTCCTAAATCAAATCAACGAAGTTAGCACGGAATTTATTGTGCAAGAATGTTCCAAATACCATCACAATAAAAGTAAACGTCCAGAACACAACCGTAATGGTAAGATTTGGTTCTTGCCAAACCCAGCCTTTATTTAGCAGTGATTCTCGCATTCCGTTAATGACGTAGTAGAATGGATTCAGCTCCAGAATTCGGATTAAAAGTCGTGGGAAACTAGAAGTCTCAAAATTAAAAAGGACCCCACTCATGTAAAATAACATTCTCAAAATGGACTGTAATGTAATTTGCCAATCGCGAATTAGAACTGTCACGGTAGAATTAAAAATTCCAAATGCATAAAGCAAGACAATCATACATATAAAGTAGTAGATGAACTGAATCCAAGAAGCAGTTGGATAAATATGATTAACCAACATTAAGAAAACCGAAAATGCCAGCATTGTCCAAAAACTAGCTAAATTCCCCATAATTTTGATTGATGGTAATATGCTAACTGGAAACTTCATTTTGGATGCTAAGCCCACCTGTTGGTAGACACTTTTGGATGCATCTAAGACAGTCTTACTCATATACAACCACGGTGTAATTCCGATTACCATCCATGGTAAGTATGGGACACCTGGCATTGGGTCCCCACGTCTTAATGCAACACCGAAAACAAGATAATAAATTCCAATTTGGATGAGCGGATTTAAGAACTCCCAAGCCAATCCTAAATAATGGCTTTGATAAGTGGCTCTGTCATCAAATTTTGCCATTCTCCGAATAATTTTGAAGTTGGAAAACTGTTCGGAAATTATCTGAAACATCGTATGCATCTTTTTTTGCCTCTCAATTTTTATATAATTTCTCTTTCACATTGTGCCAGTATAACTTTTTAACTTAGTGCCGTCAATTACGTTTATCACGAATGGATATCTTCAGCTCTCACCCACACTGGATTTTGTGTGTCGGAACGCTCGACAACTTGCACGTACGTGTCTCCCACCGCGCGTTGGCGAATGGGATCCTGAATTCGGGCAGCTTGAAGTTGAACATAGTGATGGGTCGCTCTTTGATCATAATTACGCACAAAGGATAATGGTCTTCGCTCCGGTAGATCTCCCCAGAACTGAGAGCCATCCTGAATGACAACTTCTTGTTTCTCCAGAGGTTGTGAGTCAATACCATACTTTTTGTCCTGTAAAACATACTCAACTAACGTTTGGGTTGAGTTACCCGTTTCCCACTGCGTAAATTTATCAACAAATCGTTGGTAACGTTCCGTTTGGGTGTAGTGTTGTGGATTGTGCAGCATATCTGTGAGGACTTGCACCAAGTCGGTATTCGTCTTTACAATCGGCCCTGGGACATTTTCTTCATAGTCGAAGTAAAAGCCTCTGATTGCATCGCCATAATCTTCCAAATCATAAGCAAAGAACAACATTGGTCGTTTTAAGTTTGCATAATCAAACATCACAGAGGAGTAGTCAGTGATTAAAACATCCGCAATCAAGTATAATTCCGTAATATCTTCATAGTCGCTGACATTTATTACCCGGCTGCCATAGTTAGAAAGATCCAGTTGATTTGCGATCAAATAATGGGTTCTGATTAGAATCGTCACGTCTTGCGGGAGCTTTTCAAGCAGCAGGTCCAAATCGAGGTGTAATTTAGCTTGATATTCATCCACTTTGACATACTCATTATCACGCCAAGTTGGTGCATATAAGACAACTTTTTGATCCGTTGCAATCTGTAAATTTTGTTTGATAGTTCCTATTTGACTCAACGAAGGACGCTGCAACACATCATTTCGGGGATACCCACTACTAATCATTTGATGATAAGACTTTCGAAAGGCCCGTTGCATAATCGTATAGGAATATTCATTCGGCGCAACTAGGTAATCCCAGCGTGCGGAATCACGAATAACTTGTTTATGATATCTTCTTTGTGTAACCCCAGGCATTGTGACGTTTTGCACATCAGTCCCGATGGTCTTTAGTGGTGTGCCGTGCCAAGTTTGAATCAATTTTGCATCTTTTGGTTTTTGCCACCTAAATGGTCGTCTCGTGTTGGTTATCCAGTATTTAGCCTGCGCCTGTTTAAAGATCCCCTTATACCCAAAACGCGTAATGTAGGGAATCTGATGCTCCTTAAAGTACGCCACGTTATTCTTGTTGACATTCCAATATAAGCGATACTCAGGATGATTCTTTTTCATATACAAGTATATCGCCTTAGGGCTATCTGAATACTGTGTACCAAAGAAGCTTTCAAAAATCATAATATTTTTCTTCTTCAAGTGTCGGCTCAAGAAATTTAGCAATCGCGATTGCAAATTATTTAACCGGCTAACACGTAAAATCTTCTTCCAGAAGAGATGTTTCACGATGGATCCCTGTTCCGTAGGTTGTAACTGAAGCATTCGTTCCGAAATTTCTTTGCTGGCGGTGCCTTCACGGCCAAATTCACAGAATTTATCATAGAAAGCATCCATTTTGTTGGCGTAAGTTTGCTGCAAAACCGGCAGTTTCTGGAGCCAAGCGACAATTTCTTCGGTGTTTTCCACAATTGGTCCTGGAACCGTCTCGTCATAATCAAGGTAAACTCCACGATTATCGCCATTCAAGTACCAATCTTTGTCATAAGCAAAGAAGATCATTGGTTTCTTCAAATAACCATAATCAAACATGACTGAAGAATAATCCGTAATCATCACATCACTAATTAAATACAAATCCGCAATGTCTGGGTAGTCACTGGCATCAAAAACAAAACCGCTGTGATCTAAAAATGACATGGAATGTGCGACAAAGTAATGTAACCGGACCAAGACAACATACTCATCACTTAATTTTTCACGTAACTTATCTAAATCAAGCTCAAAGTCGAAGGTATTACTGTTACTTCTAAATGTTGGTGCGTATAAAACGACTTTCTTATCCAATGGAATGCGGAGCTTATTTTTAATTGCCATAATATACTGCTGATTGTTATGCGCATACAAAGCGTCATTACGCGGAAATCCAGATTTAGCAACCTCTTGCTTATAATCGAAAGCCTTTACTGCCGTTTCAGCCATATAGGTGGAAGGAACGGTCAATAAATCCCACCGGTCATTTCGAATCGCAAAGTTACGCTGTACCCGGCCAGAAGCATGCTTAAAATGCGGTTCATCAAAGCCCATTGTTTTCATGAACGTGCCATGCAACGTTTCGACTTCAATTTGACCAGCACGTTTTGAATACTGATTTGGGAAGTTAGTATTTTGGACAAGATACTTTGCCCTTGCCATGTAGTACCAGTACTTAAAGCCTAATCGCTTAACGACCTTACCGTTGCCTTCAATAGAAATCTGATCATTGGTTAAAATCCAGACAAACTTCAATTCCGGGTGATTTTCACGCAAATAATCGTAAATTGCCTTGGGACTACCGTTAAAGTATTGGCCCCAATAACTCTCAAAAATAACTAATTTTTTATCAATCGGGAGCAAACGCATCAGTGGATATAGGATGGAATAGCTAATCCCCCGGCGCAGTTTAGTCCGGTCCATCCAAAAGGCCACCTGTGTTACCTTCAACACAGCAAAACCATCTGCACTTTGTGTCAATGTGAAAGTCGCATTTTTGGTCTGCTGGGGAGCTAATTGCTCCATCCGATGATTAGCATCGAAGACCCGTACCCGAAGATTCATGTTAGTACCGTGCAACACAAAGTAGATTTTGTAAGAGCCGCCAAGCACCTGTAATTTTTCCTGTTGCAGCAGTGGCAGGGTTCCAACAAAACCTTCAGCACTCTTTTCAACATGGCCAATAGATAAGTACCGATTTTTTTTATTCGTGGATAAGAGTTCAATCGTTCCCGTGCCATCTAAGTCCAAGTTATCAAATGCTGCTTTATTCGCGATTTCCAGTACTAAATTACTTTGAGCCTCGTCTTCTTGCCACTCAGCCCGCAAAATTTCTGCAATCTGTGTTTCTTTCATTAACCAAATATCACTTGAACCCTGATACGAAATGAAGATATTTTGCCCCTCAATGGTCAAAATTTCATTTTTCTTCGCATGATTAATGGCGTATTCAATCGGCAGGTTAGTAGCTGTATCGATCATCGCCAGCTTTTTCATGACACCTTGATTGGCTTGAAATTCATCCAAGTCGATCAAAAAGTCTGCCGCAAGGCCATCATGGTAACGTTTGTCCAAACGACCAATTTCCTGACCATTCAACCGTAGCGCCGGCTGCAACGCTTCGTTTTGAAGCGCGAAGGTCAATTTTAAGGAACGGCCCGCAACCGCCACTCCAAGCAGCGAATTCATTCCTGCCGTTTCTGTTCGGCTAGCTACATTTAAAACTTCTTTGACCACAAAAACTAATTCCCAATGTTTGTTGAATTTCTGAGAAACATTCAAGTGGGTCGCTTCGTCAGTAAACGCATGCATCTTACCGCTGCGCCGAACGGGTTGTCCAGCAAAGGATTCCAGCGTTTGTCCATGCGTATTTATCACGATCTTGAGTTTCCACGAACCTGCCCCTAAAGTGCGAAGGGCTTCCGCAAAGTCAAACTGGACAAGATAGTGGGCATAAGGTTCCGGTTGTCGTTTTAAATGAAAGTTTCCTGCTGATTGAAACCGGTGAATTTGAACTTGTCGTTCTTTGCCCGTTTCGATATTTACCAATTTAGCAACTAGCTGCTCATTTAAATTATGGGAACTAAACCAAATCCGGTGTAATTTATAATCCGTCGGCTGGACGTAACCCTCGATCTGAACGCTCTTAGGGTCATTATCCAAAAGCTTTACCGATAGTAACTTGTTTTTCACTTTTTGGTTTTTGGCATCCTTCAATTTAGGAGTGAAAAAGTGGTGGATGAAACGTTTGGATAGCTTCCCTTTGAATCCAGAATATGAGTAACGCTTCAATTCGGCAAAATTCCCACTTAACAAAGCCTTGTACTGCGATTGCATTTTAATAGATAATTGGGTGTATAATTCGCTATCAATAAGCTGCCAGTCTCTCAAAAAGAGATAGGTTGCCCGTTGAAAGTCCATTATAAAATTTTCGTCGGCATCTGCAATATCATCCATAAAAAGGGGAATATCAATTTTTAACACTTTGATATAAAATTCCTGCAGAATCGCGGGGCTTACCTGCTGGCTGATAAAGTAGTCACGCACCATATTCAAAATTTTCAAGCGATCGCCATAAGGTTTCATGGCGTTTTTTACTTGCGTGATGGATTTGCTGTCACCATCACGCCAACGCCAACGGTAGACCACATTTGAAAGCACATCAATGCTGGTTTCTTGGCTAGCGATCGTAAAGGCTTGCATTACAAACGGAATATCCTCATATAACATGTTGGCCGGAAACTTCATTTGATGCTCGCGGACCATTTTCAAGTTATAAAGTTTATTCCAACTAGTGGAATCATAAACTAATTCAGGATTTTGTTCCAAATTTGTTTTCTGAATGGTATCCGAAATCGCGAATTTATGTAGATAGGAAGGTTTATCCCGATTTTTGTCAAACCTTCTTACAAATCCGGTTGCCACTTGAGAGTGAGTCTCAGTTACGGAACCGACCAAATTTAAATAGGCATTCGCTGGAACAATATCGTCACCATCAACAAATGCAATGTATTCCCCTTTAGCAAGACGAATCCCCTTGTTTCTTGTATCACTCAACCCTAGATTGTGTTCATTATGGTAAGCGAAGAAGTTATCGTATCTTTCTCCATATGCTTCAACCAATGATGCTGTTTTGCCATCATCTGTTGAACAATCATCAATTAGAATAACTTCGATTTTTTTATAAGTTTGATTAGCTAGCGAATCTAAACATTCCGCTAAATATTCTGAGACGTTATAACAAGCAACTACAACACTAAGTAAAATTGACTTTGCCATATCTATTTAAACAACCTTTCAACAAATCCCTGTAAAATACTTTGTTACCTTAACTAAATAAATTTATCACTTTACCTATTGATTAGCAAAACGATCTTCCAGTTCGGCTTCATCAATCACTTCGACACCTAGACTTTGAGCCTTGGTCAATTTGCTGCCAGCATCTGTACCAGCAATTAACAAGTCAGTTTTCTTTGAAACGGAGCCAGTCACATTGGCACCCAGATTTTCGAGTTTTTCTTTTAAGTCATTCCGGGTATAATTTTCGAGTTTCCCGGTTAAGACGATGGTTTTATCATTGAAGTAATTATCTTCAACTTGCGTAGGTGTTGCGCCTTCAAATCGCATATTTACACCCGCTGCAGCCAGTTCCGCTACGGTTGCCTTTGCAGCCTCACTTTGGAAAAAAGTCACA
Source organism: Pediococcus siamensis (assembly GCF_047220215.1). Classification (GTDB taxonomy): domain Bacteria; phylum Bacillota; class Bacilli; order Lactobacillales; family Lactobacillaceae; genus Pediococcus; species Pediococcus siamensis. The sequence goes on from NZ_CP178375.1 coordinate 1,757,891, forward strand.
ATGTTTGTGGCCAAGATTTCGCCGATCGCATCAATCTCCGTCAATTGTTCCGCACTAGCTGCCATTAACGCCGGCATAGTTACAAAATGCTCTGCTAAAATACGAGCCATTTTGGTGCCGACGCCGGGAATGCCAATCCCATTGACCAACCGTTCAAGTGAATTTTGGCGACTTTGATTAATGGCATCAAGCAATCCATTAACCCGCTTCTCCTTAAAATTATCTAATTGGGTCAGCTCATCTGGAGTGAGGGCGTAGAGATCAGCAAAACTGCGCACCAACTTATGATCAAAGAAAACCTGTAACAAGCGCGGTCCTAAACCGTTAATGTTCATGGCATTTCGTGAAGCAAAGTGTTCCAAGCGGGCCACAATTTGGGCTGGACAATCTGGATTAATGCACCTTAAAGCTACTTCGCCGTTTAAGTGAACTAACTCACGATGACAGGAAGGACACTGGGTTGGAATTTGTAAGGCTTCGCTAGTAGTTGGCCGCTTTTCCAGCACAACTTCAGTAATTTCCGGGATAATATCGCCCGCCTTATGCAGTTTAACGGTATCCCCTAGTTGCACACCCTTTGCTTTTATCTGATCCACATTATTTAGCGTTGCGCGCGCCACAGTAGATCCAGCTAACTGGACGGGATCCATAATTGCAGTTGGCGTGACAACCCCTGTTCGTCCCACAGTCCATTCAATCTTTCGCACAACTGTTTGCGCTTCTTCGGGAGGAAACTTATACGCAATTTCCCAGCGCGGAACCTTAACCGTATGTCCCAGCTGGCTTTGTAATTTAAGGTCGTTCACCTTAAGCACAATTCCATCAATGCCGTATGGTAAGTCATCGCGCTGTGCTTGATAGTCATCGATATATTGCCAAACTTCTTCTAAATTATGACATACGCGTTGCGTCGGATTCGTCATAAAGCCCAATTCTTCAAGCGTTTCAATCGCTTCGTGCTGGGTCTTTACTTGCAAATCGTCAAAAGTACTGATTGTATAAATGAAAGTATCTAACTTACGGGCTTTCGTTACGCGCGTATCCAACTGGCGGAGGCTGCCAGCCGCAGCATTGCGCGGATTAGCAAATACGGCTTCCCCACGTTCTTCTTGTTGGTGGTTAAGGTTCGCAAAAGCTTGTTTGGGCATGTAACATTCACCACGGACCTCGATAGATACAGGCTTAGTCAAGGTTTGCGGAATAGAACTGATTGTTTGTAAATTTTGGGTGATATCCTCACCGATTGTGCCATCACCACGTGTCGAGCCCTGGACCAACTTACCATTTTCATAAACCAAAGAAATAGCTAAGCCATCAATTTTCAACTCCACGTTATACGCAACTGGATGACCAACGTTTTTTTGAATCCGCTGATCAAATTCTGTCAATTCATCCCGTGAAAAAACATCTCCCATAGATAACATTGGAATCTCATGTCTAACTTTGGTAAAACCACTCAGAACTGCGCCACCCACGCGCTGCGTAATCGAATCCGGTGTCACAATTGAAGGAAAGGCCGTTTCTAACTCCTGAAGATCCCGGTAAGCTGCATCATAAACATGGTCCTCTACTTCCGGGTTATCCTTGGTGTAATAGTCTTCACTCCACTGGTTTAACGTTTGGCGTAATGCAATTGCAGCCTCACTTGCCTCTTGTTCTGAATATGCTGTCACTGGTTTTGGTAAAGCCATTTCTATTCCTCCAATATTCCTAATTAAGTTAAATCAATATCCAATTCAACTGGACAATGATCTGAGCCAAAAATTTCGGTGTGAATTTTAGCGTCTCTTAAATTAGCCTGTAGCTCGTTAGAAGTCACAAAATAATCAATTCGCCATCCGGCGTTGTGATCACGTGCATGGAACCGGTAGCTCCACCAAGAATAACTATCTGTCTTATCGGGATAAAAATAACGGAAAGTATCTGTAAACCCGCTTGCCAGCAATTTACTAAATTTTTGGCGCTCTTCATCCGTAAAACCGGCATTGTGGTGGTTCGTTTTGTCATTTTTCAAATCAATTGGTTGATGGGCAACATTTAAATCACCACAGAAAATGACCGGCTTGGCTTGTCCTAATGTGGTGACATAATTTCGGAAATCATCGTCCCATGTCATCCGGTAGTCAAGTCGTTTGAGTTTAGTTTGTGAATTAGGCGTATAGCTGGTAATCATATAAAAATTGGCAAACTCTAAGGTGATTAACCGACCTTCGTGATCGTGGACGTCAATGCCCATCCCGTATTTAACACGCAAAGGCTTTATTTTCGTAAAAATTGCCGTCCCTGAGTAACCTCTTCGATCAGCATAGTTCCAGTATTGATAATAGCCAGGAAGCTCTAATTGCAATTGACCTTCTTGCATCTTTGTTTCTTGGATGCAAAAAATATCAGCATCCAAGGCGTTGAATGTCGAAACAAAATCATGTGAGACTGCTGCTCTAATACCGTTCACGTTCCAAGAAATTAATTTCATACTTACCTTGACCTCTTTATTTTTGGATTGCCTATTATGCTTTAAATTATACCATTGCTGGCTTACCAGTCGTGGGTTTCTGCAGATTTCAATGGCAATTATGCTATAATGCTGACAGTAGTCCGTTAGGGGGAGTAGCTATCATGAATCTTGCACAACAGTTCAAAACCAATAAAAAATTGCAAAACTGGACACTGCTTATTTATTACGCACTTATCAGTGTTTTACTCTTTTTTATTCTATCAAAAAATGGCTATCTTTACCTTGGGGATGACATTCAATTTCACGTTAATCGAATTGAAGAACTGGCTGCCAACTTAAAGTTGCACAACCTATTTGTGTTTCTATCAACTTTTTCAACCAATCGAATCGGAATTGCAACAAATCTTTTCTATCCTGGTTTGTGGCTCTATCCATTCGCTTTTCTTCGTTTAATCATCCCCAATCCGATTCATGCAATTTATCTGGGGCTCATGCTGATTAACTTACTAACCTGCGTCATTGCGCACTTTACGTTTCGTTCTTTTTCTGGGTCTGCTAAACAAGCCTTTATTTTTACGAATCTCTACTTTTTTTCATCCTATCGTCTCATTGATATTTTCAATCGCTTTGACCTTGCCGAATTTATCGCACTCAGCGTCATTCCCCTTGTCTTTTGGGGATTTTATGAAACATTGTTTAGAAACATGCAAATGTGGCCATGGCTGGCTGTTGGCATGGCGCTCTTGTTGTATGCTCATATTTTGAGCTTTATCATTGTCACGTGCTTCTTAGGCATCCTTACGGTGGTTAATTTCAAAAAAATCTCTTTACTGAAACAGCGTGGAATTAAACTTTTATTCTCGATCTTGGCTTTTTTGGGACTAACCGCTGGCTTCTTATATTCATTCATCACAACCTATTTGGCAGTACCTATTCAAACCCCACGCCCATTTATTTTGGCACAAACCGCCTTAAATCCCAAAGATCTTTTTGGATCTTCTTTTTCAAACCAAATTTTTGGCTCTAGTCCGACATTTAACTTAGGTTTTGTGGCTTTGGTAATCGGAATTTTTACACTGCTCTATTTTTCCAATTTAACGGATATGGATCGTCAGATTGCCTTTTGGAGCGTCCTTTGTATTTTTTTCTCAACTAAGCTTTTTCCATGGCAACTCTTGCAAAATACCGGTGTCAGCATGATTCAGTTTCCTTGGCGCATTTTTATTATTGCCAACTTCTTGATTTGCGTATTAGGCACAAAAGCGCTGAGCTTCATTAAAGTCCCCTACGTTGAATCTCTAATTGTCATCTCGCTGATTCTGCTCAGTGTGGGTGCAATTTCGCAATTTGTGACGAGCAAGAAACAAGATCCCACACTGAACCGTGCCTTTTCACCAAACGAACCGTTAGCCTTTCGGTATCATATCAAAATTAATCAACAAGCTTATAAGTACCTTTTAATGATTATACCGACTAAGGATTACATACCAATCAATCCCAATCACAGTAACTTACAGAATCGGCGAACCTATAACGCGGTTATTACCCGACACATGTTTATACACAACCAGCTACGCACAATCCACCATTTAAAATCATTTCCCAATGGTGTCATCCTTACAACTCCGAAAATTGGTAAAAAAACGACGGTTTCTTTACCCTTTTATCTTTATCAAAGTCGTCATTACCGCGTCTGGGTTAACGGGAAACTGGCTAAATTTAGTCACGACAAATTTCGGTTACTAAAATTAGAACTGGCGGGAAACAAAAACGTGGTTAAAATTCAATACGTGCCGACCTTATCACAGTGGGCCAGCATTTTAATCTCAATAATTAGCTTCATTAGCCTCATTTACTACGGTGTCTTACAATGGCGGCGGAAGTAACTTTAGCTGCAAAACTATTTTTGCCAATACAAAAAGCCCCAACTGCTCAAGTTTAACAGTTGGGGCTTCTTTGTAGACAAAAGATGTCTTATTTTAAAGTTCTTTTAAAATTTCTGACAGGGCTGGTTGACCAAACACATTGTATGTTTGTTTATAAGTCTTAATGGTTTCTTGATCGAATTGGTCCGGATCCACTGGCATAAACGACGTGTCAATCGGATCGACATTTTTAATCTTAGCGTCAATCACAATTGGTTTGGTATTCCCATTTTTCTGTAGCGTTTCGATTTCATCAAATGCGGCTTTCAGTGAGGCATGATCCGTTACGGTAAACCCAATGGCTCCCATGTTCTCAGCAATGCCGGCCCAGTTAGCGCCAATTAAATCAATCCCATAAGGTGCCTGCTTAGCAGCAATTTTTTCATGTTGGATAAATCCAAATACCTTGTTTTCTAAGACAACATTAATAACCGGCAACTGGTATTTGACTTCGGTCAGCAAGTCTTGCATGACCATGGCAAAGCCGCCATCACCTGAGATGGTAAACACTTGCCGTTTGGGAAAACTCAACTTGCCGGCCAAACCTGCCGGTAACCCGTAACCCATGGTTGCAAACCAAGAAGATAAGGTGAATTTCTGGTCCTTATTTAACGGTAGTTGACGAATAGCCCATTCGGTATTGTTGCCGACATCTGCGCCAAAAATGGCATCATCTGCAGCGTGGGCTTTAATCATTTTCATAACCGCTTCAGCCGGTAAACCGTCGGAATCATCGTCAGCAAGTTTGTCCAACCAGTTATCCCAATTTTGTTTATCTAAACGGGCCGCCTGCAAAAACTTGGTGGGCGCAATGGTGACATCACGGGCTAAAAGTTCATTCAGAAAATCTTTAGCATCCCCTAAAATGGCTAAGTCAACGTCACGTTGTTTGCCGATGTCGGCTGGATTGTTGTTGACCTGAATGACCTTTACGCCCTTTGGTAAAAACCGCAAGAAAGGATAATTTGTGCCTACTGAAAGGACCAGATCGGCCATCTGAGAAACTTCAAATCCCGGTTTTGTCCCCAAACGTCCACGCGAGCCCATGAAATTAGGGTGATCAGTTGGCATAACCCCCGTCGCCGGAACGGTGGAAAGGACTGGCAAACTAAATTTCTCTGAGACCGCCACTAACTCTTTCGTGGTCCCTTTTAAACCGACCCCCGCCCAAATAATCGGGTGCTGGGCAGCCTTCAAATCAGCGACAACCTCATCAATTGTCGCTTCATCAAATTTAGTGTGCATTTCTTCCTTATAAATAGGAGCTGTCTTAAAGTCCGTAAATTCGATTTCTTGTCCCGAAAGATCATCGGGGATAATCACAACGGCCGGCCCTTTATGCGCATAGGCCGCTCGAATGGCTTGATCAACCACATAAGGAATTTGGTGGGCACTTACTACCTGCTCATGAAAAACGGAAACGTCCACAAACATAGGATCTTGATTCATTTCTTGGAAAAATGAGGTGTTCATTACCCCTGTGCTTGACTGGCCCACAATGGCGAGGACCGGCGCATGATCCATTTTGGCATCATACAAACCATTAAATAGGTGGGTTGCTCCTGGTCCGGCCGACCCAAAACTTACCCCAATTTTCCCGGTTAGTTTCGCATCTGCCGCTGCGGCCAATGATCCGACTTCTTCATGGCGTACCTGAATATATTTGATTTTGTCACGCTCTTGGTAGAGCCCATCAACTGTGTTATTGATGGAATCCGCTGTAATACCGTAAAGATGATCGATATCCCAGCTTTCTAAAACTTTTGCTAAGGCTTGTCCTGCTTTCATTTTTGTCATATCAGTTACCCCGGTTTCTAAATGGTTTGTTTGATTTTGCTTACTTTTTGTAAGTGAATAAGTTTATTGTACAAGCTGTTCTTTAAATAAGCAAGCATTTTTATTTTTGGTAACGTGTTCCTACAAAATCTAAACCAGAATGCAAATTGACTCGCTAGCGTTGCAATGGTAATTTTTAAGATAGCAATACCTAAAACTTTTGTGACGGAGATCCTAAAATGTTAGACCTATTGACCTATCTAGATAACTATAATCGCCCGGTAACCGCTAACTTGAATGTTGCTGACCAAATGCTGTTAAGCCGGCTACCGTTCCTACCTTTAACGGGAATTGTGCCAGCCGATCTGACTTCCTCAGTCGCGCTGCCAGACGCACTTCACCTTCTCTCACACCAACAAACGGACAACTCGAAAAAACTCCTCTTACCTAATGACGCACAGCTCATCCAAAAGTTGTCTCGTTCATTTCGTTACGCTAAGGTGCGGCTTAGTGGCTTTCAAGTAGCCCCGCCCGCTAATTTATTGACGCCATACGCGGCAATTACCGTTCAACTCAATTCAGAAAATAAAGTTGTAGTTTTCCGCGGAGCTGAGGGTACGACACTGGGTTGGCGGGCCGACCTACAAACCTTAGCTCAAGCTAAAAACCGACCATGGCAAAATTTTGCCCAAACCTATTTAGAAACCGTGGCAACGGCTAATCATGCTCAGCTTCAACTCGTGGGCTTTTCTCTTGGTGGCAGTATGGCCATTTATGCTGCCTGTCAAGTAACCGCTGCTATCCAACAACGTCTTTGCGCCGTCGTGAATCTTGACGGCCCGCAAACCTTTTTGACACGGCCTATTTCCGATCCTTTCAAAACACATTTTCAAACCTATCTGCCGCAGTTACCATTTTTTGGATTAGGTTCACAATATATGAATTTACCGAATATTGTGGCAAGCACAGCCAGCGGAGTTTGGCAACACGATCTTTATAGTTGGCAGATTCACGATAATCAGCCGTTCATTTTAGGTCGAGCTGCCACCGACACCGCCTTTTTCAAAAATAGCCTTCAGCCTTGGCTTAGCGAACAACCTGTTGAAGTTGTTCACGAATTTATTCGGACGTTTGAAGCTATTCTCAACGCTTCTCAAGCCGTTTCCGTTAATGATTTGTTAAAGCACTGGCAGCAAGTTACAAAAGCTTTTTCAACTCAAAGTACGACTTGGACACCAGAAGCCCGGCAAATGGGACAGCAGACTTTGCAAGCAGCTCTGAAAATCATTGGGTCTTTCACCCGTTTTTAACAAACCAGCCTAAAAGTGGTACGCTTAAACTATGAAATCTGAAAGAGAAAAAATGACCGCTGGTGAATCTTACCAGGAGTTTGATGCTGAATTAGTGGCTCGCCGCAAGTTTATTCGCCAACAACTCCAAGAGATTAACCAGATTACTGATAATGAAAACCGCAACCACCGTTTCCAAGCCCTACTTGAAGAGACCGGCGAACACTTCTTTGTCGAAAGTGACTTTAAGTTTGATTATGGATTTAACATTCATATTGGCGACCATTTCTATGGCAACTATGATATTACCCTACTGGACACTTGTCCGATAACCATTGGCAGCCACTGTTACTTTGGCCCGAATGTTGGTCTTTACACACCTGTCCATCCCTTGGACGCGAAACGGCGTAATGCCGATGTTGAAATGGGAGCGCCCATTACCATTGGTGACAGTGTTTGGCTGGCCGGACGAGTAACCATTCTGCCGGGTGTCACCCTAGGTAATCGGGTTGTCGTTGGCGCCGGTGCGGTGGTCACTAAGTCTTTCCCGGACGATGTCGTCATTGCAGGTAATCCGGCAAGAATTATTCATCGTCTTGATTCAAATGGGGATGTGATCAAAAACTAAATTCAATCAACGAAAAAGCGAGCGAATTCATTAGTATTTGTATCAGTTTAAAACGCTATGCAGATATCCTGATGGGATAATTGCAGGGCGTTTTTTTGTTTGCTCATGGGTATAACTCACTTTATTAGGATAGCTTCTGGAGGCACCACTTCTCTTTTAAGCTCGCCTTGCGCTGGGGGTTCCCCCCGCGTCGGCGCTCTTAAAAGATAAGTGCTTAACGCCTCCCTACACTCACTTTTTTTAGGACAGTTCCTCGAGGCACCACTTACCTTTTAAGCTCGCCTTGCGCTGGGGGTTCCCCCCGCGTCGGCGCTCTTAAAAGATAAGTGCTTAACGCCTCCCTACACTCACTTTTTTTAGGACAGTTCCTCGAGGCACCACTTACCTTTTAAGCCCGCCTTGCGCTGGGATTCTCCCCGCGTCGGCGCTCTTAAAAGGTAAGTGCTTAACGCCTCCCTACACTCACTTTTTTTAGGAGGACCATCATTTTACACCATAAAAATATCGACCGCACCGTCTTCATTCCCACCGTCAGCCTTTTCGTCCTTGTTTCCCTTGGACTCATTGTCGGCGGCTCACACCTTCGTGTCGTTCTCAGCAACATCATGAACACCATCACTGCGCACATGGCTTGGGCCTACCTGGGAATTTACATCATTAACTTCTTATTCTTCATGTACCTGGCCTTCAGCCACTTCGGCCACATTAAACTCGGCCAGCCAAATGACCAGCCTGAATACAGTAGCTTTCAGTGGGGGAGCATGGTCTTTGCAACCGCCATCGACGCCAGCATTCTCATGCTTAGTATGGTTGATCCCCTGCGCTACGTTCAAAGCCCCGTTTTCGGCGACAAACCCTACTCGGCTGCTGCCTATGGCGATGCACACATGCTTGGTCAATTTAATTGGGGACCCATGGCTTGGATGATGTTTGCTTCAGCCACAATTGCCATTGCTTACGTTATGTATGTCCGAAATGTCCATGTGATGCGCATCAGTTCCGCCATTTCATTTTTAAAGGGACCCGAAACTTACAAAAAAGTCATTCGTCAGATTATCGATTTTCTCGTTGTTTTCGGCATTATGGGTGGGATTGGTTCTTCTGTCGGCATGGAAATTCCCGTGCTCTCTAAGATCATCAACCAATTGACCGGGATCCCTGACAACCTTCTTTTAAAATTAGCAATGTTTCTAATTCTTTTTATAATTTTTACCGTTACCGTTTTCCATGGGATTAAAGGTGGTATTGACAAACTTAGTGCTGCTCATATTTGGACGGCCATCGGCTTTTTACTCATCGTCTTGTTTGTCGGCCCCACCCTTACTATTTTCCGCGATGAGGGTAATAGTCTCAAATTGATGGTTCAAAAATTTATTACCATGAGTGCCAGCACCACAACGAATGGCAAACCCGGGATTGCTCAACAAGAAACGATTTTCTATTGGGGCTGGTGGCTTTCCTATATGCCCGTCATGGGCCTGTTTATCGCCCGAATCTCACGTGGTCGCACTATTCGCCAAGTTATTTTGGGGATGCTCAGCTATGGGGCCCTTGGCTGTATGAGCTTTTACGCGATTCTTGGTGGGTACTCGCTGTACCTCCAACAGGCAGGCGTCATTAACCTCGTGCATATTCTCAATACTCAGGGACAAGCCGCAGCCATTGCCGCCGTTATCAGTACCTTACCTCTGAAAATTCTGATGTTACTTATTTACAGCATTTCGTGTTTTATCTTTTTGGCCACCACAATTTCGTCATCGGCTTTTATCGTGTCCTCGTTTACAAGTCGGCACTTAAAACCTGGTGAACAGCCTAGTCAATTCAACCGTCTGATTTGGGTCATTGTTTTTATTATCTTCTCATTTGGGATTGTTTTTGTTGGCGGCTTCAAAACTGTTCAGGCAATTAGTTCAATTGCCGGATTCCCGTTGATTGCAGTTTGTGCCCTGCTGTTGCTTTCCATTTGGCAAATGATTCATAAAGATCAACAAGCTATCGCACCAGCAAAGGTAACCGTGCGCTATTTACCGCACGTCTCGCCTGAAATTGTGCGCAAACGCCAGCGCGTGCAGATTGCTTTGGAAAATTATTTGAATGACTAAATAAAGCCTTGGGGGCTGGTCCATGAAACTTAAGTTGGGAATTTCAAAATTCAAACGCACTTAACGCAAATCGAATGTGGCCTCCTTTAACAACAGGGACCTTAACGTTATTTGAAATAAGGCTGCAAACTTCAAAACCGTCCAGGACGTCAAACGGTTTTGAAGTTTTTTTGTCATTTCTGCCATCCAAAATTGGATTGTTGTATAATCAAGAAAACAGGACTGGGGGGAGTAATCGCTATAGTTGGCATTCAAAATCATCTATTTAAATGGACTAAAAAATTAGCTCAAAAAAATTATTACCAGGCCGTCATGGCTTCACTATGGTTAATCTTTCCGCTTGAATTTGTAGCGGTAAGTTTTCATATTGTCTATGAACTGGGATTTCACCGCAATGGCATTCTCGAGGTAGCTTTAAATTTGCATGAAAGTCTACCCGGGTTTGATGATTTGGCTTATCTTTTAAAATCGACTAACAATCTCACCTTCATCACCGTCTCCTTACTCTTGGCCTTTTTTACTGCCGAGAAATTTTTCGAATTGCGTACTGGCATTTCTCATCAATATCTAGCCGGCATAACCAGTCTGTTCATTTATTTTCTTCTCATCGTAGAAACCGCATCGGGACTTGATCTCCCCCAAATAACAGCCGTTGCCAGCAACCTTTTGATACCGATCCTAATTGGCTTGCTGACCGGCTTTTGCTACAGCCTTTTGTCCCATCAAAATTCCCCTAGAATCTCAACCCATTACTGGGCGACCACTCATTTAATTTTTATTTTTACTGGTATCATTCTCTTAGTGGGCGCGCTTAGTTTTGCAATTTATCAAACACAGCTTTTTCCGAGTTATCTTTATCAACAGGCACAAAATATTGTTCAAGCTGGCAATCATCCCAACTTAGGCAGCATTCTTTTAGCGACCTTTATTCACAATGTGGGGCATTACATCGGCATTATCAGTACCTTTGCAGCCGATGCCGGCAATCATTTTTCTGCGGAAGGGGCTAATTTGGCTTACCTGGCGCAGCACCATAAACTTTGGAAGATTCCCTATCCAATAAATATTAAGTCGCTTTATGATTCCTATGGTGCAATTGGCGGTAATGGTATGCTTTTAGGACTTGTGGGTAGCATTTTAGTTCGCGTTAAAGCGCAACGAATTCGCTTGGTCGCACAACTGACGTTAGGACAAGTTATTTTTGATCAAAACGAAGCCCTCATGTTTGGCATTCCTATTTTATTCAACCCGTTACTTTTGATTCCCTTTTTGCTGGCGCCTTTCGTGACCATGACGTTAGGCTATTTAGCCATTAGCTTTCACTTAGTCCCAGCAGCCGCTTACGTGATCCCTTATGCAACACCGAGTATTTTGCGCGCCTTTTTAGGTACCAACGGAAACTACCTGGCCTTAACCTTAAGTTTGCTTTGTTGTCTGGTTTCTGGAGCTATTTACTATCCGTTTATTCGGCTGTTAGACCAAGCATCATTACAAAAGGAAGGTGACGCTCATGCTTAGATGGATCCGCATTAGTTTGCTTACTGCCCTGCTCATCATTTTTACCATTACCGGACTTAAATGGACCCAGCAAAACATGCGCAATGCAATTCCGGCAGCTGATTCACGGGTGTCCCCAATTATTCTTGTGCCCGGTAGTAGTGCGACTCAAGAACGGTTCGATGCGTTAGTTAACGAATTAAACCACAACACAAAATCCAGCAGCAGTTTGCTCAAAGTCACCGTTCACACGGATAATCATTTGACATATAGCGGCGATTTTAAGCCAGGAAGAAGTCATCCTTACATCGTGATCGCATTTGAGAACAACCGGGATGGCTATTCGAATATTAAAAAGCAAGCCGCCTGGTTGAACCACGCCATGAAAATTTTGAGTGCCAAATATCAATTTAATCACTTTGCAGCCATTGGTCATTCCAATGGGGGCCTGATTCTCACCCGCTATTTAGAAAAGTACTTTAATCAGCAAAAAATGCGAATCACAACCTTAATGACGATTGCTTCACCGTTCAATTTTTCCGAAACCAATCTCGATAAACGCACGCAAATGCTGAGTGACATGATTAAAGACAATTCCAAGATTCCTAGCAACCTAGTCATGTATTCAGTTGCCGGGACCGAAAATTACAATAATGACGGGACGGTGCCGTTTGCAAGCGTTGAAGCCGGAAAATATATCTATCAAAAACGGGCAAAAAAGTATACGCAAATTACCGTTACCGGCAAAGACAGCACACACCATGATCTGCCGCAAAACAAAGAAATCGTGACGTTAATTCGCCAGTATGTGCTTCATCGGACTGCTGTTTTGCCCCGCCCCAACATCAACATTGACCAATAGTTCCATTTTGAAATTAGTTAACCGCTTTTCTATAAAAGGTTTATACTAATACGGTGCAAGGGATTGTATTAAAAAATTGGAAAGAAAGAGGCTAGTATCTTGGAAAACGTCAACCAAAAAAGTACGACTCGTTATGCATCAATGCAAATCGACGATGTTTACAAGTACTTTGATACTAAGGAAACAGGTTTAACTTCCGAACATGCAGCTGAATTACTTAAAAAGTTTGGACACAATACCATTCAACGAAATAAGAAACAATCGCAATTCAAAGCATTTTTAAAGAATTTCACAAGTTTGATGGCGATTTTACTTTGGATCAGTGGGTTTATCGCAATTTTTGCCCATATGGTCGAACTAGGAATCGCCATCTGGGCTGTCAATTTAATTAACGGCATCTTCAGCTACTGGCAGGAACATCAGGCGCAAAAGGCTACCGACTCTCTTTTAAAGATGCTCCCGACATACGCTCAGGTCTTACGTGATGGAAAAGCACAGCAAATCAACTCAGAAGACCTGGTCCCAGGCGATGTGTTCATCATTCAAGCTGGCAACAGTATCTCTGCGGACGCTCGCATCATTGAGTCGACTTCCTTGCAGGTCGATGAATCCGCTCTAACCGGCGAGTCTGTTTTAGTCAGCAAACAAGCACAGTATTCACATGGGGTTGGTCGCTTTGCAGAATCCAATTTAGTTTTTGCGGGCACGGTTGCAGGAAGCGGATCGGCTACTGCAGTTGCTGTAGCGACCGGGATGCATTCCGAGTTTGGCAAAATTGCTAAGCTAACTCAAAGTGAAAAACATCACGCCAGCCCGTTGGAATTAGAGCTTAACCACTTAACCCGTCAATTATCCTTAATCGCCATTTTGATCGGAACGCTCTTTTTTGTCGCTGCCATCTTTTTTGTTCACTATCCAATTGCCAAATCGTTTATCTTTGCGTTAGGAATGATCGTGGCGTTTATTCCCGAAGGCCTTTTGCCAACTGTGACGCTTTCTTTGGCCCAAGGTGTGACCCGAATGGCCAAAAAACATGCGTTGGTAAAAAACTTGAATAGTGTGGAAACGCTTGGCGAAACAACGGTTATTTGCTCCGATAAAACCGGTACACTTACCCAAAATCAAATGACTATCAATCATCTGTGGTTAGCCGGTAATCAGTACACCGTAACTGGTCAAGGCTACGTCAACAATGGTCATATCCAGCTTCATAACCAGGATGTTGATTTGTCAGCCCATCCTGATCTACAAAAACTATTACAAATTGCCGCGCTCAATAATAATACGAAAGTCGAGGCTCCCAAACAGCCTGGTGATAATCCCAAAATTATTGGGACCCCAACCGAAGCAGCCTTAGTGATCTTGGCAGAAAAAGCTGGTTTTGATACTGATGGCGAAAGTAAAAAAGTTCCGCGCATTGGCGAATTACCTTTCGATTCTGAGCGAAAACGCATGTCAACATTTCACAAAACGGGTGATCACATTACCGTTTGTGTGAAGGGCTCTTTAGATGGCATGTTGCCAATTAGTGACAGCATCCTTGAAAATGGTAAAATCCGGCCGCTTACCGAAGCAGACAAAAAACAGATTAATGATGCCGACACGGCGTTTGCTGCTCAAGGTTTACGTTCTTTGGCAGTTGCCTATCGTGAGGTTACTGCAGATGATCAGTTACCCAAAGATCCTAAGGTCTGGAAAATTGCGGATGCCGAACAGCATCTCGTTTTTGTCGGCCTAACGATTATGCAAGATCCACCCCGTCCCGAAATTTATGAAGCCGTACGTAAATGTCATGAAGCCAGCATTCGAATCATCATGGTTACCGGTGATAGTTCCTTAACTGCAAAAAGTATTGCCGTTAAAATCGGCCTCACGAGTGATAAAGCGCGGGTGATTACGGGTGATGAACTGGCCGAAATGCGAATCGATAAACTGAAAGAAGCTCTTAAGGGTGAAGTGATTTTTGCCCGGGTAGCTCCTGAACAAAAATACCGTATTGTTTCGACTTTACAAAGTAATGGCGAAATTGTGGCCTCTACAGGTGATGGTGTGAATGATGCCCCTGCACTCAAAAAGGCGGATATCGGTGTTGCCATGGGGGTAACTGGTACCGACGTTGCCAAAGACGCAGCTGACATGATTTTAACGGATGATAACTTTGCTTCGATCGTGGCAGCCATTGAAGAAGGGCGGACCGTTTATAGCAACCTGCAAAAGTTCTTGTTATATATTTTGAACAGTAACTTGCCTGAAGCAGCTCCCTCAATTCTGTTTCTTTTCTCACGCGGCTTAATTCCTTTACCATTAACGGTAATGCAAATTTTGACGGTCGATTTAGGTACGGATATGTTACCTGCCTTGGGCTTGGGTGCTGAACAAAGTGAACCCGGAATTATGAAACAAGCCCCGCGCGCACGTACCGCGCATCTTTTAAACCGTGGCATTATCTTAAAGGCCTTTGCATGGTACGGCTTAGTTGCTTCCATCATTTCTACTGTGGCGTACTTCTTTGTGAATAACCAACACGGCTGGCCGGGAGTGGCTTTAGCCGGATCCGGTGCCGTTTATGAAGAAGCAACCACCATGACCCTAGCTGCGATTGTCTTTTGTCAGATTGCGGCTGCGATCAACTGTCGGACCAAGACGTCTTCTGTTTTCAAGATTGGTATTTTTAGTAACCACAGAATCCTTGGTGGCATCGTGTTTGAAATTGCCCTCCTTGCCCTGTTGATTTATGTCCCATTTCTACAGGACCTGTTCAACACCGCGGCAATTGGATTACGCGATTGGGGCTTGCTGGTCTGCATCCCAATTCCTCTGATTTTAATTGAAGAATTACGGAAACTCTTGTTGCGCCGCCGAGTGAAAGCTAATGGCTAAACAAGAGGCACAAAAAAAGATATTTTAACAGCAGAAGCCGAACGATTTTCTTCGAATCGTTCGGCTTCTATTGTTACGTGGAGCAGTTAGTTTTTTCCCTTAGCTTTAGCTATTAAAGTTCGAAGTCTTGAAGAGGCAGGAAAATTTTTCGCGCCTTTCTATGACATCCAGAATTTGTGTGTCTAGCTTATCGTTTTTATTTCTTGTGATGCACGCCACCATGTTATCTCCATGCCATTCATGCTATGCTTAGAACAACAAAAAAATTCTTTAAACGGAGGATCATATTGATGCAAATTCTCACTGAAACTTTCGAACTCACCAATGGCGTTCAAATTCCTAAAGTCGGCTTTGGAACGTGGCAAGTTCCAGCTGGTGAAACTACTGTCACAGCGGTTAAAGATGCGCTAAAGGCAGGTTATCGCCACATCGATACGGCTTGGCAATATGGAAACGAAGCAAGTGTGGGCACCGCTATCCGCAATTCCGGTATCGCCCGTGCAGACATTTTCGTGACCACGAAATTACCAGCCAAAAGTAAAACGTACTCTGAAAGTCTTCATTATTTTGAAGAATCCCTCCAAAATCTAAGCTTAGATTACGTTGATCTGTATTTGATTCACGCACCGTGGCCCTGGAATGAGATGGGTGCAGACTATAGCAAGGAAAATGTCGAAGTCTGGCGGGCAATGGAAACCATTTATAAATCTGGCCGTGCCAAAGCAATTGGTATTTCCAATTTCAATGTTCAGGATCAACAAAACATTTTAGCCCATTGTGAGATTGCCCCGATGGTTAATCAGCTACAGTACTACATTGGTTATACGGAACCACAGAATGTCAAATTTGCCCAAAATAATGAGATGTTAGTTGAAGCCTTCTCACCTTTAGCAACCGGCTTTTTATTAAATAATCAGCAAGTTAAAGCGATTGCCGAACATTACAAGGTATCTGTTGCTCAACTGGCAATAAAATACTGTCTCAGCCATGATATTTTGCCCTTACCGAAAGCCATTAATCCGCAACATATTGCAGAAAATACAAAGTTAGATTTCGAAATCTCGGCAGTTGATCTGGCAAAACTAGATCAGTTGACCGATACTGCGCCCGGTGAAGAACATAACGCATAAGCTCTTGTTCAAAAAAAGAGCACGGAAAAGGTGTTTCCCCACTCTCTTTGTATTTCTATCCAGTTGTGAAGCACCATCGTGAGCCAAAAGTCTCTTTTGAGCAGTTAACTGTGCTCAAAACCTAACCGACCTTTGGCTCACTTTTTATTGTGCATCATTTGCCGGTTATTTTTTGAAACTTGTGAATAACTTCGATATTACGCTTATAAATCGACGCCGCCATCGACTCGTAAGACTTGGCCGGTCACAAAATCATTTTCCATGCTGTACAAATAGGCCGCGGCAACCTCAGCAACTGTCCCAACACGTTTTAGAGGCACGTTTTTTGCAAACGCCGCTTTTTGTTCTTGAATTTGAGACGGAGTTAAATCGCGCCAAAGCCCGGTGGGTGTCCACGTTGGTGAAACGGCATTCACGCGAATATTGGGAGCCAATTCGACTGCCAGACCAGCTACCATCGTATTAATGGCCTGATTTCCAATAATAGCGCCTGAGGCATCACTTGGATGACCTCCCGATCCCGAAGTGAAAATTAAGGAACCATGCGCATTCACATGACGGTAGGCAATTTGAGCAACTTGTAAATTTGCAAAAAACTTATCTTCAACTGTTTTGCGAATTAAAGCCAGTGGACTGGTCAAAAAACCGCCCCCCATCGCCCCGCCAAGTGTTGAAATTACATGGTCAAAAGAGCCTTCATTTGCAAAAAAAGTCGCTAACTGGTCTTTGTTCTGGGCGTCAAGCGCTTTACCAGAAAGTTGCCCATCGCCTTTCGTTTTTTGCACAAAAGTCGTCACGCGTTCCTGATGATGGCCAACAACCACAACAGTCGCGTTTTTTTGTAAGGCCTGTCGAGCCACTTCGGCGCCAAAGCCAGAAGTGCCGCCAATAATTAAGATACGTTTGTTTTGTAAAGTCATGATATACTCCCATCGATTTGATAACCTTATTATAGAAAAGGAACGGCCAAGAAACGAACATTTCAACCTCAGCTTATAAAATCAGGTTAACCTTTGACCACTACTTCTCAAAAAGTTTATACCACTGAAGTGCGACGTTAATGTTGGGGTTCCCATAATAAAACAGGGTATCGACACCGCCTAACTGCATTCCCTGTTTTTGATAAAACCGGCACGCATTCAAATTGTCATTTTGGGCCTCCAGTTGCAATCCAAGCAAATGTTGGTCATGTGCCCACGTTTCTGCAGCTGAAAAAAGCTGATGTCCAATTCCGTTGTGACGATAGCCATTCTTAATGGCGAGATTTTCGATATAACAAAACTTATTCCAATTCTGATACATTCGAATTTGACCCACAACCGCCCCATCCAGATAGGCAAAATAGAGTTGTTTATGCGGATCCGTCAGATAACTTTCATCTGGTTGTTCAGCTGGAAATTTAGTCTGTTTAGCTTGTGCAAATAACGTTTCTTCGATTCGCCATTGACCGTTTTCTAAACTCGGCTGTATCTCTCCCGTTAAATCAAACGGGGTGTTGGCTTTATCCCAATCTGCCAAATTTTGCGCATTTAACGCCACAATTTTAACCATTTCAATCCAAGCTTTCATTAAGTGATGAGAAAAGTATAACACGTCTAAACTTTGAAAGAACGGCGATTTTGGCTTACCATAGATCTATGCATTTTAGAAAGAGGAATTGTTATGACCGTCAAACAAGCAAACAAGGCGCAATACAAATTGTCGCCCTTTAAAACTTTATCACCTGAACAAGCCCACTTAAAAGCCGAAGTGATGACTTTTGTACGTCACCACCTCCACCAAGATACCCATGCTATTTTTACGATTTATGGCGAGGCTGGAACAGGGAAAAGTGTGGTTTTAAGCCAAATCTTTAATACAATTCAAACTGCGGCCCGTCACGAGCCAGAAAGTGATTTGTATCATTCGCAAAACATTTTTTTAGTGAACCATCCAGAAATTCTCAAAGTTTATCAAGAAATTGCGGGCACACAGCCTTATTTGCTAAAAAAGGACTTTGATCGTCCCACGACTTTTATTAATCGTCGTACCAAGGACCACCAAACTTATGATATTGCGGTGATTGATGAAGCACATCTCCTGTTATCACGGCCTGACCGCTACAATAATTTTGACCAGGAAAATCAACTTCAAGAGATCATCAACCACAGTCACATTGTCATTTTAGTGTTCGATGAAAATCAGGTCTTGAAAACAAAAAGTTATTGGGATACGCCTCGCCTCCAAGCACTGGTGGCACCCTATGTGCATCAAAGTTACGTGCTCCATAATCAATTTCGCATGCATGTCGATACCAAGTTAGTTGAGTGGATCAATCAATTCACGCACGGCAAACTCACACCAATTCCACGTGGACGCGCTGATCACTTTGATTTTCGGATCATGACCGATGCCAAAGCCATGTACCAGTTGATCTTACAACGAGATCGCGAGGTCGGACTTTCCCGGATTGTCTCTACTACGGGTTATCCTTCCAAGCTAGATGGTGGCAAACATTACGTGAGTGAAGGTAATTTTAGCTTACCTTGGGATCAGTACAACTATTCCCGCCAACCATGGGCAGAAAAGCCCGCTACGATTCATGAAGTGGGGTCAATTTACACCGTACAAGGATTTGATCTGAATTATGTCGGCGTGATATTAGGCCCACCGATTGTCTACGATGCGAAAAATGATCAGGTGACGGTGGACCTAACCAAAGTCACTGATAGTGAAATCTTTAAGAAACGATCTGACCTGGACGATCCCCGCACCTTAACAAAAATCAAACAACAATTAATCATGAATACTTTAAACGTGCTAATGAAACGTGGCGTTCATGGGTTATATCTTTATGCCAGTCAACCACAACTACGCGAGCGGTTAGCCAAACTCTAGCAATAAATTTAAAAAACGTGATAAAGTTGGGAGAGTGCTGCAGCATTAATAGACGCTTGACCTATCAATTTTGCGGCATTGAAAGCCCACTTTATCACGTTTTTTTGTAATCCTTTAATCAATCATGCGAAAAATGGATGGTCTTTTTGAAGCCCGAGTTTAAGAAATCCCATAGCGGCGGATTTATATTGAGCTCATCCAAATCACTTGGCGAAAGTTCATAACGAATGGTGGCTTCATCGTCAGCCATGACTTTTTGTACCCAGTTTGGCTCCCGAATCAATTCTTGGCCTAGAGCGGCAAATTCAAATCCCGCATCAATGACTTTTTCAGCATCTGCCGGCTTGACAATCTGCCCAACCACAATCAGCGGTACTTTGTGAGCCACCACCTTCTGGATTTTTTCAACTAACGGTTCCGTATCCGTTTCGTCATTAGCTGAAGTCTGCCAAACTTGTTTCAATGAAATATGCAGATAATCAATCCCACTTTCGATCAATTTAGGAACTAAAGCCAGTGTGTCGGCAATCCGGATTCCTGGTGTTTCAATTTCTTCTGGGGAAATGCGGTACCCAACCAGAAATGACTGCGGGGCGTTTTCTTTGACTACCCGGCGGACTTCTTCAACCACACCTAACGGAAAGTTCATCCGTTGATCTAATGAACCGCCCCACTGGTCGCGGCGCCGGTTAGAGTGCGGTGAAAAGAACTGCTGAATTAAATAGGTGTTGGCACCATGAATTTCCACCCCATCAAAACCAGCCTGGATAGCACGTTTGGTTGCCGCACCAAAATCCTTAATAATGGCTTCCACTTCGTCTTCACTCAACGCACGCGGTGTTTCCGAATTTTCCCGGAGTGCTTTGACAGCACTGGCACTGACCGGTTGTTCACCTCGTAAAATGGCACTGGTTGTCATTCGCCCGGCATCAAAAATCTGCAAAATTGCTTTTGCACCGCGACTCTTAATGGCTGCCGCTAAGTGTGCTAACTGGGGAATATCCCGATCCTCCGTTACCGCAAGTTCGCCTTCGAAGCCCTTGCCTAACTCAGAAACGTTTGCACACCCGGTAATTTCAAGACCGACACCACCAGCACGTTTGCGATAATAGGCAATTTCATCATTCGAAACAACCCCGTTTTCAAAGGCACTACACTCAGTCATTGGCGGCATCACAATTCGGTTGCGAACCGTCGCGCCATTTGCAAAGGTATAGGGTTCTAAAAAATTATAACTTGCCATTTCATCATCCCTTCTTCATCACTAAAAACAAATCCATTATAACCCAAAGCTTAAGCACCTCAAATCATTGGGTCTCTACTGTTGTAAGTGTTTGTAACTTCTGGATGTGCCAACTCCGACCGCCGCTACGCTACCAGCTAAAATTTGACAACCGCCTGCCAAAACTTATGCGGGAATTGCCACTAGTTTCTTTTTAATAGTTGCATTTGCAATTGTACGTGATAAACTACATTTATACTCATAAATTAGCATAAATCTTGGCGAGAAGCGTTTGTAATTCTGTTTGCTCTGCTTCATCTACACCACTCAAGGCTTGCTGAATGTATGCTTGTTCAATTTGGCTGACTTGCGGATAAATGGCTTTACCCTTGTCCGTCGCATATAGGCGCCGAAATTTTTTATTATGTGCATCTGGAACTTTGCGCACATAACCTTCTGCCACCAATTTTTTGAGGGCGCGACTTAACGTTGTTTTATCAATGCGGACTCTTTCAACCAGTTCGGCTTGCGAAAGGCCTTCATTTTCAACAATCCGCATCAAATACACGAATAAGTTATTATCGAGACCTAAATGGCTGACCTGCTGGTTGACACTCGTTGTGGATTGGCGGGCAATGGAACCAATCAACCGATAAAGATTTGTCTGATTCATGGTTTGACTCCTGTCATTAGTTGTAAATACAACTATATTATACACTATCACTATATAGAAAGCGGTCTGTCTATGTGGAAAATTAAAAAACTTAATGATCTTACCAGCCTTGAATTTTATCAAATTACCAAGCTCCTAATTGATACCTTTGTGGTGGAACAGACCCGGATTTATCATGAACTTGACGCCAATGATTTAATTGCCGATCATGTCTATACTGAAGATGAAACAACACATGAGGTTTTAGCGTATGCCCGTATTTTTGAAGAAGCCGATCACCTTACCTTTGGTCGGGTTGTAACTGCCGAGCAGGTTCGTGGGACGGGCTTGGGCCGTAAACTCATTGAACAAGTTTTGCGTACCTGTCAGGAAAAATGGCCGGACAAACCAATCGTCATCGAGGCGCAAATTCAAGTAGCGGATTTTTATCAAAAATTCGGTTTTCAAAAAATCAGCGCAACATTTCTTTTTAACGGCACCCCGCACGTGAAAATGTACTATCAGCACCACACGGCTCAAGTTATCAATGCGTGACTTCCAAAAAGACTTGCGCTTTTTTGAGATTTTTCGTTATAATGGAAACGTAAATTAAAAGCTGAAGCACTGATATTTTTATTGATGTGCGCATGTTCAACTTCCAACAGAAGATATTTAGTGGTTCTAAAACAGTTACCTCCAATTCTAGTGAAAGTGCACCATACCCATTTTAGGTATCCCGTGCTTCGGCTAGAATCTTGGAGGTTTTTTAATGGAAAAAGAAGCAACTGTCAGTCAACAAACCAAGCTTTCCATCATTGGAAGTGCTGGTTTAGCCTTTTGTGGGGTCCTCGTTGAGACATCAATGAATGTGACTTTTCCTACACTAATGCGCCAATTTCACGAGAGTTTAAATAATGTACAGTGGGTCACAACCGCTTATTTACTGGTGGTGGCAGCCACTATGACCATCACCGCTTTCATTCAGCGACGATTAAAGTACAAAACAATATTAGGAACCGCCGGCGTGCTTTTCATGCTCGGAATCATTTTTTCTGGAACGGCCCATAGCCTTATGACGCTCTTAATCGGGCGTATTATTCAAGGAGTCAGTACCGGCCTAGTCATGCCGCTGATGTTTGCGATTATTATGCATCAGGTCCCGCTTCAAAAACAAGGGCAGTATGTTGGGATGGCCGGTATGGTGGTTGCCTTTGCGCCATCATTGGGGCCAACTTATGGTGGTTTTATTACCCAAATGTATAGTTGGCCGCTCATTTTCTGGTTAACTTTACCATTGGGGATCATCTGCTGTTTATTAGCGTGGTTTACCATTCAACAGGTGCAACAACCCCGTAAATTAGCGTTCCCAATTGGTGAATTCTTACTGATCCTATTAGGCCTGATCAGCCTAACTCTGGCGGTCAATCAAGCTGGTGGCGGACATTTACTAATTCCAGGCGTTTACGGCAGCTTCATTTTCAGTCTGGCTTGCTTTGCTTTGTTTGCTTACACCGCGCTTCACTCGCAAGCACCCCTGATTAACATTAAAATTTTTGCCAACTCACGTTTCTCAAGAGCGGTTTTAATTTATTTCTTCGTTCAGTTTGTGCAAATCGGGCTCACTTTCTTACTACCAACTTTCGCCCAGCTTCCCTTGCACAAGGGCGTCATGCTTTCAGGAATGATGCTGCTGGGCGGCAGTCTGCTCTCAGCGATCATTGCACCATTCACAGGTCGTTTGTTGGACCAGCATTCCGTTAAATTACCCTTCACAATCGGTAGTGGCTTTATTTTACTGGGCGTTGGTCTCCTGCTTATCTTTACCAGCCAGTTAACCACTGGAACCATTGTCTGTTTTTACGCCATCTACATGCTGGGCTTCAGTTTTATTTTTAATAACGCCCTAACCTTTGGCCTTCAGCAGCTTTCACCGAATGAAATTGCGGATGGTAATGCGGTCTTTAACACCTTACAACAGTATTCTGGATCACTGGGGACAGCCATTGCAGCTGCTATTTTGGCAATGACCAATTTCCGAACTCCTGGCCTTTCCGCAATTCAACAGACCACGTTAGGCAGTCGGTTTGTTTTAATTTTGTTTGCCGTATTATGCCTCGTAACCATTCTGTTGATCGTTTCCCTACCTAGTCAAAAATCGTCATCCTCGAAGGCCTGAAGGATGCGCTTTAAATTCAAGAAAAACTAACTTTGCCACCCAATAACAAAGCCGAATGATTCAAGAACGAATCATTCGGCTTCTTTGGTTACCCTAATAATTTAGATTTTAGTTGTATAACACTCTAGTAGGATCACAATTGAATCGCTTTTTTTAAACACTTTTAGTTCGAACTTAGCTTTCATTTTGAGCAGTTTGCATGCCAGCAAGCAGCCATTCCAATCGTTTCTGTTCGTTGGCTTTCCAAGCGGCACTGCGCGAAACTTTCTCAAATTGCAGCGATTCACCATTGGCCAATTTGTCTAACTGTGTCTGATCAGCAGGCAGTTTCAGTTCATTTTTATGAGCGGTCTTAAGGACCATGCACAGCCGATTGCCAGTAACTGCCGGCTTGCCATAATCGCTAAAAGTTCCGCAAGCTCGGAAAACAGGTAACTTAGCAACCAATTCGTCGGTGGCAATATCACGATCAAAATAGTCTTTGACCAGAGTTAAAAGCAACTGGATTAAGTTTTTCTCATCATAAGAAACATTGTTTGCTGAATCGATCGAGAAAATATCCCGGTCATAGGAAAAGTCGGCACTATTTTTTAAGGTATTACTTTTAGCTTCCAACGCCGGAAAGCCACTTTGCAGAATGTAATAACAATTATCAGCAGAATCTGTGGCTTCCGTGAGCTGGACAGACTGTTCAGAAGAACGATTGCCGACACCCTCTAGAAATTCCGCGCCGACCGCCGTAATTTTAAATGTGTCCTTAAAAAGTTCCTCTAACCACTCTTTGGCTTGGGTCACATCAACCAAATACTTAGATTCATCTTGCCAATACTGCTCATTACTATATGCTTCGCCCAATTTAAACTGCTGATACAATTTAGACCAATCTTTAATGGTTGCAACTGTCGGCACAAGGGCAATTTTGGTATAATTTGATGCTTGAATGTTATTGTCCAAAAAAGTTCCTGCTGCATAATGATTCACAAACTTTAAATAATCCGCTCTACTTTTTTGAAATAATTCACTATTAGCCATAGTCACTTTTCCTTTCCAATTGTCTTTTCTGGTGGTTATGTTTTTAAGTTACTCGAAATTTCATTTGATTACAAGAACAATTTTTGAAAGGGTTTACTTTCGATTCTTTTTATAATAAACTTTATCTGTTAGTTGATTGAAATATTACTTTTCATAAGGAGAGAGACACATGATTGCAATTAATTCCCCACAGAAACAAGACGATATTACGAAGCTTTTGACAGCCTATGATGGTGGCGACTTCAAGTTTGAATTTGTGAAAAAGACAGGCATGAAGCTCGAATTCAATGTGACACCAGACGATTCTGCCGCTGCTGCAAAAGTAGCCAAAAACCTCATCAAAGGTGAAGCTTGGGGATCCGTTTTATTCTTCCAAGTTGTTGCAGAATAATTTTTCAGTACTTTCATTAAAAAACGATCAATCACCGCTTTGGCCCCTGATTGATCGTTTTATTTTACGCTTGAATGAGATTTCTAAAGAAAGTGGCCTGCGCGTGATTTGCTTCGGCGGCAATCGGATCACGTTGATTGAGTTGAAAAACGTGTTCACGCGGATCTTCTGGCGTTCCATAAACTTGGAACTGGTGTTTGAGCTGGTGATCAATCAGAAACTGGTCTAACCGAATACCTTCATCGTGCAAAAAATCCTGATTAGCAGTCATCACAAATACCGGAGGAAAATTAGCCGTCACAAAGTCTTCGGTACGCAACACTTGGGCATCCGCTTTTAAAACTGTTGGCGTAAAATAAGCACTCATCATACTTGTTGGCTCAATGGCGCCTGGCCGGTCAATGAAATAAAAGCCGCTATTTAAGCCGCCTCCCCGTACCTTTAAGGTTGCACACTGTGCTAAACCTAAAGCCTTTCGATAAGCTTCATTTTGAGTTGCCACTAAATATTGAAAGGCTAAGGTTCCACCTGCACTGTCACCCACAATAAATACATTTTGACGATCAAGATGGTAAGTTTGACCATGCGTTTCTACCCATTTAACGACTTTTGCTGTATCTTCTAAGGCGCCAGGAAACGGCGTTTGAGGAGCCAATCGATAATTAAAATTGACCACGCCGAAGCCATGACGCGCCCATCCTAAACAATAATGCTGATAGAGCTCTTTAGAACCGTACACATTGCCGCCACCATGGATATTAATAATGGTGGCCACCGGTGCGGTAACTGGCTTGGGAATATAGATATCCAGTAAATTTTCCTCGCCAGCCGGACCGTAGCTTAAATTGTCAAACCGTTGCACATCTGGAAATTCAGTCGGTAACCCCTGATCACGTTTGGCATCGGAAGCCGCCCACTGACTGGTTGTTTGTTTAATATCATCCAAAACTGCTTGATTAACTGTTGCCATTTTTCTGCCTTCCTTAGTTATTGCGTGATCTTGGGATACGGACGGTCAACTTCAATTTCAGAAACTTGATCCAGCCGCATTCTCTCTTTTAAAGCCTCAATGATTTGCACACCCGCACTCGTTCCGATGCGATCAGCACCAGCTTTGATAAAGTTCAAAAAGTCATCGGTATTACGAATACCGCCAGCTGCCTTAACCTTCACTTCATTTCCGACGACGGACTTCATCAAGGCCACATCTTCAAGTTGTGCGCCGCGCGTCCCAAAACCAGTGGACGTTTTAATAAAATCTGGTTTAACTTCACGCGCAATTTCAGCGAGTTTTTTAATTTCTGCTTTGGTTAAATAACAATTTTCAAAAATAACTTTGCACGGCACTTGTTGTTGGTGGCAAAGGGCAACTAAGCGGGTCATCTCTTCTTTAACATACGCATAATTGCCATTCTTTACTTCTGTTAAATTGACGACATAATCAATTTCGTTGGCACCATTTTGGATCGCATCTTGTGTGTCAAATGCTTTGGACGCAATACTGGTTTGCCCTAACGGAAAACTGATGGCAGCTCCTACATCAATGTCCGTTCCCGCAAGCTGCTGCGCACACAGCTTGGACTGTACTTGATTTACCGCCACCATTTTAAAATGATACTTTTGGGCTTCATTGCAAAGTTGTGTCATGTCCTTAGCAGCTGCAAAAGCTTTTAAATTCGTGTGATCAATCATTCTAGCAAAATCATCAATTGTATATGCTGGCATTTTCTTACCTCCAATTTTGGTTAAACCTTAAATGTAAGCCTTGCCACGAAAATGTCAAACATTCTTTTGGGGTGATCAACCAAGCATTAAAACCCTAAGAGGCTGCCTGATTTTCATTATTTAACTGCTTAGTAAACAGCCACCCGAGAGATGTTTTGTCCCGTGAAAGCAAAAAAAAAAAAACGGAACCGAAATTTCATTTCAGTGCCGCTTTATTCAAAGCCAATAACAAACTAGGCTGTTTCTTTAACCCTGTCTGCCAAAGTCTCAATTAATTTATCAATTGCTGTGGGTTCTTCATCGCAATCAAAGATCGCCCCATGGTATATTTTCCGCACTGGATCCTGTACATCCATGTAGCGGGTAGGAAACTTCTTAACCGTATAACTGCCATCAGGTTCTACCAAGAAGATAATACAGCCATCTGCTTCCTTATAGCCATCACGCGTGAACGTGACTGGAAAGGTGCATTCCACCGATTGATATTTAATTCCGTCGGCTCGCGGATGCCGCCGCATATTGATTTCCGCCAAAATGTTTCCAACGATCCCATCTAAAGTCATTTTAAATCCTTCTCTTCCCTTAACTAATAAACCATTTAAAGTCTAGCACAAGAGAAGCGCAAGTTTCCAATCAAAGTTTTGTTACATTAAGAAAAAGCCGATCACAGAAATAGACTACTGTTAATCTTTTAAATATTTTTTGGTTCTCTTATCAGAAATGACTCCAGAAAAATTTAGGCCAAATCCGAAATCGTAAGTCTGACCCTCTTCATCAATATACGGTTCCATATCAAATGCAGTATCCTCACTTTGTGTTTCAACTGTTTCCATATTTTTAGGCATCTGGAATGGCAATAAGGCAGAAGGTTCATATTCTCCGGTTAGGACTTTGAACAACACTTCATCACTAATACCAAAATCAATCAAGATAACATCAACGTAAGGCTCAATTTCTGCTAACACAAAAGGATTTGCCGTATCAATTGAAACAATAACCGGCTTATCTTTCATTCGCTTTTTAGTATTAATGATCAGGTCTAAATCACTCTCATTCAAAGTATCCGTGCTTTTTCCATTATAAGTACGGTTCAGGGTGTGCCCCTTTCTTCGATCACCAGCTAGAGACTTTTTGCGCCCTAATTTTGCAAGATAAGGACGATATTGAAGCGAGATCGGTAAATAACCATTATCATTTTCATCGACTCGTTTTGGATCATAACCGTTATATTTTATAAAAGCACGTTCTGGACTTTTTATTTTAACTAACGCCAAATCAGCTTCGAGCGGGTTAGATACAACATCAAAAAAACTAGAAGCTTTTTTTAAATCGAGTGGATAATCACTGTGTGCTGAAATTTTAGAAAGATACCAGCCTATTTGTTCTGGATATCGTCTTTTAGGAATATACAAGCTGGCCTTATTCTTTATTGGAAGAATTTCTTTCTTATTTTTTAGCATTATAATTGATTTTTCTTGTGCTTTTATACCAGCCTCTACAAACTGTTGTTTTCCAACTATTTTTCCTGCTTTTTCTGGGTCAACATACGGATTCTCAAATAAACCTAATTGAAACATATTTAATAAAATTCGTTTTGCAGATTCCTGAAATCTTTTTACTGCCCAAGGTTTTCCCATTATCTTGCACATCTTGTGATATGCCCAAATAATAGGTTCAGGATCCTTATTACCCCCAAACTGATCAATACCAGCCATTAATAGTCTTAAATGTCTTTCGGGAACAGTATATTGATCTTCCACTCCCCAGCACTGATCACCAGAAAGCACATCTAAAACATTAGTCGGTTCATCATTGGTTATACACCAATCAGTACATACAATCTTGTCATAACCATATTTCTTACGTAATAAATCTGTGATTAAATATCTGCTATATGCATTACCAACATTTTCGTGTTTCCTTATATCAAAATCATATGATACCGAGTAATAAGGCATGATTCCTGCTGTTTGTTCAAAATCTTTCTTATGCTTATCTATAACTGCTTCGAATGACTTAAGTTGATAACCCATATTTTTCTTGGGATAAACGCCATACTTTCCATAAGCAAAATGGGCATCTCTTCCGCCTTCAATCACACCACCGCCCGGCCAATGTTTGGCCATCGTACTAACGCTTTGTTGTCCCCAATCTTTATTATTAGACATTTGAAAGCCTTGGATGAATGCTGCTCCCATATCTCTTGTTAATTTTGCACTTTCGCCAAAAGTCCCGTTAAAGCGCATCCATCTAGGCTCTGTTGCTAGATCCACTTGTGGTCCTAAAATCATTGTTAACCCCATTGCCCTATATTCTGCGGATGCAATCTCACCAAATTCACGTACTAACTTTGGATCAAAAGTTGCAGCCATTCCAATCGACTCCGGCCATTGCGACGTTCCCTGGCCACTAGCTTCATTAAATTCCGTATTTGCCTTGTATCCATGCCTTGGATCTGATGAATTTACTATGGGTATCGCCCATGGCATGCTTTCTGATAATTCTTGTACGTTATTGTTCCACTTGGCTGCTACTTCTGGGGAACTGATTTTAGTAATTAAAGTGTGTTTGATTTTATTTTTTAAAAAATATTCTTTTTCTAAATCGGATAAATCAGAAGCATCACTACCACTATCTTCAAAACTTTTACCATGATATTTTTGACTTCTTGTTCCAATTGACGGGATCGCGAGATGTGCCGTAAACAACATTAAACCAGCTATATCTTTTATACTTAGCCTTTGTGCTAAATCTTTTGCTCGAATCTGTGGTGACAATCGCCAATCCTCAAACTTTTCAAGTTTCCCAGATCGATTATGATCCTTGAAATATAAATCACCTTTTTTCAAAATTGTTAGTCCACTTTTATCTGAATACTCTAGTGTTGGGCCATTTTCATTTTTAATCCTTTTTATAGTCATATTATGCAACCTCTTTTTCCAGCTGGAGTTCCTTTTTATCTAGGATTTCAAAGAATGGTAGATATAAAAACACTAAAAGTGCCATGACGAAAATTCGAAGTACAACGCCTTGCCATCCATAAACGAAGTAACTAGTAATAAATTTTGGCAATATCCAAGGTACACTCATGGCAACCTTAGCGTTAAGTGTAGCGATGAAACCGATTTTTACCGCTAAATATGCTACTCCGGCAGATATAAAAGTACTGAATACAAATGGAATTACTAGAATTGCATTAAACATGATAGGTAATCCAAAAACGACAGGTTCATTGATCCCAAACAAATTTGGCACTAAAGCAACCTTTGAAAAAGATCGATACCTCTTCGTCTTACTAAAAAACAATATTGCAATTAACAAACTTAAAGTACTACCAGTTGCATCATTATTAACAAAATCAAAAACAACCAGATTAGGCAAATACTTAATAGCTTGATGAGCTTGGTTATTAACAATAGCAGTCATCATCATAGTCGTTGTAAAAGTTTGCATAATTGATTGAATAGGAGCAGGATGCAGACCAAAGAAAAAGAACAAACTAGCTAACATATAAACTAAAATAAATGCTGGAACCGATCCCCCGACATTTAATAACGGTGTAGCAATAATCTTATTTACAAAATCAAAGACGTTATTCCACTGTGTATAAGAGAAAATCAGTCGGATAACAAAATCTATAAAAAAAATAATTAAGCCAACAAATAATGATGAAAACGAATCTGCAATCATTGGTGGAACCGAATCTGGTAACTTTAAAGTAAGTTGTTTCACGCCACTTAATTTTACATACAGCCATGCAACTAATAAAGATATAAGGATAGCAACAAAAATACCTTGACTACCTAAATATACATTGGAAAATCCCGCAACTGCTTTCTTATTAATTAAAATGCTTTGCGGCATCACAATTAAAAAACTTGCTAGGGAAAATAAACCACCTATTTCTGGCTTTCCCCCCAACAAATTTGTATAGCGGTATGCAACCGTAAATGAAATAAACAGTGCCAAAATACTAAGCGTACCGCCTGATATGGCATTAAATTGTTCCGCAATTCCAATTGTATTCAACCAGTTTGTAAATGCTGGAACCGGAAAATTGCCCACAATCATAAAAACAGAAGCTCCTAATGTAAGTGGTAAAGTTAAAATCATCCCACCTGATAAAGCTTGCAACATTTTATTTTGGCCTAATTTACTGGCCACTGGTACCAAAGTCTTTTCCAAGCCGTTCTGCAAACTTTTTCCAATATTCATAGTCTTCCATCTCCTTTAATATTTTATAATTCTATTGTAGCTGTAAATAAAGCGCTTTATTTTCTAATGCGATGCACTATTTTCGTTTTTGAAAGTGCATTTACACAAATATGAAAATATGCTAATATCTGTCCGAGGTGATAACATGTCAGTCCGGGATATGCTCACATATTTAAATACCCATGTAGATGAAGATACACAAACTAAAATAATTCACTTTGTTTTTTTAAACTATTTGGATATACAAAATCTATCAATTGTACAAATGGCCGATGCCTGCTATACTTCTACTGCTTCCATCAGTCGATTTTGTAAAAAATTTGGGTTTGATTCTTTCGAAGATATGAAAGCACAAGTAGTATCAGCGACCACAATAAGAAAACCACGTTTCTTATTTCGAATGTCTAAGAATAGTCTAAGCGAGTTAACTAAATCACCGATCAATTTTTATAATGACTTTGCTGAAGAAATTAGTAAAAGTATCATTGATGTAACAAAATCGGTTTCTGTAAATGAAATTGATGCCATAATTAACCAGATTATGCAATCTAAGAAAGTCACATTATTTGGATATGATATTATGAATAATTCGTTACGCATACTTCAGCAGGCCTTATTAAATTGT
Organism: Pediococcus siamensis; assembly: GCF_047220215.1. GTDB lineage: Bacteria > Bacillota > Bacilli > Lactobacillales > Lactobacillaceae > Pediococcus > Pediococcus siamensis. Next base: position 1,789,350 of record NZ_CP178375.1, read on the forward strand.
GGCGTACTTGTTCAGATGGGTGAAGATTATTATGTTCAATCAAAACAAGCAGAGTCCCTTGACAGTGATTCGTTAGCAATTGTTTGTTCATCATTTGGTAATTTTTTCTCTATGCTACCTAATATATATAATAATATCGTCACTTCTCCTGCAAAAACCATTCTAATCACTCAAATTGCCAACACGCCATACACCGCCGCTTTTGATCAGGTTTTATCTATTTCGTCACGATCCAATGCCGAAGCCGGCAGTTATCCAATGGACTTTCTACTAGATTACATTGCGCGTCGAGCCTTTGTGATTAAACGACCTAATTAACATTTATAAAAATAAAAATCAAAAAGTCCGCTAGTAACCCAGTACACTAGCGGACCTTTTGATGTCAATTTTCAACTGATAATCCTTCCAAAAATCAAATAAAACTCAAGAGAAGCTTTTCTACTAAGTTAAAGCACATTATGCTGCCCTTGTTATTTCACCACATAAGCTTTCTTCAGGTACGTACCGCCATCTGTGGTAGTTGCAGCAGATTTCACCTTAGGATTATGCAAATAAGTTGAGGCTCCTTGGTCAATCACGGAGACAGCTTGTTGCTTCATCAACACTTTTTCTGCTTTCACATAATCCTCATATCGAGCCTGACTATTGGTAGCGTCCTTTGTAATTGCGGCTTTCATATAATTATCAAACGTCTGATTACTAAACGAACCAAAATTATACGGGTTTCCCGTCTGTTCCAATTGCAAAATATCCATCAAATCCAAGAAGTCTGGGCTCCAGCCTGTAAGTGCCATGTCAAAGCCAGTATGACTTGACATTTTAGTGATGGCATTTTTCTTTGGAAGTGTACTTTCCTTAACTTGTGCGCCCTTCAATGTTAGGACGCTAAAATTAAAATTCAATCACATTTTCTAACTTTATTTTAATCTTTAGTGTTCAAGCCACTATTCTAATGTTGGAGCTGATCAAAATACTTTTTTATGACTTTTGCCACAGTTTTGCGGTAGGGCAGCTCAAATGTACGGGGTGGCGCGCTTAAATAAATATCTCGCGTCAAGGGATCTGGCGCTAAATGGAGGCGTTTAATCCCTGCTTCGTCCATGGATGGCCAGGAATACTGTGGCTCAAAGCCCACACCTAAACCGTTACGAATCAAGCCATTTAAAGTTTTATGATCTCCCGTCACAAAAGTCGGGTGTACCGAAGTTCCATCCTGTTGCAGGGTTCGCTCGATTTGTTCTCGCAGTGGACTCGCCTCTGTAAAAATGAGCGGCAGGGTACGAACTTCACTTAAGGTAATGCTTGTCCCTTGTGCTTTTGGCGCTGTTGCTTGGATGGCTAAAAGCAACTCTTCATGCAGTAAATGCGTATTTAAATTGCCTGCGACTGGTTGCGTAACTAACTCGAAATCATAGTTGGCAGGTTGCCCAGTTGCCATTCCCCGCTGCACGAGTTGGACTTTAACATTTGGAACGGCTTGGTAGATATATGAAACTAATTCGGGCAAAAGGGCCGTTGAGCTCTTGAATTGAAGCGTAATTTGAGCCGCCTGTTTTGTTGCAAACTGGTGCATATCGACGACCGCGTCATCAAGTAAATGCAAGGCTGCTTGTACTTGAACCGCAAATCGTTTGCCCGCTGGATTCAATACTAAGGCGTGCCCGCTACGGGAAAATAAAGGGATCCCCAACTCGGTCTCTAATTCCCGAATACTGCGACTTAAACTGGGTTGGGCAATATGTAAATTACGAGCTGAACGTGTAATATTTTGAGTTTCCGCAACGTTCAAAAAATAACTAAGTTGGCGTAAGCGCAAGGTAAATTTCCTCCATACTAAAAATGTTAGGGTCCCGCTCATTAAATATTCTTTGCAAATAATTAAAAAAGCACTATACTACTCTCATCAAATTATAACATTGAAAATTAAGTATCGGAGGTCGTTATGGAAGAAATTAAAAATCCAACGCTTCTTTTAAAAGCACTCATCCAACTACCTAGCACAAGCGAAAATGCGCACGGCCAAGAAGCTGCTGTCGCCAACGTCACTGCGCTTCTCGAGAAGTATTGTGGCGCACACGTGAATTTAATTGAAACAAACGGCAAACCCATTATCACCGCTACCATTGCGGGCGAGAAACAAGCTGCCTACCTTTTTTACGGACATTACGACGTCATGACTCCTGGAGATTTGGATGCTTGGCATAGCGACCCATTTACATTGACAGAGCGGCATAATCGCTTCTATGGCCGTGGTACCGGCGATAACAAAGGCCAGTTGATTGCTATGATCACTGGGATCAATCATTATTTAATCAGCCATCCGCAGCCCCCGTTTACCATTAAGTTTTTAATTGAGGGGGAAGAAGAACAGGGCAGCCCCAATTTAGCGCCAACCGTATCGCAACTCAAGACAACCTTTTTAAAAGATGTGGTTCGTGTTTTTGTCACTGATGGCTCAATGAATGCCTCAGGTGCACACGTTTTAAGGTTAGGAAATCGCGGACTCTTCGGGTTTCGCTTGACCGTCACCACGGCGGACCATGCCAACCATTCTGGAAATGCCGGGAACGTTATCGAAAATCCCTATGCCGTTTTACATCAAATCCTTTCTCAGTTATACGACTTTGACCGCCAAAAAAACTTAATTCCGCATTTTTATGACGGCGTTGTCTCGCCAACAGCGCAAGAACAGGAATGGCTAGCAGCGCTGCCTTTTGATGACACTAAAATTAGTGCCGTCTTTGGGAGCCAACTAACTGCCAGCTCACAGCGCGATTACTATCAAAAGCTGATGTTTACACCAACATTTAACATTTCAGGAATCTATGGCGGCCATACCGGCAAAGACGTCAAAACGATTGTGCCTCCTAGGATCACCGTTACCATCGATATGCGTCTTGTTGGTAGTCAATCTGTACAAGAAATCGAAACAAACTTAGCTACCGTGCTGAAACCTTACGTGACAAAAGGCGTTTTGAAATATGAAATTACCGGCAGAATTCCACCGTCGAAAACAACGCCTAGTCCGGTTGACCTAGAAGCCTTTCATCTGGCTGCAAAAAAAGCTAACGTACCGTTAGTAATCGAACCGATGATGCCTGGAACTGATCCCAATTATGTCTGGACAAACATTCTTGGTGTCAAGGTTTTTACCGTTCCCCTAGCGAACTTTGATCAGAACAATCATGATGTCGATGAGAATATTACTAAGAATGCCTTTCAAACCAGCATCCAATTTATCACACAACTCATCTCTGAATTTGAAAAGGAAGGTTCTGCCTATGGACTCAATGCTCACAACTAGTAAAACTTCTTCAAAAAAAGCAACTGTAACTTTTACCATGATTTACATTGGTTACATCGTTTGTTTTATTGACCGTTCGGCAATTAGTATTGCCCTTTCGTACATCGGAAGAGATCTGAATTTAAGCACCACAACTTTAGGTGTCGTTTCCAGTGCCTTTTTCTTTAGCTACGCGCTGATGCAAATTCCGAGTGGTTGGCTCACTGACAAGTTCGGTACTTACCGGACTATAATCGTGGCAATCACCATGTGGTCTTTGTTTACTGTTTTAACTGGCTTTGCTTGGTCTTTAACCGCCCTGATCGTTATCCGGGTTCTCTTTGGCATTGGCGAAGGAACTTACCCTTCCGCCAGCCTTAAACAAATTACGGAAGTTTTCCCTTATGAAAAACGTTCCGGTGCCACATCCGCAATTATTTCTTCAAACTACGTTGGTGCCGCTGTTGCTCCAATGCTGATGGCACCAATCATTGCAACTATGGGATGGCGGACAAGTTTTCATTTGATGGGAATTATTGGTATTATTTTTGTCCTAATCTATGCTGTTATTTTACGTCCCCAAAAACAAGCGACAGACAACAAAATTGCTTGGCGCCAAGTCTTACGAAACGGCATGATGTGGCAATTCTTTCTCGTTGTATTTGGCTTGAGTGTTGTCACCAAGGGCCTTGACTCATGGATGCCCACCTATCTTTTGCAAGCCCGTCATATTAATCTAGCTGGCATTGCTTGGATGGTCCCCCTACCTTCGCTAGCTGCCGGTGCCGGTGCTTTAATTAGTGGTTTTATCATGGCTCGCTTTTTCAAGAACCATGAAAAATTCTTAATTGCCACCGCGAGTGCCCTAGCAACCGTTTTCATGTTTGGCATGTACAAATCAACAAGTGTGGGGGCGGTCATTACATTTGAAGTCTTCACCTACTTATTTAAATCCATTGCATTCGCTGCCACATTTGGCTTTTTCGCAGAATTAGTTACGAAAAAAGCATATGGCTCTTCAGTTGGAATCGTTAATTTTGGTGGTCAATTGGCTGGCTTTTTGGCGCCGATTGTAATCGGCTTTCTCGTTCAAAGCTTCAATGGTTCTTACAGCGTGGCCTTTCTATTTCTAGTCATTGCCGCTGGACTTGCATTTGTCACCGCGCTTTCATTTAAGCCCGCCAAGCTGGCAAAAATGAAAGCTTTGGCCAATCAAAACCAGGAGGCATAATATGAAAATTCTAAAAGCTACCTTACGCAAAGTTGACATTCCGTTTCTGGCGCCTTTCGAGACCAGTTTCACCCGCATGGATGCAAAGAAAACCATGATTTTGGAACTTACGGATGCAGACGGCACCACCGGGTATGGCGAGGTCTCGCCTTTTGCACTTCCCTTTTACAACGAAGAGTTTCGCGACGGCTCATGGGCCCTACTCAATACCATTTTATTGCCCCGTATATTAGGGCAGAACTTAACACATCCTGACCAAATGTATCCGCTGCTGGAAGATATCCGGCGTAACAATATGGCAAAAGCCGCCATTAACTGTGCCTTATGGGATATTTTCGCTAAACAGCAGCATTTACCCCTGGCGACCGCTCTTGGCGGGACGAAAGCTCGCGTTGAGACTGGTGTTAGCATTGGTATTCAAAAAGATCCAGCAACTTTAGTTAAAGTCGTTCAGGGTTATATTGACGATGGTTACCGGCGCATTAAGTGTAAAATCAAACCGGGTAAAGATTATGACTACTTGGCGGCCGTCCGTCAAGCTTTTCCTGATGTGATGCTGATGGGAGATGCCAATTCCGCGTACCGGCGAGCTGATTTTCCCTTGTTAAAACGCCTAGATGATTTAAATCTCATTATGATCGAGCAACCCTTAGAACCTGGGGATTTACTCGACCATGCTGATCTACAAAAACAACTGACAACCCCGATTTGCTTGGATGAATCGGTTTGCTCAATCGACGACACGAAAAAGATGATTCGTCTCGGCAGTGGCAAAATTATCAATATTAAAGTTGCACGGGTTGGTGGCTTAACTGTGGCCAAGCAAATCCAGGCACTAGCGGCCGCAAATCAGATTGCGTGTTGGTGTGGTGGAATGTTGGATTCCGGTGTGGCTCGTGCTGAAAATGTGGCTATTGCAACCCTTCCAGGATATACACTTCCCAATGATATTGCTGCCTCAACGCGTTATTATGCCCGCGACATCATTAAGCCACTGGTAGCGCTTGATGGCACCTATGTCGACGTTTCTCCCCAACCGGGAATGGGCTATGCCATTAACTGGGAAAACTTAAACGAATTTACGGTGGCGACCCATACCATTTCGTCAAAGACCAAAATTAGTTTATAACGTGACCAGTGGCAAACGTGTTCAACAATCACAAAACAATTTTTTAAAATCGCCACTTTCTTCATTAGAAATGGCAGTCATTCAAAAAATTATTTGCAATCAAAAAGAAGTTTCAGCTCATTTCAACAGCCTGAAACTTCTTTTTTTACGATCTAACAAATTAAATATTCAAATTAAGACACTTTTTAAGGCAACTTGCCTTAACCTTGTTGGCGCCACTGCTTTAAAATAGCCAGTTCCGCATCACTAATCTGATCCTCCGCTTTGGCCACATGAATCAGTGTTGAATAAGTCGTTACGGTTTGCAGCGGCAAGTTAGCTTTTTGAAAATTAGTTGTCGCGGCAGCCAATTCGTAGCTAAAAATGCCCGCCACGCCGATAACTTCAGCCCCCGCCTGTTTAACTGCTTCAACCGCCTTAAGGACACTGCCACCAGTTGAAATAAGGTCATCAATTACCACAACCTTTTTTCCTGGTTTAATCACACCTTCAATTTGCTTACTCTGCCCATGATCTTTAGGTTTCGAACGCACATAAATCATCGGTAAATTCAGCTGGTCAGCAAGCCAAGCTGCATGTGGAATTCCTGCCGTCGCCGTGCCCGCGATCACTTCTGCATCGGCGTAACGCATTTTTACGATTTCAACCAGACCCGCACAGATCTGGTTGCGGACCTCTGGGTAAGAAATAGTTAACCGGTTATCACAATAGATTGGACTTTTCATCCCGCTTGCCCACGTAAACGGTTCATTTGGTCGTAATGTGACCGCACCGATTTGTAACAAATCATGAGCAACCTTTTGTGCTATAGTCATCTTAATTTTCCCCCTTAAATGCTTGCGCAATGCTTTGGTAAGCCGCAATTGGATCTTTGCTTTGCGTAATTGGACGTCCAACCACGATACCATTGCTACCTAGTTGAAACGCTTGTTCAGGCGTTACCACGCGTTTTTGATCATCAGTTTCGAAACCGGCTGGCCGAATGCCCGGTGTCACACACAAGAAACGCTTTTGTGTCACCGCACGAATAATAGCCACTTCCTGTGCGGAACAAATCACACCGTCAAGTCGACAATCCTCGGCTAAAGTGGCATAAGCCTGTACCGATTCTGGCAAGGACAAGGCCACATGTTGCTGTTCGTGCAAAATCTGCTCGTTATTTGAGGTTAACTGGGTAATGGCTAACAATTTAGGCGTCGGTGCGCCGATTTTGGTTGCCCCTTCTATTAAGCCCGCACGAGCGGCAGTCAGCATTTCTGCACCACCCGCAGCATGCACGGTTGTGATTTGAACGCCTAAACTTCCAATTACCCGTGCGGCACGGGCTACTGTATTGGGAATGTCATGTAATTTCAGATCTAAGAAAACGTCAAACCCGTTCTCGCGAATTTGTTGAATCAAGGGTTGCCCAAAGTGATAAAAAGCTTCCATGCCAATTTTGATAATCGGCTGTGGCTTAATTTTTCCCAGCTGTTCCAAAAGTTGATTGACTTGCTCAAGGGTGGCAACATCTAAGGCAACGATTGGCGCCATTCTAATCAAAATGTGACCTCCTTTAGTTCCGATAACGTTTTAATACCGTAATAATCCATCACAGTCGGCAATTGGGCAACAATCTTGGGACAACTTAGCGGATCATGAAAATTGGCAGCCCCGACTTGTACAGCACTGGCCCCAGCCATTAGCATTTCTAACACATCCTCAGCCGTCGAGATACCACCGACACCGATAATGGGAAGGTTAGAAACTTGATGAACCCGATGAATCATCGCTAAGGCAATTGGTTTTAACGCTGGTCCCGAAAGTCCGCCCGTGCCATTTGCCAATGCCGGCTTACGGGTTTTTAAATCAATACTGAGACCAGTCAAGGTATTAATCATCATGAATCCTGAGGCCCCTCCAGCTTCTGCCGCCCGGGCAATTGCCGTAATGTCCGTAATATTAGGTGTGAGTTTGACATATACGGGCACCGAGCTTGTCGCCACAACTTTTTGCGTAAGTTGGGTAACGAGTTGCGGATCTGTCCCCATCGCTAAACCGCCATTTTGAACATTTGGGCAGGAAATATTCAATTCAATGGCTTTGATATGCGGAGATTTGGACAACTCCGTGACAACTTTAACGTACTCATCCACACTGAAACCAGCGGCACTGGCAATTACCGGAAGGTCAGGATAATGCTGCGCTAACCAGGGAATCTTGTCGCTGACCGTTGCTTGGGCACCCACATTTTGCAGCCCGTTCGCATTTAGCCATCCTGCTGAAGTTTGCGTCGTGCGTGGCCGCGGATTGCCTGCGCGGGCGTGTAGTGTGGTTGATTTAATCACAATAGCTCCCAGCAAATTCAAATCAAATCGCTGGGCAAATTCTTGACCGTACCAACAAGTTCCGCTAGCCGGCATGACTGGATTCTTAAGGTCTAACCCGGGTAAACTAACTGCTAATCTCTTTTCTGACATTTTTTAACCCTCCGTGATTTAAATGGCTTCGATCAAATAGGACTGGCTTTCTAACATGGTTACCACTGCTGCTAAGGTATCTAATGATGTCAGTACTAAAATTTCATGACTAATGGCTAACGCACGAATTTTTGTGTCATCATTCACAGAAGCCGTATTATCGTCCACCGTATTGACGACCAGCTGAATTTTTTGATTTGTCAGTAATTGCGCAATTTGCGGTGAATGTGCACTCAATTTTTCTACCCGTTGTGTCACCGTGACTCCCCGATCGGCAAGATATTGGGCTGTCCCTTCCGTGGCAAACAGGTTAAAACCTAACCGAACTAATTTGCGTGCCAATTCTGTGGCCTGCGGTTTTTCAGCATCTCTAACGGTCATCAAGATGTTACCATGCGCGGGCAAATGCATCCCGCTGGCTTCAAATGCTTTATACAATGCTTTTTCAAACGACCGATCGCTCCCCATCACTTCCCCAGTGGATTTCATTTCGGGGCCTAACAGGCTGTCCACACGATTCAACTTGCTAAATGAGAAGATCGGTGCTTTCACATGAACCAGGCTGCCGGTGGGTTGCAAACCAGTTTGATACCCTAATGCCGCTAGTTTTTGCCCCATGATGACTTGTGTGGCAAGCTGGGTCATCGGAATTTTCGTTGTTTTACTCAAAAATGGAACTGTTCGGCTGGCTCGGGGATTGACCTCAATCACAAACGCCTGTTGCTCATGAATAACGAATTGGACATTCATGAGTCCAACACAGTGCAGAGCGTGCGCTAATTGAATCGTTTCTTGTTCAATTTGCTGAATCGCATTTTGGCTGAGCGTTTGAGAAGGATAAACGGCCATTGAATCCCCTGAATGGATCCCTGCGCGTTCAATGTGTTCCATAATGCCTGGAATAACGACCGTTTCGCCATCACAAATGGCATCGACTTCACATTCCTTTCCGACTAAATAGCGGTCCAATAACACCGGATGTTCATGTGAAACTTCAATTGCCGCATGCATATACTGATTTAATTCTTCAACATTATGGACGATTTCCATTGCCCGACCGCCTAACACATAACTAGGACGAACCAGCAGGGGGTAACCAATCTTATCGCCAATCGCCAAGGCCGTCTTCGTATTAGTTGCAGTATCTCCCAGCGGTTGCGGAATTTTGAGTTGTTCAATAATTTGATTGAATTGATCCCGATCTTCTGCTCGATTCACGTCCGTCACAGTGGTCCCCAAAATTTTGACGCCGTGTTGCGCTAACGGTTCGGCCAAGTTAATCGCGGTTTGACCGCCAAACTGAACAATAACGCCCAGTGGCTGTTCCAAATCAATCACATTTAAAACATCCTCTAAGGTAAGGGGCTCAAAATACAATTTATCTGAAATGGAGAAATCGGTTGAAACTGTCTCCGGATTATTGTTCATGATAATGGCTCGATAGCCAGCTTCTTTGAGGGTTTGCACGCAGTGTACCGTGGCATAATCAAATTCAATGCCTTGCCCAATTCGAATCGGCCCAGCGCCAATGACCAGGACTGTAGGCTGGGAGCTGTGCTGGCTTTCATTTTCAAGTTCGTAAGTACTGTAAAAATAGGGTGTCTGCGACTCAAACTCCGCCGCACAGGTATCCACCATTTTATAGACTGGCCAAATGCCATTTTGGCGCCGCGTTGACCGAATCTCATCTGCCGTCCGCTGCCAAGCTTGGGCAATAATCGTATCGGTGAAGCCGTTTTGCTTAGCAAATTTCAGTAACTTCAGATCGCCTGGATTTTTTCCCAGAGCCGTTTCAATTTCTAAAATATGCTGCAATTTATCTAAATAAAAGAGATCAATTTTCGTTAGTTCATGGATCCCTTCAATCGGCCATTGACGTCTTAAGGCTTCCATGATGCAAAATAACCGATCATCACGGGCCCTTACTAACCGCTCTGTCAATTGCGTTTCACTCAGTTGAGCTAAATTTTTAGATCCGAATAAGTCGGCGTCAATCTCTAAAGAACGCACAGCTTTTTGCGTGGCTTCTTCGATATTACGGCCGATCGCCATAACTTCGCCGGTCGCCTTCATTTGGGTACCTAGTAGGCGGTCGGCATGGTTGAATTTATCAAACGGCCACCGCGGAATTTTGCAAACCACATAGTCTAATGCCGGTTCAAACGCCGCATAGGTGGTTTGCGTAATGGGATTTTTAATTTCGTCAAGCGTTAACCCAACCGCAATTTTGGCTGCCATTTTAGCAATCGGATAGCCGGTCGCCTTCGAAGCTAACGCAGAAGAACGGCTTACACGTGGATTCACTTCGATAATGTCATAACGATAGCTTTGTGGATCTAACGCCAGCTGGACGTTGCAGCCGCCTTCAATTTTGAGCGCAGAAATTAATTTAAGGGATACGTCACGCAGCAACTGGTACTCGCGATCTGACAAGGTCTGCACCGGTGCATACACAATCGAATCCCCGGTGTGAATACCCACCGGATCAAAGTTTTCCATCGAGCACACCACCATCGTGTTATCGTGGTGATCACGCATGACCTCAAACTCAATTTCTTTATATCCCGCAATACTCTGCTCAATCAAAACTTGCGTAATTGGTGATAAATCCAGACCGTTGGCGGCAATTTCGGTTAACTGGGCTTCATTGTTAGCAATCCCCCCACCAGTTCCGCCAAGTGTGTAAGCGGGCCGCACGATCACTGGGAAACCAATTTGGCGAGCAAACTTCTGGGCTGCTTCGACGGTTGAAACAGTTTTCGATTGGGGAACCGGCTCATTTAACTTTTGCATCAGTTCTTTAAATTGTTCCCGGTCCTCTGCTTGATTAATGGATTGCAGGCTGGTTCCTAAGAGTTCTATATGAAAAGCAGCTAAGACACCTGCTTCCGCTAACTGTTTGGCGAGATTTAAGCCGGTCTGTCCACCAACAGTCGGTAAGATGGCGTCCGGACGCTCCTTTCGAATGACCCGACTCACAAACTCCAACGTCAGGGGCTCAATGTAAACTTGGTCTGCGATTTCCGGATCCGTCATAATAGTTGCCGGATTAGAATTCACTAAAACCACTTCATAGCCTTCTTCTTTTAAGGCTAAGCAAGCTTGGGTACCAGAATAATCAAATTCAGCTGCTTGACTTATGATAATGGGTCCCGAGCCAATTACGAGAATTTTTTTGATATCTGAACGTTTAGGCATGCTGCACACTCCTTTTTTGTTGCTGATAACTTGCAATCATTTCTAGAAAATCATCAAAGAGATGACTTGCATCATGCGGTCCTGGCGCAGCATCCGGATGAAACTGAACCGAAAAGGCCGGATATTTAGTATGGCGGAGGCCCTCAACCGTTTGATCGTTGATTTCTTGATGCGTCATCAACAAATCCGTTCCGGTCAAAGAATTCAAGTCAACGGCGTACCCATGATTCTGCGCCGTAAAATCAATCCGGTTAGTCGCAATCTCACGGACAGGATGATTGAAACCGCGATGACCAAACTTCATTTTGAATGTATCGGCACCGTTCGCAAGGGCAAATAATTGGTGGCCTAGACAAATCCCGAATAAGGGAACCTGTTTTTCAACTGTCCGGATCATCGCTAAGGCCTGCCCCACATCTTTTGGATCACCGGGGCCATTGCTCAATAACACCCCGTCCGGTTCGTAACTCAAAACAGTTTTTGCGGTTGCATCAGCCGGCAGTACGGTCACATTGCACTGCCGCTTGGCAAGCTCTCGCAAGATGCTGTTTTTGAGGCCAAAATCAACCACCACGATCCGTTTGCCAGAGTTAGGATTGGGATATGCGTTATTGGTGGTACTTTGAGCAACTAAATTCGTTTGGTTCGGCTGTTCTTGTTTTTGTAAAAACACCTGAGCTTCCGCCATTGTATTTACCAAAGCTGCTCTCAGGGTACCCGCCATGCGAATGCGTTTGGTTAGTGCACGAGTATCAATTCCAGCAATTCCTGGGATATTGTGATGGGTTAAGAAATCCGCTAAGCTCATCTGATTGCGCCAATTACTAGCTTTGCGTGCCACCTCGTGAACAACCACCCCAGCTGTTGTCGGTGCGACCGATTCATCATCATCAAAATTGATGCCGTAATTGCCAATCAAGGGATATGTAAACATCAAAATTTCACCATTGTAGGATTGATCTGTGATTGATTCTTGATACCCCGTCATACCGGTATTAAACACTAATTCACCACCGCAAGTCGCCGTGGCTCCAAATGCGGTTCCTTCATAGATACTGCCATCTGCTAACACTAAGTATTTTGCTGCTGTCATTTTCTAATCCCTCCGATAAACAAGCTTGCCGTCTACAAGCGTCATGACCGTGGCACCGTAAACTGTTTGTCCGATAAATGGCGAATTGTGACCCTTTGACAAGAAGTCACTCGCTTGAATCTTCGTTGCAGTCTTTAAATCAAAGACCGCAATGTCCGCAGGATCCCCGCGATGAAGTTGGCCAACATGATTTAGTTGAAATAGCGTTTGGGGCGCTGTACTCATCCATTTGATCAACTGCGTTAACGACCAAACACCTGGTTTGACAAAGGTTGTGTATAGCAGCGCAAAGGCCGTCTCCGAACCGACAATGCCATTAGGTGCGGTTGACAAACTTTGCTTTTTTTCTGCCGCCGTATGTGGCGCATGATCTGTGGCGATCAGATCAATGGTGCCATCCAGCAAGCCCGCAACACACGCCAGCCGATCTTGAACGCTTCGCAAGGGAGGATTCATTTTGTATTGGGTGGCTTCCCCCACGATCATTGTTTCATCGAGGAGCAAGTGATGCGGTGTCACTTCACAGGTGACGTGAACGCCCTGTGATTTTGCAAATCTAATCAAGTCAATACTTTCTTTCGTCGAAACATGACAAACATGATAATGCACACCCGTGGCCGCCGCTAGGACTAAATTACGGGCAATTTGGCTGGTTTCACTAACCTTATCGACCCCTGGCACGGCGTACTTCTTTGCTGCTGGTCCCGCATTCAAGACACCGCCCGCGGTTAAGGTCATATCCTGCGCATGATCACATAACGGCAAGCCCAACTTGGCAAGCTTTTGCATCGCTTGATACATCACGCGGGCATCAGCAATTCCAGAGCCGTCATCACTGAAAGCAAACGCTCCTGCTTGGCGCAACGCCGTAAAATCCACGGGAAGTTTTCCCGCTCGTTTTTGCGTGACCGGCGCGTACTGTTTAATCTTCACCACGGCCTCACGGTTTAGCTGTTGTTGTTTTAAAAACCGAGTCGGTGTATCAGGGGCTGGATTCAGATTGGCCATTGCCCCAATGGTTGTGAACCCACCATGTGCCGCAGCTTTACTGCCGGTTAAGATCGTTTCTTTATTTGTAAAACCCGGTTCGCGTAAATGGACGTGTAAGTCAACGAGACCCGACGAAACAAAAGCGTGATGTAAGTCAATGACTTGGTCGGCTGTTTCTATGGGCAAATTAATGCCTTGAATCCTGCCATCCTGTAGCAAAAGTGACATTGGGCTTAACTTTCCTTCAAGCAATCCCAGCCCATTTTTCAATAAAAGCGACATTTAGATTCCTCCTAAAGGCAATTTTGGTAACGTAAAATCCGACTTAGCATTGCCATCCGGACAAAGACACCATTTTCCATTTGCTTAAAGATTCGTGAATGTTTGCTTTCGACCAAGTCATCATCAATTTCGACTCCGCGGTTAACTGGTGCCGGATGAATAATGATGGCTGCTGGTTTTAATCGCGCGGCACGCTCTTGAGTCAGCCCATATGCCGCTCGGTAGCTTTCTTCACTGAAGTGAGCATTGTCTTCACCGCTTAATCGCTCGTGTTGGACCCGCAAAATATTAATGACATCCATGTGGGCAAGGAGCTGATCAAAATCCCCATATTCTCCGAACTGCGCTAGTTGTGGGTCAAACCAGTCTTTGGGACCTGAAAAGTAAACCTGTGCACCTAGTTTGGCTAATAATTGTGCATTGGAACGTGCCACCCGTGAGTGACGGATATCTCCATTAATCAGAACCCGCAGCCCCTCAAAGTGATGAAATTGTTCCTGGATGGTCATCATGTCAAGCAGGCACTGTGAAGGATGCTGTCCTTGTCCATCACCTGCATTAACTAACCCGATTTTCAAATTGGATTTGCTTAGCAAGGGTTGATAGTAGTCGGTTTGCGGATGACGGATAACAGCCACATTGACCCCAATAGCTTCAACCGTTTTTAGGGTGTCATACAAACTTTCCCCCTTATTTACTGAGCTTGTCGCAGCGTTAAAGTTCAAGACTTGCATCCCCAACTTTTTTTCTGCCATTTGAAAACTTGTTTTCGTCCGGGTTGAATCTTCGAAAAATAAGTTCATCGCATACGCCGGTTTCTTAAGTTGAATTTGTTTGCCTGCTTTGAATTCTTGCGCCTCTTGAATCAAATCCAGTGCATCTGCCTGATCAAATTGGGCGATAGAAACAATATTTGCCTGTTTTCGTTCTGCCATCGTGATAACCATCCTTTCTAATTTAGGTACAAAAAAAGCACTTAGTTAATCGTTTTCTGATTAACTAAGTGCACTTAGCTTATGGGGTAGACTCCCTGCATTTTCTGCAGGAACTTTACTGCACCGTTTTGTTCTCTCAGGAAGCAATTAAATGGTTCAGTGAAAAATATTTGGGTCTACACTTTCTGGTATTGGTGAATAACTGATACCAGTTTTTATTTTGAAAAAAAAAAGGACATTTGCCCTCTTTGTGTTACGATTTAATCGCCTAATAAAATCGAAAAGAGGAAAAACAAATGTCCCTAACTAATTCTATCCTAAGCCTATTCGAAATAACAGACCCTAATTTAACTGTAACTGAGATTACTAAGGAACATTATCCCAATGGGCAACACGTTCATGTCGTTCACGCTATCCTTTCCTATCAACTTTTAAAATGTCCTCATTGTGGCCATAAATCTCTAATCAAAAATGGAACTCACATTGGCCATCTAAGATTGGGAACCTTATCAGGTGGACGTTATGAGATGCAGCTAAAACGACAAAGATATCAATGTAAACGGTGTTTAAAAACCTGTGGTGCTCAAACTAACCTCGTTAAACGTAATGAAACTTTTACGCATAATGTGAAACATCAAGTAATTGTTCTGGCTCGGGATATGCTGACCAGTAAAGAAATCGCTAAGATTTGTGGGATTTCACCAAGTAGTGTTCAACGCATTTTAAATGCGAATATTCACTTAGCTTATCGTGTTAAAACACTCCCCCAAAATCTTTGTTTTGATGAATTCCGTTCCTGTAATCATCTAATGTCCTTTAACTGTTGCGATGCCGTTAGTCATCGCCGCATTGTGATTCTTAAGGATCGCCTTAGTAAGGATATCATTGATTACTTTGAAGCTCGCTATTCAGTTCAAGAACGTATGAAAGTTCAAACAATCACCGTTGATATGAATGCTGAGTATGCTGGCTTTATTCATCGGTTATTTCCTAAGGCAATAACCATCATTGACCGTTTCCACATTATTCAACTTGCCGGTCGGGCACTGGATAACGAACGTACACGTGTGATCCATACTTTTCAAGATAAGCATTCCCGAGTTTATCGCATTCTAAAATCTCAATGGCGTTTGTTCCATTTGGCAGAAGAAAAGGTCAATGATACTAAACTTATCTATTTACACGGTATCAACGAATACATGACCCAACAGAACGCCATTGACCTAGCCTTAGATGAATTTCCAGAATTTAAAACTGTGTATCAAACCTATCAAGGAATTCTAACAGCCATTCAACAAAAAGATGCGGTTGGATTTAAAACCTTGATTGCCAACTACAAGGCGGCTGGCAACCAAATGGATATTACTATCTCAACTTTAATAAAGAATGGTCCTGCTGTTCTCAATAGTTGTCGTTATCCGTATTCCAACGGTCCTATTGAAGGACTAAATCGTAAAATTAAGGTGTTAAAGCGTAGCTGTTTTGGTTTTCAAAATATTCATAACTTTTTCATTCGTATCAGTTTAATTTATGCGTAAACAAAAAAAGCACATTCACCGAAGTGAACATGCTTTTCAAAAATCTCCACCAATACAATTTGACAGAGACCCAAATATTTTATTAGACTACTTTTATTTAAAAAGGCCCTTAGCCAGGTCGGCCAAGGGTCTTCGAATCAATTTCTAATCGGAATCCTTTTTGGTCTCACGGACTAAGTTAAAGGTCATTTGTATTGTGATTAGTTTAGTTTAATGTTTTGACGATGTCAATGGTGAAATTTAATTCCAACAAGATTAACAATACCGCAAATTCTATTTACTTAAGTGGATATCTACAGGAAAGTTAGTTTAACGTTCCTGATGATTTTAATTACAACTAATTTCATAGACCAACTACTTAAATAATATTCTGTCCGTTACTTTGTATCGTCTTTTTATACCAATAAAAAGAATCTTTTCGATATCGATTTAATGTTCCATTACCATAATCATCTTGATCAACATAAATAAGTCCGTATCGCTTTGACATCTCAGAAGTCGAAGCACTAATACAATCTATACACCCCCAATAGGTGTATCCAAGCACCTCAACACCATCGTCCATGGCTTGTAGTACAGCTTTTAAGTGATCATTAATATATCTAATTCGATAATCATCATGAACTGTATTATTTTCGAATTTATCAATAGTTCCAAGTCCATTTTCTGCGACAAAAACAGGAAGATGATAGCGGTCGTAAAAATAATTCAAAGAATACCGTAAACCTTCTGGATCAATTTGCCATCCCCATGGCGTTGTTTTTAGATATGGGTTTCGTTCCCCTACCAATAAATTGGCATTCGTTTCTTTTTTATTTTTTTTATCAAAACTGGTAACGAGAGAAGCATAATAACTAAAGCCAACAAAATCAATTTTATTTTCACGTAATAGTTGCCTATCTTCATCAGTTATTTCTAAATTAATGTTGTTTTTGGAAAAGTATCGTTTAATACTGTATGGATAATGACCTGTTACTTGCACATCAGTCACAAATGTATCCAACATAGTTTCTTTCAAACACTCCATAGCATCTTCCGGTTTACAGGTACTAGGATACTTAAGGTTTTTTGTTGCCATACAGCCTACTTTATTTTTTTGCTCACTTTATGTGCAAATGCAATGGTCTTTGCCGCCGCAACAAATTGGTAATGCAATGCTTGATAACGAATGCTCAAGTCATTTGAACCCTTATCAATTATACCTGCACCAGTAAAAGGAATATGAATAGTTGCATCAATCTCATTAAAGACAATCCACCAGTGAACATCTTCTGAGTACTCCTGAATAACGAACTTACTGAAACGCATGAATCGATCAATTACTCGCCGATCCGACCATCCATTATACTTAATTGCCAGTTCAATTGGCATTTCAAAGTGGGAAAGTGTGACAATAGGCGCTATATTCCTTTTGCGTAACCCATTAATAAATTGATGGTAAAAATCAACTCCTTGTCTATTTGGAGTTGATTCTTCACCTGTAGGAAACAAACGGGACCAGGAAATTGAGAATCGTAATGATTTAAAGCCGGCTTCTGCAAACAAATCAAGATCTGAATTCAAATGATGATAGAAATCAATCCCACGTCTTTTAGGGTAGTTAAGATCATTTTTATCCTCAACTGCTTGTTTCACTTCTGCCTTTGTTAATTCAAATTTTCCACCTTTTTCGCGATCTACCAATTTGAAACAATCAGCTGTAGAAATACCTTTTCCAGTACCGCGTAACCCGCCTTCAACTTGATTTGCAGCAAATGCGCCACCAATCAAAAAATCTTTTGGAAATTTCATTTTTCTCTCCCCCTTAAAATTGAGCTGTTAAAAGTGGATCATTTATCCTAATTTTTTGATGCTTATTGTTTCCAGTAATAATCTTTGCTTGTGTCTCATGAGCTTTATTGTTAATAATTAGGGCTGTTGTGGGATCATACCCTTTATTTTTTATTTCTTGCAAATTAAATGTTAAAAGTAATTGACCTTGCTTAACCTTATCCCCATTCTTAACATAGGATTTGAAGGGTTTACCTTTCAGTTCAACGGTATTAACCCCAACATGAATAATTAATTCTGTGGACCCATTGGACAATCCTATAGCGTGTTTGGTTGGAAATACGGCTTCAACAGTTGCATCCATTGGGGCAACGATCCTTCCATCCGAAGGTATGATAGCTACTCCATTACCCATCGCACCACTGGCAAAAGTTGGATCGTTCATTTCTTTAAGAGATATTACTTCTCCGTTTACTGGACTGACTAAATCAATTGCTTTCATATTGGATACTTCAGATTTTGAAGTGTTATTATTTTTCTTTTCTTTATTTAAAAGTAAGCAAGCCAGCATGCCAATACTAAATGATAATGAGATGCTGATAACATAAATCAGAAACTTGTTTCCTGCAAAAAGTGCAATTGCCGGAATTGGCACTGGTCCCATTCCAACTGCCGAAACTTTGAAGAACCCTATGATGGCACCGCCAATTCCACCACCAATGAATGCTGCAACAAAATTGCGTTTAGATTTAGCTAATACACCATAAATTGCTGGCTCTGTTGTTCCTAATATAGCACTCAGTCCGGACGAGAATGCTAATGAACGAAAATCAACATCATTTGAACGTAGCGCAGCCATGATTGTAGTTCCTGCAACAGAAGCATTTGCAACAGCTGCAAGACCCAAAAAAACATCAACACCAGATGTTGCTAAGTTTTGTAATTCAATTGGTGGCAAAGCCTGATGTAATCCTGTAAATACCAGAAATGGATAAATTGCACCAAATATTGCACCACCAAAAGCACCACTCATTTGGTACAAGTGTACAATCCCATTACCGACCAATTCACCTAACCAATTCGCCACGGGACCGATGATTATTAATGCAATTGGTGCCGTAATAATTACCGAAAACAAAGGAACAAATAACATGGCAACGGATTTTGGAATAATATTCTTCAACTGCTTCTCAACTACTGCTAGCAAAGCTACACTTAGCAATATTGGAAAAACAGTGGAAGAGTATGTTATATGCGGAACTGTAAGGCCAAGAAATGTTGTACTGGTTTTCATGGCTACATATGTGGGATGTAACAACGTACCCGCAATCAGCAGTGCTGTATACTGATTAGCACCAAATTTTTTAGCAGAACTGAAAGCTAAGATTATTGGTAGAAAATAAAATGGAACATCAGAAATCATCATTAATAAGGCAAAAGTTGGTTCAGTGGATTTAACCAGACCCGCGAATTGAATCCCAATCAAAATTCCCTTTAACAACCCACCTGCAGCTAATGCAGGAAATACGGGAATAAATATTCCAGTTATTATATCTATAATCTTGTTCATTATTCCCTTGTTATTTGGTTCGTGGAAATTAGATTTAACATCTCCCAAATATTCATTAATTGCGTCATACCAGGTATCCACATCTGTCCCAATAATAATTTGAAGTTGTCCATTATTGACAGTTACTCCCTTTACACCATGGATAGAGTTCAAATCCTCACGGTTAATTTTATTATTATCTTTCAGATTGAAACGTAGTCGTGTAAAACAGTGAGTGAATTGTGAAATATTCTTTTTCCCACCAATATCTTTAATTATTTTTTTAGCAATTTTATTTAAATCTTGCATAGTGAAATCTCCTCATTTTAGTTTTTTAATGAGGTATTGCCTGATCGAACAGTAACAATCCAAAGGACATTAGCCCTTTTCAAACAAACTTGCAACATGAATAATCAGATACATTTGGTCAGTCTTACTCATTTTATAGTCATAATTATCTTTAAGAAATCCAGCCACTTTTTGTACTGAGTTATAAGAATTAGGATATGTTTTTGAAAGCATCTTCCAAAGCACATCATTCGTTTTTTGCCTTTTTTCACCACTAAGTATCCGTTGTGTAAAAAATTCTAGATGTGTTATTAGTCGAGAATATTCCATCGATTTTTTATCCAAATTCCGATGAAAAAAATTAACCAGAATGTCTTGTATTTCTTCAATTAATTTAATAACTTTATTCAAAGATTGTTTATTTTCAACGTTTTTTCGTCCATCTAATATATGCATTGCGATAAAGGCTGCTTCATCACTGCCAAATTGTGTTTGAAAATTTTGATTGATTAATCTTACTACATATTGTCCAATTTCATATTCCTTACTGTAAATTTTTTTGATATCCCCCTTTAATTCATTGGATAAATTGATTCCATTTTTAGAACGTTGGACGGCACCTGCTATGTGGTCTGCTACTGTTATTAAAACTGAATCATTTAATTCAATTCCATATCCTTCTCTTGCTAAATCGATTAAGGATTGCGCAATTTCAAAATTCTTTGGTGGAATTTTACCAAGAAGTTCACTAAACTTATCTTGATTCTGTTGTCCTTGTAACCGAAAAATTTGTTGGATTTTACTTTCTGCTATAAATCCTCCATACTTTTTCCTAAAAGCAATTCCATTTCTAATCACGACTATTTCATGACCATCAGAATCTGTAGAAACCACAGCGTTATTGTTCAAAACTCTTTCAATGCGAATGCCCAAATTCATCACCTCCTTACAATTACAAACAAAAGCAGGCAACGCCTCTTCCAATCTAATGAAAAAGGTATTGCCTGCTTTACCAGTAACAATCCCGAATGACCATTGTCACTCCTAACACTTACAATATAGACTAAAATTTTGTTTTTTGCAAGCGCTTCATTTTTTATTTTCCTTTAACCCGTTGTTGTATAATAAGGGCAACTTAGAAATACAACGTTATGTTGCCGACTTTTGAAAGGACACGGTAAAAATGGAAATGGAAGATTTTCGCGCGTTCGTTACGGTTTATCAATTACGTAGCATTTCACGCGCCGCTGTGCAGCTGAGTATGACTCAATCTAATCTTTCTAAACGCTTGGGTCACATTCAAGATGAAGTTGGTATTGAACTTATCGATACGCATAATAAACATCACTTAGCAATTACCGAGGCTGGTAACAGTTTTTACAACTACTCAGTCACCCTTTTGTCGCAATACAAGCAACTCAAGCAAACCATGACTGATTTTCGCGAACTGCGAGCCGGTGTTATCCGAATCGGGGCAGTTCCTATTCTTTCGCAGTATGATCTCACGCAAATCATCAATCATTTTGCCCAGGAATACCCGCAAGTTAAAGTCCATGTGATTGAAGACGAGGGCGATCACATTTTATCTTTACTAACCTCTGATCAAATTAATATTGCCGTCCTTCGTGACACCCAAACTTACGAACTGTCTGATCAGGCTTATCGCAAAATTCCATTATTAGCGGATGAATTGAAGGTCGTTTTACCGGCCCAGCATCCTTTAGCTAACCGACCCTTTTTACGCGTAGCGGATCTAAAGGACACTGAAATTGCGACCTTACCAAAGGGATCTGGCGTGTACGAGCCCATGATTACAGCTTTTAATCAAAACCAGATCCGCCCACGAATCTTTTTTGAAACCTCACACATTGAAACCATTATGGGCATGATCAAAAAAAGTAATAAGGCTGCTTTTCTGTTTCAAGAATCTGCGCAACCATTTCTAACTCCTGATTTTGTCATCAAATCGCTTTCACCTCAAATTTTCAGCACTTTGGAAATGGTCTATCACTACCCCGTCAGCGACCCGGTAATTAAAGGATTTATTAAAAAATTTCAAAACTAGCTAACTTGGAAAAAGCATTTTAATCGCACACATTCTTATTTTCTGGGTAGCTTAGAAAGTCGCTGAGTCGTCATTTGAATCAGCGGCCTTCTGTTGTCATTAGGGCTTTCCCTCGAATTTTAGTTACTAAGTTTTGGGGACAAAAAAAGGCTGAGAAACATTTCTCAACCCAATTTCGATGCTTTTTTTAAAGTTACATTAATCCTGTTACTTGGAACCAGAATACTTGAACTACCGCCACAATAAACATCACTAATGTTAACGGAA
The DNA here is from genome assembly GCF_047220215.1 of Pediococcus siamensis. Taxonomy (GTDB): domain Bacteria; phylum Bacillota; class Bacilli; order Lactobacillales; family Lactobacillaceae; genus Pediococcus; species Pediococcus siamensis. The sequence goes on from NZ_CP178375.1 coordinate 1,811,427, forward strand.
TCCCTAACCGCATCACGTCTTTAGGAGTATAACCGCCACCAGTATCCGGATCGCTTCCAACCAGAACAGCTAAGTTATGGAACGGCAGGATATAGTGTAAGTTGACCACAGAAAAGACAATCAACGAAATGGCTAAAGGACTGATTCCCATGTGTGAAGTAGCAGCTAAAATTGCTGGAATCGTAATTCCCATCACAGCAATTACAGAACCCATAAACATATGAATAATCATCGCAAACAACGTAATCATTAACGCCAACAAGTAGACATTATGCGGCAACGTGGATGGCAAAATTTCTTTGGCAATCCAGGCGTTCATTCCTGTCACCTTGCCGACCGACCCAATGGCAATGGCCGAAGTCAAGAAGACTAACACATTAACCGGAACACCACTCCAGGATTTGGCAGTCAAGACGCCACCAATTACTGGCAAACTCATCAAAAGTGCGACAATGAAAGTCAACCAACCAACATCAATCCCAGTGACGCCACTTGTCAGCCACAACGCAATGGCAATTACCAACCAAACTAAAGTACGGATTTCTTTTTTGGAAAACTTTCCCAAATTGGCTTGCTGAATTTTTAGCGCTGGGACATTAATGTGGAGTTCCTTTGTCGGACGGAAAAGGACTAAGATCAGTCCCATCGTGATCAACGCTGCAATAATCATTGGAACACTCATATAGATAAAGTAATTAATAAAGCTGACATTAACTCCGGAGTCTGCCACCGCCAGTGGGTTTAGCGAAGTATCACCCGTCAAAAAGACACCCGAAAGCGGACAGGAGGCAGCAAAGACCGCCAGTCCTAACTTAGCTTTATCTTCTTTAGGCATCTTCGCACTGGTGGCGACCACATCCATAACTGACATGATTAGAAAAGCTCTTGGCCATGGATGAGGAATAAGCAAAGCTAGAATAAAGGTTAGCACGAAGATTGAAACGATAACACCGTTCCAAGTTCTGACAAAGCGAATAATAAACGCATAGGCAATTCGCTCACCTAAACCAGAATCCTTAACGGCACCAGCAATCAGATACGCCCCCATGACAAGCCACATAATTGAACCCGTCCATGAAGACGAGAAGACTTGAACCGGCGTGGCAACGTTAAAGATAATCAGCAGCATTAAATAAATTCCACCAATGTAAGCGGGTTGCGCAATCTGAGTTGCCCACCAAACGACGGTCATCAAACTGAGGGCTAAATCTAGCTGCCCCTTTGCAGATAAGCCGCCACCAAGAGGAATCAAATAAATGATTAGGAAAACTGCAATGCCGGCAAAAAAACCAACGACTTTTTTATTCACAATTTTGTAATCTCCTTTGTCATAGGCTCATCAACGACTAGCCCACTATTTTTAAAACCTATTTTTTACTTCAAATATTTTTGCCAATCGTCAACTTTCTTAAACTGTGCCCGTTCAAATTGATCTTTCATATCAAATGGCACCGTTCCATCAATAACCAGTTTGGATGACATCCCTCGTGTGCGAATAGATTTAGGGTCATATTCTGGTCGTTCAGAAGGATCTAATGGGTGATTGCGCATCCCAGAAAGGACCATAATGTCTTGATCCGCCTGGAAACGTGTGTTAATTGTCCAAACCACATCGTTCATATCAAAGATATCCACATCTTCATCTACTAAGAAGACGGTCTTCAATTCCTTAAAGGCTGAAAATGCTAAAAGAGCGGCTTGACGTTGAATACCTTCATCAGCTAGATTATCCTTGTGGATTTGCATGATCGTCATCAACTTACCACCACCTGCTGGCGGATTATAAACATTCAAGACTTTACCAGGAATGGCCCGATCTGTAAGTTGCAAGATACTTGCTTCGGTTGGAATTCCCGCCATGCTAACATGTTCTTCACTCGGTCCAATCACACTTTGCATAATTGGATGACTTTCTCGATGTGTGACTGCCGTTACCTTGATCACCTGAAGGGCTGGATTGGCATCCCCATCATAGCCTGGGAATTCAGGCATAGCTTTGCCAGTATGCGTATTAATATCCTCTTGAATCCGCTCATTAGGCATAATATAACCTTCCAAAGTGTATTCAGAACGTGCAATTGCTTTTTCGTCGACTGTCAGCCCATCAACTAAATCTACGGCTTGGTTACGAATCGCTCCAGCAACGCCCAATTCATTGTAGCCTAATGGTGTTGTTGGCGGCTCAAAGGTTGCCCCAATTGTGATTGCAGGATCTAGACCGATATTAATCGTGATTGGCATTGGTTTATTTGCTTTCTCATACTCATTTGCAAAATAGCCAATGTGCCGGCCACCAGGCATGATATAAATACCTAACTTATCTTTATCTTCCAACACCATTCGGTGAATCGTAACGTCGCTCATTGATTTATCCATGCTTGAGCCAAGAACCACACCTACCGTGATGTAAGGACCAGCATCAACCGGTGTATTTGTGGGTGCAGCAACTAATTTGCGAATATCAAATCCCGCTTCAGTTGCCTTATGCACGACTTCATGCGCTGGTGCTTGATCTTCAGGAACTGTAACAGGTGCTACCGGTTTTTGAACAGCTTTATTCAAAAAGTGACCTAGAGTTTTATAATCTTGATGGAACATCTTGCCAACTCGTTTCCGACTGGCCATAAGCCCCATTAACACCCGGGTATCAGGAAAGCCTTTAACATTGTTGAACATCATTGCCGGTCCTTCTTGGGTGGGACGTTCGACCGTTCCGCCGGCACCAATATAGCGATAGACCCCTGACAATTCAGCTTCCGGGTCAACTTCAACATCCGTTTCATGGTATTGCGCAGGATCATCTTTTAATTCATTTAAGACTCTACGTAAATCCCATCTCTCATCTGACATATCCTTCATCTCCTAAAAATTTAGATACAAGTTAATCGTAAAAGCGGTTGCACTGTTCTTCAAGTCGGATTTAGCATACTATTATGAACGAAAGGAATATGAACGATTTATAGCCAAAAAGCCCTCCAAAACTAAAATTTCAGCCTTTAGTTTTGGAGGGCTTTTTGGCAAAGAAAATGGAAAAAAGTATTTTAACTTCGCGCATAACAACGAAAGTCGAATGATTCAAAGAACGAATCATTCGACTTTCACCGTTAATCAGAGCAGGTAGTCTTTTTCCCGCCAGATTTCGACTATTAAAATTTGGAAACCTCAAGGCTGGGAGATTTTTTCAGCCGCTATCACTAATGCGTCAGCGGGGAATCGAACCCCGATCATGAGGACCGAAATCTCATGTGCTATCCATTACACTACCGACGCCTACATGATAATTCTAATGAACTTGGATTAAAATTTCAACCTTGAGTTTTTACGTCAGTAGCTGTTCATTTCTAGATTTTGTTTGCTAAAACACGATCAATCATATCCAACACGCCACTGTGATTATTATCTAATGGTGTGACCAGCTTGGTTGCAGCCTTTGCCTCGGGAGCAGCATTCTTCATGGCATACCCATACTTGGCATCACGTAACATCGGGGCATCGTTTTGGTTATCCCCAAACGCCATCGTTTCTGCCATCGAGACGTGCCAAATCCGTTGTAATTGTTCCAACCCGTAAGCCTTGGTGACATGCGGTTTAATAATGTCAATGCCACTATACCCGCTCATTACGCCATTTAATTGGTCGCCAAACTCACTGGTTAGTTCGGCATGTTTATCCCGAACATCCGCAATTCCAGGCCAATTGACATCTACCTTATAAATCTCGCCTTGGACCTGTGAAAGTTTCGTAACGGGTGTTAAATTCTCGTAAAAATATTGGGTCCGCGACCAGACCTCACTAGCTGGCGAAATATTCGTGTAGGCAGCATGCGCCCCAGATAAAATAATCACGCCGTTGGCCAAAACCGATTTTTGTGAGACACTGGCTAGAACCGACTGCCACAATTCAGGTTCAATCGGGCTCGCATCTAATACTTTTCCTTGTTCAACAATCAAGCCCCCGTCTTCGGTTACATAGGTCAGATCACCGTTAATTCCAGCCATCACTTTCGTACAATGTAAATACTGATTCCCGCTTGAGACCACAAAGTGAATGCCTCGCCGGTTCATCTCATCCAGCTGGACTTGGAACCGTTCCCGGTCAAAAGCGTGCTGATCATCTAAAAAGGTCCCGTCAATATCGCTCGCAATTAATTTAATGGTCATGTTAAAACTCCTTCAATTAACGTTGATTTACAATTTTTTGAATTTGTTGATCTAAATACATCAATAATTGTGGTGCATTTTGGCGAAAATCTTCTTCAAAAGAATGACTCTGGGCTTTAATTTTGCCGATCGGTTTTTGGATCACATCATACACAGTAAGGGTGTCCTTATCTAAAGCACACGAATAATAATGCCCTTCTAATTTTTCATCTAGGATAGCCTGAGCATTATCTGAAATAGCCTCAAAAATAACCTGTGCCTCGGTACTCTCATGACCTAATTCTTCAAGCTGTGCTAATTTAACTTTAACTTCCGTCATATCTTGGGGAATTTGTATCATCAATACACCCACTTCTTCCAATTAGTTTCTCTCTTATTTTAGCATGACAGCAGGCTACTGCCCATTCAAAGCCCTTTGCTCATTCTAAAGCTGTCTTACCCGTATAAAGTTCGTAGTACTCTCCTTTTTCTTTCATCAAGGCTTCATGGTTACCATCTTCAATAATACGCCCATCTTCAATAACGAGAATTTCGTCCGAGTTATGCACGGTGGACAAACGATGTGCAATCACAAACGTGGTGCGCCCCTTCATAAGATTATCCATTCCAGTTTGTACCATTGTTTCTGTCCGGGTATCAATACTTGACGTTGCTTCATCCATAATCATGGTTGGCGGATCAGCAATTGCAGCTCGTGCGATGGATAACAGTTGACGTTGCCCTTGGGAAAGATCAGAGCCAGAACCATCGATCACCGTGTCATACCCATGCGGTAAACTGCGAATAAAGCTGTCTGCATTCGCCAGTTTAGCTGCTTGAACGACTTCTTCATCAGTAGCATTAAGTCTGCCATATCGGATGTTATCACGAATTGAAGCGGTAAATAGGGTCGTGTCCTGAAGTACAATTCCCATCGATAGCCGCAAACTAGCTTTTTTAATTTGTTTAATATCAATGCCATCGTACGTAATTTTTCCGCTTGAAATGTCATAAAACCGGTTCAGCATGTTTGTAATCGTCGTTTTGCCTGCACCAGTGGCGCCTACAAATGCCATCTTTTCCCCTGGCTTGGCTTCTAGGGAAATATGGTGCAGAATTGTCTTTTTCCCATCATAACTAAAGTTCACATCCTCAAACACGATATGGCCTTTAACGGGTGTTAAGGTCACCGCCCCATCTGTAGCAACGGACTTCCAGGCCCATTGCTCGGTACGGTGATCGGTTTCGACTAATTCATGCTGTGCATTTTCGGTCACATAAACTAACGTCGTATTCCCCGAGTCCTGTTCAACTGGCTCATCAAACAACTGAAACATCCGCTGTGCCCCGGCAAGACCCATAATAATCGCATTCAACTGCATTGTGATTTGGGCAATCGGTTGACTAAAGGAACGGCTTAACTGCAAGAAGGCTGCAATTTCGCCTAACGTAATTGCCGTCACATGATTGACCGCAAAATAGCCGCCCACAACGGCAATCAGCACATAGAGAATATTGCCCACATTCCCCATAATAGGAAATAGCATTGTTGAAAGGCCATTCGCCAAACTGGCATCGCGTCGCAGTTCTTCGTTACGGACATCAAATCCAGCCTTAGACTGCTTTTCATGTGAAAAAATTTTGATTACTTTTTGCCCATTCAGCATTTCTTCAATATAACCATCAATATCACCCAATGATTTCTGTTGTAAACGGAAATACGCGCTGCTCTTGGAACTCAGTGTCCGAACGACAAAAATACTCAGCGCAAAAATGAGTAAACTGACCACTGTTAAAAATGGGCTTAAAGCGATCATCGCCGATAACGTAAACACAATGTTAAAAATAGCGTTGATAAACATTGGAAAACTCTGCTCCACCATTTGCCGTAACGTATCTACATCATTCGTGTAACGACTCATAATATCGCCATAATCATTAGAATCAAAATAGCTCAGGGGCAGTTTTTGCATATGCTTAAACATATCGTCCCGGATTCGGTTCTGCAGTTTTTGACCAGTCATAATCATAATTTGCGAGTACATTAAAGTGCCAATCACCCCTAATAGGTAAATTGCACCCATGATTATCACCGCATGCAATAACGGCGTGAAATTAGGATTGGCGGCTTTCATTAGCGGCGTAATGTAATCATCAATCAACCGTTGAATGAATAGCGTACCAATAACGGCCGCCCCCGCGGAAACAATAACGGAAAAGAAGGCAATAAACAGCGCAAAACGGCTTTTTTGTAAAATATAGCGTAATAATCGCCACAAAATTTTCCAAGCTGAACCGTCTAATTTTGCGCGTCCTGCAACTCTAGTTCTTTGCATCTGTCTCTTCTCCTTTCACTTGTGAATGATAAATTTCTTGATAAAGTGCATCCTTTGCCAAAAGTTGTGCATGCGTGCCTACTGCTTCAATTCTGCCGGCCTGCAACACAATAATGCGGTCTGCATTTTGCACCGAAGAAATTCGCTGGGCAATAATTAGCTTTGTCATGTGAGGCAACTCTTCACGAAAGGCCTTTTGAATCAGACTGTCCGTGTGTGTATCAACTGCACTAGTTGAATCGTCTAAAATTAAAATTTGTGGATGTTTCAACAAAGCACGAGCAATCGTCAACCGTTGCTTTTGTCCCCCGGAAACATTACTACCGCCTTGTTCAATGTAGGTGTCATAGCCTGCGGGTAAACTACGGATAAAATCATCCGCCTGAGCCAGTTTGGCGGCATGGACGAGCTGCTCATCAGTGGCATTTTCATCGCCCCAGCGCAGATTTTCGGCAATTGTTCCCGAGAATAAGACGTTTTGTTGCAAAACCATCGCCACATTATCACGCAAGGTTCGAATATCGTAATAGATAACATTTTCACCGCCGACTTTCACTTGCCCCTTATTAACATCATAAAGACGCGGAATAAGGCTCACCAGTGTACTTTTGCCACTGCCGGTTTCACCAATAATACCAATGGTTTCCCCAGAATGAATGTGCAGGTTAATGTCATGCAGTCGGGTCACATGATCATCTTCGTATCCAAAATCAACGTTTTTGAATTCAATTTCGCCACTAGGAACCGCGGTAAGTGCATCTCTGGGGTTGGTTAAGGTACTCTTATAGGTCAAGACCTCGTCAATCCGCTGGGCCGAAGCGAGTGAAATCGTCATTTGGTTAAAGACGTTTGACAAAATATTCAGGCTCATCAAGACGGACATGGCATAGGCTAGTAAGCTGACGAGCTGACCAGGCTGCATCGTTCCGGCCACAATCCGTTTGGCACCAAACCACGCTAAGAAAAGTAACGTACTGTACATCACAAACTGCATGATCGGCATATTAAGCTGTAAAATGCGTTCGGCTTTACTAAAAACGTTGAAAATCCGCGATGCCGCACGGGCTTCTTTTTTATTTTCCACTGCTGCTCGGTTATAAGTTTTTACAACTCGAATTCCGCGTAAGTTTTCTCGAACAACCCGGTTGAGACCGTCATAACGCTGATAAACCTGTTTAAATAATGGCCGGCCTAAAGCGATGATGATAGTTAGCCCAATCGCCATCGCTGGCACTGAAACAACAAAGACCAATGCCATTTGTGCATCAACGGTAAAGGCCATCACAATCGAAAAGATCAGCATTAATGGTGCCCGGGCTGCTGCTCGGACCAGCATCTGAAAGGCCTGCTGAATATTCATAATGTCCGTGGTTAACCGGACAACAATACTAGAGGTCGAAAAATGATCATAATCAGCAAACGAAAAATCCTGAATGTGATAATAGAGATCATGCCGTAAATTCTTGGCAAAACCCGCACTAGCCAAACTGGAATACCAACTTGCACCAGCCCCACCAGCTAATGAGATAAAGGCCCCAATCAGCATGAATAGCCCCATTTTTTCGATGTAACCCAAATTTCCAGGAATAATCCCCTTATCAATCATTCCCGCCATTAAATACGGAATGAAGGTTTCGATAAACGTTTCGATCGCCACCAGGACAGGCGAAACGAGCGCATACTTCTTAAATTCACGGACAGAATGTCCTAAACGTTTAATCATACTTTTCCACTTCCTGTCTTTTTGCTATCCAAATTATGAATCATTTGAGTAGTTACGTTTTGCCAAACCTGAATGTCCGCTTCTGAAATACCATCTAGCAAGACATCCTCGAAATCATACGTACCTTGAACAACATTTGTGCGAAATTTCAGGGCTTTTGGAGTTAACACAATCCGCTTCAGACGGGCATCTCCGGCCACTGATTCGCGGGTAATGTAATTTTTATCTTCCAATTTTTGGAGCAAACTAGTCACAGAAGAACGACGGATACTGAAATTTTCCTCAATATCGCGCTGATAAACGTCCTTTTTTCCGGCACGTAATAATAAGTAATGCAAAATGCCGCCTTGCTTACCCGTAATATCATCGCCCAGAAAGGTTTCATTAAATTTCCGCGTTGAGCGATTTGCTAAAATATGTAACTGATGATTTATACCTAAATGTTGTTTCATGATGGCCTCGAAAAAAATTATTGTTAGAAATCTAACAGTTTAGAATAGCACTTACTTTTAAGAGGTGCAACAAATTAAATTGTCGTTTTTTTGAACGAAAAAAACAGTCCCCCATCCGTAAATTCGGTTTTAACTCTCGAATTGGTTGAGTGACTGTTTACTATTCTCTTAATTGGTCAATTAGTATTTGGTTGGCTCACAAAATTGTTTCCAGATCCAACAAATCATCAATCTGATAGGTCGGGCTGACTGTAGAATGATTCGGCTGCATTGCCGGGTTAAACCAGACGGAATCGATGCCGGCGTTGGCACCACCTTGAATATCTGAAGTTAAAGAATCGCCGATGATCAACGCATTGGCCGGTGTAAATCCGGTAATTGCGTTTGCGACATAATCAAAAAATTCAATCCGCGGCTTTTGGTAGCCAACTTCTTCGGAAACAAAAACGTGGGTAAAATAATTGCGTAGCCCTGAATCTGCAAGCCGATGTTGCTGCACTGATGCGATCCCATTCGAAACAATGAATAAATTGAATTGTGCTTTCAGATCGTTTAGCAGCTCACGCGCATGGGGTTCCAACTGATGTCCTTGGTTTAAAAAACCACGGTAAATTTTTTCATACTTTACGCCGTCTACCTGTTCGTTAAAATGTGCAAATAACTTGGTAAATCTTGTGTTAACCAGGGTGTTACGATCAAGTTGTCCCAACTCAAAGCGCTGCCACATTTTTTCATTCATCGCACGAAAATAACTGGTTACTTCATCCGTTAACGGATACTTAATTTCTTTGAATAACCTTTTAAGGGCTTGACTTTCTGCTGCTTTAAAATCTAAAAGTGTGTCATCCACATCAAATAATAGATTTTTGTACTTCATGCTTTTCACCTCAATCCCTCTTGAATTGCATTATAACAAATTCATCCCGAATTTGACGAATTTCTTTTGAAAAATGAACACAATTATGTTCATTTTGCGGCTAGTTATGGTACATTAAATGTAAGGGCCCACATTAGGAGGATTAATAATGAATGATTTAACCAAACTTGCTGAAGAAATTGTTAATTACCAAAAAAAGCATGATTTAACAGATGCTGACGTGGCATTCGGAACACATTTATCGGTGGAAAAAATCCATAATATCAAGATTAATTCCTACCAACCCACAACAGATGATATTCAACGAATCAATAATTTTATGAGAGATAATAAGTAAGCGTCACTTTAAGTTTCAACTCGTCAAGCGGGATGCCCTTTTGTTCGTCTCTATCAGGTTAACGAAAAGCATGAAGCAAAGCCGGGTCCAGTTTGCAGCTTCACCAACTGTCTTCTAGATCCTAATTTGGGGGTTGGGTAATCAAGTGCCCACCAGGCATTCAAACGCTTATTTCCCCCAACAATTTGAAAAGAGGAACTGAGATGAGTCATCTCAGTTCCTCTTTTTGGATGTGATTCGAAAGGGCCGCCACGTAAGCGTGATACGTCCTGTCGTCAAAACAAACCATTGTCACATTTTCCACAAACTTTGCCGTTGTTAAAAATGTCTGAATCGTGTCAACCGCAATCCGGGCCCCCTGTGTTAAAGGAAACCGATAAACACCGGTGCTGATCGAAGGAAATGCCACGCTTCGACACTTATTTTGCTCTGCCAAGCTTAAACTGTTTTGATAACTGTTATGCAAAAGCTTGGCCTCCTGATGCGTGCCGCCGCGCCACACAGGTCCTGGTGTATGAATCACATAGCGTGCTGGCAAATCAAATCCCGGAGTTATTTTAGCTTCGCCGGTGGGACATCCATGTAACGGTCGGCAGGCTTCCAGCAGCTTGGGTCCGGCCGCACGATGGATTGCACCATCAACGCCGCCACCGCCTAACAGGGTTGTGTTTGCGGCGTTGACAATGGCATCCACTGCTTGTTTGGTAATATCACCCTGGATGATATTCAAAGACATCCGCTCATCTCCTATAAAATCCCTTTATCACGCATATGATTTTCTAGCAAAACAGCATTCAAAAAATCAAACGAAATTTCATCAACATCTTCAATATTAACCTCCACCCCGGTTTGATCAACATATAAGTCGGGTTCAATCGCGTGAAAACGAAAGGTGTCTGCGCCTAGTTCCGTGATGAACCCCATTTCGTGCGCGCCGGTTAACAGCGTGACACTCAAAACACGTGAGAAAGTTTCTGCCTGCTTAATGAGTGCCACAAATAAATTATCAGTAGCATCAAATAATCGTTCCTCATTTAAGACAGGCTGGACAAACCGCTGCTGCTTTTTTTGATAATCAATAAAAGCTTGAATCACTTTTAAATAATCTGACTGCAGTGTGATGCTCGCAATGGTATCCATCCGAATTAACGAATAGCCGCCAAATTGTCCTGCCATGTCGACTAAATTACATAAGACTTCATCTTCATTAACTGCATTGACAGTTCCGACAAAGAAATTCGTTGATTTCGTTTCATCATTGATTGAAATTAATGTTTGTTTGTGTTCCGCAGTTTTTAAAACGGTATAGAAGCTATCCTCGTCTGTCACCAGTAAACGCGGCTCCGGTACCCGCTTTGCCAGTTGCGGCCATGCGGCAGTTTCGACTTCTAATTCACGCCCCGAAAATTCGACAATTTCAGCTTCTGTATATTTAATTGTGGCCTCAACCCGGTGGGCTAAATTAAATTTATCCACTAGATTCATCTCAAAATCATTTTCATGGATTGCAGTCACCTGACCTTCTTGATAATTCTGAAGATCACTTCTGGTTAAAACAAGAAATTGCCCACTGGCATAAGCAGCGCCAATCACCTGTTTAATGAGATCACTGGTCGCCACAAAAGTGGGAATTTGATCGGTCGACATGAATAACTGGTCATTTTCCGCCAGCTGGATCATCTCCATCATATTATCCAGATCCGGACTATCGTACTCGACATTGTCAATGGCATCAAATTGGACGTAAACTGCGCCGTCTGCCTGGCCAGTATCATCAAAAGTATTTAAAATGACCCCATCGGCGCCAATACTATTGATAAACCCCGTATAAAAAGTCTCTTGTGCTTTCGGAAACACATTGGCAAGCCGCTGATCACTTTTGGCAAACTCTAAGTCATATAAAATCGAATCCATCCTGCCACCTTCTTTCACCGTGAAGTTCTTCCCATTAAGTATACGACCAATAGACCGAAAAGTACTAATCCACCTAGGACAAAAAAGGTGCCGTGGTTAAACCAGTCGGAAATAAAGCCGAATACAAATGAACCAAAGGGGTGCATACTGTCAAAACACAGAAACCAAATTGAAAAGACCCGTCCCAAATAAGCGATCTCGGTGACATTTTGCACAATAGTCATCATCCGAATGCTCATCCGTGAAGTGTAATAGCCATAGATCAATCCCATAGCTAACAACAAACCATAATTTACCCACATGCCAGTAATGAGTAACGCAATCCCCAGAATAAAGGCATCCTGATAATTATGCCGAATCTTGGGTTTTTGCTTATTTAAAATCAACGATAAGCCGCCTAACATGCCGCCAACCGCAACCAAGGTTAAAACATAGCTGTATAACCGTTCATCCCCGTTGTAATAGCGATCGACGTCATATGGTAATAATAAGGTAAAGCCAGCATACATGGCCGCCAAAATGGCATCAAAAACGATTAACCGAAAGACATCCCGGTTGTTCAAAACGTATTGCAGGCCATTCGCTAAGCTTTGAAAAACAGGCATTGTTTCTTTAGAGTGATCTTTTTGCGGAACATATTTGAGAATCCATGTAAAAATAAACGATAATAAAAAGGAACCGGCATTAATAATCAAAAAAGAGCGAAAATCTATCCAGTGTAACGTTAATAAAAAGCCACCTAACAGTGGTGCAATGATATCAGCGAGCGTCAGGCCAGTATTGGACCACGAGTTAAAAATTGATAGTTTATCGTGGCGAATAATTTCTGGCACCACTGCTTTTGCTGCCGGAAAATTAAAGGCTAGGCCGATATCAATCACACAGGTCAATAAAACCAACTGATAGAAAACAGGTTCGTTCACGTCCATCACCGCGGCCATGACCAAACACGCAAAAAAGCTAAGCGCATCGGCAATCAACATAATGGCCTTTCGATTATATTTGTCCACAAGTGGGCCCGCAAACAAATCTCCTGCCACTAAGATGATACCGCCAATTCCCTGCACAATCCCTAGCAGTGCCGCATGGCCAGTCGCCTTCACAATAAACCAATTTAGCCCAAAAACAAATAAAGCATCACCCAAACGTGATACAAACGGGCTTAAAAATAGGGGCCAGCTAAATTCTTTTTTGAACTGTTCTTCCATGCAAACACTCCTCCCGTTACTAAACCTCTTTATTTTACAAGAATCCCTTAATCCGAACAAGTTAAAGCATTGCACCTCAACGTTGTCCAAAAATTGTCCTGCCAAATAGAAAAAACGGTTTCAATTGAATTTGAACCCGTCTGCTTTGTAACGCTCGCGAAAATTTAGTTATCTAGCTGGATTATGCTTGCGTCCATCTTTATCTGTAAAATCAATAAATCCCACGTTGCCATCAATCAATCCACCATCACCAGAGAGTTGGAAGGTTCCCAGATGGGAATTATACTTAAGGACCATATTTTCTTCCAAATCCGCGGCCGAATAATCTTTGATCAGAATATCGCCTAAATTAGAATGGACAATTGCCTGATATCCCTCAACTGGCATATCGTTAGTGACCACATTCAGTGTAAATTGCACCTGCATATGAATCATCGCATGCTGCGAGTACGCACCGACGCCATCCTCAAACGTTAATAAAAGCCGTTTATGCTCATCTAAATGTGTGGCTATCTTTTGTTTGGCCTGAGTTTCAATAACGAGTTTCATAAGCTTATCCCCCTTTTTTATGCCCATTGTAGGGATTTTTCCAAGAAATTCCAAGCAAATTTACTTGGCAGAATACCAAAATAGGTTATGCTAGTCTTATGATCAAAACAGAATGAGGAGACCGTTATGGAAAAGTTTGAAAAGTATCACCCAATTCTTACCCCGCATTACACCTTAGATTGGTTAACTGCCGTGAATGTGATCGATATTTATAACCTGCGCCATAATGCAGAAAATGCGCGTTTGAGTGCACGTGCCGTTGATACAGACGTCAAACAAACCGCGGATTACGTGAATCGGACCATGCATGCCATTATGACTAACAAGGCGTTAATGTGGGCAATTCTAGATCGCAAAACAGACAAATTTCTCGGAACCTTTTGTATTTGGCAATTTGACGAAAACCGCACCACAGCCACGATCAAGTTTGAGATTTCGCCTGACCAACAAAATCATGGCATCATGTCCGAAGTGCTGAACAGGATGGTCCAGTTTGCGTTCACAGAATTGGGCCTCCAAACGCTTTTAGCTAGCACTCAGCCTACCAATCAGGCTGCTTTAACGGTCCTGAAGAATAATGGCTTTCAAATGAGCGCTACAACAGAAAAAGACACGATTAAGCTCAAATTAACCGTGTCTTCTCGAGAAGGCTAGTCATTATACCATTCTAAATCTTCTAAACTCTTTTTTATGGCATCCACCGATTGTTGTTGGCTTTCGGGAAGGATGCTTTTTTGTGACCCAGATTTTTGCCGTGTTTCTTCCGATTTAGCCGTTGGGATGGTCATTTGATCCATAGTTTGGTTAAGTAGTTGATCCACAAAAACATTGCCGGCATTGTCCGCATGGCCTTTGGTCCAGTAAAAATGCAGCTGTGTAAACTTAGCCAGTAAATGATCCAATTGTTGCCATAATTCGCGATTTGCTAATGGTTGTCCACCACTGCGTTGCCAACCACGTCGTTTCCATCCCGCCAACCAGTGTTTTTGAATGGCATTCAAAACATACTGGGAGTCGGCGACAATCCCAATCGCAACGTGTGGGTCCACATGTCTGGTTAACCATTGCAAGGCCTCAACCAGTGCCATAATCTCCATACGATTATTGGTCGCCCCAAACTCACCGGCTGAATCCGAGTGTTGCTCGCCGTTTTGTTCAATCAAATACGCCCAAGCGGCTTTATCAGCTTTTTTGACGTGTCCACCATTCACATTGCCAGTATTTCTGGAACCGCCGTCCGTGTACACAATGATGGCCTCCGTTGGCCCAGTTGCTGGTTTGGCTGGTTTGGCAGTGGCTTTCGTTGACCGGGTAGCACCGCCGCTTGCTAGCCACTCTTGTGCAGCTTCTCTGGTCAAGAAGCCCTTATATTTTGCGCCCGAAAACCCGTCGATCATTTTTTTAGTCGTTGCCCAATCTGTAAAAATCCCGATCTGCTTGCCCTTAGCTACGGCATAAAATTTTTTCTTTGCTGCCATTGTCTTTCTCCCCTACATGTAAGTTATCCTAGTCCAATTAGAACACATCTACAAAAGCTATGACAAGAAGAAGTGTATAAAAAAATTGGGTCTACACTTTCTGGTATTGGTGAATAACTGATACCAGTTTTTATTTTGAAAAAAAAGGACATTTGCCCTCTTTGTGTTACGATTTAATCGCCAAATAAAATCGAATGTCAGCAACGGTTGTAAAATGTTGGAAAATACCGATTAGAAAATGTCGGTTTTCCAACATTTTTTTACGGTAAACTAAACGTATCTCAAATTTGGAGGAACTGAAATGCGTTTAGATGTTGAACAGTGTGTCCAGCAATATATTATGAACAAAATAAAGCCCAACTTCGCTGAAATTGGTCGACGATATGGTGTTGATCCGCGAACGGTTAAAAGATACTACAATTTAGGGCTCACGCCCCCAGATGAGCAGCCACAACCCTTACGGCGGCCGAGTAAACTTGACGATTATCGAAAAACGATTGAAGAAAAGGTTCTAGAAGGCTGTTCGGCAACGGCAATTTATTACTTTATCAAAGAACGTGGCTATCAAGGAAAGCAAAGTATTCTCAGAGACTATTGTCGAACCATCAGAAAAGCCGCAACGAAAAAAGCCACTATCCGGATTGAAACCTCGCCAGGGCTTTCAGCCCAGGTTGATTGGAAAGAAGACTTAACATTGATTTCTCGGCATGGAGAGATTGTCAAAGGCAACATCTTCTTATATGTTTTAGGGTACTCGCGAATGAAATACATGCAATTTACCTTCAGTCGCAGCCAAACTACCTTTTTTGATTGCTTAACGAATGCCTTTTGGGCAACCGGGGGTGTGCCGAAAGAAATCTGGTTTGACAACCAAAAGGTTGTCGTCGATCATCATAAAAGTAATTTTGGTAAGCCGGTATTTAATGAAACCTTCGTTGAATACGCTAAGGACGCTTGTTTCAAGCCAATTGCTTGTCGACCGTTTCGGCCACAAACCAAAGGAAAGGTTGAGGCGTTGGCCAGAACTACTCAGCGAATTAAAGTTTACAACCATGAGTTTGAAGAGCCGCTAGACTTAGCCGAGATCGTTCATTTGACGTGTGATCAGCTGAATCATGAGAAGTCTCAGGCGACTCAAATTCCGCCTTATTTATTGCTTGATAAAGAAAAAGAGTATCTCCATGATTTTGATCATGACTTACTCGATGCCTATGCCAGCCAAACCATCGCAAGGAAAGTTAGCAAGGAATCAATGATTGTCTTTCAAAATCGGAAATACTCCGTCCCCATCAGATATATTGACGAAACCGTACAAATTAAACACGATGACAATACTCTATACGTTTATTATAACGGAGAACTAATTCGTTCTCACCCTATTTCACTGAAAAGATTTAATTATCTTCGCGATGACATGGAAGAGATTGTCCGATCAGACCTTTATAAGAATCGTGATGACCGAGTCATTGATGATTACGTCGACCGAAACCTGAAGATGTTTGATGAAATGGAGTGAGAAAATGGCTAATTACCAAGCGTTATACACCAACCTTAGACAATTAAAGTTAGATCGTTTCGCCGAACATTTAGGCTACCTATTGGATCATCAAGATGAAGCACCCAAGTCCTTGAGTGATGCCTTATTCGAATTGACAACGGCTGAGCTTAAATACCGGGAACAAAAAAAGATTAATTTGAGAATTAAACTAGCCCGCTTTCCATATGAAAAAACGTTAGCTGACTTTGACTTTAGCTATCAACCAGGAATTAACCAAGGGACAATTGAGGACTTGGGATCACTAAGATTCACCCAAGAGAATCAAAACATTTTGTTTATCGGCACCTCCGGTGTCGGTAAGACTCACCTAGCCACCGCCATTGGAATTGAAGGGTGTAAACAAGGAATTTCAACGCAGTTTATTCGATGTAGCGACCTCATCAACAAGCTTCAAACAGCACAAGTTCAAGGACGAAGCGAAGAAGTGTTGCGCCGGTATGCCCGTTTTCAAATTCTAATCATTGACGAGATTGGTTATCTCCCAATTGAGTCAGTGGGTGCTAAGCTGTTCTTTCAGCTAATTGAAAGACGATATGAACGGAAATCAACCATTATCACCACTAATATTCCGCTTTCTAAGTGGGGAAACACCTTTTCAGATAAGATGTTAGCTAACGCCATTTTAGACCGCTTGGTTCACCACGCTAAAGTCATCCGAATCACCGGTCGATCATATCGAATGAAGGATCATTTGATTGAAAAGAAGGATAATTCTGGACCTGATTTATCAGGTTTTAGCTCACAAAATAAAGAAAGGAGCAGTGAGACACTGTAAACCTTATCGGTAAAAAACAGCATTTTTTAATCGGCAAAAAACGACATTTTCACATCGGCGTTGACATCGAAAAGAGGAAAAACAAATGTCCCTAACTAATTCTATCCTAAGCCTATTCGAAATAACAGACCCTAATTTAACTGTAACTGAGATTACTAAGGAACATTATCCCAATGGGCAACACGTTCATGTCGTTCACGCTATCCTTTCCTATCAACTTTTAAAATGTCCTCATTGTGGCCATAAATCTCTAATCAAAAATGGAACTCACATTGGCCATCTAAGATTGGGAACCTTATCAGGTGGACGTTATGAGATGCAGCTAAAACGACAAAGATATCAATGTAAACGGTGTTTAAAAACCTGTGGTGCTCAAACTAACCTCGTTAAACGTAATGAAACTTTTACGCATAATGTGAAACATCAAGTAATTGTTCTGGCTCGGGATATGCTGACCAGTAAAGAAATCGCTAAGATTTGTGGGATTTCACCAAGTAGTGTTCAACGCATTTTAAATGCGAATATTCACTTAGCTTATCGTGTTAAAACACTCCCCCAAAATCTTTGTTTTGATGAATTCCGTTCCTGTAATCATCTAATGTCCTTTAACTGTTGCGATGCCGTTAGTCATCGCCGCATTGTGATTCTTAAGGATCGCCTTAGTAAGGATATCATTGATTACTTTGAAGCTCGCTATTCAGTTCAAGAACGTATGAAAGTTCAAACAATCACCGTTGATATGAATGCTGAGTATGCTGGCTTTATTCATCGGTTATTTCCTAAGGCAATAACCATCATTGACCGTTTCCACATTATTCAACTTGCCGGTCGGGCACTGGATAACGAACGTACACGTGTGATCCATACTTTTCAAGATAAGCATTCCCGAGTTTATCGCATTCTAAAATCGCAATGGCGTTTGTTCCATTTGGCAGAAGAAAAGGTCAATGATACTAAACTTATCTATTTACGCGGTATCAACGAATACATGACCCAACAGAACGCCATTGACCTAGCCTTAGATGAATTTCCAGAATTTAAAACTGTGTATCAAACCTATCAAGGAATTCTAACAGCCATTCAACAAAAAGATGCGGTTGGATTTAAAACCTTGATTGCCAACTACAAGGCGGCTGGCAACCAAATGGATATTACTATCTCAACTTTAATAAAGAATGGTCCTGCTGTTCTCAATAGTTGTCGTTACCCGTATTCCAACGGTCCTATTGAAGGACTAAATCGTAAAATTAAGGTGTTAAAGCGTAGCTGTTTTGGTTTTCAAAATATTCATAACTTTTTCATTCGTATCAGTTTAATTTATGCGTAAACAAAAAAAACACATTCACCGAAGTGAACATGCTTTTCAAAAATCTCTACCAATACAATTTGACAGAGACCCAAAAAATTCCTCTTGAATAAGTTTAATCAGATTAGATCAACTTATCCCAGAGGAATTGAACTTGTTACACGAAACGGAATCATCAGCATTCAAAATTGCTAGACCTCGAATTTCTATTTAGTTTGCGTACTGTTGTACTTGACCATTAGTTTTTTCGCTTAACTTGTTAAGTGCTTCTGTGATGGTAACACCACTTGCTTTAATATTTGGATCATTCTTATCGCTTGCCCAGAATAACTGCGTTTTTGTATCCAAAGCAATGCGGTAATCTTGATTACTAAAGTTTCCAAATCTCATTGTAAAACCCTCTTTCCTTTTGTTTCTCAACAAAGGTTCCAAATGAGATACGAAATATCAATACTTAAAATGAATTAATTTCTTGCAGCCGCGTTCTTCCCTTCAAAAATGATATGTCGTACCATAAATACCTTTGTCCAGCTGTGAATCGATATTTATCCTCACAACTTTAGTTCTTAATATAACACCATAAATCGCCTAAATTCAAGGAAAATGCTTAATTTAATTTCAGAACTCTGCGCAAGAAACCGTAATGGCCCTAGGACCGCTCGGCAAAACAAAAGAGGAATTCTAACACCAGCTCCTGCGGGATTGCGATCCCGCCTCCATTGCTTTCCCCTGCCTTTCTCCGCTGAGCTCTAGGACCGCTCGGCAAAACAAAAGAGGAATTCTAACACCAGCTCCTGCGGGATTGCGATCCCGCCTCCGTTGATGTTAGAATTCCTCTTTTACCTTTTTGCCTCGCGCACTTTTTCTATCCCTTACTCAAAATATACATAAAGAATATGAACACGAAGAACAACCCATACATTATCGGGTGTACCTCTTTACCCTTCTTCGCCGCAATCATCGTAATCGGATACGTTATAAAGCCCAACGCAATCCCATCCGATATACTATACGCCAACGGCATCCCAATCAATATCAAAAATGATGGAATCGCTATTTCCAGCTTTTCCCATGACACCTGCTTCATACTCTGCGCCATCAACACTCCAACAATAATCAGCGCCGGTGCCGTCACCTGATTCGTTACCACCGTCAACAACGGTGAAAAGAACATCCCTAATACAAACAAAACACCCGTTGTAACCGCCGTTAGCCCTGTTCGACCACCAACTGCAATTCCAGCCGATGATTCCACATAAGCGCCAACCGGCGACGTTCCTAACACAGAGCCCGCCAACATTGCCGTCGAATCTGACATCAACGCTTTGCCAACGCGCGGCATCTTATTATCTCTCATGAATCCAGCCTGTTGTGCCAGGCCCACCAAAGTACCTGCAGTATCAAAGAACGTCACTAACAAGAACGTTAAAACAACTACCCACAATTGAATCGTATTAATATCACCAACGTGCTGCACCCCAACCATAAAAGTGGATTTCAAACTTGGTGCTCCAGATACCCACTGTGCTGGGGCCTTAATCAAGCCTGTCACCAAGCCCAAAATAGCCGTCGCTGCCATCCCGATAAAAATAGCTCCGGGAACCCGTCTTACCATTAAAATTGCTGTTAAAATCAAACCAAAAATTGTCAGCCACGTTGTCGCCACTGTAAACGACCCTAATCCAACCACAGTCGACTTGTTGGCCACAATCAACCCACCATCATGCAGGCCAATGAAGGCAATAAATAATCCGATCCCACTAGAAATCGCATATTTTAGATCGGCAGGAATGGCATTAATAATCATTTCTCGCAATTTAAAGATCGTAATGATAACAAAGATAATGGAAGCCACAAACACCCCTGCTAATGCCGTTTGCCAAGGAATCTTCATTCCGATACAAACCGAATAAGCAAAAAAGGCATTAATACCTAAGGCCGGTGCGGTCGCAATTGGATACTTCGCCAACACACCCATTAAAATACAGCCCAGTGCACTGGCCAATGCGGTTGCTGTGAAAACGGCTCCTTTGTCCATCCCTGAAGCTCCGAGGACACTCGGATTCACAAACAGGATATAAGCCATCGAAATGAACGTCGTAAATCCGGCTAAGATTTCTCGTCTAACCGTTGTATGTAATTGATCCACTTGAAAATAATTCTTAATTTTTTCTCCCATAGGTACTTTCTCCCTTAGCATTACTGATTCAAAACTCAAAATCATGTTTTGTTCGTGTTTTGCTATTCAAACAACAATATATATCTTACAATAAAATTCTATCAAAGTAAAACACAAACTTTATTTAATTTTCCGTTATCTAATTTAAGCGATTATTCTTTTCTTGGTGACCGATCCCCTAACTTCTCCTCGTATTTCCATGCATAAGGGTGTATAATTCATATTTATGACAGTGTGTCACATCGAGGTGACTGCTGATATTTTAAAGGTAGGTTAACAAAAAATGAAAAAAATTCTATCAGGACTTGTCGGTCTTGCTGCTGTCTTGGCCTTAGCTGGTTGTGGTAATCATAAACTCACAGTAGGTTCAACCACCAAAAAGCCAAGTGGTATGGTCGCCGTCATCAAAGGCAAAACCACAAAAGGTGCCAAACTGAGTTATCAAATCGAAGGCAAATCTAAAAAAACCGTTAAAAATACGGATGGTGCGTACATCATTGAAATTCCTGCCACCACCAAAACACAGAAGGTTACGGTCACTTCGAAAGCCGGTAACGATGTGCTTACCAAAAAAATAACGGTCAAAAAAATGGCTGCCCTTGAAAACTATCATAAGTTTGCAACCAACTATAACCAAGCTGTGATCGGAATGTCACTTTCTAAAGACACGCAAAAGAAAGCTCAAGAACTCGCCGCGGCCCAGAAAAAAGCCAAGAATGCTTCCACAACTTCGGCTGCCAAAGCCAAAGCGGAAATTGCCAAATTACCAGCCGCACAGCAAAAAAAGGCACTTGCAAAACTCGCAGCGCAACAAAAGGAAATGCTTGCGTTACAAAAAGAAGCTAAAGAAGTTCAAACTGCTATGGCCAGTGCAAAAAAGAAAAATAAGGACAAATTACTGCCTACGACTTTAACGAACGGCGTGCAAAATGTCATCACAACTAAGAACTACACGGTACGTGCAAATTACCAAGATAAAAATCTGATGGGCTTAACTCTCATCGTCCCTACCAAGGCGATGAAGCATAAAGATCGCCAAAAAGATTTCGGAACCGCATTTGCGTTGTTAACCACGGAAGTTGGGGCAAAACCAAAATCAGTGATGAAGCAATTCACCAAGTTGCAAAAAGATGCTAAGAATAGCAGTAGTACTTCAACCACAACACATGTGATTAAATCAAACGGTGTTAAATTTCAAGTGGGCTACTCAACCACGCACCTCTACATTTACATTACAAAATAAAAAAATGAGATCGAAATTCGATCTCATTTTTTGTTTACCAAATTTGAACCCGTTTTTCTGGTGGTAAGTACATACCGTCATCAGGTTGAATATCAAAAGTCTCGTAAAATTCATCAAAATTCTTGACCTGAACATTTGCCCGTAGTTTATTAGGCGCATGCACATCAATCGACAATAAGAGCTGCATATACTCAGTAGTTGATTTACTCCGCCAAACAGTCGCCCAGTTCACAAAGAAGGCTTCTAAATCCGGATTTCCAGTTTTTTTCGCAGCTTCTAGCGCACAGCTCAAGCCGCCGTCATCAGCGACATTTTCTGTCACAACGAGTTTTCCGTTTACCTTGCCGCCTGCAAATGGCAAGCCGTCAAATTCTTCGACCATAGCTTGTGAACGCTTCTTAAACTCTTTCATGTCTGAATCCGTCCACCAATTGTTTAAACTGCCGTTTTCATCAAAAAGGGCGCCATTCGGATCAAAAGCATGGGAAATTTCATGAGCCATCACTGCCCCAATCCCACCGTAATTTTGACTTGGTGTTTGTGTCAAACTATAGAACGGTGCTTGAAGAATTGCCGCGGGGAAACAAATCAAGTTGCCCTCGGGCGAATAGTAGGCATTGACCGTGTCGGCACTCATTTCCCACTTTTCTTTATCCACTGGTTTATTGTACTTACTAAGATTATCTTCCGTAAAAATCCGTGAAAATTCCTGCACGTTGCTCAGCAAGCTACCACCATCTTCCACAGTAGTGGTGTGCAGGCGCTTATAGACCTCTTCCATTTTATCAGGATAACCGACATGAATATCCATGGCATCCAATTTAACGACCGCTTTTTCCCGCGTGCCTTGGCTCAACCAGGTATTGTTTTGCAAACGCTCCTTATAAACGCCCGTCATCGCCACGACCATGTCATGCACATCTTGTTTGGCCTTTTCACCAAAGTACTTTTTACCATAGTAGTCACCAACAACTTGGCTGAACGTCCGACGAGCTAGATAGAAGGCACTCTTTTGTTGCTTCATCGTTTCTTTTTGACCTGATAGCGCCCGTCGATACGTACTACCAATTTGACGGAATTCCTCACTAAGATAGCCCGTAAACTGACGAACAGTGTTAACCAGCAACCAATTTTTGAAAATAGGGAAAGTATCTTCATTCACAAACGAGGTAAAGTTTTCGAAGAATTTCGGCTCTGTCACAATGACTTGTTCAGGCGTTTGCCCTAACAATTCGCTAACTGCATCACCGACTTCAAAGACACCTAACTGTTTAACCAGATCAGAAAAGGCAATCGGATTGTAAAGTTTGGCAACATCGCTCATTTCTTCGGAATTTTTCTTAAACGGTGCCATGGAAGCATCAAATTCCTTCGCATCGGCCACAATTGCCTTAGCTTCGTCAGCTGATTTACCGACCATGGTTAACAGTTTTTCTGCCATTTGCGTGAAAACTGCCAGCAATTGCGGACCAGCCTGATTATCTTTGTCATAATAAGTCTTATCAGGCAAGATTAAGTTGCCACCCTCAGCCCAAAGGACGTTCAACTTTGTTTTTCCCTGGCTCTTAAGATCAGGGTCAACGCCCAAGCTAAATGGAATTGGTAAACCAGCTAAAGTCCATTCTTTGAACTGTTTAACCATGTCAGCAAAACTTTCTAAAGCCTCTACCTTTTCAAGATAAGGTTTCAAGGGTTCCGCCCCATCTTGATCGCGCTTTTCAAAATTAGCAGCGACATCGTAGAATTTTAAGAATTCTTTGATTAACGCATCATCGGTCGTCAATTTTCCCGATTTCATATCGGCAAAATCAGCCATGAGCTTTTTGTCAACATCGTCTACTAAATCCATAAAACCACCGGTTGAGGAGTGATCACTGGGAATTTCAGCGGTCTTTAACCATTCTCCATTCACAGCGTCATAAAAATCATTTTTTACTTTTGTTGCATCTAGCATTTTATCCCACCCTTTATTTTCAGATAGCCATAGTATAGCGCATTTTTAATTTTCTCACAAAATTTTAATTTTACGATACTGCATTACTAATATAATCCCGCAATGTTTGGTCCTTTAAACCAGCGCTAATCCCGATCAACAACTTGATACGGGCTTTGGGTCCGTTTAGCCCCTGGCAAAAAGTCACCCCCATGCGTTCCAAGTCGATTCCACCGCCTGGATAGTCATAGATTGGTTCTGCCACCCCGTTATAACAGCGTGACACCATCACCACAGGGATGTGGTGATCTAAGAGCTGTTGAATCGCTGCAACCGTCTCTAACGGCATGTTGCCAGCGCCTAGCCCTTCAATCACCAACCCATTCGTCTCAGGCTGATCCAAACATTGTAATAAACTTGCAGGCATCCCTGCGTAGGCTTTAAGGAGATAAACATTATGCTTCAAATGATCAATTGGCACGACCGTTTGTTGTATCAATTCCTGAAAGTAATGAATGCCACGCTTGCCGACTAGCCCGATTGGTCCAAAAGTCGGTGTGCGGAAAGTGTCCACATTAGTCGTGTGCGTTTTCGTCACATAACGGGCAGTGTGGATCTCATCATTCATCACCACCAAAACGCCCTTATCAAGGGATTCATCTGCCGCTGCAGTCAACACAGCACTTTGAAAGTTGTACACACCATCCGAGCCAATTTCATTTGATGAGCGCATGGCTCCCGTTAGCACGATGGGAAGATGGTTAGGCAACGTTAAATCCAAAAAGTAAGCCGTCTCTTCTAAGGTATCCGTCCCATGTGTAATGACGATCCCGTCATAAGCTTCCCTTTCCGCTTGTTTAACGCGTTTTTGAATTATCAACATATCATCCGGAGTAATATGTTCTGATGGCTTATTTAGCACCGCCTCGTTTGTCAGATTGATATTATCATCAATAAAACGACTGTCTAATAGTGGATTTTCTTCATTGGTGGAAACTTCACCCAAGTCGTTTGCAGACATTGAGATCGTCCCACCTGTATGTAAGGCTAGTATTTTTTTCACAACTGCGACCTCCCTAAAAACTTTTTCTATCCCGATTCTAAATGATTTGCGCCGAAGTTACTAGTTTCGCTGAAAGTGTTTTTTAAAATTTTCTTGCGTTTAAATATTCGGTGGTTTACACATTTTTTCAAAGGTTTAGAATAAGGTTAACATTTAAAGTGACAGGTGAGTAGGATGATTCGAAAACAACAACAGTGGTTATTGGGGTACCACCTTACGATTGGCGCATTAGCGCTGCTTTCTAGCGGAATTGCCTTTTCTACTTTTTTCACGCACATCAACCTTCAAAATGGCCCACTGGGCATCTTTATGAATACGACTTTAGGTATCTTTTGGATTGATTATTTTGTCCGTTTCTTTTGGTCCAAAAATAAAAAGAGCTTTTTGATCGACAATTCCTTTGATATGTTAGGATTAGTCCCACTCCACCCAATCTTTGCCGTCTTTCGAATTGAACGTGTCATTCGAATTATCCGCTTTTATCACCTTTTTTGGCGGCTAGGCCTTGATGGCAAATTCACCAAAACGGTGCACCGTTTCTTCTATTCAACTGGGTTTGTCTACCTGCTTTATGTCAGTGTCGTCATCCTAGTTCTCAGCGCACTGTTATACTCGATTGTTGAAAAAATATCGCTTGCCAATGCCTTGTGGTGGGCTATTACTACCGCCACAACCGTTGGCTACGGGGATATTTCTCCGCACAGTGCCATTGGTAAAATTATTGCTTCCGTCTTGATGCTTGGCGGAATTGGTTTTATTGGTTTATTGACCAGTACGATTACGGGATTCTTTACATCTAATAGCACCAATATGGAGGACACCGATATCAATCTGTTGCTCAAAAAAATTGATGACTTATCAGATCAAGTCGCACAACTCCAAAAAGAAGTGTCAAAAAATCAGCGAAAAACCCATCACAAAAAGAAATCCTAAAATTTTGAAAAGGCGACGACATGCGCTTAGTTATCGAGCATGCCATCGCCTTTTTAGCAAGCAAAACCGCTATTAAACGTGGCTTTGTTTGTTCGCTACCCATTAATGGATAAACTTCACTGCGGTGCCATAAGCAGCCACAGTTTCCATATCCTGACTAATCGAGTCTGAATCAAACCGCATCATCACGACCGCATCCGCACCCATTTCAACAGCATTACTTCTAAGCCGTGAAATTGCGGTGTCACGTGCTTCCGTTAATAATTCCGAGTAAGCTTTAATTTCACCTCCGACAATATTCTTTAATCCTGCGCCAATATTCTTAATCACATTTTTGGACTGTGTTGTTAACCCGAAGACTTCTCCAATGATCTCGTAATCGTGACCCGGAATATTTTCCGTTGTGGTCACCAAGATTTTATCTGCCATAATTTTTTCCTCCCAATAAAAGACCTTCATTAAATCCGCTAAATCAGCTGTATTATAGCATGAAAGCCATTACTTTTATTAGTGGTTAAGAATTATAATATTAAAAAATTTCCATCGTCACTTTGGCTGCATTTCTTACCCGCTCGGCAAAACAAAAGGGAAACCTTAAGTACAACTCCTGCGGGATTGCGATCCCGCACTACGTCAGTTATATCGGTTGGTTTCGTCCCGAAACCCTCTTCTTCCGGACGATGTCGATTCTTGTGGCCCACTTCGCCGCAAGAACTCGCCTCCGCTGCTTTCCCCTGCCTTTCTCCGCTGAGCTTTAGGACCGCTCGGCAAAACAAAAGAGGAATTCTAACACCAGCTCCTGCGGGATTGCGATCCCGCCTCCACTGCTTTTCTCCGCTGAGCTCTAGGACCGCTCGGCAAAACAAAAGGGAGACCTTAAGTACAACTCCTGCGGGATTGCGATCCCGCCTCCATTGCACTTAAGGTCTCCCTTTTACCGTTTTGCCTCGCGCACTATTCTTCACTACCCATAAAACTTCCTACACCTGCTGCCAACACCGCTCCTAACAGTGGTGCCACCAAGTACAACCAATAATGCGCCATCGCCGTACCACCAACAAACAACGCCGGTCCAAAACTCCGCGCCGGATTCAACGATCCTCCTGTCAAGTTCAACGCCACAATAATCATCAGCGCCAACGTCACACCAATCACCAATCCTGCAAAGTTCGCATTTCCCCATTTATTACTTGTCACCAGTAAAATTACCAGAATAAATAGGAATGTAACCAACGTTTCCGTAATGAACGCGCCGCCAACCGAAATGTTGGGAAAGTCCGTTTGCCCTAAGCTCTTCGTTGACAGTCCTAATTCGTGCACTAAATCAAAAACAATTGCTGAAGCCAAAATTGCACCCACAAACTGCGCAATGACATAGCCAACAAAATCTTTCACACTCAATCGGCGATTAATCAGCATTGCCAATGACACCGCTGGATTAAAATGACCACCCGAAATTGCCCCCACTGAGTACGCCATAATTGTGACAGCTAAACCGAACGCCAATCCAATTGTCAGCGTGCCTCCTTTAGCCACCGTAACCGTCGCTGTCCCGACAAAGACCAATACAAATGTCCCGATAAGTTCTGCTAAATATTTTCTCATGTCACCATCTCCCATGTATTATAAATATTGAATACTTACCATCTAACAAAAATTATAGATTAATTTGGCTAAGGAAACAATCTTGAACGCCTAATTTTTTATTATTTTTCTTAATATACCTTTAAAATTGGTCATCTCAGACGTTTAGATGGCGTATATTATTCATTCTTATGGTAAAATATAACCAATATATTTTTGGGAGGAATGACCATGAGCCAAATCGATGTCAAGTTAATCACAGAACCGACTGCAAAAGAATTTCTAATCGACTACAAAGAACAAAAGCGCAACAACAACGTTCCTGAACTTAAAACTCAAGGCCACTTTATTCTGCCGGATTACAAATTAACCAGACAGCGTAAAGCGTTCAAAATCATGAAACATACCTACCTCACCAAACATTATAAATCCTACGTTGCCTTCGATTCCGACAACGAACATACTTTGTGGATGAAAAACTTCGCTAGTCTGACCGAGGCGGTTTTCTGGCTCGAAACCGGCTTAGACATTGGCGACACAGATACACGTTCGACTTATAAAGACTGGAAAGCGAAGCACAACGATGAAATCGAGGCTTTAAAAGATCAGCTCCGCCAATTAAAAAAGCAACGCACACAAAAAGTACCTTTAGATAATGCCAACTAATTATTGCTAATCTTACATTTTAAATCGAGCAGAATCCTCATCGCCACTTTTAGTTCCATGCCATTATTGCTAAAGTTCTTCCTTACATTTCGGGAAGAACTTTTTTTGGTGTCCATAACTTATTACAAGCGTTGCAGGGCGTTTAATCACATTGAGACATCATGGTTACCGACCTGTAACATTTATCCCGTAAGATAGGAACAACATAATTTGCACGGGGGCCATACATATATGAAACACTTTATAAAATTATTCGCGTTTTTGACTGCCCTACTGGGCTTTGTGACCATCCAAACTCCTTCAGCCAAGGCCGCAACCACCTATCGCGTCGTCTCCACCAAAAATGTGACGGCGAAAAACTACATCCGCGTCAGCGCCAAAGGAACTTTATTTACCTTAAAAGGAAGTTCTTACGTGAGCTTTCGTGCTGCCCACTACTTAAAAAATTATCCCAACACCACTTGGCGGGTCACAAAATCACGGATTATTTTAAAAAATGGTGTCCGTACTCAGTACTACTTCGCCACCAGTGCAAACGGACGTGCTTCCGGTTGGGTCTGGCACGGCTATCTAAAGGTAAAACCAAGTACGGTTACCTATGCCAAGGTTTATAGCGAGGCACGCAAGCAACTAGGCAAACGTTACGTTTATGGTGCGTGCGGACCGAATTCTTTCGATTGTTCTGGACTTTGCAAATACGTTTTTAGTAAATCCATCAAAAAAACGCTGCCCCGCACAGCTCAATCGCAATATAACAAGTACAAAAAAGTTTCTACGAGCAGCCGGAAAAAGGGAGATCTTGTCTTCTTCGGCAGCAGTAAAAAACGCATCACCCATGTCGGGATTTATGTCGGGAGCGGGAAAATGATCGATGCCCAAAATCGCGGTGTCATTACCGAAAAGGTCGCTTCTCCATGGTGGCATTGTGTCGGTTATTGTCGTCCGGCTACCCTTCACTAAGTGATATACGCAAGTAATCCAGCCAAGCGCTGGATTTTTTGTATCTAATAATCATATAACTAGGATTGCCGTCGCAAATTCGGTAGAATGAACTTAGAAAACAAGGATCGGAGGTTGTTGCTAATGACAACTGAAAATAAATTATTGAGCTCTCTATCGTATTTAAGCGTCTTATTTCTTCCCGTACTTTTTCCACTAATTGTACTGGTCTTAACCAGTGACCGGCCGTGGGTACGCCATCATGCAACTAATGCCCTGCTTCTCCATTTACTGCCCGCGGTCCTACTAGTGGGAATTGCCATTATCGCTGGAATAATGGGCATTACGACTAACAATGCTGCCTCCGTTGGCTGGCTGCTCATCATTTTACTTGGTCTGTTTGCACTCGTCGCTGCTGCCTTT
Source organism: Pediococcus siamensis (assembly GCF_047220215.1). Taxonomy (GTDB): domain Bacteria; phylum Bacillota; class Bacilli; order Lactobacillales; family Lactobacillaceae; genus Pediococcus; species Pediococcus siamensis. The sequence goes on from NZ_CP178375.1 coordinate 1,841,042, forward strand.
TTTATCTACAGCATTTATACAGGCATTAAAATTTTGGTCAATTAATTGCTATTAAAGCCACGTATTTCAGCATTGAAAGGCGTGGCTTTTTTTGTCTTTTAAAATATCTTTGTTTTATGTTGCAAGCGGTTACATCATGTGCTAATATAATAAGTGAGGAAAGGGAATGAAAGATTTCCAATTAACTCAAACTTCTCAAAGTGTCTTAGGTCAGTCGCTGGTTGTCGATAGTGATCTAACGTAGAGACACAGCCAAAGATCATGTGGTGAAGGCTTATCAATCATGGGCATCACGTAAAAGTTTTGCTTGTTGAAAAACATGTGAGCAGTTTACAGTCAGATAAAAGTGTACGATTGGCTCAAAAGTTTTGGTGCGCGATTCATGAGAGTATGATTTTGATACCTTGAATCATGAGCATCGGTTTCCAAGGTTTTGATGTTGAAAGACATGTTGAGCAGCATAGATTAAGTAGTACTTGGCTCAAAAATCTCGATGTGCGATTGATAGGTGCATGGTTCCTTGGTAAATAACAACTGATTTTTGGTATATGTGTAATTAAACTTCGGTTTAAGTAGGTGTTGCCAATGACAAGAGTTACCGTAAGTTAGAAATAACTTACAAAGTTCCAATTATTAAAACGATTAATTAATGTGTAACTAGTACGTTTGCGGAGGTATTTAGGATAAAAAAACTAATTTCTTCCAAAACCGTCTTTAATCACCGTTAGCCTGTATTTTGTGTAAGAATCACGTGAGAATTTAACTTACGCTGAATCACATTAGCAGATTTTGACAACGACGATCACAGGTAGGTCAGGTTCACGACGGTAGAACAATTGAACATGAAGGTGTAAAGTTATTAACAATATTGAATTTGAAGATGTTAATTGCGAAATCCTTTCCTCGTAGTAGACTTTAAGGGGTCTCTGTCAAATTGTATTGGTGGAGATTTTTGAAAAGCATGTTCACTTCGGTGAATGTGCTTTTTTTGTTTACGCATAAATTAAACTGATACGAATGAAAAAGTTATGAATATTTTGAAAACCAAAACAGCTACGCTTTAACACCTTAATTTTACGATTTAGTCCTTCAATAGGACCGTTGGAATACGGATAACGACAACTATTGAGAACAGCAGGACCATTCTTTATTAAAGTTGAGATAGTAATATCCATTTGGTTGCCAGCCGCCTTGTAGTTGGCAATCAAGGTTTTAAATCCAACCGCATCTTTTTGTTGAATGGCTGTTAGAATTCCTTGATAGGTTTGATACACAGTTTTAAATTCTGGAAATTCATCTAAGGCTAGGTCAATGGCGTTCTGTTGGGTCATGTATTCGTTGATACCGTGTAAATAGATAAGTTTAGTATCATTGACCTTTTCTTCTGCCAAATGGAACAAACGCCATTGAGATTTTAGAATGCGATAAACTCGGGAATGCTTATCTTGAAAAGTATGGATCACACGTGTACGTTCGTTATCCAGTGCCCGACCGGCAAGTTGAATAATGTGGAAACGGTCAATGATGGTTATTGCCTTAGGAAATAACCGATGAATAAAGCCAGCATACTCAGCATTCATATCAACGGTGATTGTTTGAACTTTCATACGTTCTTGAACTGAATAGCGAGCTTCAAAGTAATCAATGATATCCTTACTAAGGCGATCCTTAAGAATCACAATGCGGCGATGACTAACGGCATCGCAACAGTTAAAGGACATTAGATGATTACAGGAACGGAATTCATCAAAACAAAGATTTTGGGGGAGTGTTTTAACACGATAAGCTAAGTGAATATTCGCATTTAAAATGCGTTGAACACTACTTGGTGAAATCCCACAAATCTTAGCGATTTCTTTACTGGTCAGCATATCCCGAGCCAGAACAATTACTTGATGTTTCACATTATGCGTAAAAGTTTCATTACGTTTAACGAGGTTAGTTTGAGCACCACAGGTTTTTAAACACCGTTTACATTGATATCTTTGTCGTTTTAGCTGCATCTCATAACGTCCACCTGATAAGGTTCCCAATCTTAGATGGCCAATGTGAGTTCCATTTTTGATTAGAGATTTATGGCCACAATGAGGACATTTTAAAAGTTGATAGGAAAGGATAGCGTGAACGACATGAACGTGTTGCCCATTGGGATAATGTTCCTTAGTAATCTCAGTTACAGTTAAATTAGGGTCTGTTATTTCGAATAGGCTTAGGATAGAATTAGTTAGGGACATTTGTTTTTCCTCTTTTCGATTTTATTAGGCGATTAAATCGTAACACAAAGAGGGCAAATGTCCTTTTTTTTTTCAAAATAAAAACTGGTATCAGTTATTCACCAATACCAGAAAGTGTAGACCCACTTTAAGCTTTGAGAAGAACTTAAAGTCTACTTTTTTTGTGCCTTTTTTTGCAAAAAAATAGAGGTCAGCAATGAGCTGCTAGCCTCTATTAACCCTAACTTCTCTGTGCTTCTTCTTTGCTGAAGCGATTGTTGAACAATGGACTAACTGGTTTGTTTTCGTGAATCAAACGAATTGCTTCCCCAATTAATGGTCCCACAGAAATCTGGGTAATTTTATCTATTTTCTTTTCTTCTGGTAAATTAATCGAATCTGTCACAATCAACTGCTTGATTGGTGAATTGGCAATTCTTTCAATCGCTGGTCCTGACAAAACGGGGTGGGTACAACTTGCATAAACTTCTTTTGCACCAGCATCCATCAATGCTTGGGCACCCAACGTAATGGTCCCCGCCGTATCAATCATATCATCAATCATAATGCAACGTTTGCCTTTGACTTCACCAATAATGTTCATGACTTCCGCCACATTTGCCCGCGGACGTCGTTTATCAATGATAGCGATTGGTGCTTTCAAAAATTCAGCTAGTTTGCGCGCACGTGTCACCCCACCATGGTCCGGTGAAACCACCACGGCATCTTCATCGAGCTGATGTTCAATAAAATAATCCGCTAATAAAGGCGCACCCATTAAATGATCCATCGGAATATCAAAGAATCCTTGAATTTGAGCAGCATGCAAATCAAGCGCAATAATACGTGTTGCACCGGCCTTTTCAATCATATCAGCAACCAATTTTGCTGTAATTGGCTCCCGTGATCGTGCTTTACGATCTTGGCGTGCGTAGCCATAATATGGAATCACCACATTAATGGTTTGTGCACTAGCTCTCCTCAGCGCATCAATCATGATCAAAAGTTCCATCAAATTATCATTAACCGGTGCTGAAGTGGATTGAATAATATAAACTTGATCCCCACGAATACTTTCTTCGATGTTGATTCTAATCTCACCATCGCTAAAACGATCAACAGACGTCTTACCCAGCTTTACACCAACTGCTTCAGCGATTTTTTCCGCTAAAGGCTTGTTTGAATTCAAAGCAAAAATCTTCAGCTTTGGATCAGAATATTGTCCAGACATGAAATCCTCCAATAATGATTATTAAGAATCTGTTCGATTACCACTATATATAATAATTCATTTAGGGCACCAAAAGCAAGCGGATTTACAGGCTTTCCTACTTATCCGTCGATTGGTTTTGTTCATCTTGAAGTGCTTGATAGACAGGTAATTTTTTAAAATAGCCTGGCTTTGTTGTTTGCCGTGCTCGGGCAATTCCCATATCATACTGGGCAAGATCGTCCGTAATGGTTGAACCTGCCGCTACATATGAATCATCGGCCATAGTTACCGGTGCAATAATATTCGAATTACTTCCAATAAAGGCATGATTCCCAATCACAGAAGTGTGTTTTTTGATCCCATCATAATTAACAAAGACGACTCCGCAACCCACATTAATATCAGTTCCCAAGACCGCATTACCAACGTACGTTAAGTGGCCAACTTTTGTACGGGCTCCCAGTTTAGCCTTTTTAATTTCGCAAAAGTTACCAATGTGGACAAACTCACCGATTTCAGATTCCGGACGTAAATGACTATTCGGTCCGATATCACTATCATCATGCATAATCGATTCCTCGATAGTTGAAGATGTCACGTGAACGCGATCGCCAATTTGAGAAGACACAATTTTTGAATTAGCCCCAATGACACAGTCAGACCCAATTTCAGTTTTACCAGAAATGGCAACTCCAGGTTCAACTACCGTATCCGCGCCAATTTTGACATCAACATCGATGTACGTATTTTCCGGATCAATAAGGGTAACCCCATTTTCCATATGCTGATCATTGATACGTTCCTGCATAATTTTTGTTGCTTTAGCTAATGCTTTACGGTCGTTAACGCCCATGGACTCAGAAAAATCCTTCATTTCGTAGGCCGCTACAATTTCACCCTGTGACTTCATAATTTCAATGACATCTGGTAAGTAGTACTCACCCTGAGCATTATTATTCTTTACCTGATGCAAAGCCGCAAACAATTTTTGATTGTCAAAGCAGTAAACGCCAGTATTAATTTCATGAATAGCAGCTTCTTCACGGGTGGCATCTTTTTCTTCAACAATTTTTGAAACAACGCCCACATTATTACGGACAATGCGACCGTATGAGAAAGGATTGTCGGCATCCGCTGTCAAAATTGTTGCTGCCGCCCCTTTTTCTTTATGATATTCAAAAAGGTCTTCAAAAGTGCTAGCCCTAAACAATGGCGTGTCCCCACTGACAACCATTGTCATGCCTTCTTTATCCCCTAACAAAGACTCTGCTTGCAAAACTGCATGACCAGTACCCAATTGTGCTTCTTGATACGCATATTCAGTTCGGTGGCCTAATTCTTCTTCAACCTGTTCTGCACCATGACCAACCACCGTCACAATCTGACTCATGTTCGTTTTTTCAACCTGTGTCAATACGTGGTCAACCATTGATTTACCACAGACCCGATGCAACACTTTGTATAATTTTGATTTCATTCGGGTGCCTTGGCCAGCTGCCAAAATAACTGTATATTTACCGCTCATTTTTTGTCTACCTTCCTCATTTTCAACTTATCTTCATCATAAAAAACTGGCTGCAATTAAGCAAAAGATTTATTCAAAAACCTTAGTCAAATAGTTGCCAGGCTGAATGGCAATTTTTTCATTCGTGGCATCCACATTTAGTAAAGATGTCACGTTTTCAATCATTCGCTGGCCTTCAAAGTTACCTAGCGCAAAAACGGTTGTTCCCACAAGTTCGGCTTCAAATTCATGAATTAAAGCCTGCATGCCTTTCAGCGTGCCGCCGCCCTTCATATAGTCATCTACAACTATGACGCGGGTCCCTGCTTTCAGGCTCCGTTTGGATAATTCCATTTTTTTAATCTGCGCGGATGATCCGGATACGTAGTTAACGCTAATTGTCGAGCCTTCGGTAATCTTGGAATCATGGCGTACAATGATAAAAGGCACGCCTAAATAATCGGCCACACTTTGAGCGATTGGAATGCCTTTGGTTTCCACCGTCATCACCGCATCGATTTTTTCTTGCGCATACTCATTAGCTATCAGCCGGCCAACCTTACGCAAGATCACCGGATTGCTTAACAGATCAGACATATACAAATAACCGCCCGGTAAAATGCGATCCGCTGTAGAAAGCTGTTGAATTAAGTCCGCAATAATTTCACTAGCTTCCTCTTTTTGAATTGTTGGAATAAATAAGGCCCCGCCAGCAGCTCCAGGAATAGTCTCTAAAATTCCCGTCCCGCGATTTGCGAAAGTACGTTTGATAATAGCCATATCTTCACTGATTGAAGATTTAGCAGAATCGTAACGTTCGGCAAAAAAGCTAAGTGTTACTAACGTGTGGGGCCGTTCCAAAAAATATCTTGTCATATCAATTAATCGATCACTTCTCCGGACACTCACCACGATCACTCCATTTCCATATGTTTAATTACATTTACTTCGATCATAGCATAAATGTTCGTGTTTTGGTTAAGAACTCCCTAAATAACTGATGAGAATTTCGCTTTCCTACCAAAATAGTATAGAAAAATACTTACCATTGTCAAAATCGCCTTTTTTAGGTCGCTAACATGGTAAGTATTAAAATAATTATTTGCATTTATAAACGAAGCTTTTAAAGCCAATAACCTCAACTTTTCAGGCGATTCCAAATCAGTGCCCCAAAATAGATCAAACATTCAATTGAGGCGATGAAAAAGCTGACTGGCCAGTTTGTCAGATACCCTAGATACAAGCCTAACCAAACTCCCAATAAAGCCGCACCAATTGAAAAGACCATCATGCCGCTCACCGTCCGCGTAAAATATTTAGCGCTGGAAGCCGGCAGTGTCAACAGCACAAAGATTAGCAAAGACCCCACGATCTGGGCTGCTACACTGACACTTAAGGCCAAAATCACAAGAAAGATGATCGAAATGAACTGTGTATTAACACCCTTCACCGCAGCACCAATATGATCAAACGAGTCAAACTTCAAATCACGATAAACTAAAAAGATAATAACCAGTACAGCCAGTGAAAGCCACAGGATTTGGTTAACCTCTGACTGACTAATGCCGATCATACTACCAAACAAAATGCTGGTAGCGTCACTCGCATTTTTATTAGCTAGCGATAAAAACAAGATTCCAGAGCCTAGAAATAGACTAGAAATCGCACTAATCGAAGACTCACGCCGTGATGTTTTAGAGCTCATTTGACCAATCAGAACGGAACTGATAATGGTGAATAGCAGCATGCCGTTTAGGGGCGGCCAGCTCATAAAAATACCAAATGAAGCTCCCGAAAAACCGATTTCTGACAACATATGACTGAGAAACGACATATTACGCCCAATCACGTAAACGCCGATAATACCGCTAATAATCGCAATCATTGTCCCTGCTATGTACGCATGGCGCATAAACGCAAAACTAAGCATGTTCCGCCTCCTCTAGATCAGCTTCCTTAAATTGGGCAATCGGTCCTTTCTGATAAGTGCCGTGGCGCATTAATAAGTAAGTATGCGCATATTTTTGTGCCAGCTCAATATCATGGGTAATAAACAGAACCGTGACGCCCTGGTGCTCATTAAAAGTCTTCACTAAATCTAATAATTCAAATTTGCGCACGTTATCCAAGCTCGCCGTGGATTCATCCAAAATCAATAAGTCCGGTTTATTAATTAACGCCTGGGCTAAATAGGCCTTCTGCTTTTCGCCCCCAGAAGCTTCACCCAAAGGCGTATTTTGGATACTTTCAAGATTTGTTTGTGCAATGATTTGATCTAATTTTTGCCGTTCTTTTTTGGAAAGCCATGGCAAATGACTATCATGCAAATTCAGACCGATAAAATCTCGAATAGATAACGGATATTCTTCATCAATATTTCTAAATTGCGGGACATAGCCGATTTTCATCCGTTTAAACGGCGGCTGATAAATAATTTCGCCGTGTTGCGGGGTCAGTTCATGCAAAATGACCCGAACCAGCGTCGTTTTGCCGACACCGTTTTGACCGACAACACTCAAAAAATCACCATGATTAATCTGTAGCGACAGTTTATTTAAGACAAGGTGATCAGGAAAGGAAACTGTTAAATCTTTAATCGCTAATACGGGCTCACTCATTGGCACGCTCCTCCTTTTGGATTTTTGCCACTTGGTTGTATTGCGCCGTCATCCACTGAACGTAGGTTTTACCAGACGGCTGGGTTTCAGTCACATTCAAAACGGGCACATGATGTTTGCGTGCCAACTTAACCATATTTTTAACAACTGGATCGGAAGCTTGCGGATTATTCACAAAAAAGGCAATCTTATGGTGTTTAATATCATTTTGCATTTGCCGAATATCCTGTGCAGTCGGATCAGAACCATTTTCAACGGCTAACGCAAAATGCGGGTTATTAATGCGGTAACCCATTTTCTTTAACGCATAATCGAAGACCGGTTCACTAACATCGACCCGTTTCTCCTGACGATTTTGTTTTAGTTGCTCAATCTGATTTTCGATTATCTTCAAGGACTTTATATAACGCGTTGCATTGGCTTCATATTGTTGACGATGCTCAGGATCTTTTTTAGCAAAAATCTGGGCTAATTTTCTCATTAATCGCGGCATCGTTTGATCGTCATACCAGACGTGCGGATTATCCGTTAATTTTTTTCCCATCAGCGAACGACCTACGTTAACTGTCGTGACGCCAGATTCAGAATCCGCTTTGACCAGGCGTTGCATCCAACTGTCATATCCCAAGCCGTTATAAACAATGACATCTGCTTTGGCAACTGATTTGGCCGTTTTCGTGGTCGGTTCAAAATCGTGCGGATCCACATTGGGCCCATTGATAATCTTATCAACTGTGCCATATTTCCCGACTACTGCTTCGGCCGCCTCACCGTAGAAATTTAGTGAAGTGACGACGTGCAGAGAGGTTGATTTTTTCGCCTGTTGGCGGCATCCCCCAAGCAGCATGATCATTGCTCCCAAAGCAACTAGTGCTGTTAAAATCCATTTTCGTTTCCGCATAAAAACGCTCCATTTTTAAAAAGTAATCATTACTATTTAGCAACGCCTTTCATTATAGCAAATCCTCCTCGCAAGAAGCAAGTTCTAACCACATATCTGTCTATACCATTCGAAATATGCTAAAATTAAGGCATTCAGTAAGCTCTGGAGGTTGCTATGAATTCACATTTTCGACTTGATAATACGGCTAAAAAGGCCCTTTATAATTTGTATCTTTATGCGTTCAATAAACCGGATAGTGAGTTTCGCCGGCAGTTTTGGACAACTCGCTTTGAACACGGGATTCCCTATGGCATTTACGCTGACCGTCAATTGGTCAGTGGTCTTTTCAGCATGCCCTTTAAGGTAAACTTCCATGGGCATCCCCTTCTTATGAACGGCATTACCGATGTCATGAGTGCCCCGGAATATTCTGGTAAGGGCGGGGCTGGCAGTTTGATGAAAGCAGCGTTAGTCGATATGTATGAAAACCACGTTGTGCTTTCTTATCTTGCGCCCTTTTCATTTGCCTACTATCGCAAGTTCGGTTACGAACAAGTATTTGATCATCAAATCTATCGCTTGTCATCGCCCAACTTGCCTCGTCTGCAAAATCACACGGAGGGTCAGATTCATCGTCATCTCTTGAAAAACGGAATTACGGCTATTAAAGCAGCTTATTTAAACTCGCCCCTGAGCCAAAATGGTGGATTGATTCGTCAGGACTGGTGGTGGCAATATCTCACAGAAAAGCATCCTGACTGGGAAGTCGCAATCTATCAAGAGAAAAGCCAACCCGTCACGGGCTATTTGGTCTATTCTCGGACAACAACCGAATTTCAGGTGCATGAATTTGTCCATGCCACTCCGGCAAGTTATCAGGCACTAGCAAGTTTTGTATTTAAACACGGAACTGGGTACCAAACTTATACCTTCGAAAATGCTGATCCAAACTATCAGGGTGATCTTTTGGCCGACCCCTATATGCTCTCAGTAACAACGCAGCCCTATATGATGGCTCGGATTGTTAATTTACAAGCCTTTTTTGCCCACTATCCCATCCAACAAGCCGAATTTGCGCCAATTAGTTTCAATGTTGAAGATGATGTCGTGCCGCAAAATAGCGGGAATTGGTTCATTTCAGCAACAGCGGGAAAAATCGGTTTGGAGCATGACTCAGTCTCTAAGTCCGGTGCGCCCAATTTAACTATGCAGCAATTGACCAAAGCCATGATGGGCTATCGCACCCTTGCTTCTCAAAGTGCATTTGGACAACTCACCGATTCAGCAGAACTGGCAAAATTAGACCAAATCTTTATTCATCAAAAACCAATTTTGGCTGATTATTTCTAGATTTACACGGTCGTAACCACCAAAATCAGCTGCTAAACACTTGGTTCTGACAGCTAACTCTTAGTCAACTGCTTGCGTCCAAACTCGAAACGCACGATTACCAGTTAACGGTCCAGAACAAAATTTTCACGTCACGACACCAAATTGATAGTTGCGTCAAAAAAACGGAGCTAAGGCAATTCATTAATTGCCCCAGTTCCGTTTTTTGTTGGTTCGTTATTTTTTATCACGGTAAGCCAATACTCCCCATTGGAAAAGTTTCCAGCGTGTAATCTTTTGACGTTAAATTGGCTTCTTTCAACACCGTAATCAAGGTTTTCTGGTTATAGTCAGATAAATTTCTTGTGCGCAAACTCAATGTCGTATGCGCCTTGTTTCCGGTCCATTTTCCCATTTGCTTGAGTGCTGGATAGTGGTTGGGATTAAACATTGTGGGCTGGTTAAATTTAATAAAAACAAGCTCCGCATTAAGGTGATTTAATGTAAAATCGAAAAAATTTGTTTTTGCCATTTTATGGCCTCCAAAAGAAAGTTTTTCTTTAATTTCTTTAAATACTGAAATCTCAACGTACTGGCATGAATATGCTCCGGTGTTCATTTTTAGTGAATAAACATTGCTCCCCATACCAGACCAGCCATGCCGACAATCACCATTATTGCACCAGTAAGCTTTGCAGAAAGCCCAAACGTAGCCGAGGTCTTTTTAGCATCAACCTTTAGTCCAGATTCCGCAAATATGGGACGTTTAAGCTGCCAATGACCAACGCCTATCTAAATAATTTCAATACTGATTAAAATAATCAAAATGCCCAAAAATGCGTTCATACCTATCCAAATCCGCCTCTTTTTTGACGTTAATCCTTCATACCAACAGTGGGACCCATTTTGCCTGTATAGGATATGTCGTCCCTTCAGCACGTTTTTCATAAAACTTGTTAAAGTAATTCTCACGTTTGGAATCACTTGGTAAGTCAGCGATATCAAACGGATCCTCAATTTTAATCCCTTTTTCTTTCAAAATGGGGGCTAACAGCTGAAACACCGTAAAGTTCGGATTCAGAATATAATAATGACGGGTACCGACGCCAACGACTAATGTTAGGCTATAGGTATAACTTGGCACAAACAACATCGACCCAAACTGAAACGGAAAGGTCCGTAGCGCCCCAAACTGAACGAATTCAAAGTCTTCAATCCGCTCCGTACGTGCCACTTCGCCGTCAACGTTATAAACTTTCATTTCATCGTTTGTAAAGGCGATTTCTGCCGGCTTACCTAGTCCCAACGCCACTCTAGTAGCCTTTGCTGCTTTCCCTTGCTGCTTTTTAGGGACCCGTGGAAAAATCTGCCCATTAATCGCAACTCGTAACTGAGTGAAACCGCGCAGGACTGTTTTATCCTTATTACTCGAATAGTTGTTTATTGTCTCGAATGCTGAAGATGGTATCAAATACATAGTAAGACCTCCCAAAGCATTTTTATGAAAACGGTTACTTGATATCACACTGATATCGTAGCACCATTTTCCCAAAATAACAACTTTTTCTTTATTTTTTTATAAATATACTTCCTAGCGGATATTTTCCAGTGGCTCCTACACTAAAATCAGCCCAACAGCCTTCTCAGTTGGTCTTTGCTATTATCTAAGCTGTACTGAACGGAAATTTGTTTTGAAAATGATATCAAAACTAAAACAGTGCGCGACTTTGCAAAAAAACGCGAAGTGCCCCACCAACCTGGTTTGCTTGCTTATGGAACCCCCTAGTGAAATGCCATTATCGTTACCTCTTACACACAGCCAGATATATGGCAAATAATGCAATCACTGCAATGGCAACTAACATGGTTAATACTTTCAGCATTTGTTTCACCCCACCTTAATGCAGATTATTTTCTTACCAACCACACTTTAGCTCTAAACTGCCTGTTTTGAAATCGCTTTTAATTCAGTTATGAGGTCATAAACAGTCGCGTGCCTCTGCCTGTTTCAGAACTTTAACAGCGACAAAAAAGCCGAACGATTCAAAGAATTGTTCGGCTTACCATGTGCGCTCAAAGTTAAAAAAATTGTTTCCCACTTTTAAATCTTATTTCAATTCAAACGTACTCCACGGTTTAATATAGTCGAGAAGGAAAAGATCCGCCTCGGTCAAATGTCCCACTACATTACGGCGACCATCATTTGGAAAAGCCCTCAGTGCGATCTGTAACTCGCCCTTGTAGCGGCTATAATCATCATTAACCACAATGATATCACCGCGTTTGAAATCTTGTGCTGCGTGATGCGCTGGGATTGCTTTGTCTTTATACCAAACTCGAGGCATGGTATCTCGCACTAAGTAATCAGAAGCATCACCGCGGTACAAATGCGGTTTACCCAATGCAACTAACTTTTCGTTTGCTGTCAGGTCATCCACAAAATCAGCATGTAACACTGGATAGCGACCAAAGAACGTCTCAGAAGCTGCCTTAAGCTCTGCTTCTGAAGCATACGCATTACCAATCAACACATCATCTATTAAACCAGTCAGCAGTAAATGCTGAACCTGCGTTGCAATCGGTAAATGACGATCATCTTCCAGTGTTGGCAGGCCATCTTGAACGGGCCACGGTCCAAAGCCCGCCGATTCAGAACTAACGAATGCCGCTGTATTAATATTATGTTTCCGAAACAGTTCTGAACATTTTGTAAAGAATGCCTCTCCCAAGCCAGTATATTCTTGTGGATAAAAGTTATGACATCCCAACAAGTTTTGTTTGTCTGGTGCATAACTTAAAATATTTTCAAGATAGCGGGTGCCATTACTCATGTTGACTTCAATCTTGATACCATAGGGATTGCGAGTCATACGCGCCTCTTCCATCCCGGTAAAGCCTTCATCCAACCGAAGTCCCCAAGCACCTAGATCAGCGAAAAATGATAAATCATCATACGTAATTCCTAGCTGTTTGAATAAGGCGGGATTCATATCCACCATGACTTTGAAGTTCAATGATTTCGCATACTGGACTATTTTTTTAAAATTGGCAACCACAGTTTCTTGATCGCCATTAATTTGTAGCAACGACGTAAATACCCGCGTGTAACCATATTGATGTGCTAAATCTAAATAGGCCTTATCCTGTTCAAATGTTGAATGCTCTGGATATAATGAAATTCCTAAACGTGCCAACACACTACCTCCCTGTGATTAAGCTGTAAACGCGCGATAGAGTGAATAAATGAGAACTGCCGAAGAGACGATAACCACCAGCACATTAGCTAAAAAGGCAAAAATTTCGTTCCACGCAAAATGCTCAACATCTTTCACTTGCTCAGATTTACGCCGAGTAATGACCCCCACGTAACCACCGCCAGAGATTAATAAACTGACGAAAGGAATAATAAACAGGGCATTTTTGGTCACTACCAGACCGTCCCCCATCGGCACGCGATTTCCCAGTAACGGCGTCGTTAATACCGCAATGATCAGCGGAATAAACGAAATCACTTCATTAATGCCAAAACGTTTGTAGGCAATATTTTGGGCCCATTTGGGCAAATCATCGATGGTGGTTTGTTGGGTTTTGGTTTTTGCTCTAATTTTATCCACATTAGCCTGGGCAGCCCTCTCAACGGCTGGACTTGGTTGTGGTTTTTTATGTTTACTCATGGTTCTCGCTCCTCTTTTTTCAAAACTACTTTCTCGCTCAACCTCATTATACGCATTTTTTTGTGCCCTGTCTTGATGACATTAACCATATCTATATCGCGTAATTACCGCTCTGACGAAAAAATCTGCCGAACAGAATTCGACAGATTTTAAAGATTTCCAAACAAACTGTTTAGTTGTTTGCAGCAGCTTCTGCAGCTTCTTTGTCAGCAATTGCTTTTTCTTGTTGCAAAGCTTGACGATCAGCAATCCGGAAGAATGGATACCAAATGGCACCACCAACGACGAAGTTAACTAATTGACAAACCGCACCGGAAATGTGACCAGTTGCTAGCCAACCTGAGATAATAGGCGGCGTTGTCCAAGGAACCGCGACACCCATTGTCCGTGCGACTAAACCGGTGTCCATTCCGACGTAAGTAATCACAACTGTAACCAAAGGAACCAAGATAAATGGAATTGCCATAACTGGGTTCAAAACAATTGGTAAACCAAACATGATAGGTTCGTTAATGTTGAATAATGCAGGGGCAGCAGCCAAACGACCAATAGCTTTCAAGTTAGCTGATTTAGCTAAGAATAACATCATGAAGGCTAAGGAAATTGTTTCACCAGAACCACCGGCATGAGCGAAGTTATCAACAAATTGTTGACTAACAATGTTTGGAATCGGTTTGTTTGCTTTAACGGCAGCGGCATTTTGACCCATTTGGCCTAACCAAATTGGTGCCATGATCCCGCCGACAACGTTAGCACCGTGAATACCAAACATCCAGAGGAAACCAACGAAGAATTCAGCAACAAGTTCGCCCCAAATGGTACCACCAACAGCTGTCAAAGGTTTGGATAAGATAACCGTAATGATATTTGGAATGGTCTTGAAAGCCGTGAAGCTAACACCAAGACGAATCAACCAAACAAGTGTAATAATGACGAAGCCTGGAATCAAAGCTGAAAAGGCGTTTCCAACTGCAGGTGGAACTGTATCTGGCATATGGAATTGCCAATTCTTATGAATCATCCAAACATAAAAATCGGTGATGAACAAACCAACCAATAGGGCTTCAAACAATCCTGTTGAACCTAACATTGTCAAAGGCACGTATGTGTTACCAGCCTTATCTGTGTATAGCGGAATTGTTAGTAAGAAAGCACCTAACGAAACAATACTTGCTGACAGCGCGTCAGCACCATCATACGACTTTGCCAATTGGTAAGAAATACCAACGGCCGCAACCATCCCAATAATATTGAATGTTGCGTTAGTCGCCCAACCGACAACAGTTGTCCAGTTAGCACCAAATACCGAATTCATCCAATTGATGTATGCCGGAATTGGGAACTGACTGACGATCATGAAGACTGAACCAATAATGATTAGTGGCATTACCAGTGCAAAGCCATCACGAAGTGCAACCAAATGACGAGAAGCAGCTAATTTTCCTGCAAAGGGAATCAGCTTATCCTGCACGAAGCTGGACTTATTCTCACTCATGTAAAACCCTCCCAAATTATCACTTGTAACGAAATATAAATAGCAAAATCTGTCAAATAATATTATAACTTTGCAAGTGATAAATTTTATTTGAAACCACGTTGTATGCGGTTTCATCATTTACAATATAGCACATTTTTAGATTTGTGCCTACCTATTTTTGACAAATTTCTTGACTTTTTCTTAAAAAAAACATGTTCCAAAGGGAAACATGTTTCATAGTATTAATTGGTCTAAAACTAACTTTTGAACCTATCAACTTGCCAACCGAATCTTACTATATTGGTATAGTCCAAATTTGATTAACTTATATTTTCTAAAAAATCGAATCTTTTTGCACCTGAGATTCCTTCATCAGGTCTTTGTGCACTTTGATGCCAATTTGTTCCAACAAAAAGACCACTGGAATTTGTGAGGTAAGATTCAAATCAGCCATTCGCACTTCTGGTACATTATAAGCAATGTTGAAATCAGTCAGTTGAGCCAATGTTGAATACCGATTTGCGGTAATACTCATCGTTTTAGCACCATTCTCTTGATAAAATTTAGTTTGTTGCAGCACCTGTGGCGTTTCCCCCAGACACAGAAAGTAAGACCAGTAACGTATCTGAAAAATCTCTTCTGGCCAACGGCTTGGGCTGAAAGGGATCGGTAAAAGTTAAGGTGTAAATACCGTAGTTGGCTAGCAGCCTGGCGCCATACTGGGCTAGGCTACCACTGGTCCCTAACCCAAACAAAAGGCTGGTATCGGCCGCCGTAATAAGCTTAGCAGCCTGGTTAATTTTATCTAGGAAGCTGGCATCGTTAACTTGATCGAAAAATTGACTAGTAGGAACCATACTCTGCTGGGTAGGTTGCTCAATTTCAATTTTTTGCTGTCTTTTTAAGGCATACTTAAACTCTGAGTACCCATCAAAATCCATTTTGTGTAAGAAACGAAGAATTGTGGTGGGTGAAACATGACTTTTCTTTGCTAATTGACGGATTGTCATGGTCTCAACTTCCACAGGGTGGGCAATAATATGCTTATAAATACTCAGTTCTAGTTGGTTTAACAATTTAACTCGCTCATATGGAAACATTTTTTGCCTCCTCCCTTAAATACAAGTCCTACAATAGCACTTTCTGAATGCGAGCGGAACATGTTTCAAACTAAAAAAACAGTCAGCCTCTCTCTGGTTGACTGTTCAAAATTTATCGGTACAAATTTAGTTATTCTGTAATATCCTCGCCGTTTGTAGCAATAACTTTCTTAAACCAATCAAACGAATCCTTCTTGGAACGCGCTAACGAGCCGTGACCTTCATCGTCTTGGTCCACATAGATAAACCCATACCGTTTCTTCATTTCACCAGTGCTGGCCGAAATCAAATCAATGCAGCCCCACGGGGTATAACCCATTAAATCAACACCATCGTAAACGACGGCCTTTTCCATTTCCTCGATATGATCATGGAAATAACTGATACGATAATCGTCATGGACACTGCCATCCGCTTCCTTTTTATCATAGGCACCAAAACCATTTTCAACGATAAACATTGGTTTGTGCCAGCGATCTTGCATCCAGTTCATGGAATACCGCAACCCAACAGGATCGATTTGCCAGCCCCAATCGGATTTTTCTGTATATGGATTATCGACCTGATCCTTTGATTCCGTATATACATAATCGGGATTGTCTGCCTGATACTTTGTGACAAAGGACATGTAATAACTAAAACCAACGTAGTCCGCAGTTCCTTCACGCAAATCCTGAGCATCTTGTTCAGTTCGATCAATCTTAAATCCTTTGCGCTCCCAATACTTAGGTACCCAATTTGGATAATAGCCGTTTGCCTGTACATCACCGTAGTAATAACGGGTCTGCATAGCACGCTCTGCCATCATAATATCTTTAGGATCCGCTGTTAAGGGATAAATTGGGCACATGGCAATCATGTCACCAATCTGAAAATCAGGGTTAATTTGGTGACCCAATTTAACTGCTTTAGCACTTGCAACCATCTCATAGTGTGCTGCTTGGTACATGGCCTCTTCCCAGTTATCGTCCTTGCCTAGCTGTAAGCCCGAATTTTGCAACATCGGATGCGGATCATCCCAACTTGTCTGGTTGTTAATTTCGTTAAACGTCATCCAGTATTTAACCTTATTGCGATAACGCTTGAACACTGCTTCGGCATAATTTAAGAAGAAGTCAATCAACTTACGGTTTGACCAACCTCCATATTCTTTAACCAAATGATATGGCATTTCAAAATGCGACAACGTAATAACTGGTTCAATGTTATATTTCAATAACTCATCAAAAAGGTCGTCATAAAATTGCAGCCCTGCTTCATTTGGCTCGGTTTCGTCGCCATTAGGAAAAATACGTGTCCAAGCAATTGAAGTTCGGAAACATTTGAAGCCCATTTCAGCAAATAGCTTAATGTCTTCAGGATAACGATGATAGAAATCGATTCCCCAGTGATTAGGATAAACTTCACCGTCTTTTACACCTTCTGTAACCCGGCGTGGATGATCTTTATCGCCAGCCGTCATGACGTCTGCAATGCTGACGCCCTTTCCGCCTTCTTGCCAACCGCCTTCCAATTGGTGAGCAGCAACGGCTCCACCCCACAAAAAGCCTTCTGGCATTCGTAATTTTTGTTCACTCATATTTTCTTACACCCCATCTTTTATTTAAAAAAGGCAGCCACCTAACCTGGCTGCCCACATTATTGATTAATCTTCGACTTTGACGCCATCAAGACGTTTGTAAAGGTCAACAATTTCTCCCGCTAAATCACGGAACGTAATCGCATTCATGATATGGTCTTGAGAATGAACGGTTAATAGCGTTACTTTTGCATGTTTACCGTTAGCTTCATCAGTTAACATTCCAGTTTGAGAATTATGTGCTTCGGTTAAAAAGTGATCTGCTTCTTTTAATTTGGCATCCGCCGTTTCAAAGTCGCCTTTTTTTGCTGCATGAATTGCTTCAAAGGAAGAACTCTTGGCATTCCCGCCATTCATAATGAGTCCCATGATTGCTTCTAAGTTTTGTTCTTGTTCTTCTTCCGCCATTACTCGATCCTTCTCCTTACATGTTATGTAAAAGCGGAAGCACTTACTGTTTCCGCTTACAAAATATTATAAAATTACGTGGCATCACGCGCTGAAAGTTGATCTAGTTAACACCTAAAGTCTTAAATGCTTCTTTCAAAACTTTTTCGCCGTTCATCATCCCGTAGTCTTGCATGTTGATGACTTCAACCGGGATATCCAATTTGCTCTTGAAGTTGCTTTCCATATAACGAACTTGCGGTCCAAGCATTAAAATATCTGGATGTTTCTCTTCAAGTTTGTTGTTTGCATCTGAAGCTGCTGTTGCAAAGATTTCTGCATCAACACCTTCTGCTGCTGCAGCCTTTTGCATCTTGGAAACCAAAAGACTTGTTGACATACCTGCTGAACAAACTAACATAATTGTTTTTTCTGCCATAATACTCACTCCTAATAATCCATCATATTTTGTTAGCAAACGGTTTGCTTTTAAACCGCTTTCATTACAATTGCATTGTAACTCGTAGGTACAAATTTTACAAGCGGAATAATTGATTTTTTTCATTATCATCTGTCAAGGCCAGTCATATCAAGGATTTAAAATAAAAGTTTTTTAAGGCTGAATAAAATTTGTTCCTTATTCAGTAAATTTGTTCTTACTCATCATTTGTCAACGCCGATGTGAAAATGTCGTTTTTTGCCGATTAAAAAATGCTGTTTTTTACCGATAAGGTTTACAGTGTCTCACTGCTCCTTTCTTTATTTTGTGAGCTAAAACCTGATAAATCAGGTCCAGAATTATCCTTCTTTTCAATCAAATGATCCTTCATTCGATATGATCGACCGGTGATTCGGATGACTTTAGCGTGGTGAACCAAGCGGTCTAAAATGGCGTTAGCTAACATCTTATCTGAAAAGGTGTTTCCCCACTTAGAAAGCGGAATATTAGTGGTGATAATGGTTGATTTCCGTTCATATCGTCTTTCAATTAGCTGAAAGAACAGCTTAGCACCCACTGACTCAATTGGGAGATAACCAATCTCGTCAATGATTAGAATTTGAAAACGGGCATACCGGCGCAACACTTCTTCGCTTCGTCCTTGAACTTGTGCTGTTTGAAGCTTGTTGATGAGGTCGCTACATCGAATAAACTGCGTTGAAATTCCTTGTTTACACCCTTCAATTCCAATGGCGGTGGCTAGGTGAGTCTTACCGACACCGGAGGTGCCGATAAACAAAATGTTTTGATTCTCTTGGGTGAATCTTAGTGATCCCAAGTCCTCAATTGTCCCTTGGTTAATTCCTGGTTGATAGCTAAAGTCAAAGTCAGCTAACGTTTTTTCATATGGAAAGCGGGCTAGTTTAATTCTCAAATTAATCTTTTTTTGTTCCCGGTATTTAAGCTCAGCCGTTGTCAATTCGAATAAGGCATCACTCAAGGACTTGGGTGCTTCATCTTGATGATCCAATAGGTAGCCTAAATGTTCGGCGAAACGATCTAACTTTAATTGTCTAAGGTTGGTGTATAACGCTTGGTAATTAGCCATTTTCTCACTCCATTTCATCAAACATCTTCAGGTTTCGGTCGACGTAATCATCAATGACTCGGTCATCACGATTCTTATAAAGGTCTGATCGGACAATCTCTTCCATGTCATCGCGAAGATAATTAAATCTTTTCAGTGAAATAGGGTGAGAACGAATTAGTTCTCCGTTATAATAAACGTATAGAGTATTGTCATCGTGTTTAATTTGTACGGTTTCGTCAATATATCTGATGGGGACGGAGTATTTCCGATTTTGAAAGACAATCATTGATTCCTTGCTAACTTTCCTTGCGATGGTTTGGCTGGCATAGGCATCGAGTAAGTCATGATCAAAATCATGGAGATACTCTTTTTCTTTATCAAGCAATAAATAAGGCGGAATTTGAGTCGCCTGAGACTTCTCATGATTCAGCTGATCACACGTCAAATGAACGATCTCGGCTAAGTCTAGCGGCTCTTCAAACTCATGGTTGTAAACTTTAATTCGCTGAGTAGTTCTGGCCAACGCCTCAACCTTTCCTTTGGTTTGTGGCCGAAACGGTCGACAAGCAATTGGCTTGAAACAAGCGTCCTTAGCGTATTCAACGAAGGTTTCATTAAATACCGGCTTACCAAAATTACTTTTATGATGATCGACGACAACCTTTTGGTTGTCAAACCAGATTTCTTTCGGCACACCCCCGGTTGCCCAAAAGGCATTCGTTAAGCAATCAAAAAAGGTAGTTTGGCTGCGACTGAAGGTAAATTGCATGTATTTCATTCGCGAGTACCCTAAAACATATAAGAAGATGTTGCCTTTGACAATCTCTCCATGCCGAGAAATCAATGTTAAGTCTTCTTTCCAATCAACCTGGGCTGAAAGCCCTGGCGAGGTTTCAATCCGGATAGTGGCTTTTTTCGTTGCGGCTTTTCTGATGGTTCGACAATAGTCTCTGAGAATACTTTGCTTTCCTTGATAGCCACGTTCTTTGATAAAGTAATAAATTGCCGTTGCCGAACAGCCTTCTAGAACCTTTTCTTCAATCGTTTTTCGATAATCGTCAAGTTTACTCGGCCGCCGTAAGGGTTGTGGCTGCTCATCTGGGGGCGTGAGCCCTAAATTGTAGTATCTTTTAACCGTTCGCGGATCAACACCATATCGTCGACCAATTTCAGCGAAGTTGGGCTTTATTTTGTTCATAATATATTGCTGGACACACTGTTCAACATCTAAACGCATTTCAGTTCCTCCAAATTTGAGATACGTTTAGTTTACCGTAAAAAAATGTTGGAAAACCGACATTTTCTAATCGGTATTTTCCAACATTTTACAACCGTTGCTGACATCATTGCCACCCTTTCGACCATTTTTTGTTTCATAACCAAATAATATGTTCTTTTTGCACTAAAATGGTTGACTATTAAACCGTTTACATTACAATTGGTAAATGAATAGTAGTAGGTACAAATTTTAAAAAACGCCGTACCCATGAAGATTGGAGGAGAAGTGTATGTATCATGATATCGCGAATGATTTGATTCATTCTATTGAGAATAAATTGTTCAAAGAAAAATTACCAACCGAACACCAGTTAATGGAGCGGTACAATGTGAGTCGCAATACCATTCGCAAAGCTATTGATATCGTGGCACAAAAAGGGTTGGTTCGTCGGGTCCAAGGAAGTGGCTATTTCATTAACGACATCAGCCAGGCAGAAAAAACCGTGGTGAATTTAACTATGGGATCAAGTCGTTCCCGTTATCATAAAGATATGAGTTCTAAAATCGTCACCTTTGATGAAATCCACGCGGATGCTGCACTCGCCAAGCAGTTTGGTGTCCGTGACGGCGCGGCCCTGCTCCGTATTATTCGGTTGCGGTATACAGATAAACAGCTCTACAGTTTGGAATACGCCTACTATGTTAAAAGTGAGGTGCCTTCGCTGACACTCAATAGTATCAACCACTCCATCTTCAACTACATTAAGAAAAAATATAACATCCGCATTAACAATAGCGACCAGTACTTATCGCAAGATAAATTATCAAACGAAGCCGCTAATCTTCTTGGCATGCAGCCAGGGACGGCCTGTATGACTTTGCAACAGTCAAATTATTACAATAATGATGTCTTATTTAATTTTTCTCAAACAATTTACGTTTTCCCAAATCTAAGCTTCTACTTCCACGCAGCAAATCAATCTGGAAATTAAAGCAAATAAACTCAAAAAGGCTTTCGTCAGTATTAATGCTGACGAAAGCCTTTTTACTATCTTGAAAGAATTGCGCCTATTTAAGACAGTTTTCGTTAAAAATTTTATTTATTCAAATTAATATCCGCGATAACCTTGCCGGTCTGATATGGAAAATGGGACTCCGAAAACTCAAAGGGTTCACCATCTTCGAGATAACTAACTTGCTTGATAATCAAAACAGGCTCACCAATTGCAACCCCCATCGCTTCAACATCCTTTTGTGTGGCTTTAGCTGCCACCACAATTCGATGGGATCCGGAAATCGTCAAATGACATTTTTGGGTTAAATAGCGGTAAATGGAATTTTTCAAAACATCCATTGTGATCGGCGCTACCTGCGTAGGCATAATAGTATGTTCCCAACCGAACAACTCACCATCCACAAACCTAACTCGTTCAATAACATAGACGGGATCCGTTGGGCTAATCATTAACCCTTCCTGTTCTACTTTACTAGGTAGCCTAGCGTCCAGAAGTAAAACCTTACTTGAAACATCTTTATCCGGATGCGTCGCCGTTGTTCCTAGTGGCTTATCTATTTGACTGCCCATATCATCTAAATTCTGCAAATAGTCCTTTCGCACAAAGGTCCCTGCTCCGCGCTTGGTATAAACCAAGCCTTCAATAATTAAAGCCTGGATCGCCTTACGAATCGTAATTCGGGTTGTATTAAAATCCTCTGCCAACTGGTTTTGATCAGGTAATAAACTTCCCGCCTTATAATTTCCCATCAATATTTTTTTGCGAATCTTTTCTGAAATTTCTTGGTATTTATACATTTTTGCAAGTCCTCGATCTTCTTATTAGGTTCATTTTACCTCTTTAATCCCTTATTTCATACCAGATTAATCAATTTTGCCGAATATAATATCTTCGTGCTTTTTCATAAATGTATATACTTTTATAAAAAAAGACTTTACATAATAAAAAGTATGGTTATATAATGTAAACGGATTCAAGAAAGGTGGAGATTATTAATGACAAAGGAGATGCCTGAAGACTTTCTTTGGGGCAATTCAGTATCAAGTATGCAAACGGAAGGAGGCTATAACGAAGGCGGAAAAGGTAAATCCGTCTATGATACTTACCCCGCAACCGAAGATTCTTCTGATTGGAAAGTTGCAATTGATGATTACCATAACTATTCTGAAGATCTTGATCTGATGGCAAACCAAGGCATGAATTGCTATCGATTTCAGATTTCTTGGAGCCGTGTCAATCCTGATGGAGATGGCGATTTTAATGAAGAAGGTATTCAATTTTACGATAATTTGATTAACGAGTTGCTAAAGCGACACATTCAACCAATGATTTGTCTTTACCATTTTGACATGCCGCTACACTTAGCCGAAACATATAACGGTTTTTTAGATCGTCATGTGGTAGAAGCATTCGTACGGTATGGCAAAAAAATGGTGGATTGTTTTGGCGACCGTGTCAAATATTGGATCACTTTTAACGAACAAAATCTCTATTCAACCTCTGAAGCTTTTCGTATTGCTGGTTATTTAAAGGGCAACAAAACGGACGATGAGTTGCACCAGATTTCTCATCACGTAATGTTGGCTCACGCTGGAGTTGCCAACTACCTACATAAACAAACCGACGATTTAATCGGTGGCATGTTAGCTTACAGTGAAGTTTATCCAGTGTCATCCTTACCCAAAGACATTCAGTATGCCCGTCAGCTTGACGAATTTCTAAATCGTAACCTGTTAGATGTTTTTGTCCACGGCCATTACTCCAATGAAGTTTTGACTTTTATCGAAAACCATCATATTAACATGGATTTTACCGATGCCGATCAAACTATTTTTAATCAATTATCAAGTGACTTTATTGCATTCAGCTATTATCAAAGTGTCACAATCAGTAGTTCGATTGTTCCGGACGGTACCCTCCCAAATTACTATCTAGAAGTTGGTGGCAAGGAAAATCCATTTTTAAAGGTAAGCGAATGGGGGTGGTCAATCGACCCACTCGGTTTCCGCGACATTCTCACCAAAACTTATAACAGTTATGGCGTGCCAATGTTTCCGATTGAAAATGGAATTGGTGTCCGTGAACATTATGAAGGCAAAGAGATTCAAGACGATTATCGCATCAAGTATCATCGTGATCATATTCAAGCGATGAAAGATGCGATGTTCGAAGATGGTGTACCAGTCCTAGGGTATCTTGGCTGGGGCTTAATTGACATCCCAAGTTCTTCGGGAAATATGGAAAAACGTTATGGCATGGTTTACGTCAACCGCGGAAATCATGATTTGCGTGATATGAAACGTATTCCGAAGAAGAGTTATGGTTGGTTCAAAAAAGTCATTGCCGCTAACGGAAATGACTTGTACTAAAACTGGTTTTAAAAAAAGGAAGAAAAACTGATGAGTGAAGATAACAACAAATCTTCAAGTGAAAAACTTGAGAATTCTGGTTTTATTGCGAAGTTTACCGAAATCTCTGTTAAAGTCGGTAACTGGGTTTATCTTCGATCTTTACGTGATGCGTTCGCGGTTATCCTACCCGTGTTCATCATCGCTGGTCTCGGTGTTCTGTTAAATAACACCGTCTTTACATGGATATTCCATGGTGATACTTTAACAAAGGTGCAAGTTTTCGGGAATGCTATTAATAACGGGACATTGCAGGTTGCCGGTGTTTTGGTTGCCCCAATGATCGGTTATGCACTAGCCAAGAATAAAGGGTTTGATAACCCCATCGCTGCTGCTGCAATGTCGTTAGCTTGTCTCATGATCATGATGCCCGGGAGTGTCTCACTTGGTACTGTAGCTTCTGGCGGTGCTAAAATGGCAACTGTAACTGGCGGTTTAAGTTACCTAAATACCGGTACTCAAGGTATGTTCGGTGGTATTATTGTGGGTCTGCTGGCTACAGGAATTTTTATTAAGCTATCCAATATTAAAAGCCTGCAAATTCATTTAGGTGAAAATGTTCCCCTTGCAGTTTCAGCGTCATTCAGTGTTTTATTACCGGCCTTAATCTTAATGTCAATATTTGCACTTATTGCGGCACTACTGGCTGGTTTCTTCAACGCTGATTTAATCAATCTGATTAAAACTTGGATTCAAGAACCGCTCCGTGGTTTTAATACCAACATTGTCGGCTTCTGTGTAATTTACACTGTTGCCAACTTCCTCTTCACACTTGGTATTCACCAAACAGTTATTTCTGGGACATTACTTGACCCTCTTGTTTTAATCAACATGAATGCTAACATGAGCGCTTATGCACATTCGCACTCATTTGCTCATATTCCAAATATCATTACCACTTCTTTCGTAAGCAACTACACTTTAATTGGTGGTTCAGGAAGCACCATTTCCTTGATTATTGCTATTTTAATTTTCAGTAAGGTTAAAGCCTCTCGACAGGTTGCTAGTTTGTCGTTAGCGCCAGGAATTTTCAATATTAATGAACCAATGATCTTTGGTTATCCAATTGTCTTTAATTTACCATTAATGATCCCATTTGTTCTTTTCCCAACAATTGGTAGTATCATCGGTTACGCAGCAACTGCTGTAGGGCTTGTGCGACGGACAGTCATCCTCGTGCCATGGACGACACCACCACTAATAGGGCCTTATCTTTCAACTGCAGGTGACTGGCGCGCACCAATTCTCCAATTATTTATCATTGCGGTCGGTGTTATTCTCTACCTGCCATTTATGAAGATTAGTGAACGTGTTGCCATGGTTCAAGCTGAAGAACAAAATGCTTAGAGGTGATTATAGATGGACAGAAAAATTGTTTCTAGTTTAATCGGCGCAATCTTTATGCTACTACTTTCCATCGTTGATCTAATCTCCTTGGGGCTTACGATTACCACCGTAAGTACCCTCGCAATCTTTATTCTGTTCAGTTATAACCTCTATAAAACATGGCGAATGAAGAATCAAAAAAGCTAAATAACCTTAAGTTTGTAAAATCACAACAGGGCTGAAATTCGGGTCTCTGTCAAATTGTATTGGTGGAGATTTTTGAAAAGCATGTTCACTTCGGTGAATGTGCTTTTTTTGTTTACGCATAAATTAAACTGATACGAATGAAAAAGTTATGAATATTTTGAAAACCAAAACAGCTACGCTTTAACACCTTAATTTTACGATTTAGTCCTTCAATAGGACCGTTGGAATACGGATAACGACAACTATTGAGAACAGCAGGACCATTCTTTATTAAAGTTGAGATAGTAATATCCATTTGGTTGCCAGCCGCCTTGTAGTTGGCAATCAAGGTTTTAAATCCAACCGCATCTTTTTGTTGAATGGCTGTTAGAATTCCTTGATAGGTTTGATACACAGTTTTAAATTCTGGAAATTCATCTAAGGCTAGGTCAATGGCGTTCTGTTGGGTCATGTATTCGTTGATACCGTGTAAATAGATAAGTTTAGTATCATTGACCTTTTCTTCTGCCAAATGGAACAAACGCCATTGAGATTTTAGAATGCGATAAACTCGGGAATGCTTATCTTGAAAAGTATGGATCACACGTGTACGTTCGTTATCCAGTGCCCGACCGGCAAGTTGAATAATGTGGAAACGGTCAATGATGGTTATTGCCTTAGGAAATAACCGATGAATAAAGCCAGCATACTCAGCATTCATATCAACGGTGATTGTTTGAACTTTCATACGTTCTTGAACTGAATAGCGAGCTTCAAAGTAATCAATGATATCCTTACTAAGGCGATCCTTAAGAATCACAATGCGGCGATGACTAACGGCATCGCAACAGTTAAAGGACATTAGATGATTACAGGAACGGAATTCATCAAAACAAAGATTTTGGGGGAGTGTTTTAACACGATAAGCTAAGTGAATATTCGCATTTAAAATGCGTTGAACACTACTTGGTGAAATCCCACAAATCTTAGCGATTTCTTTACTGGTCAGCATATCCCGAGCCAGAACAATTACTTGATGTTTCACATTATGCGTAAAAGTTTCATTACGTTTAACGAGGTTAGTTTGAGCACCACAGGTTTTTAAACACCGTTTACATTGATATCTTTGTCGTTTTAGCTGCATCTCATAACGTCCACCTGATAAGGTTCCCAATCTTAGATGGCCAATGTGAGTTCCATTTTTGATTAGAGATTTATGGCCACAATGAGGACATTTTAAAAGTTGATAGGAAAGGATAGCGTGAACGACATGAACGTGTTGCCCATTGGGATAATGTTCCTTAGTAATCTCAGTTACAGTTAAATTAGGGTCTGTTATTTCGAATAGGCTTAGGATAGAATTAGTTAGGGACATTTGTTTTTCCTCTTTTCGATTTTATTAGGCGATTAAATCGTAACACAAAGAGGGCAAATGTCCTTTTTTTTTTTCAAAATAAAAACTGGTATCAGTTATTCACCAATACCAGAAAGTGTAGACCCTGAAATTCTCGGTAAATGAGAATTTCAGCCCTGTTTACTTAAGCCAATGTAAATTCATATTTTCGTTGCATGCCCAAAAACAAACTTTCCATTTTAGCTTTCTTAATTATATACTTGGAAGTATTAGTCGCTTGTATCACACTTCCTACCTGGTAAGCTTCGCTGTTAAGTACTTCAATTTTACCGGTCTCATAGAACCAAACATAGGTGTAAAACACCTTTGTATTATCTTCAGTGGGTTTTATTTTCATCGAAATTGATTTATTGGCCCGCATAACCAACCACAGGGGCACAAAGATGCATAACAATCCAAACAACGTTAATAACACCGTTATTAATAAATGTCCCATCTCATCCTCTCCAATCTGTATATACATTTTATATATTAAGTATACACTTCATTGGACTAGTTAACATCCCGTGTAAACATTTTTAAAAGTATCAGTTATAGCAAGAAAAAAGAACTGAATTTTTTATCCAGTTCTTTTTGTCTCCGAACTTTAATAAACGAACCCCCGAAAAAGACTGGTTTCTCTGCACACCATAAAACCAAATGGTTCAGCGGAACGAATCGTTTGCTTCTCTAAATGATGCTCGAAATCAAAATACCCATTTTTCCACCGTTAATCTTTCAAAAGTGCGGCGTAGTGTGCTAAATAGGCATCAAAGTCTGAAATGTCGTAATTTTCATATTTAGAGCCTGGTTTGTGTAACACATCTAATTGACGCCACATGATCGCCCGCGTTTCATCCCATAAATCTGCATTTTCTTTTAACATCAATCGTTGTTCTGCATCCAGCGCCTTGGGATCGTAACCTGGATTTTCTTTTTGCCAATAAAACAGTGTTGCGACCGAGTTGGCAAAATCAAACGCTAATTTTTGCGGAGCCTTTTCTTTAATCTTCCGTAAGTAGTACTTGTTCATTTTAGCCCATTGATCTAGCTGAATATTAAATTTTAGTTTAGGATCCCGGACTGTCGACTTTTCATTATACAACCAACTGTACACAAAGGAATCCAACCAAACCACGTCACTCGCCAATTCTACCGCCATGGCACAGAAATACACGTCCTCAAAAATCCGAACGTCAGACAGCCAGTGAAGCCCCATACGTTTCACATAATCGCGATTGAACCACTTAGCATATGCCGCACTCCAGACAGGATTATTGTGCAAATAGAAGTAGCTGCCATCAGGATTGCGTCCTTGCTCAATATATTTGGCCACAATGACTTCATGATCGCTATCCTTTACCGCGTTAAAAAATTCAATCAATGCACCATCGTAATAAAATTCATCGTCAGCATCAACAAACATATAGTATCGGCCGTTTGCCATATCCATCCCGCGTTGACGAGCGACACCTGCGCCACCACTATTTTCAAAGTATCGATAACGAATGTTTAAATGATGAAACATCTTAAAATCGGCGACATTAGCAAGTTCCTTTCCGCCATCACCAATTAAAATAACTTCCACTTCTTTAAAATCAATTCCGATTTGCGAGTTAATTGACGACAGTGCAATAGCCAGTTGATATTCGTCTTCGTTATAGAAGGGAATGATAATTGATACCGTTGGTTGTTGTTCATTTTGAGTATCCATTAACGCATTACCTCCTTTACCGAAAATTGTTTTCCTTGGACGTACTGTTCTGTTTCAAACAAAAATTTAATTGCATCTTGGTTGTCGAATCCCGCATAGGTTGCGCCCTGTTGGTTATCGGCCAAGATTGATTGCATAATTCGTCCGCGGGCTGGAATCCATAACGCACTAAATTCATGCAGTAGGCGTACATGTTCCTCCATAAAACTTACCTTGTCCACCGGCACAAACCGTTTTTGCCGATAGTAAATATCAGCAACATACTTCACAAAGTAGTCCTCAAGGCGCCCTGGTTTATACTTTTGAATGCTCTCCAAAAAATAGCGGCGGCAACGACTCCAAATATGCAAACGATCATTAAATGAAATACCCAGTTTACCTGTACTACGTCCCGTTGAATGACTATTAAATAGCCACGTGTAACTTACCGCATCCATTTTTTTAACCTTAGTTGCCAATTCCATGGCTAAGCCAACAAAATACGTATCTTCAAACACGCGTAGATCATCGGCCCACCGAATATGATAACGGTCGATTAAATTACGATTGAACCATTTAGAAACGAATGAATAGTTTTCATTATTATTATGAAAAACGTAGTACAGTGCATGTGTATTAATATCTTTAGCCTGCTCAATATACTTACCGGCAATGACATCGTAGTCGGCTTCGGCAGCCGCATTAAAGAAATCCAACAAAGCACCGTCAATATGAAACTGATCATCGGCATCCATAAACATGAAATATTGGCCGTGCGCATGATCCATCCCCAGCTGCCTTGCTGGACCAGGTCCGTGTCCTTCACTTGAACGAAGGTAAGTCAAATCAAGATTTTTTAACAACTTGAAGGTGGCTTCCCCGTTTGGAAGCTCAGGACCGCCGTCATTCACCAAAATTACTTCAACTTTTTCGAAATTAATGCCAATTTGATTATTTATTGAGGACAAAACATTAAAGACGGTGTAAACCGATTCATTATGGAACGGAATAATAATAGAGACTGTTTTTTGCACAATCCGCAACTCCTCTCTGCATCTAGCTCCAAAAAACTAAACCCCTTATATATCTATAATTGTACCATCCGCACGGAATTAAACGTATTTCTTAATCAAAAAGCCTCACATCAAAACCGAATTGGTGTGAGACTTTTTGTTTGCTCTTATTGCCTTTCAGGCTAAATCATTAATTCCTCTTGCGTCGCTTCAAACCAAACAAAGCCAAAAGTGACATTAAGAACATTCCTAACACGCCTAAATCAGCAAGATTATTTTGTGCTTCAGAGGTTTGCGGTAACTTTCCTGCAGCATTCGCAGTTTGTGAACCACTATTTGCTTTTGTAGAAGCAGTTGCCTTAAGTGAAGTATTCTGTGTTCCATTGCCATTTGAGCCGTTGCCCTTTGTGCCACCGTTTCCGTTACCCGGAACTGTAACAGGAACTTCAGCACTAGCTTGACCATTGACTACTTGTGAAACCTCAAGAACTTCGCCTGGTGTTACGCTACCTGCTGGAAGGGTAACTCGGAAATGACCATCTTCACCGACAACCCCTTGACCAAGTTCTTCACCGTTAGGGCCATGGACGATAATGGTTGCACCCGGTGTACCAGTACCAGTTACTTCAACATTGCCATTCGGTTCAACCGTTGCTACGACGGTTCCTGGTGTGGCAACCTTATTTGGAACGGTTACGGAGACGCTAGAACTTGGGTTTCCGTCAACCACCTGCGTCACTTCCAAAGTTTCGCCTGGTTTAACGCTGTCACTTGGAACTTTGACTGTGAAGTCGCCGTTGCCATCAACAGTTCCTTCACCAACTACATCACCGTCTGGGTTACGTACAATGACCGTAGCGCCTGGCGTGCCAGTACCAGTAATTGTGACGTTACCTTTCGGATCTGTGGTTGCTGCAACATTTCCTGGTTTTGGAGCTGGATTAGGTACAGTGACAGAAACACTTGGACTTGGATTACCGTCAACTACTTGTGTCACGCCAAGTACTTCGCCAGGGGTAACACCTTCACCAGTCACCTTGACCGTGAACTCACCGTTGCCATCGACAGTTCCTTCACCAACTACATCACCGCCTGGGTTACGTACAATGACCGTAGCGCCTGGTGTACCAGTACCAGTAATTGTGACGTTACCTTTCGGATCTGTGGTTGCTGCAACATTTCCTGGCTCTGGAACTTCACCAGTTGTTGTGCTTGAGCTACCACTTGTGCCGGAAGTACCACTAGTTGGTGTTGAACTTCCTGTAACACCTGACGTTCCTGTTGTCCCAGTTGTCGGCGCCGAAGTGCCTGACGTCCCTGAGGTTCCGGTTGTTGGTGTCGAAGTGCCTGACGTTCCCGATGTCCCGGTTGTTGGTGTCGAAGTGCCTGACGTTCCTGTTGTCCCAGTTGTCGGCGTCGAGGTGCCTGACGTCCCTGAGGTACCGGTTGTCGGTGTTGAAGTTTCAGATGTTCCCGATGTTCCGGTTGTTGGCGTCGAAGTTTCAGACGTGCCCGATGTCCCGGTTGTTGGTGTCGAAGTACCTGACGTCCCTGAGGTGCCGGTTGTCGGTGTTGAAGTTTCAGATGTTCCCGATGTCCCGGTTGTTGGCGTCGAAGTACCTGACGTCCCCGATGTACCAGTTGTTGGCGTTGAAGTGCCTGACGTTCCCGATGTCCCGGTTGTTGGTGTCGAAGTTTCAGATGTTCCTGACGTTCCAGTCGTTGGCGTTGAAGTGCCCGACGTCCCTGATGTACCAGTTGTTGGCGTTGAAGTGCCTGACGTCCCTGAGGTTCCAGTTGTTGGCGTCGAAGTACCTGACGTCCCCGATGTACCAGTTGTTGGCGTTGAAGTGCCTGACGTTCCCGATGTACCGGTTGTTGGTGTCGAAGTGCCTGACGTTCCTGAGGTTCCGGTTGTTGGTGTCGAAGTGCCCGACGTCCCTGACGTTCCCGTCGTTGGCGTTGTGGTCTCAGAAGCAGCCGGAACAGACACTGTGCTTAGCAGTGCATCGACATTTTCGACATTATAACCATCAGCCGCTTTAACCAATTTAGCTTTCCCGGCAGCACTCAAGGTATAACCTTGGACGGTACTACCGTCATCAGCAGTTGTTGCCTCTCCACTTGCTGTTAAGTCACCAGAACCTAGTGTCACCACAATATTCGCATCGGAACCAACCACCGGTGTAATACTAATGGCAGTTCCCGCATTTGCATCAAGTGCTTCTTGTGAAGTTTGCCCAGCATCCCCCACAATTGGATTCAAAACAGCATTAGCAACAACACTTGTTGTTTTAATGGTAATCGTGCCACCTAAATCGCGAATGGCTTGGTCAACATCCTCCTGACTAGCATTTCCATTATCGTAAACAGCTTGTGCAGCTGTGGTATCAGTGCCGTCCGCATTTGCTTGTTGAATTAAATCGGCTAACTGTGTTTTGTCTACATTTTGGTAGGCAATTGTAGTATCCGCATTAACATCCTTATCATACAAAACAGTGTTGGTTTTGAAGGTTTCGGCAGTAAAGGTCCCTGCACCACCTTCAAGGGAAGGATCGGTCCACTTAACGGGAATTGCGGCTGTCTGGCTCACACCTAAGCCGCCATCAATAGCATCTTGAACAACCTGAGCAATGCCATCGGTTACTGCATTAGTCGCGGTAGTCTGAACACCATTAATAGCACTGGCAATTGAATTAGATGCACTGGTAGCAAAACTGGCAAGGCCATTCAGAATAGTATCAGCGGCAGCTTGTAGAAGTGGATTACCACTTGCAGCATCTGTAATTGCATTGGTTAATGTTGTCCATGGATTAGTTGTATCTTCTGTACCATCCGCATTTGTTGTTGAAAGGCCTAACACCTTCTGAACGCTATCTGTAATACCAGAGGTCCAACCAGTGATGTAGGAATCAACCATATTCCCAATCGACGTGGATACCGAGTCTTCACTCTTAGCAGTGATAATGCCCGTTGTGGGATCATAAGTGGCATCTACCAATGAGGTATCGGTAATCCCGCCTTTCATCAAGTTGCTGCCATAATCCTCAAGATTTTCAATATTGTCAACGGCAGCTTGTAAATCCACTTGATAAGCATCAAGTGCATCAGTAATTGCAGATACTCCCGGTACAAAGCTAACCAACTTCAGTGCACCATTTGCAAGCGTTACAACGCCATTAATTCCATTAAGTAAAGTGCTACCGACGTCTTCAAGTGCCGTACTTGCACCATCAATCGTGTTTGTGACAAAACTGGTAATATACTGTAAACCATCACCATTGAAGTTTGAATAAATCACTGCTTTTCCATCAATTGAATCGCCAATGCTATAGTCTTGAGCAACCGTCGGATCCGTAATTTGTACAAATTCATTCGTGGCACTATTTTTCAAAACCAAACCAACTGCTGATTTATCGACAACTTCAAATGTCCCAACTGAAAGGCTGGCAGCAATATTATCTGGCACACCAACGGAAACCCCATGCTGGTTACTTCCGATTAGTGATGCTGAAATACCTGTGTTTTGACCAGTAGTATAGATAGTGGTTGCCCGCTCCTCTGGATTATTGGCATCAGCACTAATTGCCCCTTGGTCATTATAAATATCCGCTGTGGTGGTCTGATCACCAATTTTATCCTGTGCTGTGGTGGTTGTGGCCACTACCGTTTGATCGAGTGCATCATTAGCAGCCGAGTTTTGTGACACCTCTCCGTTATTACCCGTAACTTGACCATATTCACCAGTTGTCCGATTGGTATCATCATTCGCTGTTTTGACAGCTTGTTCAGCTTCTTCTTGCTCGCCTAAGCCAGTGGTGGCACTATTTTCAGCAGTTGAAGATTGATCACCAAAAATAGAACCTTTAATCAAAGCTGGATCTGTAGCCGTCACAGTTTCTAATCCCGATTCTGTTGGTTGTGGCCCAACGTTGTTTTCATCATTGACTGTGGGATGAGTTTCTTCTGTCTTTGTAATTGTGGCAGTTGATCCCGTAGCCGAACTAGCTGCAGAACTTGTTGGTGCTGCAGAACTTGCCGCAGAACTGGCAGGTGCTGCACTTGATGATGCTGCGCTAGTGGTCACCGCCGAGCTTGGTGTAGTTGTATCAGCACTGACAACATTGGATTGTGCGGCAAAGCCAATTCCAAGTGAAAGCATTGCCAGACTCGCAAACATCCAACGCTTCCCGTCTTTATACATTTTAAAATGTTCGTCTACTTTTTTGGCTCTGCCAAGTAAATTATTTTTACCCATTATCCTTAACTCCTCCTTATAAAACGCGAATAAACCAAATCTAACGCCCTTTGTACTTAAATAAATGCAAAACGAAAATTATTTGGTAAATGAAAGCACCTTCTCTCAGCTTACTTATCATAATTTATAATATATCCCCTCATAAACGAATGCTATGTCCTTAAGGGTCTTTCCACTTGCCCAAAAGGGAAAAAATACTAAAATTTAGTATTCTTTTGCTAGATAAACAATGCTTTTATACCTTTTTTAATTATCATTTCACATTGCATGACGTACAAATTAAGAAAAATTTCGCAAAAAAAAGGAGGTCCTTTTTCTCGCCCTCCTTGACTTATCAAGTATTTTAATTGGTTTGCTCCGCATGAACCAAGCACGACTACAATTTAATAAGGTTGAATTGCATCGCTTTTGCTACAGCTGCAGCCCTGCTGTCAACATCTAATATTCCGTAAATATTAGTCAAATGGCCCTTCACCGTCCGCTCACTAAAATGAAGTTCTTGCGCAATTTTTGAACTATGCTCACCTTTAGCTATTCGCGTTAAAATTTCTAAATCAGCATTCGACAATGTATATTTGGCGTTTTGATAAATCGCTACATTTTTCAAGACTTCTGGAGAAACAACTACTTTTCCAGTCATAACCTCATCAATTGTTTTGAAAATATGCTGTGCTGTTGCTGACTTTAATAAAAAA
The DNA here is from genome assembly GCF_047220215.1 of Pediococcus siamensis. GTDB lineage: Bacteria > Bacillota > Bacilli > Lactobacillales > Lactobacillaceae > Pediococcus > Pediococcus siamensis. Next base: position 1,875,754 of record NZ_CP178375.1, read on the forward strand.
CCGTCTGCATGAAGTTCCATTGCTTTACTGAACACGCTAATGTCCTCATAAGCAGTTAACACAATCACTTTTACCTGGGGAAATTGCTTTTTTACATGTTCTAGGGTGGCCATTCCATCGACAAGTGGTCTCAAAAGATCCAGCAACATAATATCAATTGTTGTTGACTCTAAAGTTTGCAGTGCCTGCGCCCCAGTATCTGCCTCTGCAACAATTTTATACTTAACATTCTTTATAAATGCGGCTTCTAATCCTTCCCTAAAGATCGGATGATTATCCACAATTATTATACTTGCCATAGCGATCCTCCAGTTGGAACACCAATTATGGTTCCTGTTCTTAACCAAGTTCTATTGAACACCTTAGAATAGACTTAAAAACCTCAGTACCAATCAAAACCCGGTTTATACTTTTATGTCAAACACTCCCCCAATAATTATACTGCAATTAACTTATCCGCGGAGAAGAAATGTAGTAAATTTATTAAGTTTTTTTTATGGTTTTATACAAACATTTCTGGTTATGAGGTTTAAGCCCGCTTATTTTTCACTAAAGCACCAACAAACATGATATTTATCATCGCCGTTCCAAACAGGACTAAAAAACAGTTTATAAGCTAGCCAATCACTGGGACAAAGTTTTAAGTCACATTATTGAGATAACTAGCCGTTCAGAATCAGATTTCTGAGCAGTCAGTGATTCTTACTGGTACCCAAAAAGAGGCCGAAAAAAATTCCAGCCCCTTCTTGTTTTCGAATTTTAATAGCCATAAACCGAAAATCGTCTTCTCTGATTAGCAGTGAAAGCAAATGATTCAAGGAATGACTCATTCAGTTTCCTGGATTGCCATTGCTTCAACTTTTTTACCCGCACGGATAACGTCATATACGCGAACTTATTGTCACCTCTCCAAACAAAGCGGTCTTTTGCTTGTCTATTTTACCCAGGTGAAGCTTGCTATTTGTCTGCTTCCAGTTCCACGATGCGATTGGTCACATGCTCGATAAATTCTCGGTCGTGTTCCACAATCAGCATCGTAGGCTTTACCGATGAAATTAAAGTTTCCAGCTGCTCTTGGTTGAAGATATCCAGATAATTCAACGGTTCATCCCATAAATAGAACTCGGCCGGGGTCGACAAAGACTTAGCTAATTCCACCTTTTTCTGCTGTCCCATACTCATACGTTCGATTCGCGTGGTAAACACGTTACGGTCTAAACCTAGTTTGTGTAAGTTATTTAAGAACTCCTGATAATCCAAATGCTGGGTCTCAGCGAATTCCTGTAATGTTCCTCGATTATCGTCGTAGCTTTGCCGCACATAACTGATTCGTAATTTTTGTGGCTGAAAGATTTCGCCTTTTATTTCTCCGGAAAAATTGCCTAAAACAGCTTGAATTAAAGTTGATTTGCCTGCACCATTGGGACCAACGATTCCAACACGTTCTCCCTTTTTCACTTCAAAGGAAAGGGGTTGAAACAGTGCGCGATTGGTATCCGGATACTGCAAAGATAACTGATTAACCGTCAGTAAACGGTCATGGTGACCCGGCTGAAAATTTATCGTCAGCGGATCTACGTACTCAATATTTTTGAGTAACTTTTCCTTTTCACCAATCTCGCTTTGCATATGACTTTGTAAAGTCATTGCCCGTTTCATCGTTCTTGCAGCGCGTGCACCAATTGCCCCCTTATCACCGACCGATCCGCTTCCTTTAATATGGGAATTACCCCACTTTTCACTTTCTTTGGAGTGTGACCATTCGGCTTTTTTGGCGGCTGTTTGTTTCAACCGCTGTATATCTTTTTTCAACTTCGTATTTTCCATTTTTTCATGGGTATCGGACAACCTTTTTTGTGCCTCATACGTTGCAAAATTACCCTGATACATCAAAATATCTGCCTTTTCAATCGACAGAATATGATCGGCAACTTGATCCACAAATTTACGATCATGGCTAATGACGATGAATCCTTGCCGTTTCTGCTGCAAATAAGCAGCCACCTGTTCACGTGCCTTAATATCAAGATGATTAGTGGGTTCGTCAATTAACGGAAAGTTAGTAGCCTGCGTAAACAAGGTTGCCAGCAAAACTTTAGTTTGTTCACCTCCGGAAAGCGACGAAAAATCACGCCACAAAATTTCAGGATCCGTGTCCAATAAATTCAGCTCCCGCTCCACTTCCCACTGCGCTTCAACGCCTAAATCGTTTAAAACATAAAAAGTCAGTTGATGTGGATTCTTGATAGTCTGGGGAAAGTAATCAAAAGCCAAATTAGTTTGAATTTGACCCTGATAATTCATTTTATGCTGCAGCAAGTTCAAAAAAGTCGTTTTGCCCCGGCCATTACGGCCAATTAGGCCTAACTTCCAATTGCTATCCAAATTTAAGTTGACATGGTCAAATAGCAAGCTACCTTGTGTATCGTACCCAAACGTTAAGTTTTTAATTTCAATTTTAGACATTTTTATACCTCATTTTTTCTAGCTTTTTCAGGGTAGCTAAAAAATGAGCATACAAAAAGACCTACTCACCGAAAAACTTAGCTAATCCTGAAAACTGCGCACGCCACCCTATGACAGGCGTCGTTACAGATTCAACAGAATTAACTTAATTTCTCAATGGCAGATCCCTCACTTCTGATTTTTTCTAAAGTATAGCATCATTTTTAAAAACCGTCCATAACCGCTGCACCTTTTTTCACCGCAAATTTTAATTTTTGCTTGACAGGCATAAAAAACTTATTTATACTCATAAGCAATTAATAAAGAAAGTTGGTTGAGCACATGCAAAAGACAAGCAGACAACTGAATAATCGTTGGCAAAGCCGGTAATTAGGTTGTAGTTTGTCTTTAGGCAAGATACGACCTGGATGCATACAGATCGTATCTGTGCCGGCTAACTTTGACGTAGAAAAAAGCCCGCATGGATCTTAATATTCATGCGGGTTTTGTTTCGATTTATTAAGAACAATCCTGCAATGGGATTGTTCTTTTTTCTTGCACAACAATCCCATGTGCAATTATATAGAGGAGTGACGAAAATGAAACGTCTGATCACGTTTGTAACTGCAATTATTCTTTTTCTTGGCTTTGCCTTTTTTAGAGGCAATTCTACCAAAACAACCAAAGCCAAGATCCCCACTGTTGGAATCCTGCAACTCATGAATCAACCGGCTTTAGCACAAATTCAAAAAGGCGTGATCGCCGGACTTAAATCAGAGGGCTATGTGAAAGGCAAAACCATCAAAATTGATTACCAAAATGCTCAAGGTAACCAAAGTAACCTTAAATCAATGAGCGAAAAATTTGCTAATGAAAATGCTGATTTAATGATCGGCATTACCACACCTTCTTCTCAGGCATTAGCAGATGTGACCCAGAAAACACCAATCGTTTTAGGTGCGGTTACGGATCCCAAGGGAGCTGGCTTAGTCAAAAATGAGCAGCAGCCTGAAGGTAACATCACCGGCGTGTCCGATCAAGCCCCCCTTAAGGAGCAGCTTGATTTAGTTTTAAAATTAATGCCTAACCTAAAAACATTAGGCATTATCTACACGTCGAGTGACAATTCCGCGGTTACCCAATACAAATTGTTTAAGCAGCTCTGCGAAAAGGCTCACGTGACTTTGAAGGCTTATTCGATTGCCAACTCCAACGACCTTAACCAAGTTTCGCAAACAATGCTGAATAATGTCGATGCTGTTTATGTCCCAACTGATAATACGATTGCCGGTGCTATGCAAACGTTGGTTAAAAACGCCAATAATGCTAACATTCCGGTTTTCCCCGCCGTCGATTCCATGGTCAAACAAGGCGGCGTAGCTACTTACAGCGTCAACCAGTACAAGTTGGGTGTGATGACTGGTAAAATGGCTGGCAAGTTACTGAAGGGTAAGAAAGTCCGCAACACCCCGGTTGAATACGTCAAACACGGTGATTTGACCATTAATTTAAAGCAGGCCCAGAAATTAGGCATTCACATTCCTGAATCCCTAATCAAAACTGCCAAAGCGAAAGGAGAGTTATTCAAATGAATTTAATAACTTCTGCAATTGGACAAGGATTTCTCTGGGGAATTTTAGGAATCGGCTTATTCTTAACGTTCCGAATTCTCGACTTTCCTGATATGACCGTTGAAGGCACCTTTCCGATGGGTGCCGCTGTGTGTGTGGCCGCCATCAGCCATGGCCTGTCACCAATCTTGGCAACCTTGCTCGCCATTGTTGTCGGAATGTTAGCCGGATTAGCTACCGGCTTGTTATACACAAAAGGCAGGATCCCCATTTTGCTGGCTGGTATTCTGGTGATGACTGCCTGTTATTCCATTAATTTGCGTATCATGGGAACTTCCAATATTTCCTTATTGGGCAAACAAAGCCTCTTTACGAACCAGTTTCTAGAATCACTGCCAAAATACTTTGATAGCGTCACTTTAGGCTTGATTGTCGTCATCATTGTTACCATCTTGCTGGGAATGTTTTTACAAACTAATCTCGGTCAAGCTTTTATCGCTACCGGCGACAATGAAACAATGGCAAAATCGCTGGGAATCCATATCGACAGCATGAAGATTATGGGCCTGATGGTCTCTAACGGCCTCATTGCTCTGTCCGGCGCGCTGGTTGCGCAAAGTGACGGCTACGCAGACGTCAACATGGGCATTGGCATCATCGTCATTGGGTTAGCTTCCATTATTATCGGTGAAGTTGTGTTTGGCAATCTTTCCATGAACCAGCGCCTAGTTGCCGTAACCTGTGGTAGTATCCTCTACCGCTTTGTCCTGCTGATTGTCCTACAACTCGGTTTCAGCACAAACGACTTGAACTTGATTTCTTCCATTGTTTTAGCACTCTGCTTGATGCTGCCAACCCTGCGCTCGGCATTGCATCTCGATCGATTGATTAAAAATGGCGTTAATACGCCACTCCCAGATAAGAAGGTGCGCAATCATGACTAATCCAATTTTAGAGCTTAAAGCGGTCACGACTTACGTGAATCGCCATACGCCTGACGAACAAAAGATTCTTCGCGGTATTAACTTGAAAGTAATGCCCGGAGATTTTATTACCGTTCTCGGTGCAAATGGGGCCGGTAAATCCACCCTCTTTAACACAATTGGCGGTAATCTTGCGGTTGATGAAGGTACCATTGAAGTTAATGGTCAGCCCATCACGCATTTATCCGAAGAAAAACGGACTCGTTTTCTGAGCCGTGTTTTCCAAGATCCTAAATTGGGCACGGCCCCCCGGATGACCGTCGCCGAAAACCTCTTATTAGCTGAAAAGCGCGGTGAGCATCGTGGCTTAGTCTTCCGCGGGTTAAAAAAGCAGATGGACCGTTTTCGCGAACTGACTGGCACGATGAAAAACGAGCTCAGTCAGCGACTGAATACGCCCGCTGGTGAGCTTTCTGGTGGTCAACGCCAAGCCTTGAGTTTTTTAATGGCCACAATCAAACGACCAGAGATTCTCCTTTTAGATGAGCACACGGCAGCCTTAGATCCTAAAACCAGCCAGGAACTTCTTGAAGCTACCAACACCCGTATTCATGAAGACAAACTGACTTGTTTGATGATCACACACCACTTGGAAGACGCCCTCAAGTATGGCAATCGCCTCATTGTCTTAGACAAGGGCCAAATTATAATTGATGTGTCCGGGGAAGAAAAGCAGCGACTGACATTAGAGGATTTGTATGAATACTTCGAAATTTAGATTAATTTATTCACATCTGCTACAAAAAAGAGAAAGTTGACGGCATCAACTGCTTCTTAACTAATGGCAGAAAAAGAACGTCAGGTGAGAGTAGCTCTCATCCTGACGCTTTTTTTGACCACCTGTTACGATAATAACGGGCAGTTTTAGTAAAACCACCACGTTAAACGGAAAGTAATTAATCGCATTGGCTAATGGTTCTATCTGGGAATCGCTTTAAGATCAAAGTTACATTTTCATGCCCATTTTTTCATAAGATTCCATCCCACCTAGCCACAAGTCCTTCGGGGCAACATGATTTTCTTCAGCAAAAGCCTTCGTTAAAGTAGCCATATCCATCAGTTTGTAGGTCTTAGGATGTTTGGGATCAAAAGATTCGATTTGTGCCATCATGCCGCCATCTTCGTGTTCAATAATGTGGCAATGATACATGTAAACTCCGGTGTATTCGAACCGGACTTTAATTTGAACGTGTTCATTAGGGTTGACGCTGACCGTGTCCTTCCAGCCGTGTTCATTGGGATAGGGCGCATGGCCATTGCGCGAAACCACCAGAAATTGGGTGCCGTGAATATGGAAAGGATGAATCATTCCGCCAACCATCTCGTTACTGTTCGTAATATCCCACAGCACCACATCGCCGACTTTCTGACGGGCATCAATTCGCTGCATTTCAAATTTTTTACCATCCAATGCCACTTCTTCATCCATCCCTGACATCACAATATGGCGGGTTTCCGTTCCCGGAGTAACCGGCAAATCAGGGATATCAACTAGATGCTCTGGCAATTGGGTAGTCTCTTTTTCGAAGGCGTGAATTCGGAAATGCACCAGCGGCACATCATCTGACATCAAAGCAACTTCATCACCATCCTGGTATTTGCCAAAATCTACCACAAATTCGTCACGTTCGGCACAAGTCATCATCACTTTCGTAAAGTAAACGGGTTCCGGAAGAATGCCACCATCAGACGCAATCTGGGCAAACTCGAGTCCATCGCTAAAGTGCAACCGGAATTCGCGCCGGTTTGCGCCATCTAAAACACGCAGCCGTACCCGTTGTGTGGTGACATCAATATAGGAATTAATGGTGCCATTAATCATCGGTGTTTTGCCTTGAACACCATCCGGATCATAGTCTGCCCGATAATCCCACTGATTGTCTGCATGAAAGTTACGATCCTGTAAAATTAACGGAAAATCATCAACACCATAATTGCGTGGCAGTGGCAACTTAGCTTCCGCCTCATCTTGCACAACCACTGGTGCTGCCAGCCCGTGCCAAACCTGCTGAGCAGTCGACGGACACGGATGGGCATGCAGCCAAAGAGTCGCAGCCGGCTGATTGCAGGTAAATTCGATTTCACTACTTTGCCCAGGATATACTGGCGCATGACAGCCGCCATCGATGTATGGCCCCGGCACATTTAGTCCGTGCCAATGAAACGTCGTCAATTCATGAAGCTCATTTTTTAACGTGATATGGACTTTTTTACCCCGTTTGAAAATAATTGTTTTTCCAAGCAAGCTATCATTATAACCCCAAGTTTTCGTCTTCGGACCCGGCAGTAGTTGCGTTTCGCTTTCCTGCGCAGTTACCGTATAGTACTGATCCGTCGCCGTTTCCTTATCTGGTTGTAATACTGCTGGAACATGCAGTTTTTGCTGCGGTGTCGTTGGCTCCTCTAACGGCACATACCCACCATCATGTGTATTCCAGGCAGGTTCATCAAAAAAATATTCGTTATAAACATGCTTTGCCATCACTATCGGCCTTCTTTTAGAATTATTTGTTCCTAATAATCATTCTAACTTGTTAGCGTTGCCAATTCAACTTCTGCCGTTTATCGAATAACTAAAACTGAAACTGGTGAATACTTTGCCATGTATGAAGCTTGGCTCCCAAAGTAACGCGCAACTCCTGACCGTGAAGACGACCCAATAACTAAGAGATCCGGCTGGACGTGTGGAATCACATCTTTCACAATGGTTTCTCCAGCATCCCCTTCCGCAGTGTATGTCTGAACTTTACGAATACCAAATTCCTCGGCAATTTTACGATACCCTTGTAAATGTTTTTCCAGTTCGCTGCGTTTATCTTGAATGTAATTTTTATTCAAAGCTTGATAAATATTGATATCATCCTGCTCTAGAATTGACACAATATCTAATTCCGCATTATCTTGCTTGGCGCGGTTCATCGCAAAACGGAATGCCAACTGCGCATCCGGGGAATCGTCAACCCCAACCAAAATTTTTGAAAATCGTTTCGGATCTAAGCGGCTTTCGCTCATCTTAAATTCCCCCAATCGCTTAATATTTTTTACAGGTTAATTTTAACATCTTTTTATCCGCCCCACGAGTAAAGGGCTTACAAACTTTTAATCAGCATTGACAGCTTGAATAAACAAATCAAACCCCTGTTGTCCATCCGGCGTTCGTTTAAACACGCCGGCATCTTCCAACACGCGCAGGAAAACCTGTCCGACGGCTTCATCGATAACGGCAGTGACATTTTTGGCCGTGATATGGTGGGTTGCTTGCATTTGATCAGCCCACGGTTTGTGATAAGCCTTCATTTCATTGGGCTGTGCCAGCAAATAACGAGCCACTTCCTGGAGTTCTGCTTTGAGCCGAGCCGGCAAAATTGCCCGCCCCATCACTTCAATCAATCCAATGTTTTCTTTTTTAATGTGCTGGACATCCTGGTGCGGATGGAAAATACCATCTGGATATTGCGAAGAAGTCTGATTATCCCGCAAAACCAAATCCATCTCAAAGGCAGTTCCTTTACGCCGAACAATGGGCGTAATCGTATGATGATTAATTCCGTGAGTTGCATGGCGAATATTGCGCTGCAAATCATCATACCGCTGCCAAACAGCCAAAATGTGGTCAGCAGCCGCTACCAAATCTGTTTCGGAAGTACTCGTCAGCCGAATGACAGACATGGGCCACTTGACAATGCCTGCCTGAACGGTTGCAAAATGCCGTAATCTAATGGGCCGTTCTACTGGCGCTATTGCCATTGGAAAATCATGCTTGCCTCCTTGATAGTGATCATGACTGAGCATCGAGCCCCCCACAATGGGCAAGTCTGCATTACTGCCCACAAAATAGTTCGGGAACAATTTGGTAATGGCAACCAGATTTTGAAAAGTGGCATGATCGATATGCATTGGCCGGTGAATTTCGGAAATAAAAATGCAATGTTCCGCAAAATACGCGTATGGTGAATACTGAAATCCCCACGTTTCGCCATCCAATTGCAACCGAATAACACGATGATTGCCTCGCGCTGGATAGCCCACACGTCCATCATAACCTTCATTTTCTAGGCACAGCTGACACTTAGGATAAGTTGTCGATCGTTGTGTCTGAGCCAACGCAATGGCTCGCGGATCTTTTTCTGGTTTGGAAAGATTAATCGTAATTTCCAATTTGCCATATTCTGTTGCGACTGGGAAAACCACATTTTTGGCGATTGCCCGCGTTTTAATATAATCATTTTGTTGACTTAAGCCGTAAAAATAAGCTGTAGCTTGGTCTGCCGAATGTTGATAGAGATCCCAGAACTTGGCGTTCACTTGATACGGCGTGGGAGTTAAAAAGGCCATCAAATTTGTCCCCAGAATTTCCCTTTCCGTAACGTTATCCTGAATTTTACCGTTTTGAACCGCCATTGCCACCAGTAAATCATGCAACTGCAATAAATCCGTGGTCTCAGGAACTCCAGCTAATGGGCGTTCACCCACCAAAGCATACAAGCGGTTTATCAAATAACGACGATCCATTTCATGATACGTTTTTTGTTCAATAATTTTGTCTGCAAATTGTGCAACTAGATCTTTTGTCTGTTCTTCCTTCAACGCCATTGCCCTCTTTTACAATTGCCGCGGCCCATCAGCGATTTCAGCCACATAAAAGTCGGCAGCATAACCTATTTTTTCTTGATAAACTTTACCGACTGCTACTTCGAACTCTTGAACCCGCTTTTTTTCGACCAGCGCAATTGCACAACCGCCGTAGCCTCCGCCAATCATTCGTGCACCTAAAACTCCGGGTTGTTGCCAGGCCGTGTGGGCTAGTGTATCCAATTCTTTGCCAGTCACTTCAAAATCATATTGTAGTGACATGTGTGAAGCATTGATTAAACGCCCGAATTTAGCTAAATCCTGCTGTTTTAAGGCCGTAATGGCTTCACCGACCCGTTGATTTTCAAACACCGCATGGCGGGCACGTTTCAATAGCGGTTCACTTTGAATCAAGTAAGCATACTCGTCGAAAGTTTCTTTATTGAGGGCACCAAGGGTCGGTGTCGCTACACCCGTTTGCAACTGAGCTAGCGCCTCTTCGCATTCGCGTCGATGTTCATTATACTTAGAATCGGCAAGCTCGCGCCGTTTATTCGTGTTCATGATCACAATAACATAGTTTCCTAATTTCAATGGGATATGCTCATAAGCCAACGTGTTGGTGTCCAGCAACACTGCGTTATCTTGTTTACCCATCTCTACGGCGAACTGATCCATAATCCCGGAATTTAAGCCGATAAACTGGTTTTCGACCTTCACGCCCATTTTGACCATGTCGAGCGGATCCACCTGCAACCCAAACTCACTTGCCAAAATCTTGCCAAATAACATTTCTAAAGAGGCGGAGGAAGATAAGCCCGCGCCATCCGGTAAGTTGCCTTCAATGTAGACATCTAAGCCATGGGTGATTTGGGCGCCCGCTTCCATCAGATAACGCAACATTCCTTTAGGATAGTTCGTCCACTGATTGCCAACTTTTGTCTGAATCTCGGTTGTTCCTAGTGTGAGTACCTGCACGCCTTGGGCTGCAAAATTGGCTGAATAGAGGTGAAATTGATCATCCGCACGGCTTGTTACTGCCGCATAAGTGCCCAAGCTAATCGCACACGGGAAAACGCGCCCACCATTGTAATCCGTATGCTCCCCGATTAAATTAATTCTCCCGGGTGCAAAATATAAATGCGCGGGTGCTTGATGATAAATCTTTTTGAAACCGTTTTCTAAATTCTGAGTGGAAATTTGATTGGTCATTTTCCCACTGCCTCCTCTATCAGATACTTAATTCCAAGTAATTGCTTCAACACTTTCAGGCCGCTGCTTTTGCGTAATCAAATAGCTTTGGGCACCTTTAAAAGATAAGAGGCCCACAGCACCAGCTTCGTTAAACTTAATGGTGGAACCGGAAGAAATATGCGCTAAAACATCCTCCTCAGCAGCTTCAATATCCGTAAATTCGCGATAAAAAGTAATCACACGTCCATTTTCGTAGGCAAGTTTGATTTCGAATTGTTTCACTTTTTAAACCCCTTTCAATTTTTCTCACACGTTTATCATATCATACCTTTTCATCTAATTAAGCCAAACGTGAGTACCATTTTAAACTTACACATTTTATGTCCATATCAAAATTGGATTATACACGCCAAAAATTACATTTGGATGACAGCCATCACCCGAAAGCACACAAATATCCGATTATTTTTGGCCTTCATTTAACGCTCGCTCACGTAAATCCCGTTATGACGCCCCTTTGTAATTTGACTGTGCCGTTCAGCCAAAAGAAATAGTTTATAATAACGATAATCAAATCATTTGTCGAAACCGTTTGCGTCTGATATTCTTCTAATATAGATTAGTTAATTCTTATATCAGGAGGCTTAATATGGTTGAACTCAATTTAGATCACATTTATAAAAAATACCCCGGGAATGATAATTATTCGGTATCTGACTTTAACTTACATATTAAAGATCAGGAATTCATCGTTTTCGTTGGCCCCTCAGGCTGCGGCAAATCAACGACCATTCGCATGATTGCGGGTCTCGAAGACATTACCGACGGCGAACTCAAGATGGATGGACAGGTTATGAATGACATTGCTCCCAAAGATCGTGATATCGCAATGGTTTTTCAAAACTACGCCCTTTACCCCAACATGTCTGTTTATGACAACATGGCCTTCAGTTTAAAAATTCAACATATTAATAAGGCCGAAATTAAAAAACGCGTCGCCAACGCTGCTGAAATTCTCGGTTTAGAAGATTTCTTAGACCGCAAACCAGCCGCGTTATCCGGTGGGCAACGACAGCGTGTTGCCCTCGGGCGTGCCATCGTCCGCAAAGCTAAATTATTTTTACTCGATGAACCCCTTTCTAATTTAGATGCGAAGCTCCGGGTTTCGATGCGTGCGCAAATTGCACAACTGCACCAGCGGTTAAAAACGAACATGATTTACGTGACGCATGACCAAGTCGAAGCTATGACTATGGCAGACCGCATTGTCCTTACCAAACACGGCAAAATTCAACAGGTCGGCACACCTGCCGAACTTTACAATCAACCGGTCAACAAATTTGTCGCCGGTTTTATGGGCTCGCCGTCCATGAACTTCTTTGAAGGCCGCTTACAGGAGAATCAGTTTATCACTGATGATCAAAAACTCGCTGTGGCCGTTCCTAAAGCCAAACTATCTAAATTAAAGGATCAGGGTTATGCCAATCAGAAGCTGACCATGGGCATTCGCGCCGAAGACATTCATACTGATCCAGCTTTAAGAGCCCAATTTGCAAATGCGCAAGTACCGGCAAAAGTGGAAGTGTTCGAATTATTAGGCGTCGAAGCCATGCTTTACCTGACTACTGGTTACACTGATTTTGTTGCAAAGGTCAATGCTCAAAATACTTATCGACCGGACGAATCAGTCACAACTGCTTTTGATATGAGTCGGGCACACTTCTTCGATTTTAAATCGGAAGAAACTATCGCGTAATCCCCGCAGCATACCGTTAGTGGTCAGTAAAGAAAGGAGACGCTTATGCAAGGTGTAAGTTCAACAACCAAACTCAGTGTTAAAAAGCGACACCGACGTTCAAAATTGCCGGCCCGCTTTAAAAGCAATTTGCCCTTACTGTTGTTTGTCATTCCGGGAGCCATTTGGATGATTTTCTTCTTTTATATTCCTATCTTGGCAAATGTGGTGGCATTCCAAGATTTTCATTTCTCGGCCGGCGGCTTTATCGAAAGTCTGCAAACCAGTTCGTGGGTAGGTTTTAAGAATTTTGAATTTCTCTTTTCATCCAATGCCGCTTGGGTGATTACCCGCAACACACTGCTTTACAATCTTGGCTTCATCGTTTTAAACCTCATTATTTCGGTGTTTTTCGCGATTGTGATGAGTCAGTTACGCAACAAGCGATTAATTAAGGTCTATCAAACCTCAATGTTGTTGCCTTACTTTCTTTCTTGGGTCGTAATCAGCTACTTCGTCTACGCCTTTATTAGTCCAAATCAGGGTCTGATTAATTCCTTGATCACTGGCAATGGCGGCCAGGCAATCAGCTGGTATAATGCACCGCAGTACTGGCCGTTTATCCTGTTGTTCATCGGGACTTGGAAGAGTATTGGCTATAACAGTATCTTGTACTTTGCCAGTGCCATGGGAGTCGATCCAACGTTGTACGAAGCAGCAGAAATTGACGGCGCCAATAAATGGCAGCAAATTAAACACGTCACGATTCCGGCTCTGGTGCCTCTGATGACATTGATGACAATCTTAGCCATCGGCAACATCTTCCGTGCCGACTTCGGACTGTTCTATCAGGTACCGCAAAATTCCGGTAGTTTATACAACGTGACCTCCGTATTAGATACCTACATTTTTAACGGCTTAACTTCGACAGGCGATATCGGCATGTCCAGTGCAGCTGCACTTTATCAATCATTTGTCGGTTTTGTCCTTTTGATGATTAGTAACGCTGTTGTCCGTAAAATTGATCCTGATTCCGCATTGTTCTAGAAAGGAGGGCTTGCGATGCTGCAACCAAAAAAACGAATCTCCAGTGTTGAAGTTCGTTCATTCGGCACTAAGTCAAACTTATTTTTCAACATCTTGCTGGCAATTTTCGCCTTTTCTTGCTTGCTGCCGTTAATCTTTATTATCATCATTTCATTAACGAGCGAGCAATCCTTAGTCAGCAACGGCTATCAGTTCTTTCCAAAGAACTGGAGCTTTGCCGGCTACGAATACTTAGCAACCATGAGTGGCCAGTTGCTGAACGCATTAGGTATCACAGTTCTCGTGACTGTCTTTGGAACCCTTGTCAACGCCACGTTCACTTCGACTTATGCCTATTCCATCTCGCGTTCCAGCTTTAAATACCGTAAGTTCTTTACCGTTTTTTGTCTCATCACCATGCTCTTTACGCCCGGAATGGTGGCTAATTATATTGTCATGACCAACCTGTTACAGCTAAAAGACACCATTTGGGCCCTTATTTTGCCGCTGGCAGTTAGTCCCTTCAATATCATCGTGATGCGGACCTTCTTCAAGCGCCAAGTAAACGAGTCAATCATCGAAGCGGCCCGAATTGATGGTGCTGGCGAATTGCGAATTTTCTTAAAAATCGTACTGCCGCTTGCCGTTCCAGGAATTGCCACTATTAGTCTATTTGCCGCTTTAGCTTATTGGAATGACTGGTTCAACGCATTGCTCTACATCCAAGAGTCACGGCTAGTTCCTTTACAATATCTATTGATGAAGATTCAATCCAATATTGAAATGTTGACCCAAAACGCCGCCCAAGGTGCACAATACGCCGGTGGCATTGCCAACATTCCACAAGAAGCGACCCGAATGGCAATGGTCGTGATTTCGGTTCTGCCGATTGCAGTAACCTACCCATTCTTTCAAAAGTACTTCGTCAAGGGTCTTACCATTGGCGGTGTCAAAGAATAATTCCCCCAAATATGATTTTACAAAAGGAGAACGATATTTATGAAAAGATTTGTCAAAGGTTTACTTTCAGCAGTTGCCCTCTTAGGTGTCGGGTTAACCCTCACCGCTTGCGGATCTAAAAAAGCCGCCAATGACGGTGAAACGAAAACACTCACAATGTATCAAATCGGCGACAAGCCTAAAAACTATGATACGCTGATGGCAAAAGCCAATAAAATTTTGGAGAAAAAAGTCAACGCCCGTTTGAAGATTAATTACATTGGCTACGGGGATTATGCCCAAAAGATGTCGGTAATTGTGTCTTCTGGCGAAGGTTACGATATCGCTAAGGCGGATAATTACACCGTTAATGCGCAAAAGGGAGCCTACGCTGATTTAACCCAATTATTACCAAAGCACGCTTCAAAAGCTTATAAATCACTTGATCCTGCTTATATTCAAGGTAATAAAGTGAACGGTAAATTATACGCAATGCCTGTTAATGCCAATGTTTACCGCACACAAACGATCGCGTTTAATAATTACTTTGTCAAAAAATACAATATTGATATCAGCAAAGTAAATTCTTATCAAGATCTTGAATCGGTGTTGAAAAAATTCCACGCTGCCGAACCAAATGTTGTTGCTTTCAAAGCAACTAAGGGCTTCAAGGCCGAAGCCGGATTCGATTATCCGCTGACTGACCGGATGCCCTTTGCAGTTGATGTGACTGATGGTGGCGATGCTACTAAGATTGTAAATCCTTACGATTCCAAGCGGATGCAGACGAACCTCGGCTATCTGCACAAGTTTTACCAAAAGGGCTACATCCCGCAAGATGCTGCTACAAACACCAAAGAATACGGCTTAAACAGTAACGCATGGTTTGCTCGCCAAGAATTAGTTGGCCCTTACGATTACGGCAACCAAGCTTTAAGTACAGCTTCTGGGAAAAAGAACGGGATTGTCACGCGTGAAATCTCTGCCCCACTCAAAACAACAGGACAGGCACAAATGTTCAACTGGGTTGTCAGCAACAGTTCCCAAAATAAAGTGTTGTCCGTTAAAGTATTAGGAGTGTTAAACAGTGATCCTGAATTGCTCAACGGTCTCGTCTGGGGAGAAGAAGGTAAAGCTTGGGAAAAGACCGATCAAAAAGACAAGATTAAATTATTGGACGGTTACGCAGCTGACCGGAGTATGGGGGCTTGGATGACCGGTGACAATTCCATTCTCTACACGACGATAGATGTGACTGACAAGATGCTTAAAGACCGGGATGAATCCATCGAAAGTGCCAAGACTTCCCCAATTCTCGGCTTTAATCCGGATACTTCTAAGATCAAAACACAGATCACAAATATTCAAAACGTCATGAATCAATATACAGACCAATTGAATACCGGAACCGCAGATCCAAAGGCAACCATCAAGAAAATGAATGCCGCTTTGAAGACTGCCGGCTATGAAGAAGTTCGTGCCGAATTGCAAAAACAATACGATCAATTTCGTAAAGCTAACTAATTAGCTTCCCCGCAAGCGCTACTTTTAGCGTCTTGCGGATACATAACCCCCCAATTAACTGCCAAAGTCGGGGTTGGCAACTGTAACCCACACATAAGTAAAGGAGTAAGTCTATGATCAGTCTTGGATTACAAAAGATTTTCATTCGCAGCTACGTTTTAATTAAATTGAGTTTATTATTTTGGCTGTACGCCTTCGCTGGCGGTCTGCTTTTAGGAATCGGACCCGCTTTGCTCACCATTGCCGACTTGTACAAGCAACATCATTGGCACTATGAGCGCATTAAAGTTCGCGAAGGTTGGCAGCTCTTTAAGCATAATTTCAAGCGTGGCAACCTCTACTTTTACTTATTCGTCGCCACTATGACCGGGCTAAGCTACAATCTCTATTTGTCGGTTCAAAGCCGCGGCCTTGTCTTCATTTTGACGGACTTCATTATCATTTTTGGCCTTCTGATTGTCTTGAGTATGTTTCATTTTGGCATTTGGCTCACCGCAAACTACGAACTAAGTTTTCAGGCTCTGATTAAACTTGCTTTTATTCAGTTCTTTAATAACTTTTGGGAAGTCATTAAGTTACTAGCGGGATTGGGAGCAATTTTTCTTCTAACCTACAAATTTCCGGGATTAATTCTCTTTGGTTCCATTCCGGGAATGTTATTATGGACCGCCTTTGTCAGCAAAAAATGGGTTACTAAACTCGAAAAAGCCGTTTAGCACAAGAACGCTCCCTTACACAAAAAAGTCTCCGCAATTTACCAGTTTTTCACTGGTATGACGGAGACTTTTTTAATGGTCCTGCGCTGGGACTCATTTTATCGACAAGATATGGCTTTGATTAAAAGCTTAATCCTTTTGCTTTTATTTAAACTAAGCCATTTTAGCTTGTCGTTTTTCTTTATTGGCTTTCCGAATTTTTAAGAAAGCAAGCATTGTCGTGGAAACTGCAATTCCACAGAGAATTGCTACAAAGAAAAGAACAATGTTATTTGTTGCACCTAAAACACCTACAATTGGACCACCATGAGGCACTGCATCCGTAATTCCAAATAGCATTCCAACAGCTGATGCAACTGCTGAACCGGTAATGATACTTGGAAATACTTGTTTTGGATTTGCTGTCGCAAAAGGAATCGCACCTTCCGTAATCCCGATTAGTCCCATTAGCAGAGCTGCAATTCCGGCTCCTCGTTCTTCATCGGTATTAAGATCTCGCCGAATAAAAGTTGCTAATCCGACTGACAGCGGCGGTACAGCAATAGCACAAGCAACGGCTCCCATAATTTGTGGATGACCAGCCGTAATTGAAGCAACACCGAATAGAAATGCCACTTTATTAATTGCACCACCCATATCAATTGCAACCATTGCTCCCAGAACTAATCCGAGCACGATGCTTGTTGAAGGGCTCTTGGACAAAAAGTTTAACAAACTTTCAAGATTGGTCATCAACCAAGAGATAGGTGCTCCCAAAATCAGAATAAATCCAGCCGTGATAATTCCGGTTCCCAGTAAGGGAATCACAAAAATCGGCATAACGGGACGAATACTTTGAGGAACTTTCCAACTATTAAACCATTTAACTAAATAGCCAGCAGCAAAGCCCACTACAATAGCACCAATAAATCCTGTCCCTGCCTTAGTCCCTAAAATTGCAGGTGTATTTGCAACTGTCGCACTAATCATTGCGGGCGCTAACGCTGCACGTCCAGAAATAGCATAAGCAACATAACCTGCCAAAATGGGAATCATGAGTGTAAATCCAATTGAGCCGATCTGGTTCATAGCACTCCAAATTGTGTGAGGAGCTACCACCATGCCTGCACTAGTTGCATGCCCACCTAATGTAATGGATAACGCGGTAAATAGTCCACCTACAACAACGAAGGGAATCATGTGTGAGACACCATTTAACAATTGTTGAACAACAGGACTTTGTTTGTGTTCTGTCGTGTCAGTTTCTTCGGATGGTGTTGCAGAGGAAGATTTGTTTTTCGTATAAATTTCTGCTTTTTGAGCATCCCTAATTAATGCGTCTGAATCTTTAATTGCATTTGCCGTTGATGCAAATAAAACCTTTTTACCAATAAAACGTTCCATCCCTTCTATTGCCACATCAATGGCTAAAATAACAAAATCGGCATTTTCAATATCTGCATTCGTTAATTCATTCTCGTTACCTTGTGCACCTTGTGTTTCAACCTTTACTTGGTAGCCCTTGGCTTCGCCTGCCTTTTGCAATTTTTCGGCTGCCATATACGTATGTGCAATACCGACAGGACACTTTGTTACACCCACAAAACTTGCCATATTATTTCACTGCCTTTCTTTTTAGTTCTTAAACTCAATTGACTGCATGACAACTTGGTACAGAGCTTTGGCATTATGCCGGCTTTCTTGAAGATCTCTAATAAATTTTTCGTCCATCAATTTCCGTGCTAGCTTGGACAAAACAGTCAAGTGTTCTGAATTAGGGTCGTGCAAAGGCATAATTAGCGCAATCGCAATGTTCACCGGCTGTCCATCCAGTGATTGCCAAGCTATGCCTTGCTTAAAAGTCACGATTCCCACAATTGGCTGTACCAAACCACTAATTTTGGCGTGAGGAATTGCCACGCCATTTCCAAATCCTGTTGTGCTTTCCTGTTCTCGCGCTTGAAAACCATTGCGTAATGCTTTTTCGTCTAGTCCATTTTTTTGTGCAAACAATGCAGACATTTTTCTCAATGCCGCTTCTTTTTCACCAGTTACAACTACATCTGTAAAAATATTATCTAAATCAAATTCTTTCAACTTACATTCCTCTCCTATTCCAATGCTTTAACACCTCAACCGCTTGCTTTGATGATGCTACCTTTAAAAGCTGATTTTGGATGTGCTGGTCGTCAATAAGTGTATTTATAACTTTAAAGATTTCCTTCATATTACTTTTAACTTTGTTATTGAGGGCAATAAACAAAATAAAATTCACCTGACTACCTTGCCATGAAATTGCTTGTGGACTAATAAACAAAGCCAATGCCGATCTTTTAATCAATTCCGGACCCACATGCGGTAATGAAAAATGAGCTATTGCCGTACTTGCTAACTCTTCACGCTTCTCAACTGCATTCATTATCTGTTTAGTGTCCGTCACGTTTCCATTTCTTTCTAATCCTTGAACAATTTCGTTGACTGCTTGGCGTGCAGTTTTTACCTGTGGGTCAATAAACACTAAATCTGGCTTCAATAGTTCAAAAAAGACATTTTCTGGATGACGTTTGCTTTGCAGACGTGTAATCTCCATTTGAACAAGTTCACTATCTTTACTTGTCAGTAATGGACCAATGCATATGATCGGCTTATCCAGCTTACTAATCGGAATTGTGCTAATCACTAGATCCTCATCTAATTTCGAGGTAAACACCTCCGCAACAGTAGTAACACGAACCACTCGCAAAGATTTACCAAAGCGCTGCTCTAAACGTTGCGCCAGTAGTTGCGAAGTTCCAATTCCGCTACTGCAGACAACCACAACTTTTATGCGATCATCCGTTAAATGACGCTCATAAAAGGATTGAAAATGAAGCGCAATAAATGCCAATTCATCATCATTCAGTGTGATATGATATTTGGTTTGAATTGCGGATTGCAAATGAACTGCCGCATCAAATGCTTCTGGTAAATTTCGGCGCACTTCTTCCGTATAAGGATTGTAGATATTCAAGCCCACCTTGAGACGTTTGATAGTTGATTCTAGATGCAAAGTTAAGCCTTCTAAGAGTTCATGGTCGGGATTAATTGCCATGAGTTCATGCTTTAAGAAAGCTGAAACCTCGCGTAATTCTTCATCAGAGGAAGTTTCATTTTCTGAAGATTTTACGTCTGTCAGGGAAACTTTTTTATGCAACGCCGCAACAATGTGCAAATCAAGATAATTTTGTTCTGCTACCGGCAATTCGTGTTGATAGCGTCGTTCGACGATTTTTATTAGAAGTTTCGTTTCATCTCTCAAATTATGTTGTTTTCCTTTCGGCATTGCCGATTGTGTTTTAGTTTTGCTAATTCTTTCTAAAGCAATCATGAGATGAATTGCTAGGGATTGAAATTCATAATCAGAAAATGTTAGACGACTCTTATCAATAAATTCAGCTAATGCAGCCATCACCAACGAAATAATTTTCTTTGAGAATAATTGCTCTAGTTTTGTCGGTAAGTTTATTGATCGTACTAACTGTCCATGTTCAGGCTCCGCATAGATTTCTCGCCCCCAGTAATGACTAATTAATTCGGCAATGGCCTCTCGTCTTTGATTCTCAGTTGCTGCCAAGTGAATGCCATGGTGATCAACTTCAACCTTGATTCCTAATTTTTTTAACTGATTTCGGACAATCAAAAAATCATTTTCAACTGTGCTTCGGCTAACGAATAGTTCATCTGCCAAAGTTTGCAAAGTTTGCGATTCAGAGTTCAACAGCAACTTGAACAAAATAAAGCGGGCTCGTTCTCCTTTCGTTTACGGGCTAGAATCATAGTTATTTACCAAACTTTGTCGCAACTGATTCACTTTACCAGTAAAATAAATCCCATCATTTGGTCGTCTGACTAATTGCACATCCTCCTTCCCTATTTCCACTTCTATCTGATCCAGTATCTTTGCAATGGTTCGTTGAGATAAGTTCATATGAGTCGCAATATCACCGTAGTGCGTCTTTCTCCTTGCCAAAATAAAGTTTACGATCTCGACTTCTCTTTCATCCATTTATTGGATATCCCTCCTCTCTTACCTCAACTTTAACTTTAGTATAAAATCCATCCCAGCCTTTGCAAACGCTTCCTTTTGCCACAATAATGTAGCAATTATTGGACGAAAAAAATTCATCTAAATTGATTTCTTATCGAAATTATTAGAAATTAATATTAAGGAGGCGATTTAATGTTTAACCACAAAAAAGAATTACAATTCGAAGCAAAACCAGACGCACCTAATCCGCTGTACGCCAAATACATTCAGGAACTGATTGGCGGTCAGTATGGTGAAATGAGTGTTGCCATGCAATATCTCTTTCAAGGATGGAGTTGTCGCGGTGAGGAGAAATATCGGGATATGATCATGGATATCGCGACCGAGGAATTGGGACACGTGGAAATGTTGGCGACAATGGTAGCCCGTTTACTAGAAGATGCCCCAGTCATTCAACAAGAAGAAGTGATGAAACAAGATCCAATGGTCAAAGCACTTATCTCTGGTATGAATCCCCAGCACGCAATTGTTGCCGGACTTGGGCCACGTCCGGCTGACAGTGTTGGTAATCCTTGGAGTGGCGCCTATATTATCGCAAGCGGCAATCTTCTTGCTGATTTCCGTGCCAATTTAAACGCTGAATCACAAGGCCGATTGCAAGTAGCTCGCATTTATGAAATGATTGAGGACAAAGGTGTCCGTGATTTATTAGCTGTCCTGCTTGCCCGCGACAGTTATCATCAAAATCTCTGGATGACTGCCGTTAAAGAGCTGGAAGAAAAAGAGGGCGGCATCCTTGTGCCCACGACATTTCCACGCGATAAAGAACGTTTTGATATTGCCTATGATTTTTACAATCTATCCGAAGGCGATGCCAGCAAAGACGGTCCTTGGGCCAAAGGCGAAGCACTGGATGGTCAAGGTGATTATAACTGGCAAGCCGACCCTAAACCTGAGGCAAAAGCGCCAAAATTAAAACCGGTCACACCAAAAATGTACGGTACACCTGATTTGCCTGACCAAGTTGGCTTTCAAAAAGATAACCCCGAATAATCCTTGAAATTTTTCGTCAAACAAAAACCCCTATCCATTTTTTCTTTTTGGATAGGGGTTCTTGTTTACAAACTAATTTTTGCTTATAAAGCCAGTGCTGCATTTTGAAAATACCTAAAAATGGATTTCTTCGAAAATAAAAAAGTTTCAAGATGAATTATCCTGAAACCTTCATGGGACGTATTTAACGAGCGGCTAAATTCATGCACTTAAGCGATAAGCATCTTTCGCAATCATTAATTCTTCATTAGTTGGCACAACCATTATATGGACCGCTGAATCCGGCCGATTAATAATTGCTTCTTGTCCAACAACTTTGTTTTTTTGTGGGTCTAACTTCACCCCGAAATTGGTCAATTTGTCACAAATTAACTGCCGAATAGGCACACTGTTCTCCCCCACACCAGCTGTAAAGACGAGCGTATCGAGGCCGCCCATCTCAACAACATAACTGCCGATGTAACGAATGATTCGATTGATAAAGACATCAATTGCAAGCTGGGCGCGTTGATTTTTCTTTCTTGCTTCTAAAATTTTTCGTAAATCTGGGGAAATTCCAGATAAGCCTAACAGTCCTGATTTTTCGTTTAAAATCTCGTTAAACTGATCAACATTTTTAATGCCGGTTTTATCCATTAAGTAAGCTACCAAAGAAGCATCGACATCGCCGGCACGGGTACTCATCGTTAAGCCGGCTTGGGGGGTAAACCCCATGGAAGTATCAACCACTTTTCCGTGATCAAATGCTGTCATTGAGCAGCCAGAGCCTAAATGGAGCGTGATCATCCGTTGATCTTTTAACGGCACCTTCAAAATTTCTGCCGCTCTACGCGAGACATACCGATGACTTGTTCCATGTGCGCCATACTTTCGTGCCCCATATTTTTTATAAAACTGATAGGGTAAACTGTAAATGTAAGCTACCTCAGGCATATCTAAGTACAAGGACGTATCAAATACCGCCACTTCTACCGCATTTGGGATAATTTTCTTAAATTGCTCGATACATTGAGCTTCAACCGGGTTATGCAAAGGCGCTAGTTCACTTAAATTCTTAATTTGTTTCAATACCTGTGCATCGACAACAACCGAATGTTTAAAAATTTCACCGCCAAAAACAACCCGGTGCCCAACGACGGTTATTTCATCAAGCTGCGTAATCATCTGATATTGCTTCATTTTTTCAACTACAACTTGAGCCCCTTGCTGGTAGTTTAGCTGATCAACCGTCTTTTGATAACTTTTTCCCGAAGCCGTCGTTACCGAAACCACAGAATCAGGCATTGCAATTCGGTCAATAGCTCCTTTGCCAACTAATTGTTGCGCAGGCATTTCATACAGTTTCCACTTTAGAGTTGAACTTCCCGCATTAATTGTTAATACCTTGGTCATCCTTAGACCCCCTTGTATCAAAACCTATCTGTCTACTTTTCAAATGGCTAGT
The DNA here is from genome assembly GCF_047220215.1 of Pediococcus siamensis. Lineage (GTDB taxonomy): Bacteria > Bacillota > Bacilli > Lactobacillales > Lactobacillaceae > Pediococcus > Pediococcus siamensis. The sequence goes on from NZ_CP178375.1 coordinate 1,898,962, forward strand.
GTCTCCTAGCTTGGTCCAGGTTTAACTGACTAACTTGAACCAAGCCACGATGTCAAATGAATATCAGCCAATTTTTAAATTGGACCGGTCCAGTAACTGAGCCAAAAAAGAAAACCAATTCTGATTTTCTTGGTTTGCTTTTTTGAATTCAATTTATTAATTTAATGCTGGACTGATTCTTGCTTTGCAGCACTCGTATCTAGTTGAATGGCTTTTTGCCAACCACTTCGTCTATTTTTTCGTTCCATCGTCGCAATTTGCGGGTGATATTGATGATAATGCATGACCGCCTTTGACTCATGTGTGTAAACCATCAGCGATTGACCTGCGCACAATGCCACGCCTAAAGCACTCAATTCCTCAACGTCAGCAACGCTCACGGTAATATTGGAAAGATCACTTTGAAATTGCATTAAATAGCTGTTGGCCGTCACACCGCCGTCAACTTTTAATTGGTTGGCTTTTTTTCCAGTAGCTGCTTCTAAAGCCGATAAAATAGCATCGATTTGATACGCGATGGATTCTAATCCAGCACGAACCACCTCTGCTTGTCCCGTTGTTCGTGTCATCCCGACTAATATTGCTTTGGCGGATGAATCCCAATAAGGCGCACCCAAACCGGTAAAGGCTGGTACCAGATAAGTCTGATCAGACTTGGCTGCCTGCCGCGCCAGCTTTTCCGTATCCGCTGGCGATGAAATGAGTTTAAGATCATTTACAAGCCAGCTGATAACGGCACCGGCATAATTAATATTACCTTCCGCCACGTAAGTCGTCTTACCGTTAATCTTCCAACCGATTGAAGTGACGGTTTCGTCAGTAATTACCGGTTGCCCACCAATATTCATCATAACCGACGAGCCGGTCCCAATCGTTGCTTTCACATCTCCAGTTTCCCAACAGTTTTGGCCGAATAGTGCCGCTTGCGAATCGCCTAACATGCAGTGAATCGGGATTGGGTTTGGCAAGATTCCTTCAAAATCAGTTTCACCGAATAAAAAATTAGAAGATACTACCTCCGGCAACGCTGTCTGCGGAATTCCAAATAACGTACAAAGCTCGGGATCCCACTGCATTTGTTTGATATTAAACAGCTGGGTCCGAGACGCATTAGAGGGTTCCGTTTTAAAGGATTTACCGTTGGTTAACCGAAACAAGAGCCAGCTGTCAATGGTACCAAAACACAGATTATCATTTTTTGCAGCAGCTTTTATTTCCGGGCGATTTTGCAGCATCCATGCAAATTTTGCGGCCGAAAAATAGGGCGACAGCGTTAAACCCGTCTTAGCTTTCACAGCTTTTGCAACGCCCCTCTGATCAAGCGCATTTACCAAATCTGTAGCTCGTGAATCCTGCCAGACAATGGCATTACCTAGCGATTGGCCGGTTTGCTTTTGCCAAGCGGCCGCTGTTTCCCGTTGGTCGGAAATTCCAATACCCACAATCTCGCTCAGGGGAATGTGGATCGTCGCTACCATATCATTTACCAAGGTAATCACATTACGATAAATTTCTTCTAGGTTATGGCTAATCCACCCCTGCTCATTGACCAATTGCTGGTGGCTTTTTGACGCTTTATAAGCAATATTACCGATATCATCAAAAAGAAGGATTTTAGTCCCCTGAGTGCTTTGATCGATACTGATCACATATTTTCCCATCATAAAGACCTCACTTACCTACAAACCAGTGATTAAATTGGTTTAAAAACTAAATCAATTACTTGTTTAAAAGGGTAGTAACTGTTGACTTGACACTATCTGCATCCAGTCCATAATACCCAAACACTTCATCTTGGGTACCGGCAATTGCAGGTTCATCAGGAAAGCCAAGAATATGAACAGCCGTATCGCCGCGTTGAGCCAACGCTTCTGCCACTGCCGAACCAAGCCCACCATAGATACTGTGCTCTTCTAGCGTTACAATTTGATGCGTTTGGTCTGCCACGCGATTCAATAAATCTTGATCTAGCGGCTTCACACTGACAAGATCAACTACTTTGACCCCAACACCTGCGTTCGTTAATTTTTGAGCAGCATCTAAAGCAATCCGAACCGTTTCACCGGCCGCGACCAGTGTCACATCATTCCCTTGATCATATATTAAGTTACCTTTGCCCGGTGCTTTAAACGCGGCCGCCGGTGTTTCATAAACGTCAGCTAATACTTTTTTGCCAATCCGCACGTATGCTGGCTGGTCCGATTTACTCAAATACTGAATCAATGCGCGCGTTTGATACTGGTCGGCCGGCATATAAACCTCTAAATTAGGAATGGCACGTGTAATTGCTAAGTCCTGAAGGGAATGATGAGTTGCACCCAGCACACTGTAAGAATTACCACCGGAAATCCCAATCAATTTCACATTAGTATTAGAATAGGCCACATCATCTTTGACTTGTTCAACACTTCGCATGGTCAAAAAGGACGCTGGCGAAAAGACAAAGGGACGTTTTCCGCTATGTGCCAATCCTGCGCTGACTGTCACTGAGTTTTGTTCCGCAATTCCCATTTCAATCAGTTGGTTGGGAAGAGCTGTCGCAAATGGGTTTAAGGCTGCCGAGCCGCGAGAATCACTCGTAACCGCTAAAATATTTTGATCTGCAGAAGCTAATTCAATCAATTCAGAACAAATCACATCTCCAGCTTTTGCACCATTACTCATTTTTCAGTCCTCCAATCACTTCATCAAGTTCATCCAAGCCTTGTTGGTACTCTGTTTCCGTTGGCACACGATGATGCCAAGAGGCTTGATTTTCCGCAAAACTAATTCCCTTACCTTTGATCGTATCCGCCAGAATCAGTTTTGGCCGTTTAGGGGTATTTTTCGTTGTAAGCGCCGAAACTAGTTCCGCGATATTGTTTCCGTCAACTTCAATCACATCGAAGCCAAACGCACGATACTTATCGGCTAAAGGCTCACTGTTCATGACATCCACAGTGGGGCCGCTGATCTGCAAACGATTATGATCAATAATGGCCGTCAAATTATCCAACTGATAATTTCCAGCTGACATGGCAGCCTCCCACACAGATCCTTCTGCCTGCTCGCCATCTCCCATTAAGGTGTAGACATGGTAATCACGATGATCTAGTTTACCAGCCAAAGCGATTCCTACACTCAAGCCTAGCCCATGTCCTAAAGATCCTGTATTAAGTTCAATTCCGTTGATGTGATTAGTGGGATGCCCAATGTAAGGAGATTTAAATTGTGAATAAGTCAACAAGTCAGATTTTGGAAAATAACCGCGATCTGCTAAAACATTGTACAGAATCTCGACTGCATGCCCCTTTGACTGCACATAACGATCTCGATTCGGATCTTTAAATGTTTCCGGTGTCTGGTTTAACGCTTGATAGTACAACGCTACTAAAATATCTGTACAAGATAAATCTGAACCCGTATGCCCCGTTTTAGCACGATAGATCATCTGCCAAGTTGCTTTACGCAATTCGGCTGCTTTTAATTTTAGTTCCTTTGTGGTTGCCATTAGTTTGCCTCCTTTGTCACGATCGAACTAATATCACCGCGTAAGTAAGCTTTTACGTCGTCTTCAATTGGATCATAAAAATCAGGCGTAACGTTAAGGTATTTGCAGGCTTCGTACAATACTGGTACAACATCAGCTCGAACCGCTGCCATGTGGTGAATATACGGTCCGTAAACCAATTTTGTTTCAAATCGATTGAGATTAGCAAATTGCAACCAGGCGTATGTGCCTTGTTCATAAGGTCCTTCACACGTTTTGGCATTGCCAAGCAACAGTTTGTACTCACCGTGATCCCCATCAAACCGGCATAGCGTATAGTCGCCATCCTTTGCTTGAAAACCAACAGATCCTGGGAAATCGAAGACGAAATGACTCTTGGGCAAGATTGGCTTTTCCTTGGCAGTGGTATATGGGAAAACACCTAAATGTTGTAATAACTCACCGTTTGGATTTTCTGGATGACGGCAGTTTACATCAGCGAAGATTGCTTTATCCTCGCCCAAGGTTGCAGCTTCGACCAATAGTTCAGAAATAACACCATGAATATCCGTTTCACAGGTAACTGGTGTCCCCTCATCTTGAAGTAGTGATTCAGACGCATAAGGCAGAATACCAATTTCATCTTGTAACGCCGTCCAGCACTGAATTGCACCGGCATTGCAGCCATACTCTTTCATCTTATTGGAAAGTGCAATTTTCAGAGCAGCAACCATATTCAAATCTTTATCAGCAATTTGTACATCCGCAATTTGTTTTAGATAGTCCATTGTAGACGTAATTTCTGGATCTTTTTCATCCTGGAGTCTGTGAATTTCCTTAACTAATTCTTCCAGAGGAATCGGTGATAAGGAAATATTAAATTTCTCCAGCAATTCGCCTTCATTAACCATCGTGGACCAAAAATCAAATGGGCGTGGTCCCACTTGAAGAATGCGTGTATTTTTAAACGTCTTCACAATGTTGCAGACCTTAATAAAGTCCTTTACTCCGCGTTCAAACTCAGGATCGTCAATGTCAACATTGACTAAATACGTAAATGGCACATTGAATCGACGCAAAACCTTGCCGATTGCAAAAAGGCCACACTGCGTATCACGCAAACGCGAACCATCTGCAGCAGGCGCTTCGTCTTTAGGTCCCCAAAGTAAAACTGGCACACCAAGCCGTTTGGCTAACCGCGCGCATTCATACTCTGTGCCAAAATTTTCATTAGCCAAGAATAACCCGTCAATTTTTGCTTGCTGAAATTTTTGGGCAATTTTTTCTAATCCTTCATCATCGTATAGCAACCCATCTTTATTTACTTCTTTAATGTCCACATAGTTAACCTTCATCTGATCTAATTTTTTCCGTGTTAAATCCGCATATTCAATTGCGGCATCTGCAGAAAAAATATTACGCCGTGTTGGGGCAAATCCTAGTTTAATTGATTGTTGCATTTTATAACCCTCCTACTACCAAATTAATTTTATAAACAAGTTTAGTGTATTTTGCTAATGAATTATATGCAATAGTTTTTGCAAAATAAGGCTTAGTTTAGTATTATTCTAGTAAAGGAGGTTGTTCAATATGACAATAAAAATGAACGACATCGCTAAAATTGCGCACGTATCTAAAAGTGCAGTGTCCTTGGCAATTAATAGCAAGCCAGGAATTAGCGAAGAGACTCGTCAAAAAATACTTGATGTGATTGCACATGAAGGCTACAAGCCATTAAGAAAACGAAGAAAGTCAGAGCCTTCCGCCAAGCCGCAAATCAAATTTCTCGTAATCACTTCAAGCGGGGTTGTTAAACAGGAATACAACTCGTTGCCTTTTTTTAGCAGTCTTATTTATTCTTTAACAACAAGAATTCGCGAAATGGATGGAAATCTTGAAACAATCACTATCCAAATTGATGACCTTGCTAGACAAATTAAAGAGTTACACTCCGATAAAAGCAGTAGCTTTCTTGTATTAGGAACTGATCTAAGTGCGAAACAAGTTGAATTACTCACTAAAAGTTTGGAGAGAGTGGTATTCATAGATACTTACTTTAGTGCTATTGACGCTAACTTTGTCACCATGGACAATTACCAAGGTGCTCGAATTGCTGCTCAATATATTTTGAGTAAAGGTTATAAAGATATCGGCTATTTGGCCTCAGATCATGCAATGGCAAACTTCTCCGAACGTCGTCGCGGATTCAGAGAAGCATTGATGGAAAAAAACATAAAAATTTCTAATAATCACTTTTATTTTATTTCACCTACCGACATCGAACCGCATGGATTAAACATGGCTTCAATCGTCCACGATAAATCACCACGTGCAATTTTTTGCGAGGATGACTACATTGCTCTAAGACTAATCAAATCTGCAATTCTAGCAGGTCTTCGTGTGCCTCAAGATCTTGCAATTATGGGATTTGATGATATTTTTGAAGGCACCTTAATTTCACCTGAACTAACTACGATCCATGTTCAAATTGATCAAATCGTGAATCAAGCTCTATTACAAATAAAATTTCAGCAAACACAACAGAACTGGCAACCGCAAAAAACACTTATTGCAACAAAGTTAATTGCGCGCCAATCTTTATAAAAACACTTCCAAAAAGCATCGTTTTGATTTCCTACATCAAAGGGATGCTATTTTTATATACAGTTTTATATACAGAATAAAGAGGGCCTAGTAATCAAAAATAAGAGTATTTTTTAAGAAATTGCGTGATCCATTTATTTCTCAAGCAAACTTATGCTTTTTCAATTCTTATTTTAGTTCTAGTTTACATGAACTAAATTGACATTCTAAACTTGCAATGATAAATTGACAGCAGTTAAAGAAAGCGGATACATAAACGAAAATTTTCGATTTAATATTGGTTTTCTTTATCATTATTAAATTTTATCTGGGAGGATTTCATTATGGTAGAAAACAAAACTAACCATCCAACAATGTTAAAAATTGGTATTTTATCAATTTCATTTATGTTGCAAGCAGCATCTGCGATATCGGTAGCGGTAACAGGAATGATAGCCACATTCCATGGGCAGAGCGCAACTTCAGTTCAAACCTTGGTTACCATTCCATCTTTTTCAATTATGTTGTTTATTTTGCTTGATAGTTGGTTTATCAAATTGATTGGTAAAAGAAACACGGTTTTTCTTGGTTTAGTATTGGCGTTAGTTGGCGGTATTGGTCCAGCCTTTGTTTCGAATTTTGCAATAATTGAAGTACTACGATTTCTTTTTGGTGCTGGAACCGGCCTTTATACTCCTTTAGCTGTCAGTTTAATAGGTGATTTCTTCACTGGAGATGAACAAAAGAACCTCTTAGGAGTTCAATCTGCTCTCTCCACTTTTGGTTCAAGTTTTGCGACTTTTGTAGCCGGAATACTTGCTGGAATTAATTGGCGATCAACATTTTTGGTTTACCTCATCCTAGCACCCGTCTTTGTACTCTTTTATTTTGGTTTTCCTAAATCAGACAAGAAAGAAAATACCGTTCCCGAATCAAAAACAAATGAACCAAGTAGTAATAAAACAAAACTACCAGTCTTTGTGATTATCGGAATGTTAACTTTATTTGTATATTTCTGGGCTGCAATGGCTGTATATACAAACTCTGGTTTAGCTATTCAACAGCTAAACTTGAGTAATCAAGGCTTTCTTGGGACTGCTCTTGCAATTTCCGGACTATTAGGCGCTCTAGTCGTTATGTCGTACGGTCCTATTTTCAAAGCACTAAAACATACAACCCCCATTGCCGTATGCATTGTTGGAGCTATTGGTTTCGTTGGCATGGCCCATGTAACAAACATGTTTATGTTTACTTTGTACGCTGTTTTAATTAGCTCCACTTCACTACTAATCCCTTACGTATACGGTACAGTGTTAGATAGTGCTCCGGATTCTTCAAAGAATTTTGCTATTTCCATGGCAATGGTTCTAAATAATTTAGGTGCTTATTTTTCACCATATGCACTTTCCTTCTTAGGTAAACTATTTGGAAAAACAGATGCCGTTTCCTCATTTTCAATTTGTGCAGGGATTATGGCCATTCTAGCTGTAGTCTTTATTCTTTTAACAGTCATCCAACAGCATAGCAGTAAAACAGTCAAGGCTTAATTGAAAGGAAGATATACTATGAAGACATGTGAACAATGGAGAGTTTTCGAATTCACCTTAAATGGTCCAAAATCTGGAAACCCATTTACAGATGTTAAACTTTTTGCAACTTTTTCACATAATAATTATGCCATTCGCGTGCGTGGCTTTTATGATGGTAATGGTGTATATAAGGTTCGCTATATGCCAGAAAGCACTGGTACTTGGAAAGTAAAGACAGAGTCCAACGTTCCTGAGCTTACAGAAAAGTCGGAATATTTTGAATGTGTGCCAGCCACTGAAAACAACCATGGTCCAGTCCGTGTTTCCGGTCAAACGCATTTTTCATATGCAGATGGTACACCATACTTGCCATTCGGAACAACTGCTTACGCATGGTGTTTCCAAAGCCCAGAACGACAAGAAAAAACTTTACAAACACTAAAGGAAAATAAGTTCAATAAAATTCGCATGCTTATTTTTCCGAAATCTTACAGTTATAACACTGCCCAACCAAAGGTCTACCCATACGTTGGTAAACCAAAAAAAGTTTCCGCTGTATTTGATGACACCACTTGGATGGTTAAGCCTGAAGAAATTGGATTTGATTTTTCAAGATTCGTACCAGAATATTTTCAACATCTCGAAAGACAGATCAAAGCTTTAGATGAACTCGGTGTTCAAGCAGATTTGATTCTATTTCATCCTTACGATAGCTGGGGATTTGCACGCATGGGTAAAAAGTTTGATCAGCTATATCTACAATATGTAATTGCTCGTTTTGCTAGCTTAAAAAATGTATGGTGGGCTCTAGCTAATGAATATGATTTATTGGCCGCTGCTGGGCAAAAGCCACTAGAGGCTTGGGACTTTATCGGTCAGACTGTTCAGGCCGAAGATCCAAGTAATCATTTAACTTCAATTCATAATTTTTATGATCCACCTCGTCATAAAGATACCACGAAGAATTGGTACGACCACAGTAAACCATGGATTACGCATTTAAGTATTCAAACAGACAATCTCTTTTTAGTTCCTAAATGGCTTGAGCAATATAACAAACCAGTTGTAGTAGATGAATGTCGATACGAAGGCAACATTGAATTTGGCTGGGGAGACAATACTGCCACGGGCATGATGGATAGTTTTTACCGCGTTGTACTCCGTGGTGGTTATGCAACTCATGGTGAAACTTATATCGATAAGCCTAATACAAAACGTTCGATTTGGTGGGCACATGGTGGTGTTCTCTATGGAGAAAGTCAAAAACGTATCAACTATTTCAAGCAGCTTCTAGAGGACAACGACTTCACCTATGTGGTTCCAATAGCTACAGAAGGCCCCCATTGGGAATTAGCTGCCGGTAGTTCACCAGACAAAAAACATATCTTAGTTTATTTTGGTGAAAATCAACCAGAATTTGAAATCTTTGATTTCTTACCTGACAAAGCCAGTTACTCTGCGGAATTGATAGATACCTGGAACATGCATGCTGAACACTTTACTGAAAAAATAGATAATCAACATTATTTTCATCTTTCACGTAAAAACTATCAAGCATTACTATTGACAAAGAATTAATTTAAAACTTTGGACGGCTTAAGGGGACTTTTCTTTGAATAAATATTATTTAAGTATTGATATTGGTGGTACTGATATCAAATATGCACTAATCGATAAAGCTGGAAATATTTTTCAAAAGGGTAAGACAAAAACACCGACAACAAGCTTGTTGGCATTTCAAAAATCTATTAATCATATCATTACACAATTCAGCCCTCATATTCGTGGTGTAGCTTTCTCAATTCCTGGTAAAACAGATAATCAAAGTGGTATCGTTTATCACGGTGGTTCTTTACCTTTTTTAGATCACGTGAACTTTAGACAGCTTTTTGGTAAACCATATGATTTACCCATTTCAATTGAAAATGATGGGAAATCAGCCGCACTCGCCGAATTATGGTTAGGTAATCTAAAAAACGTTGATTCAGGAGTTGCCATCGTTCTGGGAACGGGAATTGGTGGCGGAATAATACTCAATCACCAATTATATTACGGCAGTAACCTTATGGCTGGAGAATTTAGTTTTGTTGCCTCTAATTACAGTAATGGCGACTATCTAGATAATTCAATCGGCCTTGATCTATCCGCAGTTCAAATGGTCAATAAAATTGGTAACAAATTGAGATTAAAAAACCCAACAGATGGACCGACAGTATTCCAGTATATCAACCAAAATGATTCAAGAATTGGTAGCATATTTATAGACTACTGTAGTCATGTGGCAAAACTAATTTTATCGCTTCAAGCTGTATTAGATGTTAATCGTTTCGTAATCGGCGGTGGTATTAGTGCTCAATCCATCGTTACCAACACCATCAGGAAAGAATTGGGTGTACTCTTCAAAGAAAATAAACTCGTTTATAACACAATTGGTGATATTGATATTCAGCAAGCCAAATTTGGTAGTGATGCTAATCTCTTTGGTGCCCTGTATAGCTTTCTGCTGCAAATAGACAGTAAAAATTCGCGACGATCAATTTTATAGATAATTTCAACAATTTAAAAAAGCGACTTTTAAAGATGAACTAAAAATTCATTCTGTAAAAGTCGCTTTTTGTTACCATATTTTCTAATTATAAAGTAGTCGAGTCAGTATTTACGACTCATGTGATATCTCTTTACCCTACGATCCCCTACTTTGATCTTAATTTAATTTTCTCTCTTCAGTACTGCCTTTAACCAAACGATTCTCTCTTCTCACTAGTCCGCTTCTGCCTGATGCATGATGACCCGTTCAGAAATTTTCATAAACGGTAGATAGAAACAAACACCAAAAATTATTGAAATCAGCTGCACAATAATTGCGCGCCAGTCTCCACCAGTTGCCAAAAAGCCATTAATTAGTGGCGGCGTTGTCCACGGCACCATCACAACTGTCCGGTTCATAAAACCAATTGCCGTACAGAAATATGCAAACAGCAAAGCAATCACGGGTGTCAAAACAAACGGAATCAATAACGGCAAGTTGAAAACAATCGGATAGCCATAAATGACCGGTTCGTTAATATTAAATAATCCCGGCACTAACGATAAGCCCGTTACCTGGCGGCTAGATTTCATTTTTGAAAAAATCAGGGTGGCAATTAGCAAACAAATCGTGCTTCCGGTTCCACCCAGCATCCCAAATGTGTCGCGGAAAACACTCGTAATAATATAAGGGACGTCATGGCCGGTCGCAAATGCCTGCATGTTTTTATTGGTATTAATCAACAACACTGGATCCAAGAGCGTCCCGTTAATGACGGCTTGGTGAATCCCAAAACCAAACAATAAGTTGCCGACACTATAAATCAGTAGGAATCCCGGCAAACTTGTGTTTACACGACGTAACGGTTCCTGAATAATCATTGTAATCAGTTTGATCATGTCCGTATGTGCCAAAACGGCTAACAAAGCAGCAATAATAGCTAACAGACTCAATACCACAATTGTTGGAATCAGGGTCATAAAGGAATCACTGACAGCTGGGGGCACGTTTTCACCAAGGTTAATCCTAAATTTTTTGACGCCGGATAATCTTATGAATAATTCTGTGGCCACCAACCCAATAATAATACCGGCAAACATCCCAGTCACACCGATGTTGGTAAATGATAGGTATCCCGTGATATTAACAGCACCGGATTTGCCCACCGGGATTGCGGATAAAGTAGCAGGCATCATGACAATTAAGCCTGCCAATGAAATAATTGCAGCACCCAAAACATTATTAAATCCACGATTCTTAGCCAAGCAATAGCCGACGACCGGTGCAATTAGAAGTCCGGCAATATTAAGTGTGCCATTAACCAGCAAATTACCGAAAGTTTGGAAATTTGTGAGCATGGTTCCTTTTAAAAATAATGTAAAAATAACATTATTTACCAAGACCCCCAGACCGGCTAAAATAAATAGCGGCATCATCATCGCAAACGCATCCCGCAAGGAACGCAGATGGATTTGATTACCGATTTTAATCGAAATTTCGGTAAACTTATCAATGAATCGTTTGCCTACTCCGTTGTTTTTCATTTCTGCACCTCTCCATTTAAATTTTTGTTTTCAGCAATCATTTTTTTGAACCATTGGTAACTCTTTTTGGGGACCCGTCGCAAATCGCGCAGGTCATGATTGCCGCGATTCACATAAACAATCCCGTAGCGTTTTTCCATATTACCGGTCGAACTTGGAATATCAATGAGGCCCCAGCCTAGATAACCAATTACGTCCGCACCGTCAATTGTCATGGCATCTTTCATGGCTTGAATGTGTGTTTGGTGATACTGAATCCGATAATCATCTTGAATTGGAACAGCACCGTCCCAGACTTCCTTTTCGCCAATGCCGTTTTCAACTGGGAAAATAGGTAAGTTATACCGATCCGCCATTTTTGTAATACAGTTGCGAAAGCCCAGCGCATCGATTTGCCACCCATATTCTGACGTTTCCAAATTAGGATTAAATATCTTGCCCTGACTCATATAGTAATTGGGTGGCGTGCCCGGTTTGATCCGATTGGCGTCAATCACCAAGCTGTAATAATAACTGAACGCGAGAAAATCACTTTTGACATTGGTTAAGTGGGTTACGACCAAATCTACCGCCCTGTTTAACTCCGGCCACCCCTGCGCTGCAATGTAACGTGTCACTTCGCGCGAGCGTTTGCCGGTAGCGAAAAAGGACAAAAAATCTTCATTGATAAATTCGTTAGCTTTGCGCGTCACCATGACATCCTCTGGTTTGGGAGAATTGGGATACATTTCCTGATAGGCTACCATGCCGCCTACTTGCAAACCCGGGAACTGATGAATAAAATCGGCCACTTCTGCATAAGCGATCAGACTATTCGTAGCGATCTTATATTGATCGGCAATGCTGTGCGCTCCTGTTAAATAACCGCTATTCTGAAACCCTTCTTCAAACATTGTGCAGTTTTGTTCATTAAATGGAATCCAATACTGGACTTTGTCTGCCAGTGCTTTTACTACAATTTTGGCGAAACGGACAAATGCTTCACGAACATGGTCACTGATAAACCCATTCTCTTTTTTAGCCAAAGGCAATGGCATGTCAAAATGATACAAACAAATCACCGGCACCATTTTCCGTTCCAATAACGCATCAACAAAACGGCTGTAATAGTCCAGTCCTTTTTGATTTACCGTTCCATCTCCGGACGGAATCACACGCGACCACGAAACTTGAAACCGGTAACAATTCATGCCAGCATTTTTCATTAAATCAAAATCTTCTTCATAGCGATGATATTCGTCAATGCCGTCTTTCCAATCAGATGAATCCGGAGTTGCCTGTTTGACGTCATACACAGACGGCCCTTTGCCATCCACATTCCAAGCACCTTCTGTTTGCATGCTCGAAACGGAATTTCCCCATAAAAACTTTGAATTTCTCATTGCCTACCTCCTCTACTGATTATCATTTTAACTCATATTTTAAATTTGTAAAGTCAAATATTTATATTGATAATTCAAATTAACAACTTGGATAAAAATTTGAATATGCTAAAATTAACACTAGGAAGGAAGGTGACGACGATTAGTCAATATAAAGATATTGCCAATACATTAAAAGCACGCATTCAAAACGGTGACTATGTGACTGGTGAGCACCTTCCTAGTCAAAAGGAGTTGGCCGAGGAATTCGGTACTTCCCGGGTAACAATTCAAAAGGCGCTGGACGAATTATCCAACGCCAATTTAATCTTACGTCGTCAAGGGAGTGGTACCACTGTCGCACCTAATTCACAGTCGACCTTAGATATTTTATCCAGCCAATATGAAGGAACCACCAAATTATTTGCGGGACGTGGCAAAGTAAGCACGCAAGTTTTGCATTTTGAAATTCGATTACCTAATGCACACGAGCAAAAGCGGCTCAGCATCAGTGATTCTACCCCGGTTTATGATATTTTACGTTTGCGTAATGTTGATGATAAACCATACGAGTTAGATCATTCCATTATGCCACTCTCCGTTATCCGCAATTTAACTGAGAAAATCGCGGCTGGTTCGATTTACACGTTTATCGAAACCCAACTCGGCTTGAAAATTGGAAGTTCTATTCGCAAGATCACTGCCGACATCCCCAGTGAAGATGATCAAAAATATCTGCAGTGTCACCACAACGAACCCATTTTACAGGTCTCGCAAACGGTCCATCTGGCTGATGGTCGTCCTTTCGAATATTCCCAAACGCGCCATCGTTACGATAAGGGCGGTGTCATCGTGATCAATAATTTCTTGAGTAGTAATGGGTTGGAAGCATGAAAAAAGGATTCTAACAGGACAAAAAAATTGCTCTCCGTTAGGATCCTTTTTAATTATATTTTCAATGTCTCATTTAAAATATTTTTAATTACTCTCCCCTTGTTGCCTTTGAAATTTCCAATAGATTTTGTTTCTTTTCTGCATTTCCCTTGAATACCAATAAAAAACTAACAGATATACTGTAAGTGCAACAAACGCATACAGCATATATTTTTCCGAGCTACTTGCCTTTCCAAATAAATAGGCTAAAAATTGTTCAATTGGTCCTTCTTTTGTAGAAGCACCAATCATTATGCCTTTTTGAATTCCGGAGACGCTCAAACTTGATACTGTTTGCGTTACAAAAGGTGCACTCAACGTTCCTGCCCACAAGAACAAAGGCAACTCAAGAGCACCAATAAATATCATTCGAATAATGTGGCCTTGTGTTACTACCAACAAGGCAGGTGTAACGCCCATTGCAATAATACCTCCAAGAGGTAATATGTGATTTCCGGGCAAAACTAATGATTCTATTAACATAATAGGAGCTAATATATTTGCCGCTCCCCAAATTTCAGAACGTTCATTTATAAATGCCCAATCCAAACCAACGTTTAAATTTCGATTTTTTAAAAATTTATTAAGCAATTCCGTAATTCTCTGTGTGAGGCCATCGACAGCTTTAACAAACCAAGCTCCAATTTCTGCAAAAAGCTGTAACGCAACACCTCCAGTGAAAGACAGTACAAAGATCCGTGATCCGGGCATTTTCCCAACCATTCCAACAAAAACGCCTAGATAACAGCCGATAATAAAATTACTCCCCCAAAAGCCTATTTTCTCATTTAATTTTGAAACATCAAAATCATATTTGTCTAACGGACTTAAAAAGATATCAAAGATTTTGTTAAAAAGCATTAACAAAGGATTTATCATGTAATTCATATGAGTTGACGTCATGGGATTATTCCAGTTATTTAATAAGTCGTTAAAAGTAGGTTTCATAAGATCAGAATTTTTGAGTTTTAGTATTCCTAATACAATGACCAATATTACCGCTGTGAAAATATTTGCACCAAAATACATTGCCAACAACGCTGTAAAGGCTACATGCCAAATATCAAAGATATCCACATCCAGTGTTGTTGTCCAACGAATTTTTATCATAAACAAATTAGTAAGAATGGTAATCAACAAGAATAGTAAAGTATAAGGGGTTCCCCATGTAATGGTTGCCAATGGAGCCCAGCCAACATCGATAACTGTTAAATGAATCCCCGTGGTGTTTATGAAGGAACTCATTGCGGGCTTATAAACCTTAACCAGCAAATGAATGATTGCACTAATTCCTGTTAAGGAAATGGCCAGTCGCGTGCCACTTTCAAATGCGTCAAAAAAATGTACTCCCACAAGACAAGACACTAATATTAAAGTTAATGCCATAATAGGAATCACACCTAAAAAGTTATATATATCTAATATATATTTGCTGATTAGCACACTATATCGCCTTCTCTTCCCTAGCCAAATTCATTTTTAAACCGAAAAGTTAGAAATTTTTCTTTCTGAAGTCTACTAACTGATGACTTATATCAGCAGTAGCCTTGTATATTTGTCTGTAAATTCTATATAGTTCACAATATTTTTGAACATTTTTCGGTTCTGGCAAATATATTTTTCCCCGTTCAACAAATTCTTTTCCGCAATCTTGAAAATTTTGAAACCATCCTGTACCCACTGCCGCAATCATAGCTGCTCCTAATCCCGGCCCTTGTTCATTCGTCAAACAAATAACCGGAATATCAAAAATATCCGCTTGTATCTGTAGCCACAAATCGCTCTTAGCTCCTCCGCCAATTGAAATGATTGATTTCACTTCAGAATGGTTTACCTTGTAAATATTTAGAAGATCTTTAAACGAAAAGACAATGCCTTCCATGACAGAGCGTACCAAATCTGCTTGCTTATGGTTGCTATCTAGTCCGATGAAACTTCCCCGAACGTTACCATCGTCGTATGGCGTTCTTTCCCCCACAAGATATGGAGAAAACAGTAACCCATTTGCCCCAATGGTAGAATGTCGCGCTTCTAGAATGAATTTTCCGAAAGTAGTTTTGTTATCAAGTATTTTTTTCAACCAAGATAAACTATAACCAGCTGATAAGGTTACTCCCATCATATAATACTTACCAGGAATTGCATGATTAAAGACATGTAGTTTACCATTTAGGCTTGAGCTAGACTTATCAGCATATTTAAGTACGACACCAGATGTTCCAATACTGCATAATGCTGTTTCTTCTCTGACAATTCCAGCACCCAAAGCACCGGCGGCATTATCTGCAGCACCAACGTACACTTTTATATGTGTTGAAAGTTGTGATATTGAAGCATATTGTTTAGTAATATTTCCAGCATATGCATCTGAGTTACCTAATGGCGGGCAGATTTCCAGCGGAATCGCAAAAGGTTGACAAATTTCTCTGCTCCAAGTATTTTTCTTTGCATCTAGCATTACTGTACCAGCTGCATCAGAATAGTCGGTAGCTATGTGACCAGTCATTCTGTATCGTAAATAGTCTTTAGGCAGTAAAAAAACTTTAATTTTTTTAAAAATTTCCGGTTCATTATCCTGTATCCATAGCAATTTAGGCAATGTGAATCCTTCAAGAGGTAAGTTATGTGTTATTTTTAAAAATCCCTTTCCCATTTTTTTTAAGATTTGTCTGCTTTGCTCGACTGTACGTGTATCATTCCATAATATTGCCGGTCTCAATACCCTATAGTTATCATCTAATAAGACTAATCCATGCATTTGCCCAGAATAACTTAATGACTCAATCTCCGTTGCATTAATTCTATCCAAGTCTATTATATTCCGGATTGCTTTAGTTGTTGCCCGTACCCAGTCTTCTGGGTTTTGTTCACTGTAACCAATCTGCTTCTGTAAGAGATCATAGCTTTCACTTCGTTGTGCAGCCATTCGTCCCATTTTATCAACTACTGAAACTTTCACCGAACTGGTTCCCAAATCAATTCCTAATACATATTTCATTAAAGCCACCTCAAAAAGGAATGAGTAATTTTTTACCCATTCCTACCTTATTTTAACCCGCTAATGTTGCAATCATATAATGGTTAATTATATTCTTTATTTCTTCTAAATGATCAGAATGCGTTGCCCGCCTTAATTCTTTTTGTGGCTTGTCGATGATATAATTTTCAAGATCCTCTATACTTGCTGTTCCACTTTGAATTTGTCTTCCTACTCCAGAATTATAAGAGTCATACCTATCCTGTAGAACGTTATCAATAACGTGATCTTCTTTTAATTTTGCAGCTACTTTTAATCCAGCAGCAAATGTATCCATCCCAACCATGTGACCAATAAACAGATCATCTGGTTCAAAGGATGTTCTCCTTGGCTTAGCATCAAAGTTTAAACCACCTGTCCGGCCTATGCCTCCATTCTCAATAACTTCATACATTGCACCAATTGTTTCATAAAGATTTGAAGGATATTCATCAATATCCCAACCGATCAATTTATCGCCTTGATTTGCATCGAGAGATCCTAATAGACCAGCCTCTCTAGCCACCCGAATTTCATGCTGATACGTATGACCAGCAAGGTTAGCATGATTGCCTTCCAAATTGAGCTTAAAGTCTTTATCCAGTCCGTACTGTTTCATGAAACCAATTGTAGTGGCAGCATCGTAATCATATTGATGTGTAGTGGGCTCAAGCGGTTTTGGCTCCAATAAAAACTGGGCTTTGAATCCAATTCTGTTTGCGTAATCTTTTGCCATGTGGAAAAATTCTGCAGCGTGTTCCTGCTCCATTTTCATGTTGGTATTCCATAAAGACTCGTAACCTTCTCTACCACCCCAGAACACATAATTTTCAGCACCGACCCTTTTCCCAATTTCTAGGCTATGTTTAATCTGTGCTGCACTATACGCGTAAATATCCGCATATGGACTTGTGGCAGCTCCAGCAACGAACCGTGGATTTGTAAACATATTAGCAGTATTCCATAATACCTTCATTCCAGAATCTTGTTGATATTCCACAATTTTATCGACTATTTTATCTAAATTATGATTGCTTTCTCGTAAAGTATTGCCTTCAGGTGCCAAATTGCGATCATGAAAGCAAAAGAAGTTAACTCCCAATTTTTCATAAAATTCAAACGCCGCATCGACCTTTGCTAGTGCATTATCCATCGGATCTGTATATTTATCATACGGTCTAATCGCCGTTCCATCACCAAACGGATCGACTAGTCGCTGATCAAACGTATGCCAATAGGCAACTGCAAATCGCAACCAATCTTTCATCTTTTTTCCAGCAATTATCTTTTCTGGCTCATAATAATGGAAACCAAACTCCTTTGCATACTCATTTCCAACATAAGTAATTTTATCCATATTCCAATATGCCATCATTCATCTTCTCCATTTAATAACCTACTAATTCTGGTCCTCATTCAATTTTATACGAGTTATTAAAACACCAAAGGGCTTCAAGTGAACATCACCAGTATTGATTTTTTTGTTTGATACAATATCTACTAAGTCTGAAGTTCTATTATGATAGATTTGTTCTCTATCCTGGGTGTTTAAAATAAATTCATATTGATATTTATCTGTATAACGACTTATTCGTTCAACACTTTCCTTATTTTTTTCTGAAATTGTCAGCTTCCCTTTTTTTAAAATATACTTTCCTAACCAATCCATTGTTTCATCACTTAAAGCCGTGCACACATAGTAAGCATGCCCTTTTCCGAATTTGTTCTGTGTAATAGCTGGATAATTATTATAAAATTTTGATGTCTGAAACTTAGCCAATATCTCAGCACCATCAAGATGAACAACATCACATAGCACGTCAGCTTTCGTTTTTCTCCCTGTATCCATAACTTGTAATTCAACATCATTTTTCGGAGTTAAAGCGTCTCTTTCTTCAACCCACATTCCTAACAATTTATCTAACGGCCCATTTCCTTGAAATAAATTGTCATTTTCATCTACAACATTGCTCATGAAATCAGTTATAAAATTTCCACCTTGATTTACAAATACACTAATTTTATTTGCAAGTTTTGGTTTCAAAATGTAATGAGCTGGTGCAATTACTATTTTGTAAGTCGAAAGATTATCATTGTCGGATATGAAATCTACTGAGATATTATTTTTATAAAAGAATTTATAATAAGCGTATATTCGGTTTATATAATGTAAGTTTACGGTTGGCCCAACAGATGAATTTATTCCCCAGAAACTTTCCCAATCAAAAATAATTGCAACTTTCGATTTTCTTCTACTGCTCCAAATATTAGTATCCAATTGCTTCATTTCTGTTCCAATTTGAGCAACTTCTTTAAATACTCTTGTTTGAGTTGAATCACGATTAGAAATTATGGAACTATGCAATTTTTCAGAGCCGCTCCTTGCCTGCCTTAATTGAAAAAATTGTACTGTATTAGCCCCATGGGCAACTGCTTGATAGCTAAGAAAACGAATTTCCCCTGGTGCTTTTAATGCGTTAAAAGCCTGCCAATTTTGTTGGCTTGGCGCCTGCTCCATAAGCATAAACGGTTGTTTTTTGAGACCGTACATGAGATCATGGTTCATTGCTGTAAAGGCTGCCGTGGTATCAAAACTCGGATAATTATCCCAAGAAACCACATCAAGATGTCTTGCCCACTTAAAATAATCAAGATCTTCTTGTGTACCCATAAAATTTGTAGTGATGGGTGTAGTTTTATTAAATTTTCTAATAACAGCTTTTTCCATCAAAAATTCATTTAACAGGCTGTCAGATTGAAATCTCCGATAATCTAATGCTTCTCCTCCTAAAACAGCTTTTCCGTTATCAAATTCATCTGATAATTTAGAAGGTGGAACCACTTCATCCCATTCATGAATAGTATGACTCCAAAAGTTAGCATTCCAGGCATTATTCAAATTTTCTATGGTTGTGTATTTGATTTTTAGCCACTTTCTAAATTCTTTGGCACAATTGTCACAGTAACAATAACCACCATATTCGTTCGAAATATGCCAACAAACAACGCTACGTTCCTGACCATACCTTTTCATGATCTGTGTAACCAAATCCTCGGCAAGTTTTTGAAAATTTGGACTATTTGGACAAGCATTATGCCGTTTTCCAAAGCCCTGACGAATCCCATACGTATTTACTCTTGAAACATCCTTATACTTTTTGACCATCCAACCTGGTAAAGCTGCAGTCGAAGTTGCCATTACTATTTTAAAATTATGTTTTTTTAAAAGTGAGACAATTTTGTCTAACATCGTAAAATCATATTTATTTTCTTTTGGTTGTAACAATGACCATGAAAATACATTAATTGTTGCGGAATTAATTTCGGCCTGTTCTACCATCTTTATATCTTTTTCCCAAGTTGATTCTGGCCATTGTTCCGGATTATAATCACCTCCAAAAAGAAAAGGAACTTTATTAATAACTTGTTGATTCATCTGTAACATCCTCCAAATTCAAATAATTACGAATGAAGGTATCATAAGTGTATATTGTTGTAATCAATATTAATTATTTATCGGCATCAGTAAACGGTGAAGCACAACAATTGCAATAGTAAAATATTTTGACAATTCTACCAATTACGATATCATTCTGATTTATCTTTTTTTCCACACGGTAACCATTCAATAAAAGCTTTAATCTGTTTGTCCCAGAAATCCCAATCATGATTACCAGTCTCTTCTTTGTATAAATAATTCGTTTCAAAAATGCGCGTTAAACATCCACGCATTTTCTGATTTTGTTGATATAAAAAATCTTCTTGTCCAACAGCTTGAAATACCTTCAATTTTTTCCTCTGTTTTATCGGAAAATGCTTGGCCAAAAACATCAAGTTTTGGGAAGGATTTACTACCTTATCCCTTCCAAATATCATTTCAAAATCTGGGATTAAATCTTTATATTGCTTTCCGAATTCATCTACATCCATAACAGCAGAAAGCGCCCCTACCGCTGCAAACTTTCCCGGAGCACGAAATGCCCATTTTAAAGCTCCATACCCTCCCATAGAATTACCAGCCACAAAGTTTTCTGTGGGAAGCTCTGATAATGGAAAGAAAAATCTTGCTCTTCTTGGCAACTCACTAATTAAATATGTCCAGTAGTTTGGTCCCTATACCATATCTGCATAAAAGCTGCGCTCCATTCTAGGCAACACTACCGCTATCCCTGCATCGTTTGCGTATCTTTCTATAGAAGTAAATCTCTGAAATGACGTTTCATCATCAGAAAGTCCATGTAACAACCATAGAACCGGAAACTTCTTTCCATCTCGATAAATTTTTGTTGCATTATCTACTTTTTTTTCTGGCAAAATCACACGAAATGATGTGTTCATTTGCAAAGTATTCGAAAAGAATAACGAGTCATGAATGGACATTCTCTCTGTCTCCCTTTTTGCTTAATTTTCTTCTTCATAGTCAACTGATTTTTCAGTTTCTTTATCAAAGAAATGTGCTTTATTTAAATCAAATCCCATATTCATTCCTGTTCCAGGTTTTTCAAAATCACGAGAATTTACTTTTGCTACAAAATCAGTCTGTCCTAATTTACTATACAACTGTGATTCAGATCCCAATAACTCCGATACCACGATTTCAGCATGGACAACATTCTGCGGAAAAGTTTCTAAAAAAGCATTCTCTGTGTGTATATCCTCAGGTCTTAATCCCAAGATCAATTTTTTGTTATTGTAGCCTTTTTCCTCGAGAATTTTTAATCTTCCTTGTGGTACCTTGAGATGAAAACCGTCCTTTGCATCATTAATATATCCGTTTTTTAGGGTCACATTAAAGAAGTTCATTGCCGGTGATCCAATAAATCCAGCCACAAACACATTAACTGGTTTGTCGTACACTTGTGATGGCGTCCCGACTTGCTGAATTTTTCCGTCACGAATAACCACAATTCTATCGGCCATTGTCATCGCTTCGGTTTGATCGTGGGTAACGTAAATAGTTGTCGTTTTCAGATCTTGGTGAAGTTTTGCAATCTGTGCCCTCATACTAACGCGCAACTTAGCATCAAGATTAGATAATGGTTCGTCCATAAGAAAGATAGGTGCATCTCTTACAATTGCTCTTCCCAGAGCGACTCGTTGCCTTTGCCCACCAGATAGAGCCGCTGGTTTTCTTTTCAGATAATCAGTTAGGCCTAAAATTTCAGCAGCATGCTTTACTCGTTTATCAATATCCTCCTTGTCATGTTTCCGTAAACTGTCATGTGAGGGTATAATGCATAATTTTGGAACACCATGGCAATTTCCCTATTTTTTGGTGCCAAATTATTAGCTACTTTGCCATTAATAAGTAATTCCCCTTTAGTAATATCTTCCAAACCAGCTATCATACGTAACGTTGTCGATTTTCCACATCCCGAAGGCCCAACAAACACTACAAATTCTTTATCCTTTACGTCCAGATTGAAATCTGTAACCGAATATGAATTGGCATTATCATATTCTTTATAAATATGTTTTAGTTGTACTTCAGCCATTGACGACCATCCCTTTCAAAAATTCCCTCTTAGCACTCTACTTTTATTTAGATCGAAATTGTTGCTTCTCCATTTACCAGTTTGTTTTCCAACGTAATATCTCCCTGATGAACATAAACCGTTACCATTCCTTTCATCATGTGAGCGCTTACTGAAATTTCGTTACTTCTACGTAAAACTATAATCTTCCCAAGAACTTTACCCTTTTTATCAACTACCCTTTTTTCATGCCTTCCCTCACTAATTTGGTAGACATGGATTTGTACATCCTTGTTAAAGTCATATTCAGCATGTTTAGCATTTTTATTCAAAACAAGAATAGTATTTTCTTTAACTAAAATAGGTAAATTCATTTCATCATATTTTTCTGTTAACCATTTTCCTGTCTTATCAATTGTATATACTTTATTAGAGAGTAAGCTTGTCCATTTACCTTCTGGCAAATAATAATTTGCCTCACCACGGTCGTTGAAAATAGGAGCCACCAAGATGCTTGGACCAAACATATATTCATTGTCCAAATATGCAACATTTCTATCTTGATAAAATTCAAAGAACAATGGGCGCATTATTGGTGTACCTACCTCATGAGCTGATACGGCCGCTTCATATATATATGGCATAAGAGCCAACTTTAAGGTTACAAATTTTCGTGTATTCGCAACAGCCTCTTCGTCAAAAAACCATGGCACCCGATATTGAATACTTCCATGATAGCGACTATGTGAAGATAATAATCCAAATTGAGTCCATCGTTTATAAAGATCAGCAGACGCATTTTTTTCAAATCCACCAATATCATGGCTCCAGAAGCCAAATCCGGAACATAACAGAGAAAGCCCGCCTCTTAAGGAATCTGCCATTGAGTTATAATTAGAGAGATTATCGCCTCCCCAATGAACCGGATATTTTTGGGAACCCACAGTGGCTGATCTTGCAAATACAACTGCTTGATCAGTACCCTTAACCTCTTGAATTGCGTCAAACACCGCTTGATTATACTGATATGTGTAATAATTGTGTTCTTGCTGTGGGTTGCATGAATTATAGAACTTCACATCCTCCACAGGAATCCGTTCACCAAAATCTGTTTTAAAGCAGTCTACACCGTTTTTTAATAATCCCCTTAGTTTTTTCTTAAACCATTCAGTTGCTTCTGGATTGGTAAAATCAATAAACGCACTACCTGCCTGCCACATATCCCACTGCCAGACTTCTCCATTTAGTCTTTTAATAAAATAGCCTTTTTTTAAACCTTCTTTAAACATTGCTGTTTTTTGACTAACGTAGGGATTAATCCAAACACACACCTTTATACCGCGATCATGAATTTTTTTAAGTAACCTTTGTGGATCGGGAAACTGTTCTTTATTCCATTCTAATCCACTCCATTCAAAATCTTTCTGCCAAAAACAATCAAAGTGAAAAACGTCAAGCGGTATGTGACGTTCTTGCATACCATCAATAAATTTAAGTACGGTCTCTTCTCTATAGTCCGTTGTAAATGACGTTGATAACCACAATCCGAAAGTCCATGCTGGTGGTAAACCAATTTTACCCGTTAGTCTTGTATACTTATCTAAAATTTCTTTAGGGGTTGGCCCATATATAACGTAGTAATCTAAGCTTTCACCTGGCACACTAAACTGAACGCGATTGACATTTTCAGATGCTACCTCAAATGAGACCTTTCCAGTATTGTTTACAAATACACCATATCCTTTATTACTAATCGCAGATTATATAATTAATTCGAACACCTAAAAAAATGTAAACAAAGACCCATAGTAATGTCCTACAATGGTAGTCACCACAACCAAACCATGAAAGAAGATACATTACTATGAGCTTCTCTACTTTAACACAATTCGATCGCGGTGCCATCTACCATTTGCTAAATATCGGTTATTCTCAAAACAAAATTGCTTCCGCACTCAATGTGTCCAAATCCACCATCAGTTATGAACTCAAGAGAGTTCAGCCATATAACCCTATATTGGCACAGGCGGATGCCGAACAACAACGACATCATTCAGGAAGAAAATCAATTTTAACTCCAATGCTGAAACGCTTAATTGAGAACCATTTACGTTTGACACATTCACCTGATGAGGTCGCACATGAGCTTAGACTTTGCACTAGCTCAATCTATAACTGGATTTACAGTGGCCAAATCAACTTTAAGGCTGAACAATTGCCCGACAAAGGACAACGTCACAAACATCAAGATGAGCGTCGGGGAAGCTTTCAGGTTGGTAAAACTATTGAAAATCGTCCTCAAGCTATAAATGATCGCTCCGAATTTGGACACTGGGAAATGGATACCGTTCTTTCGTCACGAGGTGGTTCAAAGACATGTTTGGCAACATTTGTAGAAAGAAAGAGTCGTCTAGTTTGGATGATTAAAATTCCAAACCGTAGTCAGAATGCAATGAATAACGCCATTGAAACCTTCATCAGAACCTTTGGTCCAGCTGTAAAATCATTTACAGCTGATCATGGTAAAGAATTCTCAGGTTATCAACTCATTGAAGACACCTATCAACGTGAGGTATATTTTTGTCACCCTTATTCACCGTGGGAGCGTGGAACTAATGAATATTTCAATCGCAAAATTCGTTGGTTCTTTCCTAAAAAGACAAACTTCGCGAAAGTCACAGAAGAATCAATTATTGAAGCAACGGAGTTGATTAACAACCGACCATTAAAAATTCTAAACTGGAAAACTGCCATTGAAACATTCAGGGAACTATTTAGTAAGTGTTCGAATTAAACTTGTAATCTGCGTAATATAAAAAGGAATATTCTTATAGGCTTGCTCGCTTCCTGTACCTGCATCCTGATTCCAAATATCGATACTTTGCCCATTTTTAACAAATGGTGTGAATCGTTCACCAAACCCATATATGAGTTCATCTGGTAAAATATCCAATTGTTCCCGCATATAATGCAGATTATTATTATTGTCTTTAATCTCTGCTTGAGCACCCTCGCGTGATCCGGTTAACCTCTTTCCGCCAGCCTCAAATGAAAGATCAAAATCATGCTTATAGGAAGCTTTTATAGTTAAATTTCCTGAAGTAAAATCTAATTTCCCTGTGTCTTTTTCAATAGACACTATCGGTTTCTCATCATTTAGGGCAAAGTGCGAAAAGCGATTTGTTTCCAAAAAGTGATATAGATGCACACCAATAACATCTCTTAAAGGTGAATTGATTCTGATAGTTGTCATACCAACGTTTGGCTCATCACTACGTTGCTCAATTTTTTTATACGGTGCATACATTGTTAACGTATTATCATGAATACCATAATCGAACACTTCATGCGGAGATTGGATCTCAAACTGTTTCTTTACCATCCAATAACCATCTGTGAATTTCATTTACTTCTCTGCCTTCTCTCTACTATCAAATCTTTTAATTTTTTCGATTCAAAATATCAGTTATTACTCTGGCCAGCTCAATACCAAGTAACTTAGACCCATAACTATCAGGATGTAAATCATCAGTATATGATGCTTCCCAATCAGATGTGTTTACTGGAAACACATTTGGAAATTCACTTGCTAAAATGTCTATTTCTTTTGAGTACACACCTACAAAGGGTTTAAGTATTATAATTGGTATGCTGTGTACACGGTCTAAAAGCTGGTAAATATACTGACGGTACTCGGTTAGAAAAACTTTCCTATTTTTTCGATCATTTGTGCCGTAATTCAAAACAACCCATTCTGGCTGTTCACATTGATCTGGCACTCCAGCCATATCAAAATTCAAATAATCACTTGCTTTAGGAACACCGCCTGAACCAGCTGTCGTTATGCCCGTGGCTCCATATGCTATTGGGACGTTAGCAAGCCCCAACAAATTTGATGCAACGTTTGTATATGATTCAACATAGCTATTTGTTTCTGGTTCCTTATCACCATTAACATGAATTCCGGCCGTAATGGAATCTCCAATAAACCAAACTGGTTTCCTAGATGGTCTAATTGGTTTCACTTTTTCCCCAATAACACATTCGACTGCCAATCCATTACCAGACCTCCATAAATCATCATTTTCTCTAATTGCATCAACAAAGATTCTTGCTGTATGTGTTCTTTGGGATAAATGTTCGGCAACTTTACAATTTCCATCTGCCGTCTTTTTTTTATATCTACCGTTATCAATCGAGATGGCAATAATACATGGTGTTTGTAGCACTTTAAATACGATAGTTAAACTGTCTCCAAAAAACTGAACAAAAAATGATGCTCCTTCTGTGATAGTAATTACATAATTCTTTCCATTAAGCGTTTTGTCGAACCAGCGTCCGAAAAAATATGCATTTTGGATATTCTTTTTATTAGCTTTAGCTGTATTAATTTAAGCGGTACGAAATATGGTTTCGTATATTCCATCAACTGTCCACCTTTCACTCAATTATCCTTTGTTAGCACCAGTCATTCCTTGTACGAAATATTTCTGCAAGAATAAGAAGATTACAAATATAGGAATTGTAGATATAATGATTAAAATCATTATGATACCGTAATCAATTGAATAGTTTGTAGTCGCTGACAATCCCGAAATTAGTAACGGCATAGTTTTTTGATCATCGGATTGCAGAACAATCAATGGCCACATATAGTTGTTCCATGCACCCATGAAGGAATAAATGGCAGCTGCAGCAAAAGTTGATTTCAATTGTGGCAACACAATACTTCCAAATATTCTTAATTCACTTGCACCATCAATTCTGGCCGATTCAATTGTGTCAATTGGAAAAGTTTCCAGACTTTGATGAAAGAAAAATACTAAGAAAATTGATGTAATTGCAGGAAGTATTACGGCCCATTCGTTATTGACCAATCCCATGTTTGTCATCATCCGATACAATGGGATCATTAAGACAGAAAACGGAATCATCATGGAAACGATAAATAACGAATAAATTACATCCTTGCCCTTGGATTTATAGATCTGAAATCCGTAGGCTGCTAAAGAAGCAATGATAATCGAGAGAATTGTTACCCATATTGCAATTTTTAGACTATTTATAAAATCCTGTACTACTTGTGTTTGTTGTAACGCATGGTGCAGGTTAATTGAGAATTGTCCACCTAACGTCATCTTTCCAGCAATAATTTGATCAGACGAGTTTGTGGATTCAATAATCATCCACAAAAAAGGAAAGACACTAACAAATGAGCAAACTAAAATAAATAAATATTTTACTACCTGTGTAAGCTTATTAGTCATCGTTTCTCACCACCCTCATTTGTATTAATGACAGAACTAAAATAATAAACATGACGGCATACGATAGCGATGCGGCGTATCCAAAATTAGGAACAAACTTAAACGAAACATTATAAATATACATAGCAATTGTCATAGAAGAATTATTCGGCCCTCCTGCAGTTATATTCATAGGCTCATCGAATAACTGTAGGGTACTAATGGTAGATTGAACAGCGGTAAACAAGATAATTGGTCGCAAGGCAGGCAAAGTAATGTGAAGAAACTGCTGAAAATATGACGCACCATCAATGCGAGCAGCTTCATAGGTTTCTTCAGAAATATTTTGAATTCCTGCTAAGAAAAATATCATGTTATAGCCTGTCCAACGCCATAATAAAGCTAGGATGATAACTACTTTTGCCATTCCAGGACTAGTCAACCACGGAATAGGTGAAGAAATTAAATGCAACGTCTTCATAAGAAAAATATTGATTAAACCATCACTAGCAAACAACATCTTGAATAAAACTGAATAAGAAACAAGAGAAGTCACACATGGTAAAAAAATTAATAATCGCCAAAATCCGCGTAATTTTAACTTTTTCGAATTCAAGACTACTGCCAAAATCATCGCCATTATCAACATAATAGGGACTTCGATGATAAGATATAGGAACGAATTCCCTAGCGAACTCCAAAAAACACTATCATGTAATAACCGCACGAAGTTTCCCAAACCGACGAACTTACTACTATCTCCAGAAACTGAAGAGAATACCAAACGAATCGAATCTAAGATCGGATAAATCATGAAGACTAAAAACCCAATAATGGCCAGTCCAATAAACCACCATCCAATTCTATTTGTGCGCTCTTTAACTCCATTCATAAAACGACACCTTCCTAATTACTTACCTCCGACTTGACTCTTATAAGCGGCTTCCATAGTCTTGATTGTTGAGTTCAAACTCTTTTTTCCATTGTAATAATCACCTAAATCACTTTGGAAAATAGTTTCTAATTCAACGGAATGTGTTCCGTATGAAACGCTTGGAATTTTATCCATATTGTCGGCAAAATATTTATTTACTTTTTGATTCAAGAAAGGATCTGTTTGATTCCATTCTTTATTGGTTTTTGCTGGCTTATATGTTGTTACGGCAGCCTGTTCTTTCAATGCTTTGGCATAAAATTTAGAATTACCATCAAACATTGTTTTGAGAAATTTTTTAGCTGCTTTATCAGCCTTAGTATTTCCTGTATTCAATACATAGTAGCTTGATCCGCCTTCATTTGTAGTGTTCGAAGCATTTTTCATTCCGGATACCCTTGGTACAGTTGCAATCCCCCATTTACCAGATAATTTCTTGTCCGCCTTAAGTGTAGGTAAGTACCATGCACCTTCGACTAGGCCAAGCAATTTTCCATTGTAAACAGCCTTATTTCGACTATTAAAATCACTGTACCCAGTAATTACACCAGCATCGTGCAACGACTTAATAGTTTCGATCGTTTTTTTAAAACCAGTAGAATTAATATTTAACTTTCCAGATTTTGTGAAATACCAGTTTCCAGTAGATTGTAAAATTTGACGGATCATATCGGGATCTTGGCCCAACAAAGTTCCTGTTCCTAGAATTTCTTTACCACTACTCTGTTTAACTTTTTCAGCTAACTTAATGAACTGATCCCAAGTGATATTATTTAAATCTTTGGCAGTTACACCATATTTTGCAAAAATATCTTTTCGGTAATATAAAGCCGAAACTCCCGAATCAAAAGGAACTCCATATGTTTTTCCTTGATACCGCACAATATCTTTTTTATAACTGGAAAAGTTCTTTAAATTAATATTTTGTAATGGCTGAAAATCATTTTGATACGACGATAATAATTTCTGTGCATTGTAATCTTCAATACTTACGATGTTAGGAAAATTACTTTGCTTTCCAGCAGATAAGACCGTTTGAAGTTTTGTGACATAATCATTCTGCATTTCCACTTTAAATGTAACATCTGAATTTTTATGCTCTTGGTTATACATCTTTACGGCTGTTTTCATGATTGGAACATTAAAGTTAGGATCGTCTCCCCAAATAGTCACTACAGTTTTATGACTACTGGCGGAGCCTGTTCCAGAACTCGTTTTGCCACATCCACTTAGTAACGCAACACTAGTTAGAGCTATTCCAACCCCAATTGCAAATTTTCTAAATCGACTCATCATTAACATCCTCCTAATGTAAAAATATAAACTTTTATTTCACCCCTAATTATGGAAGCGGTTGCAGTTTAAAACAACCCCATTTCTATCGAATAAGTTCGCAAAAATATCAAAAAAATCTGTTATACTTTTTTTGAACAAAATTATATTTGCTTTACTAATGTATAGCTCAAAAAAATATCCGAAGATAATTTCTGAGAATTTGTATAATTGTGTTTCTAAAAAGACCTTATCAACGTATATTTTTCAATTTACACCCTAAAATCTTTTAACATTACAAATTTAAGATAAGAACTGTCATTATTTTTTTGTATTTTTCACTTCAAAAATACCAATAAATTAAAGTTATCGTTCATATGACCTTTAACTTGTAATTATTCTTTTAAATTGATTTTTTACTGAAAAAGAATGGGAATAATGGTAGAATTATGTTGTTATTTCATACAAATAATAGTTACTGTTTAAGGGGTGATTTTTGTGCGTTATAGCTTTAAGGTTAATGACCGTTCTTTTCCTCTGTATGTTGATAGTATTGGCTACAACTGGGAGCAAGAAGACATTTTTCGTCCAACTGGATATCCATATGTACACTGGTTGCAGTGTGTAAAAGGTACGGGGATTTTACACATTGCAAATCAATCAATCTTTCTGAAACCTCAACAAGGTATTTTAATTGCACAAGGTATACCACATTCCTACAAAACTTTTGAGGGTACCTGGAAGACCGAATTTTTTACGTTTGGGGGTTCGTTAATTTCTGAAATTCTGACCAGTTTAGGCTTCCATGATTATTTATTTTTGGAACAGCCCGATAGTAATATTACAAATTTCATTCAAAAACATCATGAAGAAATTGAAAATTCAGAACCATTACAGCTTTTCAGGGCTTCCGAACTGGTATATGAGTTTCTCCTTCTATTAAAGAAATATATGATTAGCAATCCACGAAATGAACCTGTTTATCAAGATGTTATTGAACCAATTATTTCGCTGGTACAAAGCCATTATTCTCAGGAATTAGATATTAAGGACTTTGCAAAATATTCTAATTATAGTGAGCAGTACATTCATGAGGTTTTTCGTAAATTCGTTGGAACAACACCACACCAATACCTGTTGCAGTTCAGAATAAAAAAAGCTAAAGAATTTCTTATGAATAACCCTGAATTATCTGTTGAAGAAATCAGAAAAAAGGTTGGATTCAATACAAGCAGTCATTTTATTTCAGTTTTCAAAAAGATGGAGAATGTAACTCCAGGTAAGTTCAAACACTTCTACGGCCATGTATAAACTATCGCAATTCTTTTAAGTTAACTGGTAATAACTTATCAAGCTTTGTTCATAGACGAAAAAAAGGATTTAGCTCTGTTCGCCAAATCCTTTAGTAATTCTTTTTTACTTCAAATAGAAGTCTTTGATTGTCGCCTAAGCCAACGAATGAATCGTAACACCCTTGACAACTCGGTTTACCGTTCCGGTTGCGGACGGTGTATCAGGTGTGTTACCAACTTTAACCGAGGTCATTAACGCCAACGTCTGCGCAAACATGATATCCGGAAAAGCCAAGTAGCCGTCGGGAAGCTGATCATTACCCTTTTTAAACAAGAAGTTTTGTCCCGCAAAGTTTTGCTGGCTAGCCACACCGATGCCGCAAACGACGGGCGCAATATCATCGCCTTTGACTTCATCTAAGATATCCACGTCATATTGGCGGGTGTAGGCATCATTACTGAGAAAATCAAAAACCAGTGCTTTTTGGTTAATAAAAGATTTTGGTCCATGTCGAAAACCCATGGAAGAATCAAACATCGTGGCTTTCTGACCAGCTGTGAGTTCCAAGATTTTTAATTGCGCCTCACGGGTGAGCCCCGTTAAACCGCCAGATCCTAGATATATAATGCGGTCAAAATCAGTATCCACAATGGCTTGCACCTCATCTTCACGTGCAAGTACTTCTTTGCCCATTTCACTAATGGCTTTTACGTAATCCGCTTTTTGCGTATCACGGTGATTGGCGTCAAATACCAACAGGGAGGTTAACAGCATGCAGCTAAAGCTACCAGTCATCGCAAAACCCTTGTCATTAGAACGGGCGGGCTGCAGCAAGACCAAGTTGTGCGCGTCATCCTGCGCGTGTTGTGCCAACTGGCCTTCAGGCGCACAGGTGATGGTTAGTTGCCAAAGGTTGTGCACTAGTTTTTCGGCTAGGTCAACAGTTGCCACACTCTCAGGACTATTGCCACTGCGCGCAAAGGACACTAGTAAAGTGGGCGTGTCAGGTTCCAAATACGCATACGGCGTTGAAACGATTTTCGTTGTATCAATCGCTTCAAAACGAAAATGTTGTCGATCCCCATTCAATTGTAGGTACGGAACTAAAGTATCACCGACGTAAGCGGATGACCCCGCCCCGACAAAAACAACCCTCACTGGTCCTTGCACTTGTGCCGTCATCGCAGTTAAAAAGGCAGCAATCTGTGTTTGCTTTGCTTGGTAATTTTGCCAAGCTTCCTGCCACAATTCAGGCTGTTGCTGAATTTCACGTGTTGTAATAACGGCACCTAATTGGTTTAATTCTGCATCACTTTTTGTAAACATTTGTTGTGAATCCCCTTTGCTATACTCAACTTGTTCCAAAAGATTTAAATACCATCCTCAAAGTCTGTTTTTTCTTCAAACAAATCATCATTACTAAGTACAAACAATTGCGTTCCCTGCTTTGAAGTGTTTACTAAGTCATTTGCGTAATCGCTTACATTTTGGTATGAATTATACGTAGTCTCTAAAAGAGATCCTAAATTACAGCCAGTCACAACTTCGTATTTGTCATTATTTACCGAAAGTTTGGCAGCTTCTTTATAAGGTGTTCCACCCAACAAATCTGTAAAAAATACACATTCAGAATTAGCCTTTACTACTGATAGTAATTTTTTTGCTAGTTGATCAGGTGTCATATCCTCTACAAAGTCCACAAAACAATAATTGGCAGGCAAACTAGAAAGTAGCAACAGTGACGATTTTATTCCAGATGCATAATTTCCGTGTCCTGTAATAACGGTCGTTATTTTCATTATCTATTTACCACCTTACATAATGCCAAAATACGAGCAAAAGATTGCGAGAAAGAATGTCACAATAATAAGCACAATTGGCGACACTTTTTTCTTTAATAACCAGAATAGGAAGAACGTGAATGCTAAGGGCAAGATATTTGGAAAAATCTTATCTAAAAAGTCTTTTTGTAAGGAAACATTACCTATTTTGAGTTTCAAAGAAAGGGTTACATAAGAACTAATTAAAGCCCCAATAACTGTTAAGCCCATAATAGTAGCCACACGAGCTATTATTTCAGAATTTTCTTGAATCACATCTATTGCACGTGTCCCCAAGTTATACCCAAGATGCGCAAATGGAATACGACAAAGAAAGATTCCCAAATAAACTATGAAAAATATGATTGGCCCTAATAGATTTCCCTTTGTTGCAAAGGACGCTGCGATTCCGCCAACAATTGGCATTACTGTAAACCAGTAGATAGCATCACCAATTCCAGCCATAGGACCAAACAATCCATTTTTAAGACCCCTAATTGTTTGACGATTAACATCCTTTTCTTCCAAACTCATTAATAACCCCATTAAAATTGATACTAATGGTGGTGAAGTATTAATAAATTCCATGTTATCAGTCATGGCTGCACTTAGCTTTTTCTTGTCATTACCAAAAATTTTCTTCCAAAATGGCACCTGTGCCCAAGCCCATCCACCGGCTTGCATACGTTCATAGCTAAAGGGTGCTTGTAGTAACGATGATCTAATTCCTAACATCGTGATGTCTCTTGAAGTCAGTTTGTGGTTACTGGAAGGCACTTGATTAGCGGCTTCTCCATTAATTTCTTTAGATTCCATCTTCTTCATCTCCCCCACTAACTCCCGCAGCCTTCATCTCATTAATTTGCTCTTGAAGTTCTTTATTCTTTCTATCACGGAAGAATTCAATCATCGCAAATACAACTCCGACGACAGCGGCTGGCAATACGTTTGAAAAGTTTACAAAACTTGCTACAACAAATCCTAATAACAAGTACGGAATATATTCCACACGTAACAGCACTTTTAATAACATGGAAAATCCTACCGCAGGCAAAGCACCACCAGCTAGTTCAAAGCCATGAATCAACCACGTCGGCATTGCTTCTACCAGGTCATGCATAGGACTTTGAGCTGCATATGCAGATAAGAAAATAACTATAAAGAAGGAAATGCAGACAATTGTCATCGTTAAATATGGAATTCTTGCAAACTTCTTTGTATCCGCTGCTGCAGCATATTTGTCCATTACAGGCATAAAGATTGAAAATAATGAATAAAAAACAAGTAAAATGTATTGCATCAACATTGCAAATGGCAGTGATAATCCAATTGCCGTCGCTGGCGCCACGCTTGTTGTGTGAGCAATGACGACAGTCATAATACCACATACAGCAGGATTTGGTGGTTGTGTCCCTCCAGCAGGAGTCAATCCTGCAAATGCTAGTTCAGTTAAGCCACCAGCAATGACACCTAATTGAATATCACCCAAAATAAAACCAGCGATAGTACAAGAAATGATGGGTCTAAAAATGTAAAGTACTTCTAACCAAGAATCAAGTCCTGCAACTACCGCAAAAAGTCCGAGCAAAATACCTTGCGTTAGAGTCACACTCATTTGCTTTATCCCCTTTGTTTAGAAATTAATTTCTGTTTTATGGTCTCCTGGTACATCCTGAATATAGACATTAATGTCCCTTTTGGCTAAATAGCTCAAATTATCTTTATCTTCTTGATCCACATATACTTTTTTAGTTAATTCCTTTTTCCCAGGTGCAAAATGCATATTACCAACGTTAATCTCTTTAATTGGCACACCTCCATCAACTAAAGTTCTCGCATCTTCTGGAGTCTTAACAACAATAAAGATTTTCTGTCTATCTGCCGCACGACTAATAATTTGAATGGTCTTTTGTAATGTAAAAAATCTAATCCCCGCTCCTGATGATTCGGCAGTAGCCTTCATTAGTTTTTGTTGTAAAGGATCTGCTGCTACTGCATCATTCGCAACCAGTATCAAATTCGCACCTAAAGTTTTAGTCCAGGTAACACCAACCTGTCCGTGAACAAGCCGATTGTCAATTCTTGTCAATAATATATGTGGTTCTGTCATAATAGGTCTTCCTTTGTATGAAACCAAAAACATTGGTAAGTGATTCAAAGCTGTCGAACGACTGTAGTAAATAGTTTGACCATCTTTAACACCTTTAGTAAAAATATCAATGTACGGTTCCCTCTTATTTGGTTGCAACTCTTGATAATGAGGCATTTTTTCTGACGCCTTATGCGCGTCGATTTTATGACTGAGTTGCCGAGCATTAAGTCCATACTTATTTGCCAAAAAAATGACAATTTCCTTATGTTGAATTTCATTAACTGAGATCATGGGAAATTCATTAAATGACAAGTACGTATCTTTATATAAGACTGGCTTAGTTCCTGCTAAATACAGTTGACTAATTTTATACAAATATGCACTTTGATCTAGTCCCAGTAAAGCGCGAACATCTCCTTCAGAGCCATCAACGATCAATTGAAAACTCATTAATTTGATTGTTACTTTATATCCCGATTTTCGAATTTCTTGACTTGGATTATCAACATATTCAAATTCAAAGTCTGTATCGGCGTGCTCCAAAACAAAACTACCTTGTCCTTGGCGTTTTGTTATATACCCTTTTTCTTCTAATTCGCTCAGTGCTCTTCTAACCGTAATTCGGCTAACGTTAAACTGTTTACCAAGTTGTAATTCTGACGGTAATTTTGAACCAGCTACTAACTGTCCTCCTTCGATTTGCTTAATAATTTCATTAACCATTTTCTGATAAAGGGTAAACATATGTTGTTCCACAAGAATCTCTCCACTTGTTATATTGATATAACAACCATACCGCAATAATACAACGTCCTCTCTAAAATGTCAACGCTTACATTGCGATTTTTCCACTTCACAATGCTACGATACGATGTCTTATTAGATATTATACACGGAATAAGGAAACTCACAGCTTCCTAAAAAGTACTTGACCTAAACGTTTTTTATACCAAAGTAAATAAGCCACCTAGAACAAAAACTTATTCTAGATGGCTTAATTAATTTAATTGGTATTTTGTATTGAAACTGCTCATAAATCTAAATTACCAACGGCTTTAGCTTTTACTTGTGCTGAATCACCAGGTAAATATGCCAATGGTACTACATCAATATCGATAACTTCTACAGAATCAGGATTAGCACCTGCGCTAATCGCTTGTTCTATGGCCTGCCTTTTGGCGAATTCCAAAGTTTTAGTTCGTCCGTTTTTTGCAAAGCTAAATATTTTATTTACTTCCCCACTCACTTGCCCTAGTGCAGCCCCCACTGCATTAGCTGCATCATAATGACTCGGTTGATAAACCTTGCTGATGCCCTTCAAATTTTCATCAATTAGAAAGCTCCCGCCTCCTGTTAAAATTAACGGGACATCTCCATTACGTGTTTTCATTTGATCCAATGATTCAGTAATTTTTTGGTTAATTAATTTAGAAACCTGTTGTGCCCGTTTCTGCGAAATATCTTGAACAAACTCTTTTTTATCTTCAAAAGCTCGGCCCAATTTAGTTGCGATATCGGAAGCAGTTTCGATTTCCCCACCGAAAAGTTTGGCTTGGTGCACAATTTCATACCCGACACTGTCCGGACCAATTTTCACACCTTTACCGGTTTGATGAACAATAGTTCCGCCTCCAATACCGATAGATAAAACGTCAGGCATTCTAAAATTTGTTTCTACGCCACCGACCCTTGCTGATAAAACGGATTGACGCGGAAAACTATTCACTAAAACACCAATATCACTTGTTGTACCGCCAACATCTAATACTAAAGCATCCTTAATTCCAGATAAATGATAGGCTCCTCGAATACTATTAGTAGGACCACAGCCAATGGTGAAGATAGGATATTTTTTAGTAAATTCTCCTGTCATTAAAGTACCGTCATTCTGACTGAAGAAAGTTATCGCATTAATTCCTAACGATTTTAAGGCCTTTTCAAACCCGTCCACAATTTGCTGCCCCACTGTCATCAAGGCTGCATTTAGAATGGACGCATTTTCTCGTTCCAGCAGACCGACACCACCAATTTGGTGTGAAAGTGTTATATCTACCTGACTACCCAAATCTTCTCTTACCCATTTTGCAACTTGTAATTCTTGTTCACTATTAACCGGTGAAAATACTCCAGCAATCGCAATACTAGTAGTTTCATCTTTAATGATCTGACAAAATTGATCTACCTCTTCACGTTTCATCTCGGCTAATTGGCGGCCATCAAATTCATAACCGCCATGAATAATTTCCGAATGTAATTCAATGGCTTCTTTTAGTTCAGTTGGCCACTCCATGTACGGCGGAATACCAACCGTCCCTGGCTTCCCAATGCGAATATAAGCAACCTTGTCCAAATCTTTCCTTTCGACAATTGCATTAGTCGATTTGGTAGTTCCCAACATGGCATATTGAATTTTTGATTTTTCAATTTTACTTTCAACGAGCACTTTTTCAATTGCATTAAAGATACCCGTTTGGACATCCTTAGTCGTATGTGCTTTCACAGTATAAACAACATTTAGTTCGTCATCTAAAATGGCTGCATCCGTATTAGTACCACCAACATCTACACCTAATCTGAATTTCACTTTGCTTCACCTCGTTGCCTTATTTCGACTGGAATATAATCAAAATTATATCCAAAATAACGTGGCCCTGCCGTTTCAATGCCAAAGCTTGTCCGCCATTGTTTGTCACAAGGAAAAGAAACAACTTTCACTCGTGTCCCATAATGAAGCCGTTCGGTTGTAATTGGTCTGCCTGTCTCCACATCTAAAAGGACAATTAAGTCCGGAACCGAAGCTAAAATGACATCTCCTTTTTTGGCTACCAAGTTTTCATTTTGAAATTCGACATTAAAATGCTCACCAACATTGTGATTAATTCCCTCTAAGAATACGGAACCGAAATTAAATCCTCCCGTTGTCTTGCGTGTAATATCCGTGATCTTCCCATCAAACAAGTCAAACCCGTTTAACATTTTCAATAAACTGTCAAAAATATTTATATTCTCACCTTGCGCCGTTAATAAGAGTTCACCAATATCCCTAGCAAGTGATAAAGTTCCTTTTACTACGGATGTCTTAACATCTTTGCCAGGCAAAAAATAATCAGAAACCGAAATTGATCCTCCCATTTCCACTGTGAGTGCACGTGATAAATATTCCGACCAAAGTCCATTAATGGGGTGTATCAGTGCTGTATTCCCTTTTTCATCCCCAATAGCTACAGAAGTAGGCTGATAACCATGTAAGTAAAAAGTTACCATCTGGGCTTCTGGAAATGCTCGCCCCATTGTATCTGCATCTAGTAGTGGTAAATGCTTCTTTGCAGCAGCGCCTACTGGATAAAGAGAATTCATGCCTCCCACTTCAATTGGCATAACGACATCTGCCTTTTTTTCGTAACTTTTCTCAAGTAATTCTAATGGATTGGTCACTTCAATTTCAGAAGGAAGCTTTTCTAGTGTAACCGTAGGCGCCCCCATTCCAGAAACGGGAACCACAATATCTTCATCACTTAATTCGTCCACACTAATCAACTCAACGGGCCCATATTTACGAATGAAATTTTTGGCCAATAATCGACCTACTTTAGGATCGCCTCCCCCTCCTGAGCCTAAAACCGAGGCACCTAATGAAATATAATCAATATCTTGCTCAGTCAGTAACCTCACTCTCTTGGTCCCCTTTCTTAATAAATACCAATCCCGCAATCAACTGCACAATAAATCCAACTAAGATGCCATCTAGTGGCGGCACTTGCGTTAACGCAAATAAGCCTAAACCGGTCGGTGCTGCTGTTGTTAGGTACGTCACCATTGTTCCCAACACCCACGCTAGGATAGAACGCCAAACAAAAGGCTGTGGATCTTGTTGATTTTTGATGCGATTAAATTCAGTTTTAACAAAATAAAATTCTGCAACGTAAATTCCAGGCACTGGAGCAATAAAAATACCGAGGACATTCAAAAAGGGCACAAAATAATTATAAATTCCTAACACACCTAGACCGGTAGAAATAACACCTAAAATCAAAGTTAGCTGTTTAAATTT
Source organism: Pediococcus siamensis (assembly GCF_047220215.1). GTDB lineage: Bacteria > Bacillota > Bacilli > Lactobacillales > Lactobacillaceae > Pediococcus > Pediococcus siamensis. The sequence continues at coordinate 1,938,106 of NZ_CP178375.1, forward strand.
CATTTTGCTAAAAACAACGTTAAATCCTAGCGTTGCGGAATAGAGATTGCTGGTATTTGTAACCCATTGAGTTAACGTTAGGACGATAATACCTGGCATCCCCATGCCAATCATAATAAGCATTTTCATCATATCTGAACTTCCAAGTGCCTTGCTCATTAAAATAGACACGATGATCATGAACGCATTTCCAATGAACATCCCAAAAAAGGTTCCAATCATAGAGTCGCGCTGACTTTTCGCCCATCGGGAAATGTCAGGTTGAGTCGCCGCTCCCACAATAAATGACGATACAACTAATGCAATCGCTGCTCCAAATGAAATCGTGGCATTTGTATGAACTAACGGAATGCTGTGTGTATGCAAAGCAATGAAAAGCGCCAATAACATTAAGGCAAGCAGTAGCGGAACCGAAAATTCACTCAAGCGCGAGAACGCTCGATATCCGTATAAAGTAGTCCCAACCATAAAAATACCTGCCACAACTGAAAACAACCATGTTGGTAAATTAATTTGATATGCACTGGCCAAAGCCGTTTTGGCGTTATCTGCAAAGAAACCGACTTGGACGCCAAACCACCCAAGCAAAGAAAGACCAATAATAACCGAATAAATTTTGGCGCCATTTTTTCCAAAAACGTAGCGTGTAATTAGTGAAGTTGATAGGTTGGTTGCCGCTCCCACTGAAGCTGTAATTGTACAGATCAGTGCTAATAAGAGCGATCCTAAAATAACCGCCCAAATTGCCTCAGTCATTGGTAAATCCTTCGCAAGAGTTACGCCTAAAATAACCGCTGCCAAATCCACACCAATTGCCACCCAAATAGAAAATAGTGATAACCATGATTTTTGTTGCGACTTAGGAACTTCTTTTAACGAAAAATCCGAAGAAAAACTTTTGTTCTCTTTTGCCATAGGATGCCTCCGCTTTCTCTTAAAATTAAAAATAAATTAGTAAACGATTAAAGCAATTATAATCATGTTGAATTTATCTGTCAATGCAATTTGAATATTTACTTCAAATGTAGACTTATGCCTTATAAATAAGACAAAATGAAGAGTTTGGTTGAGTATTTATTCATTCAAGCTATCATTTTCTTGCCAAGCTTCAATTTCATTTTCATGTCCCAGTACGACGTGCGTGCCGCCTACGTTGATCGTTGTTCGTTGCAAATAAGCTGTAACATTTTTTTGATAATTCAATCGATGACGCTTTTTTTCCAAACGTGGATTAATACCAGGAATAGCAGAAATCAGACTTTTAGTGTAGGGATGCATCGGATGCTTAAACACTTCATCGGTTGTACCCATCTCTAATAAATGGCCTAGATGAACAACGGCAATACGATCTGAAATGTACCGAACCATTGATAGGTCATGGGCAATAAAAAGTATCGCAATTCCAGTCTCTTTTTGAATTTGTTTCAAAAGATTCACAACTTGTGCCTGGACGGATACATCCAGGGCCGACAGTGGCTCATCGGCAATAATAAGCTTAGGATGCATAATAATCGCCCTGGCAATTCCAACCCGCTGTCGCTGTCCACCAGATAGCTCTTTTGGATAACGATCCACAAATGAGCCATCGAGTCCAACTTGTTTCAGAACGTGATAAACCTCATTTTTTTTCGTTTTTTCGTCCATTTCTTTAGCATGAACATCTAACCCAAGCTTAATGATGTCCCCGATTTTTTTTCGCGGATTCAGCGAAGACATCGGATCTTGAAAAATCATTTGCATATTTGTTCGTAAAATAGTTTTATTTTTTTTCGTTAATTCATGAGTAATATCAATCTTGTCAAAAATAATTCTGCCACCAGTTGGCTCATACAAACGAATAATTGCGCGTCCGATAGTCGTTTTACCGCTACCAGATTCACCAACTAACCCGAAAGTCTCTCCCTTTCGAATTTTAAAGCTAATATCATCCACAGCCTTAAGCACTTTCTTATGTGTTATTGGGAAATATTGCTTCAATCCTTCTACGTCTAAAAGTATTTCATCATTTTCCATTATTCTCACCTTGCATCCTATTGATCCTTTTTTGTAGTGATCTGGGCATCTGAACGGTTGGCGCTCTCTTATCTAATAACCAGGTTGCCGCCTGGTGAGTTTTACTTACTTCAAACATCGGAGGTTCTTTAACAAAATCAATATCAAGTGCATACTCATTTCGTGGAGCAAATGCATCACCAATAATCCTTTGTGTCATATCTGGTATTGTTCCTGCTATCATAGGTAATGCCTCTTGAGGCGCATCAACATCTGGAACTGATTCAAGTAATCCCCAAGTATATGGATGTTTTGGCTCAAAGAAAATATCTTCAATTGTTCCCTTTTCAATCACCTTTCCTGCATACATAACATTTACTTTATCGGCAATCGTAGCAACTACACCTAAATTGTGTGTAATGAAAATAACAGAAAGATGACGTTCCTTTTGTATTTTTTTAATAATATCTAAAATGCGAGCCTGAATAGTGACATCTAACGCCGTGGTTGGTTCATCACAAATTAATAACTGTGGGTCTCCCGCAAGTGCTATGGCAATCACAATTCGCTGTCGCATACCACCGGAGAGCTGGTGCGGATATTGTTTAGCCACAGTTTCCACACGATTAATACCAACGGTTGCAATTAAATTTCTGACACGTTCATCAATTTTCTTTTTGGACAGTTTTGAATGTGCACTAGCGACTGCTTCACCTATTTGTTTACCAATTCGCATGGTTGGATCCAAGGAAGTCATCGGGTCTTGAAAAACCATTGCAATTTGACGCCCTTTAATCTTGCGTTGCATTTCTTTAGCCGTAATCTTAAGCAGATCTATTTCCTCAAGCTTGCCTTGATGTTGCCAACGATAAATAATTTTGCCACCTTTAATCACCTGATTACTGGCATCTTCACCTATAATCGGCTTTACGCTTGCAGATTTTCCACAGCCTGATTCACCCACTAAAGCTAAGGTCTCGCCGCGATTAACTTCAAAGCTGACCCCGCGAACAGCATGCACATTACCTCTAAAAGTCGTATAATCCACTGTTAAATTCTGAACAGTTAGTATCTTGTTTTCATCGCCCATCGCATTTCACCTCATTTACTCTGCATCGATGGCGTCTCGTAAACCATCAGCCATTATATTAAAGCCCAGCATAATGATAGCCAGAAACAAAACCGGAAAGCACACCATATATGGATAAACCACTGCCTGTGTATATCCATCATTGATCATCGTTCCAAGTGATGCTAAAGGTGCAGGAACACCTAATCCAACAAATGCCAAAAACGCCTCCAAAAATATTGCATTCGGAATTGAAAACATGAATGTGGTCACAATTTGTCCAATTGTATTGGGAAGAATCTCTGAGAAGATAATTTTGATTGTTGGTACACCAATACTTTGGGCAGCAAGAATATATTCTTCATTTTTAACTTTCAATACCTGTGCACGTACAATTCTGCTCATATTTATCCAGCCCATAATCATCATGGCAACAATGATACTAGTCATTCCTGGTCTCATGACGAGCACTAGTAATGTGACTACAATTATCATTGGAATTGTACTCAAAACTTCTGTAAATCTCTGCATAAGGATATCTATCTTGCCACCAAAATATCCTGAAATCATGCCGTAGGTGGTACCAATAACAAGGTCAATTGCCATGGCAACAAAAGCGACTTCCAGAGAGATAGAGGTTCCTTTCGCAACACGTGTAAAGATATCGCGCCCCAAATTATCCGTACCAAACCAGTGCCCAGCTTGACCCGGATTTAAATTAGATGCTGCAGGTTCAACTGCATTGGGGGAAAACTGACTAATATGCGGAGTTATAAACGCAAAAAGCGCAACAGCAATTATTAAGGCCAGACTAATGACGGCTCCTTTATTATGAAAGAAGCGGAGTAATACCATCCGACCAAACGACAATGAAGCTCCCTCGTAATGTTCTACTTTGGTATCTTGGCGGGCAAACTTAAATAATTTATCGTCTTCAGAATTATTCATATCCATAAAATTTAGCCCTCCTTTGCCAAACGTACGCGAGGATCAATGACGCCATATAAAATATCTACCAGTAACATAATTGAGATAAACAAAACGGCATAGAAGAAAGTAACGCCTAACACAACGTTATAATCGTTTGCCTGGATAGCATTAATATAAAGTGTCCCGAGTCCTGGTATCGAAAAGGCTTTTTCGATAACCATACTACCAGCAATCAATTCAATAGCTAACGGTGCTAAAACTGTAATAATTGAAATCATAGTATTTCTAATGACATGACGGAAAATCAGTCTAGACTTACTAATGCCTTTTGCATCGGCCAATTTGATAAAATCAGAATTCATAATATCAACCATCTCTGATCTTGCATAACGCTCAATACTTGCCATCGTAAACGTACTTAAGGCAATTGTTGGCAAAACAGTAGAACTAAATCCTGCTGAAGCCGAATAAATAAGCGGAAACCAATTTAATTTATAGGCCAGCACAAGGGATAAAATTAGAGCAACCACAAAATTAGGCAAACTCACCCCAATTACGGATACACCTGTCATTAAGCTATCAATTACGGTGTTATGTTTTAAGGCAGCGATGATGCCCAGAATAAAGCCGACTACCGTTCCCAAAGCAACGGCTTGCAAACCAATCTGCAATGAAATTGGAAAATGAGCGGCAATCATTTCCGTAACACTCGTATTAACCTGAAGTGAGTATGATTCTCCGAAATTTCCAGTCAGCATATTTCTGAAATAATCCCAAAACTGTACTAATACTGGCTTGTTCAGGCCATACTTTGCATACAATACTTTCAATTGCGCATGGGTCATCTTTTCATCATTGAATGGGGACCCAGGCATCCCTTTTTCCATCAAAAATAATACAAGTATGATTATAAAAAGTGTACAAAGCGCAATAACAATTCTTTTAAAAACATATTTTTTCAAACTCACACCTTCTTTTGAGTCAAATTTAATTCAAAAGATGGTTGATACAAAACAGTGCCTTGCGTCAACCACCTTATCTAAGCTCATTCATAATTTGTTATTTAATCGAGACGTATTTAAACCAAAATGGTACCCCAGCCAAATGTTGCTTTAAACCATGAATGGAGGAACGTTGTAATACAGGAGATCCCAACTGATATAGTGGTGGACAGGCCGCACTGTTTACCAAAATATTGTTTGCCTTTAACAATGCTTTGTAACGCTTTGTGGGATTACTTGCATACGTAGTTGCTGCTGCATTTAGCAGTGAATCAAACGTCGAATTAGACCATTTTTGATAATTGCTGATATTATCTGTTTGGTACATGGACAAAATAGCGGTTGGATCGGCATAATCAGGTCCCCAACGTGTTAAAACAGCTTCAAAATCACCGGACATCATCTTGTCACTTCTAGTTTTCTTAGTAGTTTGTTTTAAAGTTACTTTCATACCCTTTAAGTTTTTTTGGACCTGTGATTGAATATAGGCTGCAACATTTGCATATGCAGTGTCACTATCATCATAAAGAATGGTGAGTGTTCTGCGACTGGTTTCCCTTTTTGCTTTATTCCAGTAAGACTTTGCCTTGCTTGGAGAGTATTCATATCCTGTTGTCGACTCAGATGCAAAATCCTTGCCCGTTCCCGGATCGGTCACGAGGCCTTTCATAATCATAGAATTTGCAATTTGAGAACCATCTTTCAGTACATTGTTTACAATTGATTTCTTGTTGATAGAATAAGCAATTGCTTTACGTAAATCGGCATTATTTAAGCCTTTAGACTTCATATTAAACATAAGATACTGCGTAAAATTACCTAAACTATTCTTATAACTCGAGTCATTTTTATACTTAGCAACTAGCTGTCCGCTCAATGGTGTGTAGTCCACTGTGCCGTTTTTAAACGCCAATGCTGATTTTTCAGGATCAGTGATAACTTGTAGTTTAATTTTTTTCGTTTTTACGTTTTTAGCATCCCAATACTCGTTATTCTTAACTAACGTAATTGTATTATCACCTTGTTTCCAATTAGCAACTTTGTACGGACCGCTCGCAATTAAATTCTTAGCCGACTGTGCAAATTTTTTACCCTCTTTTTTGTAATACTTCTCTTGTACAGGTGCGAACGAACTAAAAGATAATAATTGTGGTAAATAAGCAACTTTCTTACTAAAATGAACAATTAATGTCTTTTCGCCTTTTGCTTCAACTCCTAAGCTATTAACTGCTTTTTCCCCTGCAACAATTGCATCTGCATTTTTAATTCCGGCTGCACCTAACTCAAAATTGAACGCTGAAGCAACCTTAGGATTAGCCAGTCGACGCCAGGCAAAAACAAAATCGTTTGCCATTACTGAAGAACCATCAGACCACTTAGCATTTTTCCTGATTGTGAATGTCTTCGTTAATCCACCATCTGAAGTAACGACTTTAGAAGCTAACGCTAATTCTGCTTTACCATTATTTTTGATTGAATATAAGCCTTCATTAGTATTGCCTACAACCGTACAGGAAGTTGTCTGATAGGCCAATACCGGATCCAATGAGTCTACTGAACTTGTTACCGCCATCGTCATCGAGCTTTTACTCCCAGATTGTGATTTTGCACCGCAACCTGCAAGCAGTACAAGACTTGTAAGGGTGGTTACAACACCCAAAATGACACTCCTAAATTTTTTCATATCTTTCCCTCTTTTCAATCAAAAATGGATGTCCAAACCCACCACTTATTTCACAAGTTTTTGCTGCATTAAGTGCTGCCTTTTCTCCTGCAGATTGCAGATTGCCGGTGTTAATATATTCATTTAGAAAACCGCCAATAAAACTATCTCCTGCACCCATAGTGTCAACAATATGTGTTGCTATCGTTGGTTGCTCAACGATTTTCCTTCTTGTTATTAATATCGCTGGTTGGGCGCCTCGTGTAACACTGACTACCTCAACATTTGGAAATTGCAGACAATACTTACCTAACAGCTCAACCTCTTTTTTATCTTTGTGTGCACCAGAGAAAAAAGCAAAATTTGTATTTGGTAAAACTTTCTGAAGATAACTTCTGTTCTGCTGCTCCGAGAAATCAAATGAAACTTTCGTATACTCTTGAATCTTACTCAAATCATTTTCCAAATTTGAATATACACTTGTATGCAAAACGTTGTAGGTACTTATTTCCTGAAAGTCAGCTACTGTTAATCGCAACTTAAAAAGGTGCTGTGCAGAATTTTTAGGTCCTGGAGCAAAAACACGGTCACCCATATCAATCAACACCTGAGGTGCAGCACTTGGCGCGTATACTTTTCTACAATTTATTAATGCCACATTTTCTTTTATTAAAGCTGACTTAATATTTTCAGCACGTTGATCATTACCGAAAATTCCCATGTAATCTGACTTCTCAGCACCCGCCATTCTTGCTGCTACAGCCACATTGACACAATTTCCTCCTGGATAGTACACACCATCATCCACATAAGTATCGGTAACGTTATCTCCAATTGAGATCAATTTCATATAGTTCACCTGACTTAGTATTTCAAGTTCCACATATAACGACGAACATCTAAAGAGTGCCCACGCTGATAAGCAAATCCTTCTGCAATTTGTCGATAGACAGCTCCTGCTAAAATTTGAGAGAAGTAATCTTGCAAATCTTCATCAATATCGGACATATCAAACGTAGCGATATCAATCTCATAAACTTTTCCACTAAAGCGTTTAGCAAAATCAGCAGCGCGCTCATCCATAACTCGATTTGGTCCAACACTTTTAGCAATGATGAACGGCACATCATAATCAGTAACTTCGAATGGGCCATGAAAATACTCACCTGAATGTATATATCCTGCATTAATCCATTGCATCTCTTGTAACCAGCAAGCTGCAAAAGAATAAGCTTGGCCAGTGAGTACACCTGAAGCTACGGAATAAATCAGTGGTTCTCGTTTTAGCTCTTTAGTCCATTCAGCAGTAGTTGGACCAAACTGTTTACGTACTCTTTCAACAGTTTTTTCTAACTTTTCAATCGCTTTTCGACCTCTTACAAATTTTTCATTAGGCACAATTGCATTTAGAAAATCGAAAGTAAAAGCATATGCAACACCCGTATTTAAATCACTGGCATCCGTGCCCTTTCCCCAGCTGTAATGAATTGTGTATTGGGCGGCTTTCTGTAAGTCTGATTCCTCTGCAAAGGCAAAAGCAACTGTAGTAGCACCCATATCCGATGCTGTTTGTACCGCCTCAACTGTTTCTGGAGTTGACCCAGAGTGAGAGCATGCAATCACTAAAGACTGTGGTCCTAACGCTTTAGGATGTCGTGTTGTAAACTCTCGTGCCGGCATTAATGAAACCGGGATTTCAATTTCCTTTGAAAATATGTACTCTAAAGGTTGCAAAAATGCTAACGACCCACCGCAGGCAACTAAATAAATATGATTGATCTGCTCAGATTTCTTCAGAGCATTAACAGCTTTTTCTATTTCAATTTGATGTGATTTTTCCATAACTTGTATTACCTCCTAATGTTAACAAACACGTAGTTGTATTGTGATGTTATAAGATAATGTATCACCTGTTTTCTTATATGTCAATGCAATATTTAATTATTTTTTAACCAGATTCACATTTAAAATGATTATTCTAATTCTTTTACCATTATTCAGAATAGTTTCACCCTTTTAAGGGGATTATCTTGCTGATTTTTATTGAGAAAGTTATACTATCTTGTAACAACACAGGTTAATAAGTCTAAGTGACTTCACTACAGAAAGAGGAATAAATAATATGAACTTAAATACAGACTCAAGCGTTCCTCTATATGAGCAAATACATAATCAGATACGTACAAGCATTCTTCACGGTAAATTTGGTCATGCAGGTAAACTCCCAAGCGAAAAAGAAATGAGTCTCACCTTTAATGTCAGCCGAATTACCATTCGAAAGGCTTTAGAGCTCCTTACCAAAGAGGGCCTGGTCACTAAAGTTCAGGGAAAAGGTTCTTTTGCAGGTACGGGTGAAAAATTTCATGGCTCTTTGGAATCGACACGCAGTTTTTCTTCTTTTGTTACGGGACAAGGAAAGAAAAGCACGGCCCAAATTTTAAAAAGAGAAATCCGAAATGACGAAGCTGCCGCAAAGCGACTACATTTAGACGCCGATAACGACTTGGTATACATTAAACGGGTTCTATTAGTTGATGACGAGCCTTTCATTTTGGACTCCGCTTGGTATGACGCCCAGAAATTCACTAGCATTATTACCAGAATTAACGATCATACATCGGTTTATGAATTGCTCGAAAAAGAATTTCACGAAAAAATCGGTTATTCTCGAAAGGAACTGAATGTTACCATGCCTACTACTGAGCAAAGTGAGGAACTTCAAATCTCGACTCAAGACCCTTTGTTCTCTGTAAATAAAACGACCTTTAACCAAAAAGACGAACCTATAGAGTATTCCCACCTTTTGGTTCGTGGCGATAAGATGACTTACACAATTGAATCTGGTCAATCTTACTTTAAAATGAACTAAAAAAGCAGTCGACAAGTTGTTCACAAACTTATCGGCTGCCTTTTTCGCTTTTTAACTCAAATCTGTTAATATTTGGTAACCGTTAAACGCGTTTATTGAAATCACAACTAAAATTGCGATTCGATAAACCGTTTCAACTTTTCGAGTTTTGATCACGTGACTGTACCGAGCGCCCATTGTGCCACCGATTGCGGCTGCTGGAATTATAAATAGGAGTGTTTTTAAATCAAACCCCCATACAATTCCTGAGCAAATCACGGCCAACACCTTAGAAAATTGAGAAAATAAAATTGTAACGATTGAATACACTGTAGCTTCTTTAATTGGCATACTGCAACACAGCATTAGCACGGCAACATTAATTGGACCGCCACCAATACCTAAAAGCGTCGAAATCCATCCTAAAAATCCACCGATAATCGCCACTAAAATTGAATTTTTAATGCAAAAACGCCCATATGGGATGATAGAGTAACTTAACGCAAACAGTAATGTGATAACTGTTAGAATTATCTGAATCTGATTGAGAATTCCATCATTTCTAATGACACTATCTAGAAAGTTGAAAGTGCTATTGCCTAGAATACCACCAATAACTGCCCCATCGAAAGCACCAACGCAAATTTTTTCTGTAAATGAAGCCCCAATTTGACCTGCTTGCATGTAGACGTAATCGCCATGGTTAATACAGCTACACTACTGAAAAAATTAATTTGAATTAGCGGATGGGCACCGATCGCATCTAATACTGGTTTAATAATAACGCCGCCACCCATTCCAGCTATTGCACCAATTATGTTTGCAAAGAAGACTATCAGCATATATAGTATATACACCATATTGAGCCTCCATTTATTTTTAGACGAGCTTTGCGACACTATCTCCAGCGTTTGCAGATCCGAGATTCACTTCAAGCTTTTCAGCAAGGTCGTTAAAATTTGTGATTGCCACAATAATCACGGGATCTAAATCTGCTGCTTTAATCACATTCAGATCAATCGTGACCAACTGATCACCTGCATGAATAATCTCATTCAACCCAACGGTCATTTGAAACGGCTTACCCTTCAAGGACACCGTATCAATGCCCATGTGAATAATAATTTCCATACCATTATCTGCAGTCAGGCCAATACCGTGCTTCGTGTCTGCAATAAACGTTACTTTCCCTGAAACAGGGGAAACGACCTTTCCGTTCTCAGGCTTAACCGCAAAACCATCGCCCATCATTTTGGTAGCAAACACTTCATCTGGCACTTCGGTAATTGGAGTAACTTCACCGTTAGCTGGTGACTTTAAAGTCTGATCTCCATTCTTTGATTTTCTTTTAAACCAACTCATAATTCTCTCCTTTAAACGTCCCTGATCACTCTAAAACTAAGATTTGAACTGGCTGAATCACTCATTTCTCCATTTCTCGCTCCAACTCTGTAACGATTACAAAAGCTGCAATGACACAAGAACGAACCACCGCGAATCGCAACTTGATGTGGAGCGTGTTCTTTCAACTGTTGTGTCCAAAATTCTTGCCCGTTGTAAACTCTAAATGCAGTTAGATCAATTCCTCTTGGATTTGTACACCATTCCCACACGTTGCCAATCATTTGATATAAGCCAAATCCGTTTGGCTCATAACTTTCGACGGGCGCCGTTCCTAAATAGCCGTCTTCTAAAGTATTTTCACTTGGAAAATTTCCTTGCCACGTATTTGCGTGAATCTGGTGTCCCTCTGTTAAATTGTTTCCCCACGGATATTTCAGATTTTGCTTGCCTCCTCGTGCAGCTTTTTCCCATTCTGCTTCTGAAGGTAAGCGGCAACCTGCCCACACACAATAAGCAATCGCATCATTTAACGAAACTTGTGTAACAGGATAATCTAAGCGGCCGTCGATATTACTTTCGGTTCCCTCCGGGTGCTGCCAACTGGCCCCCGCAACAGCTCGCCACCAGGGCATATCTTTAGTTGCCTGTGTTTTTTCCAGAGTCTTCGGATCTAATAATTTAAAAAAAACGTATGACCAACCAATCTTTTCTGCTTGTGTTTGATAGCCGGTTTCCTCAACAAATCGCTTAAATTCACGAATTGTCACAGTAGTGGTACTTATTCGAAATGCTGGTAAGTTGACTTCCACCGTTGGCCCCTCTTTGTCAATTGGAAAACCAATTTGATCATTTGTACCCATGATGAACCGTCCTTCAGCAATCAATTTATAAGTCAGATCGGATTTCTCTTTTAGCATATTCCACTTTTCCTTCCACATTGATTATTAATTTTGGGACAGTCCTAAACGAACAAATTCCTCTTTAGGAGCCTCAATTTTTTTCAACAATACCGTTAATTTTTCTATCATTTTGGACTCTAGTCTCTTATCATGGAGCGGATAATTTTGGTCCGGATCATGCTTGATGTCAAACAAGTAATTACCTAACGCATACGAATCCATTTGATTTCGAAGGGCAATTTTTCCAACCTGTATCCCGTGAGTAAAGCGATTCCCTTTAACCAGCTCCAAACTTTTCATTTCTTCAGAACTGTAAAAACCGCGCATTTGCGTATAAGCTAATGTGTAATTTACTAGTGGTTCATTATCTGGATTTTGTGAAGCACGCATATAAACATAATGACCGTCATAAACACAGGCGAAGCTGCCATTCACGCCAAATAAAATGTCTCGCTCCTTAACTTGATTTTGAGCAGCCGCGGCTAAAATCTTTAGAATTGATTTCCCATCACGTACAGTGTCATCTTGAATGGAGAAATAATCTAACAGAGTTTCTGGAAGATCAATTGTTTGTGCAATTTGACCACACACTTTACCATCCAGATTTTGATGTGAGGGATCATGGATAAAAAACGGCAAATGAACAAGTTCGTCATAAACAGGAGAAATATTTTTTCCAATCCAGTTATGTTCACCCAACAAAAAGCCATGATCGGTATTTACAATAACCAAAGTATCTTTCCACATGTCATTTTGATCCAAAACATCCAATATTTTTCCAAGATAGTGATCACACATCGTGATCAACGCCGCGTACTCTTTTTTGAGATCTTCTAAATCATCTTTAAAGCGATCATCGACTAGTTTCTGATAAGTTGGCCAATAAGGAATGTCTCTTGAGTCGATGCAATTATACATTTGCCGGTATTTTTCTGGAACATAAAATGGTTCGTGTGGATCGAAGGATTCAATCTGTAAAAACCAGTTCTTTTTATCCGCATTCTTTTGAAGAAAATCAATTCCGGCATTAATAGTTCGCACACTCGAAATATTTGCTTCTTTGTGAATCCTTGTGATGTTGGCCATATGCTGATCGACAGAAATCCCTTTTTTATTCAACTCATTTTTATTTTCATTTTTTTCTCTTTCCAACCGTGATACCCAGCGATCGCCTTCTTGCCCTCGAAATCCTTCCCAACTCGAATAGCGAGGCAAATATGTTGCACCGCCATCTTCCCAATAATGTGAATGATCAGTCACAATATGTGAATAAACACCTTTATTTTTTAACTTTTCAATTGCAGATTGATCAAAAACTTCCAACGGTCCCCAAGAACGGAATGGGAAGTTATACATGCCAGTATGTAATTCTCGACGTGCTGGAATGCAAGGTAAACTGCCTCCATAAAAGTTGTCAAAAGTAACCATTTTTTTCTGTAATCTTTGAAAGTTAGGTGTTTTTATCCATGAATTCCCATAATTAGATAAGAATCGTTTCGATAAGGTATCAAACATAATCATTACTGCGCGCATACTGATTCTTCCTCCCTCTGCAGCCTATTTATCGCTACTCGTAGCGACGGATTTTTCCAACTGTGTATGTCAGTGCAAATCCGGCCACACAGGCCACTGCATATGCAATCAAGTACTGTAGATATTTTCCATTCGCAATCAGCGGAATTGCAGACATCCCTGCAGCTCCCAAGGCGGAACACTTAACGCCCAACAGACTGACCATCATGCCGCCAAAGCCTGCTCCGATTGAAGCGGTAATAAAACCAAATCCTGACGGAATCACCAGTCCAAATAAAGTTGGCTCTCCAACCGCCAAGAACGTTGCCGGCAAAGCTGCTTTGGCCACATCTCTAACTTGTTGTTTTCTAGACATAATCCATAAAGCCAAACCAGCACCAATCAAACCAGCGTTACTCATGATTTGAAAGGCATTGATCTGTGTTGATCCCTGTTGCGCAATCAACTGCAGGTTAATCGGTGTTAACCCTTGATGTAATCCGGTAGATATCAAAGCTGGTGCCAAGGCAGACAGCACAAAGCCACCAACAACACCTGATTCGTTAATTAAGAATAAAATTCCTTTGATCAAACCGTCCGACAAGACACCCATTATCGGCATCACGGTCAGAAAATAAACCACAGCTGTAAGAAGTAGCGATAATGTTGGCGTAAGAACCACATCCAAAATATCTGGTACAATTTTATGGAATAATTTCATAAACTCAGCTAAAATCCAAACACCCAGAATGACGCCAAACAAACCACCCTCCCCGGCCTTTAAGCCTAAGACAGGGAGTGCTGTTGAAAGTGTAATAGCTCCAACAGCTCCTCCTAATAATTTGTCAGTTTTAAATTGGACTGCCGAAGTTACACCAACATAAATTGCTAAGAAACTAAACACAGCAGTGCCAATAATTCCAAATACGGTGCTAACTTGCAACAAATGCCAACTTTGTAAGACCACTTGGGTATTTGTTAGTTGTCCAGAAGCCTTGATTCCATCACTTACAGCAACATTGGTGGCATTGGTTGTCATAATGTTGTTAATTCCTTGTAAAAATCCAGAAGCGATGATAGCCGGAATTACTGGAACAAATATATTGGACAATGTTGTCAAAAAAGATTTCATTCGGCCATTAGTATGGCTGCGGGCTTGGGCTTTATTCTGTTGGATAGTTGCATCCATATCTGACTGTTTCGTTCCGTTTTCTTCCTGTGTTCCGGCATTATATTCTTCACCTAAGATTCCGATAATAGCTTCATGTATTTTGGTACTCTTTCCAGGTCCGACAACAATTTGAAATGTGTCGGCATCATTTATTCCTAAAACACCCGGGACCTGTTTTAGTTCTTCAATTTGAATTAATGTTTTATTTTTAAATTTAATTCTTAGCCTAGTCATGCAATTTTCAACACTCACAAAATTATCTTTTCCCCCACACAATTCAATAATTTTGCCAGCCACTTCTGCATTATTCATAATAATGCCTCCCCAAAATAATTTGATGGTTGGTTCTAAAAGCGCTTTCAGAAATCCACATGCATAGTATACGGTATTCATTCGCACTTTTGGCAGTTTTCTATTTGTTTGGGAATTTTACCATTTCTTTGGCAATAAAAAGATTTTCAAGAATTAAAAAAACGTTTATGCTAAAAGCATAAACGTCAAATGAATATGAGGTGAATTGAATTATGACTCGAAGAATTGAAGAACGAATCAAGGAACACGAAAAGAGATTTTCAAACGTTGACAAGCAAATCGCAAAATTCGTTTTGCTTAACCAGAAAAAAGTCTGTAGCATGAGTATTAACAATTTAGCGGACGCAGCTTTTGTGTCCACTTCATCCGTGCTCCGCTTTACACAAAAGCTCGGCTTTCACGGATTTTCTGATTTCAAATATTATTTAACTTGGAATAATGCTGATACGGATACTGTCTCAAAACCCAATGCTGAAATAATCGGTCATAATGTTACTCAAATGTTGGCTTCGTTGAGTACTTCCAGTATCGAAACGACACTGCGTTATATTCACCGGGCACATCGCATTTTTGTTCTGGCTACCGGGCTTAATCAACAGTCACAGGCAAGAGATTTACAACAGAATTTTCTTAAAATGGGAATTAGCATGGTACTCCTTCCTTCAAATAGTGGTAGCATTTTAAATCGCCAGATTTCAGAAAGTGTCACAGCAGACGATCTTCTCATTATTTTTTCTTCTTCGGGAGAAAACACTGTTGTCAAAGATTTCCTAAAATTACCTTCCTTAGTTCAGACGCCAATCGTTTCGTTTACTAACGGACTAGATAGTTGGTTGTCCGCCCATTCCAATTGCGTTTACGCACTTTCTCATCTTCAAGATAGTGCAAAACTAGAGCCATACTTTTCAGGATTTTTTCACTTATTAATTGACTTCTTGGCAGATAACTATATAACCCTGTACGAAAAAAAGAATAAAAAATAACACAAAACAATACTTTTACCTTCCAAAAAGAAATAATACCATTTTATAGCGTAAAAAACACCCGACATCAATTAATCTGAAGTTCTTGCGAACATAAATTCTAACTGTTTAAGAATAGAATTTTACGTATATCAAATGTAATTTCTTATGACGTTCTAACAAAAACAAATTATAGGATTCACACTGTCACTAAACTTTTACAATGTTCCTACCAGTTCTTGCAACATCTGGGCGACTTCTCGTTGTTCCAAAGTATTAATGTAAGATATTTTTTTCGATAAATTCGCCTTTGTTTGCATATTATTCCAAATTTCGTTTTTTAAGTCAAAAGAAATATTAGCATGCTGTAGTTTTTTATAGATCAGATTTAAGACCAGTTGTGAATCTAAGTCAAACACAAGCTTTACTATCATATCTGCTTTATCACTTATTTTTACATAATTTTCTGCCAAATTCTTCATGTTACCGCTTGGCACAAAAATAAGTTTACGATGCTTTGGAATTATGTGTTTAGGATCCTCTACATGAACTTTCACTTCTTTTTCGCCATCATATTCGAATTTTGTTCTTGCGGCAGATCCAAATTGATGTTCAACCAGTGTATACTCATTAGCTTTCCCAGGATAAATACGAATTGTTAATTCTGTTGGCAAATCTTCGATATTGTCCATATACTTTTCATTTAATGGGACAATTCCTCCTGCTTTGACAAATACCGGATAAACCTTTTCTGCACGAGACACTGTATTGAAAGTGCCACCAGTATATTTGATACCAGTAAAGAAATCGTACCATTCGCCTTCTGGTAACCATACTTTTGTCTGTGCTTCCATTGTCGTTGAATCAATAGGTGTAGTAATTGCCGAAACTATCATTTCACTTCCAAAATAGTACTGGTTTGGTACTGTGTAAGCTTCTTTACTTTCAGAGTGCTTATAATACATTGGCTCAATTAGGGGTATTCCTTCGCGATGTGTCAACTCGTTAGCCGTATCCAAATATGGCACTAACGAACTACGTAGTCTTAGAAATTTAGTCATAATTTGTCGTGCATTCTCGTCATAGTTCCAAGGTTCTTTTCCCATAAAGGGATTCTCCGAACTGTGTAAGCGATTAATAGGACTAAAGACACCAAATTGCATCCATCGAACAGTCAGTTCACTGTCATAAGAGCCATTCATATGTCCGCCAATATCATGGCTCCACCAAGTATAACCAATATTAGAAGCTGTCGCAGTAAAATATGGCTGAAACTTTAACGATTTCCAACTAGCAACCGTATCTCCCGAAAATCCTAGAGGATAACGATGACTACCAGGACCACCATATCGCGATAAAGTTAACCCATTTCCAGATTGTTTTGCCGCGTTATCTTGATAAACGTAATGATTAAGCAACCACAGAGGATCAACTTGCTCAGAACTACGATTTTGTCCTTGCTGCCAATCAATCCACCAAAAATCGATACCCTCTTTTTCAAGTGGATGATGAACATTCTCAAAGTATGCTTGTCTATATGCTGGATTCTGAAAATCAAACAATGCGGGTTCTTCTTCCTCTACATTTAAGCCCAATCTTTTTGCTACTTGAGGATATGCCGTTTCAAAAGCACGAATTCCAGCCGCTGGATGATCATTCACAGTTACATGTTTTCCTTGCTTATGCAGCCAGTTAAGTAATTTTCTATGGTCAGGAAAAAGTTTTTCATTCCAAGTATAGCCTGTCCAGCCGCTTCCAAATCTTGCAGGTACATCGTGTACTAAATGCCAGTCCATGTCCATAACTGCCACAGAAATTGGAATTTTTTCGTTATTAAAACGTTCAAATAATGTTTTATACTCGTCTTGTGTATATGGCCAGTATCGGCTCCACCAATTTCCTAAAGCAAAACGTGGAATTAGAGGCGTGAAACCAGTTAATTTATAGTAGTCACGCAGTGTTCCTTCATAATCGTGTCCATATGCAAAATAGTAATAGTCTAACTCCGAAAAATCGCGAACCTTAAACTTATTATCAGTCAGAATGAACGATTGTGAATCATCTAAATATGAAAAACCATCTTTAGACATCAATCCATCGTCTAGTGTAATTTCACCATCCGCTTTGTCTAGCGTGCGGGCAGTTCCTTTTAAATTCTTTTTGTTTTTTTCACCAAAGTACCAACGGCTCATATATGTCCCATAATTATATGCAGCATCAATATAAAGCGTTGCTGGCGTGAATTTTCCACCATCATAATACAAATGAATGAACTCTGTAATAATTTCAATTTCGTGATTTTTCCGGTTTTTTATAACTTTAAAATTTGCTTTTTTAAATTCACGGTTTTGAACCAATTGCGTAGTTTGATCTTCAAACTTACCGCAATCTGAATACTCAAGTCGGATCAGCCGCTCTGTTAAAACAGTAAATCGAAAGTGTTCGCCACTTATCTTATTAGTTGTATACATTTGCGTTCTCCCTTACAAATAGTCCTTTTACAGAATGCTGCTCTTAATTTAAATCAATTAAGTATACTTGCGCCCCATAAGGTGCAAGTACTATTCTTCCTTTATCTGTCCAACTCTTGGTATTCGTATTACTAATCAAACATTTATGAGTTGTATGAACATATTCTGATGGGACATAGTAATTAATCTCTCTCGTTGAAAAATTGCAGATAACTAAAAGTACTTGTTTTCCTAAAACTCTTTTATAACGCAGATTACAAGTTTAATTCGAACACTTACTAAATAGTTCCCTGAATGTTTCAATGGCAGTTTTCCAGTTTAGAATTTTTAATGGTCGGTTGTTAATCAACTCCGTTGCTTCAATAATTGATTCTTCTGTGACTTTCGCGAAGTTTGTCTTTTTAGGAAAGAACCAACGAATTTTGCGATTGAAATATTCATTAGTTCCACGCTCCCACGGTGAATAAGGGTGACAAAAATATACCTCACGTTGATAGGTGTCTTCAATGAGTTGATAACCTGAGAATTCTTTACCATGATCAGCTGTAAATGATTTTACAGCTGGACCAAAGGTTCTGATGAAGGTTTCAATGGCGTTATTCATTGCATTCTGACTACGGTTTGGAATTTTAATCATCCAAACTAGACGACTCTTTCTTTCTACAAATGTTGCCAAACATGTCTTTGAACCACCTCGTGACGAAAGAACGGTATCCATTTCCCAGTGTCCAAATTCGGAGCGATCATTTATAGCTTGAGGACGATTTTCAATAGTTTTACCAACCTGAAAGCTTCCCCGACGCTCATCTTGATGTTTGTGACGTTGTCCTTTGTCGGGCAATTGTTCAGCCTTAAAGTTGATTTGGCCACTGTAAATCCAGTTATAGATTGAGCTAGTGCAAAGTCTAAGCTCATGTGCGACCTCATCAGGTGAATGTGTCAAACGTAAATGGTTCTCAATTAAGCGTTTCAGCATTGGAGTTAAAATTGATTTTCTTCCTGAATGATGTCGTTGTTGTTCGGCATCCGCCTGTGCCAATATAGGGTTATATGGCTGAACTCTCTTGAGTTCATAACTGATGGTGGATTTGGACACATTGAGTGCGGAAGCAATTTTGTTTTGAGAATAACCGATATTTAGCAAATGGTAGATGGCACCGCGATCGAATTGTGTTAAAGTAGAGAAGCTCATAGTAATGTATCTTCTTTCATGGTTTGGTTGTGGTGACTACCATTGTAGGACATTACTATGGGTCTTTGTTTACATTTTTTTAGGTGTTCGAATTAATTATATAATCTGCATTTTAAAATAAATTTATGTGTAGATGTTTTCAAAAGTGGAAATGAAACCGCACCATCTTCAAAGTCAACACTTCCTAGATAATCCCCCCACTGATGATCTCCCGAATGTGAGGATCCATCCCAGACACCTTCACCTATACCTTCATACATATTGTCTTCATGTTTTTCAACCAATTTTCCTGGAAGACCTGGTACACCCTCTGCGGACCCAACCCATTCATTTCCTACTTCACGATCTCCATTTAAAGAACCGAAAGTCAAATAAGATTGAATAGATTCAGTCTGTGGGGCAACTTGCAGTCTTTCTTTAGTTTCAGGATCGATAAAAGTGATATCAATGTTGAACTGGCCAATATTTCCATAGGTGACTCCAGAATATAAGTTATTAGAAAAATCGATAAATTTTCTTCGTTGGGCAGCCGTATTACCGGAACCCCATGGTCCGTTAGCATCATTGTCAATGTCTTGAATATTAGTAATTTTCACAACGGCTCCCATTGTCTTCACGTTGTGATTTAAATCCGTATATAGACCAACATTTCCGTAATAAACACCAATTTCTTCACCAGAGAAATTGTAATCCATACTATACGTCACAATTGAACTCTTTTGTTCATCTGCATTTTTATGGTAACTGTCGTAATAATTATTTTGTAAATCACTTAAAGAACTTAATTGTCCATTTGAACTTTTATTTTCATATATGTTTATATTTGTTTGATTGTTTGAATTATCTTTTGACCAAATTTCAAATTCACTGCTAAACGCATTTTGTTTAATGCCAACCTGTGAAACCGCAATTGCATCGTTAAGTTGATCCATAGGATCGTTGGTCAATACTTTAGTTCCTATTTTCTGACTCTTATTATTTTCAGTTTTCTCATCAGTATCAGAATCCGCCTCATCTTTCGGGTCTGTTTCTGTCTCCTCGCTATTCTGTTTTTCTTCTTTAGTGGCCTCTAATTTCTTCTCAGTAGCTTTAACTTCCGATTCTGTATTTGCACTCTTAACCGGAGCCTTGAAAGTTAACAAACCAAACTTAACATTCTCTTTCAAACCACTAAATTTCATTTCAATATTTGCTTTGAAATCTTCTGTGATAGTCTGAATGGTTAAAGGTAATGTGACTTCGTAATCAATTTCTTGATCATCCGCAATAGACTCAAAGTCTTCTTTGTCCCATTTCAACGCATAACCATTAAGTTCATCACTAACTTGAAATGTGACTAACGGGGTATCTGCCTTCACCCCTGCAATTTCGGGAGCGAATTCTGTTTGTTTAGTTGGTAAAGTCAAAGAGTCTGTTCCTGATAGCGCAATTACGGTGCCATCGTTTTCTCTAGCTTGTTTCCCCGTCATTTTCAGATGGAACTTAGCATTTATTTGCTTTTCTGCATCAACCTCCTCAATTGTCTCGGTGTTTTCATTCGTAAGCCGAGCCTCCGAAATACTAAATTGATCATCTTGACCCTCTTCAGCCCAAGCTCCCGTTGCGGGATAACCTATTCCAAAAAGGAGCAGACCAATCATAAAAAACGAATAAATCTTTCTGATGGTCATACCACTGTCCCTCCTAATAGTGAAATCGACTTCTCGAATATAACTTATTGTTTCTATAACTTTAATTTGATTATAGCAACCTGATAATACAAAACAAATTTAATCTATAATTACCATAATTTAGTTCTAATTATCATTTACATAAAGTAAGCGATTTCTTAAATTTTGTAAAAAAATAGTGAATAATCTGTCTTAAATTTGAAAAGACACAATTATTCACTACTTTTACAGTGTATGAAATTGATTTTGTGACACAAGTATTAAATGTGTCACTTTTACGCTATTTTACCAACTAAAGAGCCCTACTACACCAGCCGATAGTAACGAAACCAAAATACCGGACAAGAGCATGTAGCCGACATTTTTCGAAATAACATCATTCTTCTTCCGATCCACAATCCCTTTGAACGCCCCAATAACCATTCCGGTTGTGGAGAAGTTTGCAAAGGAAGTTAAAAAGACGGTTAACATCGCTTTAAAATGGGGTGCGTATGTTTGAACAACGGGCGAAACTTTTCCCATAACCACAAATTCGTTTGTGACCAATTTTGTTCCCATGAATTGCGCAAATTTGAAGGCAGTTGGCACATCCAAGCCAAGCAGCCATGCGAATGGAAACATAATGATCCCTAAAATGTTTTCTAGAGTCAACCAAGGTGCAATCAATTGTAATCCCTCATCAATTAATTTAGCCAAGGCCACAAAAGCAATCACGTTCGCCAAAATAATTAGGACCAGCTTGCCGGCACCTAAAATTGAATCTCCCAAGAATGAGAAGAATGGCTCTTTTTTGGGTTTAGCATTAGCTTCGGCTTGAGCTTCCGCTAATTCTTCTGAGCCACTAGGATCCGTTGTTTGTGTGCTTTCAGCAGCCTGTGCACTGCCCCCGATTTTGGCAATCGTATCTTCTTCGGGTGTCACTGTAACTGGATTTAAAATAATTGTCACAATAATTGCATTTACAATGTTAATCGGAACCGCAGCAATAATATATTCGCCGGGCATCATCTGCATGTATGCGCCTAAAATCGAAGCGGTCACACAACTCATGGACATCATTGCAATGGTGACTAACCGTTGGGCTTTCATTTGTTTCAATTGCAAACTAGAAACCGCTAAAGCTTCGGTATTTCCTAAAAACATCATTTCAACCGCAAAAAAGGATTCGAATTTTGGCTGCCGCGTGATGAAGGCAAGTCCGCGACCTACCCATTTAATCAACCAAGGCAAGAAACCGATATAAGTTAAAATATCGAATAATGGCACAATCATCAGGATTGGTAATAACGAACTCGTTACAAAATCCATTTGTTTCACGTTTACCCAACTTGCCAGGGCAAAAGAAATTCCTGAATACGAAATCTGTACCATCCAATTAAAAGCTGATGCGGCGGCTTTAACCCCATCAATTCCGATCGAAAATCCTGTTAAAAACCAAGCCAAGAAGATGTTAATCACTAACATCGTTAAAACTGAACGCCAATCGATGTGCTTTTTATCTTTGGAGAATAAAAAGGCAACCCCGATAAAAACAAGAATTCCAATTACATTAATGACTAAATACATGCCATTTTCCATTCCGCGAACTCCTTCTTTCTATGTAAACTCCAACAACAGCAATGGTCCTTATCTAATATACCGATTAAGCCGATTGCTGTAAACAGCAAATAAGGATATCAGCCAATTAACTTGTGTAACGCACCAAAAAAACTAATTTTTTAAACAAAAAAGCAGCTTTCTGTATGTTACAAAAAACTACTTTTATCGATTGAAATTTGACTCTACTTTGGTTCAGGAAGACTTTGCCAGAAATTGGCGACGTTTTGACTAAGTTGGGCGACCGAATACACCCGTTGATAGTGCTGCCAGTGCTTGGGGAACAATCGGGTGTACCTTGAGCTGCCAAAGCGATTATCCATTAAGACAACATTGCCGGCGTCACGAGTACTGCGAATTAATCTGCCGGCAGCCTGCAAAACGTGGTTCATCCCGGGCAATTGATACGCATATTCAAAGCCCTTCCCATTTTTTTGATCGAAGTAATCACGCAGCAAATTGCGCTCGTCGCTCAAACCGGGAAGCCCGACACTCACAATCGCCACCCCAATTAAATGATCCCCGACCAAATCAATGCCTTCCGAAAAAATTCCGCCCAGCACACTAAACCCAATCAGAGAATGCGGATAATCTTTTGCAAAAGCATCCAAAAATTCCTTACGTGCTGATTCATCCATCTGATTGCTTTGTTCAATCACATTAAACTGCTGGTACTGATCTAAAAAGGCATTCTCGATTTGCGTCATATACTGGTAAGAAGGACAAAAGACCAGATAATTCCCCTTCCTAGCATTTACCATTGCAAAAATGCTAGCCACAATACTCCCAATACTATTCTCCCGCTGCTTATAGGTGGTATTTACGTACTGGGTAATTAAAATATTTTGCCGCTGTTCCAAAAATGGTGAGCTTAACTGTAAACTCAAGCCGTTAGTTTCACAACCCAACGTTTCTTTAAAGTAGGCCATGGGTGACAAAGTAGCAGAGAAAAACACGACGCCACGTCCCATTTTCAAAGACATGTCTAAGTATGGGCTCGGATCCAAACAGAGCTCTTTGACACTAATCCGTTGGTCCTCTCTCACCATCACAATCACGCGGTAACTTTCATCATAAAATGCGGAGATTTTGACGTACCTTAACAGCATGAAGTAAAAATCCAATATTTGGGAGGTGAACGGCGTCTGCGGCTGTTTTGGCAACCAGTCCTGGACAAAAAGATTGAACTTCTCGAGACGGTGCCGAAAGCCGGTTAGTTCTTCTGTCGTCACAGCTTGCGTTTTGTGCTGCTCTGTTAACGGCAGCTTCACCTGATCAAACGCGGTTTGCACCTTACTTAACTGGTTAGCAATCCCTTTAATATCTTCATTTTCCGCAGCCGACTTGCTCATTTCTAATAGCGTGTCAATGTCGTGATCGTCAACTTCGGCCGTATACATGTCACGTGCTCGTGAAACCAAATTATGAGCCTCATCAACTAAAAAGAAGTTACTGTCATCTGGTTGAGAAAAGAACCGCTGTAAAAAGACAATCGGGTCAAACAGGTAATTGTAATCACAGATAATGACGTCCATAAAGGTTGAAATGTCCAGTGAAAACTCAAAGGGATCTAACGTGTGCTTTTTAGCATATTTTTCAATGGTCGGTCGGGTAATCTGATTTTCGTGTTCGAAAACATCCCGAATGCCATCCTTAAGCCGATCATAGTAACCGACCATGTAGGGATTGTCCTCTGGAGCAAGATCGACTTCTTCCGGAAAAATAATTTTATCCTTGGCCGTCAGCGTAATACTTTTGATCTGCAACCCCTGGTCTACCATCAACTGGAGACCTTTTTCTGCGACACTGCGCGTACTTTGCTTAGCTGTCAGGTAAAATAGTCGATCACTTAGGTCTTCACCCATAGATTTAATGCTCGGGAACAGTGTCGAAATCGTCTTTCCCGTCCCTGTTGGTGCTTCAACGAACAGCCGTTTCTTTAACGCAATGGTTTTATACACCGCAACCGCCAAATCACGCTGGCCATTGCGGTACTGTGTAAACGGAAAATCGAGCTTCTGGATACTTTGGTTACGCACTTTGCGCCAATCTGCTCGCATCACTAGCCAACTTCGGTACTCTTCAATAAGTTCGTCAAAGAATTTTTGCAGTTCATCACGTTGAAAAACTTGTTCTTTTTGGGTAATTTGGTCTGTTGGCCGTTGATAATAAGTGAGCCGTAAAGTAACTTCCGGCAGATCTAAATCATGGGTCAAAATGGCTCCATAAACTTTGGCCTGGCTCCAATAAAGGGTTAGTGTATTTTCGGAAAGATCTTCAAAATCAGGATCTGAAGTTTTGATTTCTTCAATCAATAAGTGATTATCCGTTTGTACAACGCCATCAGCGCGGCCATCAATCACATAGTCTTCGCCGGCCATAGAAACTGTGCGTTTGACGTAAACTTCCTTTTCGTAATTTTCACCACCCATTTTTTGAAGTTTGCGATGAATTCGGGCACCTTCCAAAGCCGTATTTTGGCTATTACTGCTTGCATTCAGGTCGCCGGCCCGAAGTACAAATTCAACTAGCTGCCGGATTCCAATTTTCTTACCTGCCATTCAGACCATCCCTTCATACGTCTTAATGTAATGTCTCGACTTGTTTTTAAAATAAGTTTGTTAATTTTTTGTAATATTAGCCTGTTATGATATATAAATCAGTTCAATAATTAAGGAGTTTGCATGAAAACTAAAACTGCACTACCCATTTTACTATTCTTTACGGCTTTTTTAACCCTCTTCTTTACCCAAAGCTCGGTTTCAGCTAATAATTTGAAACCGATCCAGGGCATTCAATCCACTGAGAATCATAAAAAAGGATTAGCGGAACTCAGTATCCCGCAAAAAACACATCAAATTAAGGCCACAACCACAACTGCGACGGCTCAGAAAACCAAAACACAATCTTATGCTAACCTTAACAGCCTGTTACACAAACAACTTGGTAAGGCTTACGTTTGGGGTGCAGTCGGTCCAGACACTTTTGATTGTTCCGGCTTAACCCAGTACAGTTACGCAAAGGCTTTTAACAAAAAATTACCCCGCACCGCACAGGCGCAATATCAGGCACTCGATCACGTTTCGCACGCTGACGTTCAAGCAGGTGATTTAGTCTTCTTCAGTTACAGTGGCGGGGCTACGATTGATCACGTTGGAATTATTGTAAAAGGGCACAATCAAATGATCGATGCGCAAGATCGCGGCGTGATTCAAGAAAGTTACATGGCATCGTATTGGAAACCCTATATCGTTGGCTATGCTCATGTCACAGATTTAGATTAATTCCTGATAAAAAGCGGGTTTGAACGCTAACATTAGTAATATGAGTCGTAATTTATTCCGAACCCAACACAGTTTAAAATATTTAGCTCGTTTGAAATTCCCAAAATTTTAAATGAGCTTTTTTAGGCCTTTTTTCGAAAATCCAGTCATACATTTCTTTGAGGAAAACACTTTTAAAATCTAAAAATTGACTAATTTCAAAAAATAGAAATTAGTCAATTTTTTAGTTTAAATTACCGTCTAGCAGCTTTCACCACTTATCATAATGCCCTTTTCAAAAGCCGCTAAAATAGCTTTCCCGTTTGCGATAAGAACATTACTATCCAATAATCCTGTATGATCTTTCAAACTTATACGTGCATTTGTGACATCCAGTTCCAACCCGGTGCTAAAAAAGCGCGTGTCATATTTGGAAGTATATAAGTTAAGTTCAAAATTATTTTTAAGGCTAAGGGGATACTCTGGATCAAAGTCATCCAATGCAACGATTGAAAACTTAGCCCCAATACTGCACGCACCTCCCTGCAAGGAATACTTACCCCCGCCATCATCGGTGACCAATAAAAGGGTCTTATCAGCAATCTTTTTTCTTTTCAGTAACGCCATCGCAGAATCGGTAATTTTAAGATCTAACATAGGTCTACCTCCACTATCCTGTTGCCCAAGATTAATCGGTTAACTTGTTATTAACAACATCCCTATCAGTCATTTCTGTAAGTGACCTAAATTACAAATTTTTATCCATATTGAAGGTCAATTTGGACAAGCCCGCTCCTTGAACGACCAAACTCCCGATAAAATCGGTGGTTTGTTTCCGCATCTCTGCAACCAAGGTTTTATTTTGCTCAGTCAGATAGGCCGTCAAAGCTGTCCCAGACAGTTTACTTGCTTTATGATCGGTAGTTTCTAAGAATCGTCGTTGCGTTTCACGAAGTGCAGTCAAATAATCACGATCGCTTTGCACAAACTGCGGATAATGACTTTCAACTAGCATCGATAGGGTTCGATACATCCAGTAAGCGTCGCTAAAATTGAACTTCATTGAAGTATCAGCGTAGCTTGCATCAGTATCCTTCGCATTACCGTAAAATGGCACATACGGACTAAAGGCCGGGACACCGAAGTTCAACCAGTAAATTGCCGCTTGAGCCGCCGGAACATCATTACGAATTTGTAAGACATGCGAGTTTTGGGTCCGATTTAGTGAAATGGCGCGGTATCGATATTTATCTGCATTCTCCCCGGGTGCCAATGGATCGAAGCGGGTTTCATTGTAATGTGAACCTAAAATAAATTCAACATCTTCAACCGAAATTTTATGATTTGTCCGGCAAATAAACGGAAGTTCCCCTGACTCAGGATCCTGTTCGATCTCTGGATTCAGAAATTTTTGGGCATACCAAACCCGTGGCGTATTGTAATGGCGATCCTTTTCATTAAAGGTACCGAAAATATGGCGAAAGTTCCAACCAGTCTGATCGACATTCAAGTGATGAGTGGTAACAAAGTTTTGAATCCCTTCGGCCCACATAAAATTATCTGGATCATCAAAATCAACTTGTTGAATAGCAACTTCATTTGCGGCTACCGCATAGGCATCATCAGGAATCCGCTGCGCCACCCAATAATGACCAGTAACAATTTCCATGTACCAAACTTCATCTTTGTCACTAAATAGGACACTGTTTCCGGCGTTGGACCCATACTGGGCAATCAACTGGCCTAAGCGCTTGACTCCGGCACGTGCGGAATCAATGTAGGGCAGCACCATGGTCTCTAAGGAATCTTCGCCGAGTCCGTTTTCAACTAACGGGTCGTACGCCAATGTTCGCTCGTTGCCATAGGTACTTTCGGTTGCACTAACTGCCACATTCTTTTCATTAATGCCGCTTTCGTCATTAACCCCTTCATGCAGTTGGCTAGGATCCGCATCCGGGGTGGCGGTATAACGATAACCATTTTCCGGCAATGGTGCTTCAAAACCATTTAGCTGTGATTTTAAAACACGCTGTTGTCCTTGGACTGCCGGATGCATATAAAATTTTTTTGGATGAATCGGCAAAAACCGATCCTCGTTCCGTGCAATCATGGTTGACCCATCTAAACTGGCTTTCTTCCCCACTAAAACTGAAGTACACATACTTGTTACTTTACTCACGTTGCCATCTCCCAATTGTCCTTAATAGGCCCATTCTACCAGAAAATAAAAAAGCGGGGAACTGATTTTCCCTGCTTCACGTAAATTAAACTTTTGCTTTATGACGACGTGCAATCATCGGCATGATGAGCCCTAGGGCAATCAAAACGATTGGTGTCACAATATTTAAGCCCAACTGTAAAAGCCAGCCATGTGGGTTAGCTGAAAAACTAATCTTCGGCACCATCCCCAGAATACAAACAAATGCAGTAAATAAGAAGCACCAGAAGCCAAGCAGCCAACCAATCGTTTTATTTTTGACAAAGCGATAGTCCGAATGAAATTTATTCATTTGCCGACTTAATAACATAAATGCGACGAACACCCACAAGTAGCGCAACGGCATGACAATTGAATTTAAGTTCAAGAGCCAGTTATAAAGTTCCTGAATATTTTTAATTCCAATTGCCGGTACCATAATTAAAATCCCAACTAAAACACCGGTCATTTTGTACCCATTAATGAATACTCCGTGTTTATTTAGTTTCATCAAAGACTTTGGCACATACTGATCATTGTGTCCAGAAAGTAAAATTCGTAGTGGCGCATCAATTGATACAATCAAAGCAGCAATTTGGCCAATCGAATTGGTTAGTCCATAAGTAATCATCAACGCATTACCAATATGGTAATAACGACCAAGCGTTTGAAAAGCACTGTAAGCCCCGTTCATCATCAAATCCTTTGGAATTGCGTGGCTATTGAAGATAATTGCCATCCCGATGGAACCGATGATTGCACAAATACCTACTAAGACTGCTAAAATAATCATTCCTAAAGGAAACTCTTTAGACGGGTTTTTGGTTTTATTAACATATGGTGCAATTTTTTCAGAACCGCCAACAGCGAGCACTAACATCGATAAAGTCGTGAAGTACCCAAAATTAAAGTTAGGAATATAAGTTTTCACGCTGGTTAGGTGTGGTGTGGCGGCCGAAACATTCGGTAAATGCGGTGCGGCAATTGCCAAGAAAATAAAGAGAATAGACATGATAAATGTTGCCATCCCCGCCAAGGTTGCGATAATGCCTAAGGTGGTAATCCCTTTTGAAGCTACCCACATAAAGAATAAAAAGACTACTAAACAAATAATTGAAAAAATAGCTGTTGAAAAATGATTGAAGTAGGTTCCTGCTCCTGTGAAGGCCCAACTAATGGCGATCAGGATATTTTGCGGTTTTTGTGCGAGATAAGGCACATGCACAACCCAATAGGTCCAAGCTGCAAAGTAAGCTAGTCCACGGGTCGAGGTTTCATCGATCCACGAGCTGACACCCCCACCACTCTTTTGAAAGGTTGAGCCCAGTTGTCCAACCATCAGTGTGTAAGGAATAAAATAAATTACCAGAATAATAATCCATGAAGTAATAACGGTTGCGCCCTGTTGTGCGTAATTATTCACAACATTGTTAAATCCCCAAACAGTGTTAAACGCGATTAAAGCAATTGTAAACCAACGAAATTGTTTCGTATTCGTGTCTCCCAATTTAACCAGCTCCCCAAATATAATTTATGTATATTATACGGGAGAAAAACACGGATTTCATGGGAAGCTAGTTAGCGTTTTCACAAGTTGCTAATTTCGTTCTCATGTTATTTTTATGTCTTTCGTTACTACAGTCCGCATTAGAAACGAAATGGCGCATTTTCTAATTTCCAGCCGACTTTTAATTGTATTAAAAAGGAACTACCGAATCAAAATGGTATAATTTAGGTATGACGTGAGAGGAGACGCAAAATTATGCAAACTGTTTCAATGATTGTCCCCTGCTTTAATGAGCAGGAATCAATTCCCATTTATTTCAAGGCGATCGAAAAAGTCTTTCAAAAACCTAGTATGCAAAACTATGCGTTAGAATTGTGGTTCATTGATGACGGCTCGCCCGACTCGACCTTAAGTGAACTTAAAAAATTAAATACCCAATACCCGCGAACCGCACACTACATTTCATTTTCACGTAATTTTGGTAAGGAGCCCGCCATTCTTGCTGGTCTCCAAGCTGCAACTGGAGAAATTGTCGGGCTAATGGATGTGGATTTGCAGGACCCTCCAGAGCTTTTGCCGCAAATGCTCCAAGAATTGACTACAGGAAACTACGACACGATTGCCACCCGCCGTGTAGGCCGCCAAGGTGAACCAGCCGTTCGTTCTTTTCTATCCAATCTGTTCTATAAATTTATTAATAAAGTTTCTAAAGTTGAAATTGTTCCCAACGCCCGTGACTATCGGGTCATGAATCGAAAAGTTGTGAATACCGTTTTACAGATGCCGGAAGTCAACCGCTTTTCCAAGGGCATATTCAGCTGGGTGGGCTTTCGCACGAAATACGTTGATTTTGAAAACCGCGAACGAGTGGCAGGCACAACCTCGTGGTCCCTATGGCAGTTATTTGAATATTCACTAGAAGCCATCATTGATTTTTCAACAGCCCCATTGGCCATTGCCAGCTTCGTGGGCATCTTTTCCTGCGTTATTTCTGTGTTGGCGCTCATTTTCATTATTATTCGTACTATCTTTTTTGGGGATCCCACTGCCGGTTGGCCGTCCCTCGCGGCAATCGTACTATTCATTGGTGGTATCCAACTATTTTGCCTTGGTATATTGGGGACTTATATCGGCCGAATTTATTCCGAAAGTAAGCACCGTCCAATTTACGTAATTAACGAAAAAAAATAATTTAGCTAATACAAAAAGGAAGCAAAACAAATCTGATATTTGTCTCGCTTCCTTTTTTGATAAGTTTAGAAGTCACTAATTGAGTTCTAATTCTTAGCTTAATCTTCGTTCGAAGAACCAAAATGTCGTTGCCACCATGACTTTTTCTTTGGTGGTTCTTGTAACAGTTGTTCATTTTTCTTAGTCATTTCGGTTAATTCGGTTACTTGGGCCTGTAACTGCACATTTTCTTCATGATATTGTTGATTCTGCTTGACCAGCTGCGCCAACATTTCCTTAATCTCAGAAAGATCCTTATTTTGAGCTTGGAGCATCTTTTCGTCTAAAACGGCTGGTGTCTTGTCACCGTCAGCGGCTTTTTTGTCTTTCTCCGCAGCTTCTTTATCCGTAATGCCTAGAGTGACATCTACGGCCTGCTTTAACGTATGGCGATCACCCAACAGATCATTCATCTGTTGCAGTAATTTCATATCTTCGTCTGAGTAAATTCGTCGTCCACGACCATCGTGCTGGAACTTGTGCCCCATACGCTCCATTTCTTTTGCCCAGTTCCCTAAAGTAGCCAAACTACCGATTCGTTCGATTTTATTCACAACTTCAGAACCTGTTATGTATTCTTCTGCTTTAATATCTTTTGCCACAATTTCCACCTCACTTTTCAACTTAATTGTACTACAATCGTTTCTAATTTTGAAGTTAAAATTAAGTTAAATAAGTCTTTACATTTCACGCGTTTCTGTCAAATTCTGCTTTTTAAGGAGGACTAAAAATAGGACCAGGCCACCCACTTCGCAAGCGAAGATTAATCCCGCCATTGGGGCATAGGTATGAGCCCCCATAGCGCCAGCAAGCGGCGAAAAAACTCCGCCAATAATATTCATGGTTAAGCCTAAAACGGCCGAGGCACTGCCGGCGTTCTCCGTTTGACTATTCATCGCCATTGACGTTGCCAGCGTGTTTACCATGCCAATACAAATGACCACCACGAATAAGGCAATTGCGATCACCCATAAACTGGCAGTAAAGAACAGACTACCGACCATTATTCCTGCTGCGGTTGTTCCCATTCCAAGCGCAAGGGCAAGCATTCGCATGTTGGCAACCTTCGCCGAAAAATAAGCAGGCAGATTATTGCCGATAATAATACCCAAACCATTCACTGCATATAATAGACTAAATTGTTGCGCGCTCAAGTGAAAGAAATTCTGAAAGACGAATGAAGATGCCGCGATGTAGCTGAATAGTGCCCCGAAGACAAGGCCTTGAATTGTAGCAATCAGCATAAAATCGCGCTTCGTAAACATCAAGGTTAAGGCACGCAATCCTTTTAAGAGTCCCGCGTGACTCCGCCGTTCTGGTGGCAAAGTTTCTTCCAATGTTGTCCAGATCCCCACAACCACAAGTACACCAATCACCGCTAGCAATCCAAAAATTCCTCGCCAAGACATAAAATTCAGTAAAAAACCGCCAATTACGGGAGAAATGATGGGGAAAACCCCGTTAACAGCCATAAGCATGGCAAAGAACTTGGTAAGTTCTTTACCGGAGAACAAGTCACGGGCTACTGCTCTTGCCAAGACTTGTCCAGCAGAACCGGCCAATCCCTGAATAAAACGTATAAGTAAAAAGAGTCCCACTGATTTAACGTTCATAATGGCTAATGCGGACACTGCAAAAATTGCAAATCCGCCAGCAAGTGGCCCACGGCGCCCAATATGATCGCTTAAGGGTCCCACAATAAGTTGGCCGACTGCGAGACCAATCAAACAGGTGGTAATACTCATTTGAATTATAGCAGTTTGCGTATGAAATGCCGTTTGCATAACGGGTAATGCTGGTAAATACATGTGGGTCTACACTTTCTGGTATTGGTGAATAACTGATACCAGTTTTTATTTTGAAAAAAAAAAGGACATTTGCCCTCTTTGTGTTACGATTTAATCGCCTAATAAAATCGAAAAGAGGAAAAACAAATGTCCCTAACTAATTCTATCCTAAGCCTATTCGAAATAACAGACCCTAATTTAACTGTAACTGAGATTACTAAGGAACATTATCCCAATGGGCAACACGTTCATGTCGTTCACGCTATCCTTTCCTATCAACTTTTAAAATGTCCTCATTGTGGCCATAAATCTCTAATCAAAAATGGAACTCACATTGGCCATCTAAGATTGGGAACCTTATCAGGTGGACGTTATGAGATGCAGCTAAAACGACAAAGATATCAATGTAAACGGTGTTTAAAAACCTGTGGTGCTCAAACTAACCTCGTTAAACGTAATGAAACTTTTACGCATAATGTGAAACATCAAGTAATTGTTCTGGCTCGGGATATGCTGACCAGTAAAGAAATCGCTAAGATTTGTGGGATTTCACCAAGTAGTGTTCAACGCATTTTAAATGCGAATATTCACTTAGCTTATCGTGTTAAAACACTCCCCCAAAATCTTTGTTTTGATGAATTCCGTTCCTGTAATCATCTAATGTCCTTTAACTGTTGCGATGCCGTTAGTCATCGCCGCATTGTGATTCTTAAGGATCGCCTTAGTAAGGATATCATTGATTACTTTGAAGCTCGCTATTCAGTTCAAGAACGTATGAAAGTTCAAACAATCACCGTTGATATGAATGCTGAGTATGCTGGCTTTATTCATCGGTTATTTCCTAAGGCAATAACCATCATTGACCGTTTCCACATTATTCAACTTGCCGGTCGGGCACTGGATAACGAACGTACACGTGTGATCCATACTTTTCAAGATAAGCATTCCCGAGTTTATCGCATTCTAAAATCTCAATGGCGTTTGTTCCATTTGGCAGAAGAAAAGGTCAATGATACTAAACTTATCTATTTACACGGTATCAACGAATACATGACCCAACAGAACGCCATTGACCTAGCCTTAGATGAATTTCCAGAATTTAAAACTGTGTATCAAACCTATCAAGGAATTCTAACAGCCATTCAACAAAAAGATGCGGTTGGATTTAAAACCTTGATTGCCAACTACAAGGCGGCTGGCAACCAAATGGATATTACTATCTCAACTTTAATAAAGAATGGTCCTGCTGTTCTCAATAGTTGTCGTTATCCGTATTCCAACGGTCCTATTGAAGGACTAAATCGTAAAATTAAGGTGTTAAAGCGTAGCTGTTTTGGTTTTCAAAATATTCATAACTTTTTCATTCGTATCAGTTTAATTTATGCGTAAACAAAAAAAGCACATTCACCGAAGTGAACATGCTTTTCAAAAATCTCCACCAATACAATTTGACAGAGACCCATACATGTCTAACGATAAAGGACCGGTAGCACTAATTAACCCTAGGAAAAAGGTTAACCAGAGCTTCCGGTCCTGTGTTGGGTTTTTGTCCTTCATGAATACAACTCCTGCTCTGAATTAACTTCAAATCATAGTGTATCGAATTTAGGATTAAAAACCAAATTAGTTTTTTGATTTAACGTGGTCATCTGACCACCACAACTTAACTAAGGCCTGTGTCCCCTCATTGCCCAATTGCTTTTCGTCAACTAACCGGGCATACAAATTGCGCGCCGCATCCGTGGCTGGTAAGTTTAAGTGCAATTTATCAGCTTCATTAAGCGCAATCCGCAAATCCTTCAAAAAGTGCTTTGCAAAAAAACCCGGGGTATAATCATTTTTCAGAATTCGAGGCGCGTAGTTTTCAAGACTCCAGTTATCAGCTCCGCCACTTTCTAAGGTCTGTAACACCTTAGGTAAATCTAAGCCGGCAGCTTGGGCATAGACGAGCATCTCACTCATTCCTGTCATGGTTCCTGCAATCATAATTTGATTAGCCATTTTAGCATGCTGTCCTGCACCAGCCGGGCCAAAATAATTAGCTTGTTGCCCGATAACATCAAAAATTGGTTGCAAACTTTCGTATGCCTTCTGATCACCGCCGACCATAATCGTCAACGTCCCTTTTTGCGCGCCAACGTCACCTCCAGAAACCGGAGCATCCAAAACTTGCAGATTATGATGCTGACCGTATGTAGCAATTTTCTTTGCTAAGGTTGGGGTGCTGGTAGTCATATCAACCACAATTTGCTGATCGCGTGTGCCAGCGAAGACACCTGTTTGACCAAAATAAACTTCTTCAACATCTTGTGGGAACCCCACCATTGTGAAAACAATTTCGCTATTTTGAGCGACGGCTTGTGCGGTATCTACCCACGTGGCACCGGCCGCCACAACTTCATTGGCATGAGCTTTCGTTCGGTTAAAAACCGTCACTGGATACCCTGCTTTTAACATGTTTTTGATAATGCCCGTTCCCATGACACCTGTTCCAATAAATCCGATTTTTTTCATTTTTTCATCTCCCAAATGACTACACTCACATAATACGCACTTTTGCCAAAAAATTACACAAATAAGTTCGGTCAAAGTAAATTCTTAAGGCTTATTTCTGGTATGATAGACCTTAAGTTAATTAATTGGAGGGATTTAGATGGCAAACAAACATGTACCGGAACAAACGGTTCTCACTAACCTAGTTATGGTGGAAAATCCAGAAACCAAAGAAGTGCTCTTAGAAAACCGCCGTAATAAAAACTGGGCTGGCATTACTTTTCCTGGCGGACATGTTGAACCAGGCGAGTCTTTTGTGGAAGCCGCGATTCGCGAAGTCTACGAAGAAACTCAATTACAAATTGAAAATCCACAGTTAGTCGGTATCAAACAATTTATGTTAAACAGCCAGACCCGCTACATCGTCCTCCTTTTTCGGACAAACAAATACAAAGGTACACCCCAAGCTTCTTTGGAGGGTGATGTCTATTGGGCAGACCCTTATCAAGTCAAGCAAACACAAGCTGTAGATGATTTTTTTGACATTCTTCAAATTTTTAAAAGCTACGACGTTTCAGAACTTTACTATCAAGATTACCATGGTCAATCCATTAAACGGGTTGAATAGCTACATCACCTTACTTAATTTAGAAAGGAAACATCATGTCCGATAAACAAAGAACTTCTTATTCGGCCAAAAAACGACCAGCAAGAGCTAATGCTGCAACTGTTCAAGCATCAATTCCGGTAGGTCAACGGATTCCGCTGACGATCAAACGTTTAGGTATTAATGGCGAAGGGATCGGGTACTTTAAACATACGATCTGTTTTGTAAAGGGGGCGCTTCCGGGAGAAGTCGTCACCGCCACTGTTACTGAAATTCATCCGCGTTATTTAATCGCCAAACTCCACACAATTCGTCAAAAGAGTCCCGATCGGGTTGAACCCCGTGATGCCTTTGCGGATGAAGTTGGCGGATTTGAGTTAGAACATCTGGCCTATCCAGCCCAGCTGGAGTTCAAACGCGATGTGGTTCGCCAAGCCCTAGAAAAATATCGGCCGTCTGGCTATCGTTATTATAAATTACTTCCAACGATTGGCATGGATAATCCTTATGAATACCGGAACAAGGCTCAATTTCAAGTTCGCGAATTAAACGGTCTGGTGGCTGCTGGCCTGTACAAAGAAAACAGCCATGATTTAGTCGACTTACCAACTTGCAGCGTTCAACATCCGTTGACCATGAAAATCATGCGCCGTGTGGTCGCTTTGTTAGAAAGCTATCAAGTGCCGATTTACGATGAAAAACACAACTCCGGTATTGTGAAAACTGTTGTGGTACGGGTTGCCGTAGCGACGAATGAAGCTCAATTGGTTTTCATTACTAATTCAACAAAGCTCCCTCATAAACGCGAACTGCTGGCTGATTTACAAGCCAAATTTCCCGAAATTGTATCTTATATGCAAAACCTGAATAAGGGAAAAACTTCGCTAGTTTGGGTGAAGAAACGACATTGTTAGCTGGAAAAACCTTCATTCAAGATAAATTAGAAGATTTAACGTTTAATCTCTCAGCACGTGCCTTCTATCAACTGAACCCTTACCAAACAGTCAAGCTGTATCGTGAAGCGCGCAAAGCCTTGGAATTATCCCCGAATACCAACCTTGTGGATGCTTATTCTGGGGTTGGAACTATCGGCCTTTCCTTAGCTGGTCAGGCTAAAGAGGTGCGCGGGATGGACATCATTCCGGAAGCCATTGCTGATGCAAATGAAAATGCCAAACTAAATCAAATCGAAAACGCCAAGTACCAGGTTGGAAAAGCCGAAGATGTCTTACCACAATGGCTAGCAGAAGGGTTTCGCCCGGATGCATTAGTTGTCGATCCGCCAAGGACTGGGTTAGATGATGTATTGATTCAGGCTATTTTAACGAGCAAGCCTGAGCATTTTGTCTATATTTCATGCAATCCTTCCACCCTGGCACGTGACTTGACTCAGCTTACCAAGTCCTACATTGTGGATTATATTCAGTCAATTGACATGTTCCCACAAACTGCTCGGTGTGAAGCAATCGTTAAATTCACTCGTCGCCATTAATTTTCTCAGGCGATTGACCACTGTGTCTTGAACGACATTTTCCAAATTTCGAAATTGAAATCGGTGTAAACTGATGCCTCATCGCATTTGTTTAGACCGATTTTTTAATGAAAATTATGCCAATCAACAGGGGCTTCCACCACGTTCACATTGCGAATTTCTTCCAGGGAAACTTTTTTAGGCTGGTCCTCCGTAGTCCGAAAAACAATTTGATCACCTTGAAATCCAGACACCTGACCAGTTAGAGAGACCAAGGTTTCGCCTTGATGAAATATTTTGAGTTGGACATGGACAGTCTTTTTCTTTAACCATGCTTGTTCTAAAGCTTGACTAACTTGTCGTGTGGTTTGTTGAGGGCGTATTTTTTCTGGAATTTGGTCACGTTTCATTTTTTGGATGGCACTCGTATGATCGGAAAGAAAAAAGCCGCCCCACTTTAACATTCCCCGGTCTTGATAGTCATTCTTAAAGAACCTTTCAATTACTGCTTCGTTAACCCGATGAATAATCATACTACTCACCTCTTACTGATTCTGGTCTGTGCTTGCGGCCAAACAAGCTCTTCAAAGCCTCGATACTGTATGGTGATTTGGGTTTGCTGTTTAATTTCTTGCACAACACCCTCCAAATAGGCCAAATCATAACTCTCGAGGGTATGTAACGGAATTGACTTCTGCCGATCGTGCTTAGGTTTTATGACCAGAAAGAAGTTATAAACCTGATCAAAATGATCGCGGACAACCAACATTTGATAGATTGTGCGTGATTTGCGTAAAAAATCCTTTGCCAACCGTTCCAAAATCACTTGTGCTGCTTGTTGTCTTGTTTCAGTCAAAACTGTTCCCTCCATTATGGCCGCCCACTAATGCTGAACGTTCCAGCATTGTGGCGCCGTTTAATAAACTACTGGCTGGAATGAGCGCCGTTGCCCCAAATTGATCGTGAATTTTATCTAGGACACGGACCATAAGATTTTGCTTGATTTGTGTGTGGGGATTAGTAAACAGGTCCAGCTGCAAACTACGACTAGTCGATAAATGCGACAAACCAACCGCAATATTGCGAATCCCCTCTCCATTCCAAGAGCCACGAAATAAATTAATTAAGTATTGATTGATTTGATCTGGGTTATCCGTCGTATCAATGCGCATGGTATGTGCGAATCCGCTTCGACCATCTCCATTTGTACTGGCATAGGAAAACCCAATCATTAAACTGACACATCCTGCTTGTTGATGGTGATGACGCATGCGGGAAGCTACCTGGTTCCCGATCTCTTTGATAACCGTTTCGATTTCCTTTTGGTCCAGATAATCTCTTGGTAACACCTGAGAATTACCCCAGCTTTTATCGTGCGGCGTAATCAGGTTACTTAATTCACTGCGATCAATGCCCCAAGCCAGTGCTAGCAATTGTGTGCCAATAACGCCAAATTCTGTTTTAAGCTCATAGGGATTGGCGTGGGCCAAATCATCCATACTGTGAATTCCGACGCGATTCAAATGTGCTGCTGTCCGCCTGCCAATACTCCAAACAGATTCAAGTTTTGTAATCGACCAGATCTTCTGCGGAAAACTTTCGTAGGTCAATTCCCCCATTAAGTCCTGATCATGTTTAGCAAACAGATCCAAGGCTAACTTAGCTTGCACCGGCGTTTCGCCAATGCCAATGGTGGTCCATAATCCTAGGCGGTCATGAACGGTGGTCTGCATTTTTTTAGCAACTTCTAGTGGTGTCTTGCCAAATAGGCGCCACGACTTTGTCATATCTAAAATTGATTCGTCAATGGAGTAGGGATAGCAATCTTCATCAGCAACAAATTGCGTAAAAATCTGATTAATTTCTAAATTCTTTTTGATGTACAGATTCATGCGCGGCGGAACAACAGACAGGCGCTCATCGTGGGGCAAATCACGGCAACGCGATACGTTGGATAAGCCAAATAGCCGTTTGGCAGTAGGTGAGGCTGCTAAAATTAACCCGCCATTCGTGTTTTCGGCTTCTGACATGACCACAATAACTGATTCCAAAGGATCCTCGCTGCGCGCAACTGATTCAACACTGGCGTAAAAAGATTTATTATCAATCATAAAGTACACGCCATGAGGCTCTCGTTCGTAATTCATCCCTATCACCTCTTTGCACTTCATTATACGAACATGTGTTCTTGAAAGTCAACAAAAAAACGAAGCAGCCCAAAGTAAATTTGTCCTGCTTCGTTTTATTTGTCGATTTATTCGAAAACAAATTGATTATGATAAAGTTCGGAATAGAATCCCTTCGCTTCTAAGAGCTGTTCATGGCTGCCCTGTTCGATTACTTTACCATCCTTCAACACCACGATTTTATCGGCGTTCAAAATGGTTTTTAACCGGTGAGCAATGACAAAACTGGTACGCCCTTGAATGACATTATCCATCGCTTTTTGAATCTTAGCTTCCGTTACCGTATCCACATTGGAAGTT
Source organism: Pediococcus siamensis (assembly GCF_047220215.1). Taxonomy (GTDB): domain Bacteria; phylum Bacillota; class Bacilli; order Lactobacillales; family Lactobacillaceae; genus Pediococcus; species Pediococcus siamensis. The sequence continues at coordinate 1,977,779 of NZ_CP178375.1, forward strand.
GCCTCATCCAAGATTAAAAGTGCCGGATTGGTCAGAATTGTTCGAGCAATGCTAATGAGCTGCTTTTGTCCCGTTGAGAAAACTGAATTTTCATCCGAAACGTGGGTTTCATAACCCTTATCTAAACTCATAATAAAATCATGAATATCAGCTTGTTTGGCCGCTGCATAGATCTCTTCATCACTAGCTGCTGGTTTACCAAAGCTAATATTTTCCCGAATTGTCCCCGAAAAAAGCACACTGTCCTGCAAAACAATCCCAACATGATCACGCAGACTTTGAAGGTCAATCGCCGTCACGTCAACACCGTCAAACGTAACGGAACCTGAGTTGACATCATAAAAACGATTCAGCAGATTCATGATGGTTGTTTTCCCAGAACCCGTCGGACCTACTAGCGCAACCATGTGTCCCTTTTCCACATTCATCGAAACATCGTGCAGAATTTCTTTGTCTGGGCGATAACCAAAATGGACGTGATTCAATGCTACCCCTTCGACCAAGCCCGTTAATTGTTTGCCATTTTGGGGATTAACTTCATCTGGTTCTTCAAACGTTTCGTTCAAGCGGCGCGCTCCGGTAATCGCTACTTGGAACATGCTGTAAAGTGAAGAAATTTGTGAAATCGGTTGATAAAACTGTTGGGAATACTGCACAAACACGACCACTAATCCTAAGGCTGCGGTTCGTGACATGTCGCCATTTAACGCTAGCCAACTGCCAAAAAAGATGACAATTGCCGTATTCACCAAAGACAATCCGTTCATAACAGGAAACAGCATTCCTGAATAAACTTGACCCTTGAAAGTCGCCTTTCTGACTCGTTCATTATGCGGTAAGAACCCCGCGATCGCTTCTTTTTGCAACCCATTGGTGATCACAATTTTTTGCCCACTAATTTGTTCATTAATGTAGCCGTTAAGTTTTCCCACTTCATCTTGTTGTAAATCAACGTATTTACGTGTTTTAGCAATTAAAACGACTGCAATAAGGACCGCCAACGGGGTTGACGCGATTGTTACCCACGCAAGCGGCACACTTTCATGAAACATCATGATGATAATTCCAATCATCATCGCAATATTCAGTAAGATCTCCCCTAAAGCCTGATTTAATGCATTAGAGATGTTATCCAAATCGCTTGTAAAACGACTCAGAATATCACCATCTTGATGAGAATCAAAGAACTTGATCGTCATTCGCTGCAATTTTGCAAATAATCCGCGACGCATCCGATTTGTGGAATTTCCCGAAATATACGTCACCACAATACTGGAAATAAACATGCCGACTGTTGTCAAGACATAAAAGAGCAACAACAACCAAATTGCGTGCATAATAAATGAACCTTTATCACTCACGCCGCGGGTTAGGCCGATAACATAGTTCGCAAGTTCAGTGATGGCCTTTCCCATATAAACCGGTGCTTTTACTTGGAAGTACGTAGATGCCATAATCGCTAGAATTGTGACAGTAAAACCAAGTTTATAGCGTTTCATATAGTGATAAAAGAATTTAATGGCTTTCCCGATTTCGGTCATTTAAGTGCCTCCCTTCCTTTTTGGGTTGCATAAATTTCTTGATAAATTCGGTTACTTTTAACGAGCTGTTCGTGGGTGCCTTCATCGACTAAACGGCCATCATCCATGACCAAAATGCGATCTGCATGAAGTACTGAAGCAATTTTTTCAGCAATAATAAATGTTGTTGTGCCTTTTAACTCATGGTCTAGAGCTTCTTGGACCAGCTTTTCTGATTGAGCATCCAAGGCAGAAGTGGAGTCATCCATGATCAGAATCTTTGGTTGCCCAATAACACCGCGGGTGATAGATAACCGCTGCCTTTGCCCGCCTGAAAAGTTAGCTGAGCGTTCTTCGACTTGTGCTTCATAGCGTTCCGGCAGCCGATCAATAAATTCAGCAGCTTGGGCAATCCGACTGGCCCGATCCATATCATGTTCGGAGGCATCATGTTTACCTTGCCTTAAATTATCACCCACTGTTCCCGAGAATAAAATTGCCCGCTGCAACACAAACGCTACTGTTTGCCGTAACGAACGTTCATTAACTTGCTTTAAATCAATGTCGCCGACTTTGACCACGCCTTGTTGCGGATCAAATAACCGAGGAATCAACTGCGCTAAGGTTGATTTTCCGGATCCCGTTGCTCCCACAATACCGATCATTTCGCCTGATTTCACCTGGAAACTAATCTCTTTTAAAGTTGGTGCTTCGTCTTCTCCATAGGTGAAAGATACTTTTTCAAAACTGACTGACCCGTCTAACTGCTGCTCAGCCACATCTGGATACGTAATATCTGGCTGTGTGTTCAAGACTTCACGAATACGTTGCAGTGAAACCATGGCGCGAGCACTAAATGTCATCATCATGCCGCCAATAATGATAGCAAACATGACTTGCATCAAATAATTCACAAACGAAGCAATCGCAGCCACGCTTCCGGGATCACTCTTAGCCAAATCGCCAACGAAATAGATTGCTGCCACAACTGCCAGGTTGCCGACAAGTGTAAAAGCTGGAATTAAGATCGAAAATAGGGTCCCCACAAAAATATTTTGTTCATTTAATTTATCTGAAACTTCATTGAATCGCTTCTTTTCGTTAGCCTCCTGATTAAAGGATTTAACGACCCGAACACCAATCAAATTTTCTTTAGCAAGTTCATTAACGCGATCAATTAAACCCTGCATCAACCCAAAATGGCGACCCATCTGTCCAAAAGTTGCAGCTGAAATTGCAAGCACGACAATCACCAAAAGCACAATGATCCACCATAGTTGATGGATTGTGTTAATTGCGAGGACAAACGCCCCGATAAATAAAATTGGCACCCGTAAAAGGGATTGTAGTGTTGTCATGATTAGATTTTGAATTTGGGTGACATCATTCGTTAATCGCACCACCAAGTTTCCGGCTTGAAACTTTTCAATATTGCCAAAAGAAAAAGTTTCAATTTTGCGAAATATAGTTTCACGCAAATCGGCACTCATCGATTGCGCCACTTTTGCCGACAAAACCGTATTTAAGATCCCCGCGAGCAGCCCTACAACGGCAATCACGATCAGCATAATACCCAGATTAACTATTTTGTGATTTTGATCTTTTAAAATGGCATTAATCACATCCTGTAATAATCGCGGTTGCCAAAGCGTTGCTGCCGCCATTACGATCACTGTGATAACGGCAAATAAAATATCTCCCCAATATTTTTTGGCGTGTGCTGTTAAAATTCTCACATGCTTCCTCCATTTCTAACTTTCATGTTATGATTATACCAATTTATCCAACACTGTTGGATAAGTCAACAAAAAAAGCGTTAATTTTTAAAATAGCGATTCTTATCATCACTGTTTTGACAATTAACACTTTATCAATTCTAAAAAGGAGCGTCACTTGACATGCCCAAAGCAAAAATCTCGCGATCCCAAATCATTCAAACTTCACTCGCTACACTAGCTGAGTGCCGCACGCTTGATCAATTCTCCATGCGTAAAGTCGCAGCCACCCTCAAAGTCGATGCTTCGACCCTTTACTGGCATTTTGAAAATAAACAGGCTTTGCTTCAGGCCATGGCCGATGAGATCGCCTCCCAAATTACATTTCCCGATAATCAACGGGACTGGCAGACACAGTTGACACAATTATTTCGAACTATTTTTGCTGTTTATACGGCACATCCTCACGCTGCCGAACTCATGTTAGAAACCATTCCGGCATCAAAAACGCGGCTAACGTTGATGGATCACATTATGGCCATTCTCGTAACCGCCGGCTTTAGCGAGACCGAAGCCAACGAAGCCATGACCACGATTGATTTTTTTCTTACCGGTTTAATAATTGACTTAACCCGCGAACAGCAATTTCGTTCTGAAATTAACAGTAAACAAGCCGCCTACCTTCATGACCAAGTTCAGAAAATGCACCAAATTACCCATGATGCCAAACTCAATCACATGCAAGCAGCCGTTCAGTTCCGTAACACCTACACTGCCAAACAGCAATTTGAAGTTGGCTTGAAGTTAATTATAAACGGCCTTTTGGCGAGCAAATCCTAAGCTTCTACCTTAGCAGTTTTGGCAATACCGACAAACTGCTGTGCAACGTCTGCCAAATATTGAATGCTCGTCAAATACTGGTCAAGATCCACGTACTCATCATAGCCATGCGAAGAATTATTCCCTGGCCCCACCAGAATAATCGGAAAGTCTTTTTGCGCTTGTACAAACTCAGAACCATCGTTAGCACCAGAAGAGCTTTCAACCGGCAGGGTTTTAGCAAAGTATTTTGGACTGATTTCTTGAGCCAGTTTTGTGAGTTGATTTTCACCGTTAATAATGGGAACTTCGGGGTAAATGAACTTCACTGCCAGCTTCATTTGGGGATCACTCGCATTCAACTTCGCGACGATGGCTTGGATATCAGCAAAAATCTGTTCATTCGAATATTCAGGAATTGAGCGAATATTGCCTTTCAGCATCGCAAAATCAGGCACACTGTTAACCTGCTTCCCGCCTTCAATAATGTCAATGCTATGCGTCATCTTTCCTAATTTAGGATTTTCTTCTTGGTGTTGAGCCATCAACTGTTTAACAGCTAAGTAAAATTGAATTAAGTTATCGATGGCATTGACACCCATGTCTGGTCGTGAACTATGCGCCGGTACCCCAACTGACGTCACCTGATAATCAATGACACCTTTACAACTGGTAATAATACCATCCATATGCGGTTCCGTAATGATAAGGCCGTCCAAGTCATCCGCATACCCTGCTTGAGTAAGCACATGAGCCCCGTACTCTCCGGTTTCTTCGCCCACCGTAGCTAGCAGCTTAATTTGACCTTGGACTGGGGTATTAGACTCCAATAGTTCCAACATCACAATCACTGCAGCTGCTAGCCCACTTTTCATATCGGAGGCTCCACGGCCAAATAGTTTATTACTAGCCTCATCTACTTCACCGCCAAACGGGGCATGCTCCCATTTCTCAACGTTACCAGGATCCACCACATCCATATGCCCGCTGAATCCCAAGTGCGTTCCGTTACCGTTGCCCATAGTAACCACTAGATTTACTCGACCTTTGGCAAAAGGAACCTTAGTAATCTGCACCTGTTGACCATAGGGAGCAAACAGGGCGGCAATGTAGTCTGCAACCTGTTCTTCATGATCATTAACGGACTCAATTTGAATTAAATGCTGTAAAATACTAATTTTTTCGCTATCTTTCATTTTTCTCTCTCCTTATTTAACTGAGGCATACTGATAAAGTGCATTGCCACCCTGATTAGAATACGTTAAGCCTTTAACATCCTTGCTGACCAAATGCGTCGCGGTTGATTGATAGAGGGGTACAATTCCCTGTTTTGCCATCAAATATTTATCTGCTTCTTGCATCAAAGCCCATCGTTCGCTCGTTGTGTGATGATTCGTGTCATCGATTTCATTCATTAATTTGGTGTAATGTTTGTCCGCCCACTTTGTGAAGTTGACCGGATCCTGGCCATTGCCAAGCTGGAGGAATTCTTCGGGATCTTGATTGTCGCCTGTCCAGCCATCCAAGTTAATATCATAATCACCATTAGAGGCCACACCAATGTGTTGGGCATGGGGCATCGGTTTGATGGTAATCGTTAGCCCTTTTAAGTATTTCTTGGCTTGTCCTTGAATATATTGGCCGACCTGCTTGTCAGTCGCGGTATTATCAACCAGCATGGTCAACGTTAATTTCTTTTTACCTAGTTGTTTTTGTGCGCGTTGCCAATCTTTTTGAGCTTCAGAAACGTTGTAGGAAAGCAAATTTCCTACTGTAGTGGCAAAGTCTTTCCCGCTCTTCTCATCCGTAGCATCTCCCTTGGGAACCATGTTCAGTGCCGGAATTGAGCCATCTGCCAATACCTTTGTTGTCATCGTCTTCCGATTTAAAATCAGACTGATCGCTTTTGACAGGTTTTCGTTACTTGTTGCTTTATGCTGGTAATTAAATTCAAGAAACGCCATTCGTGAAATCAGATGCGTATTCAGGTTCTTGGAATTGGCAAACTGACTTACGGTCTGTCCAGAAATGGCGGTTTCTTGGACTTTATTACCCTTAAACAGATTAATTGCCGTTGTGTCATCCTTCACCACCTGAACGTTAATCTTACTTAATTTAACTTGCTTAGCGTTCCAATAGTATGGGTTTTTCTTGTAAGTCCAGCTATCTTTTGTCGCATCCCAGCCAACCAGTTTGTAAGCGCCGCTGGACACAATTTTTTGAGAAGAGCTGCCGTAACTTGATCCATATTTTTTCACGTACGATGTATAAACCGGGTAAAGTGAAGTTGCTAAAACGGTTTTTAAATACGGTTCCGGCTTTGAAAGTTGAATTTGAAGTGTCTTTTTATTCAAAGCTTTAACTCCCAACGCCGATGGTTTCACTTTGCCATCTTGAACTGCCTGATAATTTTTCACATATGTGAGCAGGTTGGCAACTTGTGATTTGGTCTTTGGATCCACTTGCCGTTGAAATGAGGTAACGAAGTCCTGTGCCGTAATCGCCTTGCCGTTAGACCACCTGGCATCCTTCTTAATTTTAAATGTGTAAGTTTTGCCGTTATTTGTCGGTTGCACAACCTTCGTCGCAACTCCAGCCACTACTTTTTGATTTTTATTCAGCTTATACAATCCTTCATCTGTTTGTGTAAACAAACTCCCACTATTTGTATCGCCGCCCTTGTTCGGATCAGCCGTGGCAGGATTACCGGCTAATGTGACGTTAATGGTCTCTGGATTACTGTCGGCTTTTCCAGCTGAACAACCTGCAAATAAAATTCCAGAAAATAAAATGGCACTCATTGCTAAAATTTGTTTTTTCATGTGCTTACCCCGCTAAAGTATTTATATTCATAATTACGTTTAAAATAGAATAAATATTCAATAACTGTATATTACCAGTTTCTCATCAAAAATCAATCCATTTTTAATTATTTATACAAAAAAATCCACAGATAATGATTTTTAGTCATTATTTGTGGATATATACAACTATTTATGCAATTATTAACTGACCTTGGTATTTTCCCAAAAAGCTTTGTGTAAATGCCATCTGTGTTTTCACTACCTTGCCATAATTCACAATCAGGGCATGAAAGTTTTGCCACCCGCTCAGATCAAATGTCACCTGCGCCTCAATAAGGTGCTGCGCATCCCGATATTTGGCCGGCAGCTGACAGCCCAACCAGCCGAAAAGACGGCGCGAATACGCATCTACCATAAAATTCGGTTTGTCGAAAACATACATTAAGATATAATCAGCGGTCTCGTTCCCAATTCCTTTTAAAGCTAATAATTCTGCGCGTAATTTGGACTGCGGATAAGCTTTAATTTTTGCGAGATTAAACTGGTAACTTGCCAACCAGTGACAGATATTATAGATGGTTTGGGTTTTTCGGGTGTAAAAACCACTAGTTCGAATCAAGTCGGTCAGTTCAGCCAAATCTAAATGTGCGACCCGTTCTGGATCAAAATTAGTCCTCGTTTTTAAATTGACCAAACTGGGCGCCACATTTTGCCAATTGGTATTTTGAACCAGAATCGCGCCATAAATAATTTCCCAAGGCGATTCTGCCCAGTCCGTTCCCTCTTGAAGCCACACTTGATGCCCCATCTGCGCATTCATAATCTCATACAGATCGTTTAAAGTTATTTTAGCTGCAGCTTTCATCGGCGATTCTGCCACCAATTATAAAGATAGCCTGCAATAATGATGATTAACAAGGCAATGATTTTGGCTGTGGTTCGCGGAAACGGAATGTGGTTAAACCCCAGCAGTAACTGTGAAAAAAATATCATGATACAACGCTCCATTCTTTATCCTCTATAATCTTATAAAGCAACCAAGAAAGCAAACAAAAGTTCTTTTAGTTGTTCGCACAACCTAACTCCCTAAATCCTCGCAGACCCCGTTTATTTTGCACCCGTCTTAGATTTCAATTTTAATCCACACAGCTCTTTAACATCGTCTTCATGAAGTTAAAATCATTTTGCGTTAGAATGGTTTTAACAAATAATTATAAAGGGAGTTTTTACATTGATGGAAAAAGCTTGTACAACTGTTTTAGTTGGTAAAAATGCATCGATTGACGGATCAACGATGATTGCCCGCAATGATGATACTTTTTTGCCTATCGCACCGCACCGTTTTTATATGCATCCAGCAGAAAGCGATGTTAACGAAACCATCACTTCTTCTCAAAACGGCTTTACTGCTAAATTACCAAGTAATGGGTACCGCCACAGTGCTGTCCCGAATATCAATCCTGCTAAGGATGGCATTTATGACGAAAGCGGCTTTAATGAAAAAAACGTGGCCATGAGTGCAACAGAAAGTGTCTATGGCAACCCTAAAGCTCTAGCTTATGACCCTTTGGTAGCTGATGGTTTAGCCGAAGACAGCATGCCAACGATGGTGCTACCTTATATTGACTCCGCTAAAGACGGTGTGGCTTACTTAGGTAAATTAATTGCCCAATATGGTTCTCCTGAAGGCAATGGTGTTATTTTTAGCGATAAAAATGATGTTTGGTACATGGAAATTGTCACGGGCCATCACTGGGTTGCACAACGCATTCCTGATGATGCTTACGCTGTTGCCGCTAACCAAGTGGCTATCCAACAGATCGATTTCAATGATCCTGATAACTTCATGTGGTCTGAAGGTATTCAAGAATTTGTGGAAACAAATCATTTAAACCCAGATAAAACGGGTTGGAATTTCCGTCACATTTTCGGAACTTCAACAGAAAAAGACCGCCACTATAACACTCCTCGGGTTTGGTTTGGCCAACATTACCTTAATCCTGAAATTCAACAGGATCCACAGTCTGCTGAACTACCTTTTATCTGCCATACAGAACACAAAATTTCGGTTGAGGATGTTGGCTACATTTTAAGTTCCCACTACAACGAAACGCCCTACGATCCATTTGGTCATGCCGATGACAAAGACCGTTTGAAGTTCCGTCCCATCTCAATGAACCGGACACAAAACTCGCACGTCTTACAAATTCGCAATAACGTGCCCGATGCGTTGTCTGCCATTTTCTGGTTGAACTTTGGCGTTCCAGCCTTTTGCCCATACGTTCCATTCTATAACAACGCGACAGACACGGATCCTAGCTACAGCAATACTTCTGAAACTATGAACTTAGAGGATGCTTACTGGATGTACCGGGCTCTTTCGTCCGTTGTTGAAGGTCACTACAGCAAATTTATCCAAGAAGATATTGACTATGTTACTGCTTCACAAGAAAAGTTACGGGCGCGGGTTGCTGAAGTTGATAAAAAAGCGGCTGCCTATTCTGGTGAAAAACTAACGGAATACCTGACCGACGCTAACCACGAAACGGTTGCGGCAATGAAGAAACGGACCATGTCGTTATTCTATCAACTGTTAACGGAAGGTCTGACTCTCTCTAAACTAACTTTCAATATGGATAAAAACCTTTAATTTCATATCATGATAGTTGAACTAAAAAAGAAGTTCCCTCAGCGGCCAATCGCTATGGGAACTTCTTTTTTGTTTTTTATTTTCTTAATTGAACTTCAGTTTAGTTCAACCATTTATTTTTCTACATGTGCCCACTTGTAATCATATGGTGCTCCCGTTGGATGGTAAACAATTCCTTTGACCTTTGGATTAACCAACTGGGTTTGAACGGCTTGATAAAGCGGAACAACTGCTTCTTTTTGCATTAAAAGCTTTTCTGCTTTTACAAAGTCCTCATAACGTTTGGACTCATTATTAGCGTCTTTGCCATTGGTTGCTGCCACAAGGCTATCATAGGTTTTGTCTGAAAAATCACCATAATTATAGGTGTTGCCGGTTGTTTCCAACTGGGCAAACGTCAATGGATCTGTGTAATCACCAATCCAACGTACAATTGTGATATCAAAGTTACCACTCAGTTGGGCACTCTGCGCCCCTTTGGTTGGCAGTGAGCGAACCGTAACTGTTGCACCCGGCAGATTTTGTTCAACCGCACTTTGAACTGCTTCAGCTAGTTTCTTTTGTGAATCATCATCACTAACCACAAGCTCAAAGTTGACTTTGGTCTTGCCTGTTTGCTTCAAGCCAGTTTGCCAGTATTTCTTTGCTTTGGCAACATTGTGCGCCACCGCTTCTGGATAACTGGCATCCTTGGTAAAGTCGGTCCCGGTCTTTGGATTTGTTACAAAGGCGCTTGGTAAGAATCCCTTCGCTGGTGTGGATCCATCCGCCAAAACTTTGGACGTTAATGTCTTACGGTTGATAACCAGTGAAATTGCCTTACGGACATTAACATTGGCAGTGGCCTTTCCCTTCTTAAAACTCATTGCTAAATAGCCGGTCTGCCCCTGTTCATACTTCACAAAGGCTTTGTTACTCTTCTCTTGACTAGCTTGTTCGCCGGAAAGCAAAGCATCGTCCAGCTTGCCTGATTGATAGAGGTTAAGCGCTGTATTAGGGTCTTTTACAACTTTAACGGGAATCTTGCTAACTGCAACATTTTTCTTGTCCCAGTACTTGTTATTCTTAACAAGTTTCCAGCTCATGTTTGTCCCGTTCCAGCCGACCATCTTAAACGGACCGCTGTAGACCATATATTTGCTGCTTGTACCATACTTAGAACCATATTTTTCAACAACCTTCTTATTTTGCGGGAAGAAGGTCCCAAACGCCATTAAGTATTTGAAGTATGGTGTCGCGTGTGTCAAAGTAACGCGTAATGTCCGCTTATTTAAAGCCTTAATCCCTAACTTATTCGGGCTCATTTTACCGGCTGAAATTTCGGTCGCATTTTTAACGTTTTGCATAATATAAGCGTAGCCCGCTTTTGTCTTTGGATTAACCGTTCGGCGCCAAGAATAAACAAAATCTTGAGCTGTCAAAGGATCCCCATTACTCCATTTCAATCCTTTGCGCAATTTAAAGGTGTAGGTTTTCCCATTATTAGTCGGTTTAACCACTTTTTCAGCTAACCCTGCTACCGGCTTATTTCCTTTGGCAACCCGGTACAGACCTTCTTCTGTGTTATTAACCATATTGAATGAAGTTAAATCTGTAATCTGGGAACTATCGATCGTCAGTAAATCCGACTGTTCCATAATACTAAAGCTTTGATTTTTGGATTCAGAACTCTTTGCGCTTCCGCATCCTGCAAGTAAAACTGATAAAAGAAGTGTCGCCGTGCCTAGCTTTTTCCACTGATTTTTCATATTCAAATCCCCTTAGAATTAATTTGCAAAATTTTTAAATAGCTCTGTAAAGTAATAAACGCCCTCCTGATAATCCTTAACCCGAATGTTTTCATTTGGTGCATGGGCGCCACTTTTGGCATAACCAACGCCAATTGAAACCACCGGAACCTGCAGATTATCGAAAAATGGCTTCTCAGGGCCACCGCCCGCAGAGTTAGGAATTAACTTGGCTCTCTCTTGACCGTAAACCTGTTTAGCCGTTTGCACACAGGCTTTTACAAATGGGTCATTGATGTCAGATCGAAAAGCATCTTCCCCTAAATTAAAGGTGGCTTTGACATCGCCGTAACCATTTTTCTTTAGCTGTGCTTCAACTAAATGAAAAATGGTTTCTGGATCCTGAGACGGGACTAACCGGCAATCTAATTTGGCGCGTGCTTCCTTGGGGACAATTGTTTTAACCCCATCGCCTTCGTACCCCGAAGATAACCCGTTAACGGTCATCGTGGGGGCATTCACTAATGCATACTTCGGGTCATTAGTGACTAACGGGCGTCGCAAACCATAGGTACGCCGGACCGTCTCTTCGTCAAAATCCATTGTTTCCACAACTCGCTGCGTACTTTCGTCCAGTCCCTCGACATCTTTATAGAAACCTTCAACTAAAACTTCGCCCGTTTCCGAATCTTTTAAGGAGGACAACGCTTCAACTAACCGCCACGCGGCATTATCCACATAAGCAGCTAGGGAAGAATGAATATCCACGTCAGCAGTTTTGACGGCTAAATCAAAACTCACAATGCCTTTGACACCGGTCGTAATATCGTAGTTTTCCTCCGAACTCTTATCGCCACCTTCCCAAACACAAACATCAGTCTGTAAAGCTGCTTTGTGATGGGCAACGAAATCTGGAACTTTAGGACTACCAACCTCTTCGCCACCTTCAACAAAGAATTTCAAATTGCAAGGTAACCCGCCGTGACTTTGGAAGTAACTCACCACACTTAAACGTGACATCAGCTCACCTTTGTCATCTCCGGCGCCACGTGCATACAGATAACCATCCGCAAAGGTCGGCTCAAACGGTTCTGTTCGCCATTCTTCTAACGGTTCTGGTGGCTGCACATCATAGTGGTTATAAAACAAGACGGTTTTGTCAGCTTGTCCCGAAAATTCCGCAAAAACGACGGGATTGGCACCTGGTTCATGCCATTCTTCTACTTTTTTGGCCCCTAAGTCTTTAAATTTTTGCATCAAATAAGTTTTCGTTTCTTCAATCCCTTTGTTCTGGGCCGAAATACTGGGGATTTTTAGCAAAGCACTTTGTACCACCATATCCTGTTGTGCAAATTCTTCTACATCTTCTCTACTCATAACTTTCACCTCAATTTATTTAGCAACATACGCACTCTTCAAATAAGTGCCGCCACTAGCTGTAGTTGTCGCATCTTTGACTTTAGGATTATGCAGATAAGTTAATGCTGGCTGATCCATTGGGGAAACTGCTTGATCCTTCATCAAAATCTTTTCAGCTTTCAGATAATCGTCGTAGCGTTTTTCCTCGTTGTTTGCATCCCTATCAGCAGCTAATTCCATGTATTTATCAAATTGCTTATTACTGTAAGACCCAAAGTTATAGGCATTGCCCGTTTCCTCTAGTTGCAGAAAATCCATTAGATCTAAGAAATCCGGTCCCCAGGAAGTTAATGCCATATCCCAGCCTGAGTGGGCAGACATTCTCGTAATTGCTGTTTTCTTTGGTAAACTATTCACTTCTACGTTGGCACCCTTTAAAGTTTGGTTAACGGCGCTCTGAACGTATTCGGCAGTTTGTTTGTTAGCATCTCCATCCCAACACATTAGACTAATTGTCAGCTTGGAAACACCAAGTTGTTTTAATCCTTTAGCCCAGTACTTTTTCGCTAAAGCCTTATTTTTAGTGACTGTGTTGGCAACTTCCGCTTCACTGGCAAAATCCTTGCCAGTCTTCGGATTTGTTGCAAATCCAGCCGGGACAAATCCTTTGGGCGCTTTGGCACCGTTCGCCAAAACTTTTGTCGCTAACTGGTTACGATTTAAGACCAGCGATAAAGCACGGCGAATATTAAGATTTTTCATAGCCTTAACTTTGAAATTATAGTCGGCATAATCGGTTCGGTTATCCATTACCGAGTAGTAAGCTTTGTTATTCTTTTCTTGAGCGGCTTGCTGTCCAGAAAGGGTGATATCATCTAACTTCTTAGACTGATAAAGGCTCAAAGCTGTACTTGGATTTTGCACTACTTTCATATTTACAGTTTGTAAATGGACATGCTTTTTATCCCAATAATTCTTGTTTTTTACTAATTTCCAGCTCAGGTTGGATCCCGTCCATCCCTTTTGCACAAATGATCCGTTGTAAACTGTTTTGGCACTTGTGGTTCCGTAAGCTTTCCCATATTTTTGAACCACTTTTTTATCTTGCGGGAAAAATGCCATCAAGGTAGTTAGCTTCTTAAGATAGGGTGCGGATTTTTCTAATGACACACGGAAAGTATACTTATCAACGGCTTTAACACCCAGTGAACTGGGTTGCTTTTTACCACTCTCAATGGCATCGGCATTTTTAACCGCTGTAAACAAAAAAGCATTAGGTGCTTTGGTGTTTGGGTTAACGCTACGTTGCCACCCATAAACAAAATTAGCAGCCGTTACTGGATCGCCATTGCTCCATTTCATCCCTTTTCGCAAATGAAAAGTGTAAGTTTTACCATCTTTGCTGACGGTAGTACTTTTAGCAGCTGCGGGCGTTACCTTACCATTGCGATCGGTGTGGTATAAACCTTCATTCGTATTTTGTAACTGGACACCAGACGCCTGGTCATCCGATAAAGAAGGATCCATTGTTTCAAGTTCGGTTGAACTCATGAGATTGTAGGTTTGTTGGGCGGCATATTTTCCATTTCCGGTACTGGCAGTTGTTTTTCCGCACCCCGCCAATAAGGTGATGGTTGCTAAAGTCAACCCGGTTATTTTCCATTTATTTTTCATAAGCGTCCTCCTCGGAGTATTCAAAAAGAGGATAAAAAAATACCCACCGTTTCTTTCTTGTGAAAGCACGATGGGTAACTTTTTATCCTCTTTAGGCCATCTCAAAATATTAGCTAAAAGGTTAAAGTCACAGCACCGTGCGCTTTAATAATTAAGCTAATAATGACTAAATCGATTAGGTTAACTAATTTATGAACACGTTGCATGTGACTTCATCTCCCTTTGATTGAATAAATTCATTATAGCGAGATAAAATGAGAAGTCAACACATTTTTTAATTTTATTTTAATTTAAATCTAACCATTCCCGCTCTTTACTCGGGATCCCGGAAAAACTTGGATTAAGCATAATTCAATTCAAAATCACTGTTTTTATAAAAATGCAGGCGATTGGCAAACAAGTAATCACTGACTAACCCTAACCCAATCGGCAAAACAAAAAACAGAAGGGTAACCAGGATCAGTGAGCTTGCGCTTATTGCCCCCATACCATTTAAGGCCGCGATGGGACCGATTAGCCCTGAAAATCCGAAACCAGCGCTCATAGCAGTACCCTGAATGTTTAGTAAGGCACCGAGCCCGCCGAGAATACCGGCATTAATGATAATTGGCACAACTAATTTAGGCCGGGACATAATATTTGCCATCTGCATCTTTGGCGACCCCAGGAAATGAGCTAAAGAAGTTCCGAGTGAATTTACTTTCCATCCGTAAATAGCCAATGCAAACCCAGCCGCGACAATTCCTAAATTGGCGGAACCAGCAGCTACGCCATGAATACTGATGGCCGCCGCAATCCCCACGGATGAGATGGGTGAAATAATCAAAAGTGCGAAAACAATGCCTAACAGCACACCCATGACTATCGGTTGTAAGTTAGTTAACTGCATCACACCGATACCGAGCAGTTTGGTGATGCCACTAACTGGGCCTAACGTTAAAGTGCCAATCCCCCCCGCAATCACCAACACAAGCGTTGGAATTAACAGAATTGTATAAGCTTTTAGCCGTTGGCCCAATAATAAGATTAACGCATAGCCAATCATGATGGTAATGGCAATATTGATGACATCGCCAGTCCCACTCACATTAAATCCATTGGTCCCAACTTTAAAGTTACCAGCGCCCATCACTGCAGCCAGTGCAATTGAAGTCGTTTGAATAGGTGAAAATTTAGCTAGCATGCCGACACACACGGCACTTACTGCTGGTAATAGTGTCATGGCCGCATTTGTCATGGCCATAATCGTACTTCCAGCCGGGAAAACGGGCAACAATGCCGTTAAGAACTGATTCAGCAAGGCACTTGGTACTAAGGCCACAATAATTCCGATTGACAGTCCATTTAACGTGTTCATCACAACTTCTTTTGTAATATTATGTTTTGCTTTTGTTTGATCCATTTAAACCACTCCTCCGTTTTTTATTGGGCAATTGGTGTTACAGCTTCTTCACGCGCATAGGTCTGAATGCGCTGAATGGCCTTTTTCAGATCCTCTGTGCTGGCCGCGTAACTGATTCTGACGTAGCCTTCGCCACCCGGACCAAATGAAGCTCCCGGAATTACGGCTACTTTAGCCTTTTTGGCAAGGTCATAGCAAAATGCCCAGCTATCCTGATTAAGCGTCGCCGGAATTTTAGCGAAGAGATAAAACGCCCCATTAGGATTCGCACATGTAAAACCAGCTTGGGAAAGTCCCGCAACCAGTAGATCACGCCGGGTTTGATAAACAGCCCGCATCCTCTGACCATCATCCATTCCATTTTCAAACGCTTCTTGTGCGGCCGCTTGCGCGTTGGTAGTGGCAGAAGTAATGGCAAATTGATGGACTTTCCCGATTTGGGTAATGACATCAGCCGGTCCACATAGTAACCCAATCCGCCAGCCGGTCATGGCATGAGATTTCGATACCCCATTTAAGACGATCGTTTGTTCAGGCAACAGGCTCCCCATTGAAACGTGTGTACCTTCATAGGTCAGTTCACTATAGATTTCATCACTAACAACAAAAATATCGTGTTTTTCAATTACCCGTGCTAATTTTGCCAAATCTTCTCGCTTATACGTTACGCCCGTGGGGTTGTTTGGAAAGTTGAGAATCACGGCCTTGACGGTATCCTTATTAGCTTCAATCGCTGCAGATAATTTTTCAGGAGAGAGAATAAAGCCCTCATCGGATGTATCGATAAAAATCGGTTTCGCACCATTTAGCATCGTCACCGGAATGTAGAGCGGAAAAATTGGCGTTGGAATAATCACCGTATCGCTCGCATTTAAAATTGCGGTGAGTGACGAATAAATGGCCTCAGTGGCGCCCGTTGTTACCAGGATCTGTGTTTCCGGCTTATAATCCAGCTGATACTTTTGGTGCAAAAAGTGGGCGGCTGCTCGTCGTAATCCTAGGGTCCCCCGTGAATTTGTGTAGTGGCTTTCGTTATTTTCAATACTACGAATGGCCGCTGCCTTGACATGGTCGGGAGTATTAAAATCCGGCTCTCCTAGTGTGAGTTTGACAATGTCCGGAATTTCAGCAATTTCTTGGTTAAATGCCAAGATTTCTGAAGGTGTCAGTGCTGAAACTTCTTTTTTCATTCGATTAATCAATTTGCTCATGAGCATTCCTCCTAAAATATAAAAAACCCCTTCCCAGCCATCACAATGACTGAAAAGGGGTTTTCCTCAGTAGGTCTTTTAATTCCCCCGCACAGTCATTTAACGTGATCTGTGCGGCCGGTTTTAGTTCACTCTAAAACGCTTTTGGCTCCCACAAATCACACGCGGAAAAACCAAAAGTAATAACGACAACTATTCAATTGAGTTTGTGGTTTAATTTTCATTATAAAAACTCCTTTGAATTAAAGACGTGTTTTTATCATACCATTTTAATTCTTTTAATCAAGATGTAATTTTATTTTTTTGCTATTTTTGTTTCCAAAGTAATTTTCCCATTAAGAAAATACTAATTAGCGGTCCCAGCAGCACATAACCCATCCGTATAAACAGATTCACTATGGAATTAAAATTAGCATCCTGCAAGGCGTATCTTTGTACCGTTAGATTTTCTTGGACATTGGCTACACCTACCCGCCCCCACGCGTCTTGTTTGTGCCGCTTTTCACGTTCATGCTGATTAATACGAGCTCCTCGTTGCAGAAAAGAAATTTGTTGGAGGGTCCAGAGTTTTCCTCGCAACAGAAAAAATTGGCATCCCCACGAGAGAATGAGCCAGCTGTTAAAAAAGTTCAGTACAATATGGATATGACCATTTTTGTCCATATCAAAAAAGGCCATCAACAGGCCGGTTAAAACTGTTTGCCCTAATACACGAAAAAAATACCGTCTCCATTTCACTGTAAAAGCCCCCTGCCAGCAAGTTTCATATTTCAAAAAAGGCCCTTTTAAAGTTCCCAACATTGCAACACACCTAAAAATTCAGTCCGGGATACCATTCCACTGGAAACCAATCTCTAAGTTGACCTTACTTGCATGATCAAATTGCCGAGCCTCAATTCACCACTAGACCCATTTACTGCCAAACCAGTCTAAGGATTGGATTTAGGTGTTATAAATTGCCTTTTCTGTCGCGATCAACGTTTCGAAACGGTAAACATTAAAAAATAATGAGATTTGAACGTAGAATAGCACATCCACAAAATATTGTCTATGCTTATCCTGTAATAAAAAGTCCGTGAAACAAATTGTTTGTATTTTACGCATACTAAGGTGGCTCTCATTCAAAAACGCACTGTTTTGTGTTTTGCATCGGTTGGTTGTCGTAGTTAGGCAGCGGTATGACGCTTTTTTTCTTGCATCCATCTATTAAAATCCGAAAATAAAAAAGCTGGTGTTTTTCCCAGCCATTTCATCTCAAATAATTCATTATGAATTCTAGTCATTTTAAGTTACCACTTACTTGGATTCCATGTTCGACCGTCAACTTCTCCTTGGCTTTGCTCCAAACGTTTTTGTTGCTCTTCAACAAGCGCCATCAAGCTTCTAAAAAAAGCACGATCCTCATATTCCTTACTCGTTTCTGCTAATATTTTCAGTTGGGCTTCAACCCATTCATTTGTGTCCATTTACTCATCCTCGTTATCTTTAATCAACGACAGCGTCCATCGCAACTCTTCCAGCTGTTCGCGATTATCCTGCACCGCTGTTAAGATTTGGGTCAATTGCTGTTTTGAGGTGCCCTTTGTTTGATCAATTTTGGCCTTCAATTGACCTTCAAACCAAAGCTCCTGACCGTGAAAACTGGTGAAATCTGAATTGGTAATGTACTGTTGGTAAGTGACTAACAATGCTTGTTTTTGGGCGTCCGTTAAATATGCAAACTGAAAAATCGGCAATGGCGGTAAATAAGACATCTGAGCCTTATGTGCTAATGCCTGGTAAGGACGCAATAGTTCTGACATGGTATAGTCTTCCTTGCCCCCCGCCACAAATTCACGTTTAGCATCTCCTGTAGTCACCACAATCCCTAACTCTTTGTGTGCAAGCTCATGCTGTGCGCCGTAAACAAAATTACGGGTTAAAACTTCATCCTCCCAGTGTTTGAGCAGCGCCGGCGCACTGTACCAGTATAAGGGAAACTGGAAAATAATCCGGTCATGGCGCCGCAACAAAGCTTGTTCTGCGGCCACATCCACATCTGGCGCGAGTACGTGCCACGTTACGGTCGAAAAGTTTTGCAAACTAGTTTTCAAAAATTGTTGTGTACCGGAATCTGCCAGTTGGGGATGAGCCACAATGACCAATGTTTTCATATTTTCTTACCTCTAGTCAAATAAATTAATTTGCCGTTTTTGATAGGCTTGCCAGATTTTCTTTTGCACCGTCGGAACTGGCAGTTGATCGAATTTTGCTTCAGGTACTACCCGGCCCGCAAAATGACTTAAATCGGGTTGCTTGCGAAGGTCAGCGTGCAACAAGGCGATATGCCACTTTTGGTGAGTAAATGTGTGCGTGACCGCCGGACCAGCTACCCAGCGAAGGGCAACTTTAATTTCAGTTTCATCACAGAACTGCTCGGCAAGTACTGTCGGGAGTGCTTCAACTTCAGTATCCGTTTCGTTTGCTAGCAATGGAAAAGCCCAGAGTTTAGCTAACAATTCATTGCTGGCCCGTTGCTGAAATAAATAGCCTTCGGGTGTATGAATAATTAGGGCAGCTAATTGCTTGTCCACGGGTTTCAGCCGTTTGGAGCGTACTGGAAAGTCAGCGACCCGCCCATCTAAGTACGCTTGATTAAACGCTCGAACCGGCGAATTCTCATTATCCGGATTTTTCGCCGTCATATAACTCGCTCCCAGGTCCATGATAGCTTGGTTAAAATCACCAGGACGATCATGCGGGATTAGTTTACGAATAACCGTTTCAAATAATTGCCGGGTTTGCGGCTTAGTAATGTCAGCCTCAATTTCTAGCAGTTGCGAAAATACGCGAAAGGCATTCCCATCCACAGCTGGTTCCGGCTGATTAAACGCAATACTGGCAATGGCTCCTGCGGTGTAGGGTCCAATTCCCACCAATTCCTGAAGGCCGGCCTTAGTTTGCGGCCATTTGCCATCATAATCATCTAGCAGTTGCCGGGCAGCTCGTTGCATATTACGCACCCGCGAATAATAGCCGAGACCTTCCCACGCTTTCAGTAATTGGTTCTCTGGCGCACGTGCTAAGTCGTCAATCGTAGGAAACATTTTCATAAATCGGTGGTAATAAGGGATAACTGTATTTACCTGCGTCTGCTGCAGCATAATTTCAGATACCCAAATATGATAAGGATCATGATCTTTTCGCCATGGTAACTCGCGGCGATTCTTATCATACCAATCTAGCAAAGTTGTCTGAAATGCCTTTGTTTTCGCATCTGACCACGTTAGCATATGTGACTTCCTCTCAATTCTACAATTACTATATCATCAAGAGTCTAGTATACCGATAATTTTTAAATTTGTCTTTTACGGCTCCTTGTCAGGCAAAAAAGCATATGTTAGACTGAAAACTATCTTGATACGGAAAGGAGTACGCCCATGTCTGTGGCCACAAATCTTAAACATACAGCTGATTACCGGGATTTTGCCGGAATTATTTGTGCAGAATCTTATATTTTGACGGCTAAGGGGACAAGTCTGTCCATTTTTAATCGTCAATTTAATTCTGCGACCACACAAATGCGTGCTTCCTTATAAGCAAGTCAGAATTGTGTTTTTTAAGCGGGTCGCTTTGGCAGCCCGCTTTTTTATTGGTCGCTCTCACATTTTAGGAGTGCCACATGGAAACTAACCTTAGAAATTATGCAACTGTCAATCGTACCGTTCACGCTAACTATCATTACAGCTTTTGGGCCTTTTTTAGCATTACCAGTCTCTGGGTAATTTATCTGACTCAGCAAGGGATGACCCTCGTTCAAGTTGGCCTTTTAGAAAGCATCTTCCATATTGCCAGTTTATTATTTGAAGTACCCTCGGGAACCCTTGCCGATCGTTTCGCCTTTAAAACGGTACTTATAATCGGCCGCATCATGGCTATTATTGCTGGCATCCTATTTTTAACGGGAACTGGATTTTGGTGGTTCGCGCTGGCTTTTATCATCCAGGCCTTTTCGTACAATCTAGATTCTGGAACCAATGAAGCTTTGGTTTTCGAATCCCTGAAAACACAACACTTAGAAAATCATTATTTAAAAATTACTGCGAACCTGAATGCAATTTACGAACTTGCGGACATGTTGGGACTAATGCTTGCTGGCTTCTTTGTGCACTGGCATTTTTCATTAACCTACGTCATTTATATTTTTACTTCATTCCTAGCAATTACCGCTATTCTCCGTATGCAAGAACCGCTTACTGAAACATCGGTTGAAAAATCAACGACAACCACTCTGGCAACCATCATAGCTACTAGCTGGCAGTTTTTGCGTACCCATAGGTTAACTGCCATATTGATGTTTTTTCTGGCCTGTTACGAAGCGGTTGGAACTACCTATTTTTTCTATTTTCAAACCTTAATGTCTAATTATCATCTCCGCGGCTGGCAAATTAGCGCCGTGATGATATTGGCTGCTATTTTTAATATTTTTGGTGCCAAAAATGCGCCCAAATTGGAAAAGTATTGGTCTAAACGACACCTGATTGTTGGGCTCATCGGACTGATGATAGTGGGCTTACTTGCCAGTCTTATTCCCAGTTTTCCCATTTTAACCTGTTGCTTCATCCTTATTAGTTTAATTACCACCGTCGTTGAGCCAATTTTTAATGATTATCTCCAGCAACAAATTCCTTCCGACGCTCGCGCAACTCTACTTAGCGTCATGAGCATGATGTTTAGCTTAGTCATGATTGGCTTTTTCCCCATTGTGGGTGCTCTTGTGTCTTGGCTGCACTTTGAACAAGCATTTTTTGTTGTCGGTCTTTTTCTACTGGTAAGCTGTTTATTAGGGCTTATCGGTCGCTCATTTCTCACTCATAAAAATTAACTAAAAAGGTCAAAAAAATCCCAAGATCGACATGATCTTGGGATTTTGGTTTTAGATTCGAATTCAATTTTTACTTCAAAAGCTTTTCAGCTGCAGCCTTTAAGTCGGTATCATTCATATCTTCCCATTTTGCAGCCTGTTCAGACGTCTTGTCTGTATTGTGACCATTACTTTCCATGACTTTGTCCCACATTGCATCCCGCAATGGTGTGGCATCGTCACTCCAATCAAAAATATCTTTGGTTGCCGTGTCTAATAGCGCGGTTTTTTCTGCTAATGCTGCCATACTAAAACCTCCAATTATATTTTTGGGTGAAGCCCATCAGTTCATGCGTGAAGCTAAAGCATCAAGCTGATGTGTTGACTGTCTCAATTTTGAAATACCCCCAACACCTTTGTTATACCACTAATTTTAAAAACTGGCGTAAATAACCCCTTTTTATATTTAAACCCAGTCAAAATCAGTTTATGGATAGCTAAAAAAACAAGAAACTGAGACAACTATCAAAATTGCCTCAGTTCCTCGTTTTAATTTAATTATGCTTTGAGCGCATCATCGTCAAACAATGGTGTGTCAATTGTTTCAATATACTTAGCTGCCTGGGGACGGGCGTATAATTCTTCGCCGTCCTTAATAAAAACTTTCAAATCAGCCAACTTGGTCATTGCCGTGCGTACGGCATCTGGTTGCAATCCTTCATTCACATACTTTAATTTGATGTGGCGGACCTTACCAAGACTGCTCACAAATTCCATATCTAATTGTTTCATAAAAATTTCCTCCTTGTATTTTGCTGTCCATAGTTTTGGGGTAATGCGGGATGATTTAATTTATTTTTTAGTTGTTTACAATTTTTTCTGTTGTTGTCACAGTAGCAAAATCAAATTTATCGTTTGAAACTGCTTCAAGGACTTCACCGAGACCCTGAATTTGCGCATCACTGACAACTGCTGGCATATTTGCAAAGCTGCGTTTCAATCCATCTTCGTGCCCTTCTCCAGACATTGTGATTGCAACAGCCGTTTTTAACCAATTCTTTTCCATTGTGATTTCCTCCAAGTTTTCTCATACGTTTTTAGTAAGTGTCGCGACGGCTTACATATACTAATAACGTTTCAGAATGCCAAATGTAAACAAAGAAATAAAAAAGAAGCAAAAATTTCTGATTCTCTAATTTAGGCTGCTGCTAAATCTGGCAAGAACGTCCCCATGATGACTAAATATTCTCAATATTCGTACCTGTCTTTATAGGGCCAATTGTCCAACTTACTGCGCCAACGATTGACGACAAACATCTTCCATATTGTAAAGTGAGCCTTTCCAGCTACTTTTTATTCTTCTAACAGGTTTAATCCATCGAACTTTTCATATTCATCTAAACTCACGACTGCATATTGTCCATCGCCATTTTTTAAATAACGGGTTTAGCTAGTTTTACTTCATATTCCACTCACTGCTTTTTAGGACAGTTTCACAAGTCAGTCCTAATAACCTACGTAAGATTCCTGCGGGATTGCGATCCCGCCTCCATTGCATCTTCCCCTGCTTTTTTCCGCTGAGCTTTAGGACAGCTCGGCAAAACAAAAGGGAGAAATTAAGCACAACTCCTGCGGGATCGCGATCCCGCCTCCATTGCGCTTAATTTCTCCCTTTTACCGTTTTGCCTCGCTCACTTATTTGAACGGATCATAAAACCTACCGTCATTCACCTTAAACAGCACCAATCCAACCAGCACCACCAGCGCAATCACCAACAACGCCACATAATCACTTCGTCTCATCGGCCGCTGCGCATACCAACTTCTTTTCTTCAATTTTCCAAATCGCCGCAGTTCCATCGCCTGACTAATCGTCTCAATTCGATCCAAACTCGTAAAAATCAGGGGCAACAATATCTGTGCCGCCGCCTTCACCCGATGCGTCAATTTACCTTTCTTAGAAATCTCGTTTCCTCGCGCCTGCTGTGCCCTACTAATTTGCCGATAATCATTTTGGACATCCGGAATATACCGCAACGCCAATGACACCGCATAACTAATTCGATATGAAATCCCCAGCCGATTCAAGCTCGATGAGAACTCGCTCGGATTCGTCGTCATCAAAAACACCAGCGCGAGCGGCACCGTCAAGATGTACTTCAAGAACAAGTTAAACTCATAAAACAACTGCTCCCATGTCAAATTATAAATTCCCACACCTTGCACAATGACATGCTCAGATCCATACAAATGCACGCCATACTGCGGCCCAAAAATGTAAACCGCAATTAAATTCAAGACTGAAAAAGCTGTAATAAAACTCAAAATAAACGAAACTTCGCGAAACTTAATCCCCGATGCACGGAATAGTACTAACGAGCAAATTGTTAATATCACCAGAAAACGCGTGTCGAAACTTACCATGCCAATGACTGAAAGGGCAATTAGCCCAATCAGCTTTGTCGTTCCCGTCAACCGGTCAACAAAATTGTCTCGTTGCTTATAGCCAATTAAAACATTATTATTCATGCGAACGCCCCGCCTTTTCTTGCGCGATAAAGTTGGCAATTAATTGTTCCGGGTCCACCCCCGCACGCTGAGCCAGCGTAAATAAACTTGTTTCTACTAAAGACGCCTGCTTGAGCAAGTCCAAATTGGCAAACAACTTCATCGGCTGATCATCATATGCAATCTGACCATCATTTAAAACAACGACCCGGTCGGTATACTCCATCATGAGATGCATATCATGCGTAATAAAAATTACGGAAAGCCCTAATTGACGATTCAAACTCTGAATAAAAGTCATCATTTCCGTATAATGCCGCCAATCCTGGCCAGCAGTGGGTTCGTCCAAAATCAAAAGTTCCGGTTGCAACACCAAAATAGCAGCAATGGTAACCCGTTTCTTTTGCCCATAACTCAAAGCAGAAATCGGCCAGTGCCGGTAAGCATACAATCCGCATACCTTTAGTGTCTGTGCCACGCGTTTTTCGATCTTGCTGGCATCCACTTCTCTTAGAACCAATCCCAAAGCAACTTCCTCAGTTACCGTATTTTTGGAAATCATCATATTCGGATCCTGCAA
The DNA here is from genome assembly GCF_047220215.1 of Pediococcus siamensis. GTDB lineage: Bacteria > Bacillota > Bacilli > Lactobacillales > Lactobacillaceae > Pediococcus > Pediococcus siamensis. The sequence goes on from NZ_CP178375.1 coordinate 2,002,591, forward strand.
CACATAACCAATGTGGTCTGCCCGTTCTTTAATAGAGGCCTCATTGATGTCGTGACCATTCAAAAGAAGGTCGCCCGTATCTTGATGCAAGAATCCTGTCACAACATTACTAAGCGTTGTCTTACCAACACCATTTCTTCCCACTAAACTTACCATTTCACCCGCACGGACTTGTAAATTCAACCGGTTAAGGACTTGTTTATCACCATAGCCGAACGAAATGTTTTGTGCCTCCAGTAACGGCGGTTTGTCTGTGGTTGGTGCCTGAGAATGCAGCTGTGGGTGTCCCCAATCTTGCAGTTGTTCAGTAGCAGCGGCCTTTAGCGTTACCGTTTGGACACTCGCAACTTGTTTAAGAGGTGCTAAATCCTGTCCAACATATTTTAACGCTGACAAATAAAGAGGTTCACGAAGACCTAATTGAGGTAAAATGCCACTCTTCAAAACCACCTCTGGAGTATCATTTGCCACAATTTGGCCGCCATCAATTAAAATAATGCGATCCACCGGTCGATATAAAACATCTTCAATTCGATGTTCAATAATTACCGTTGTCGTGTTATTTTCCTTTTGCATTTCGTCAATCAGTTTAATAGACGCCCGACCTGCTACAGGATCTAAACTGGCTAGGGGTTCATCGAATAACAGAATTTTCCCCTCATCAACTAAGACACCGGCCATGGCTACCCGCTGTTTTTGCCCGCCTGATATTTCTTGGGGATGTTGGTTCAAAATCCTGGGAATATTCAAACGCTGTGCCCATTTACGCGCTTTTTGCTTCAAATCATCCTGTGAATCAGCATCATTTTCCAGTGCAAAAGCGATATCTTCCGCGACGGTTAGCCCCACGAACTGTGTGTCCGGGTCCTGCAGCACGGTTCCAACTTTTAAAGAAAGGTCAAAAATTGACTGGTCGGCGATCGACTGCCCATTTATTAAGATTTTTCCGTTTAATTTTCCTGGATATGCTGAAGGAATTAACCCGTTCATTAAGCGACTGATTGTGGTTTTCCCTGAACCTGAAGGCCCGGCAATTAAGACTTTCTCGCCAGGATAAATATCAAAGTTTAGATGATTCAAGGTTGGTTTGGACTGGCTGTGATACTGAAAGCTAACATCTTGAAAACTAATGATTGGTTTCTTCATAAACTTAAGATTCTTCCTTTAAACTGCCCTTCTTTGATCGTGTACGTGCATAAGCAACTAGCAAAATGGTCCCCAAAATACCAACGGACAAAGCATTGCAAATCACTGAGGTAATACCTTGTAAATAGACTTTTGAGGCTGGTTCAGAATAGAACAGGACATCGCCAGTTGGTGCAATAATTCCCCAAACGACGATTGTGATGATAACTTGATAAACATTGAAAAGAATCAATTTGCGCTTGGACAGGTCCCCATTTTCAATATTTAGTGTTCGCCGGGTTAAGCCGAATAAAACACCATAAATACCGTCCGCAACGATCCATGTCCACCATCAAGTCGTTAAACATGTGCCCTAAAAAGGCAATTAACCCACCTGCAACAGGTCCAAAGATGGCTCCCATTAAAGCTAGAAATCCGTAAGCTAAATTAATATTTGTGTCTGGAACTCCGGTTGGAATCGGAATATAGCGCATCAACACAAAGAAAATGGCAGTTCCAATCCCAATTGCCACGACCGTTCTTACTGACATACCTTGTTTTTTGTTCATAAGTCTCTCTCCTTATACCCAAAATAGTTTTTAAATTTTGTTACCCAATAAAAAACGCCCTTACTTCATTTCGAAGTAAAGGACGTTTGACCGCGGTACCACCTTTATTTGAACGTAAAAACCTTCATCTCAATTCATAAGGATTTTTACACCCGCAGTTTAAAACTTATTTTCACCGCAACGCTCCCAGACCATCTTCAGTACTCCTTCATTGCTAGTTTTCACTATCCTAGCTCTCTTTAAAATCCGCTTTGTACTTACTCATCTGTTCACAGCATTTTTTAATATTCTGAATAAGTTTGATAATACTCCAAAACGAACTTTATAACAAGTCACTTTTTTGAAAATGGCTCATTACCGCTTAAACATGTCCCATTTAAATAAGTTCATTAAAATTAACAACTTTTGCATATTTTTTTAAATCACTTTGAGAGGAATGATGTGTAATTTCTAGTATGGTACTATGTGAGTTATAAAAATAACGATGAATTAGATTTGAGGTTTCGTCATCCAAAGAAGCACTAATCTCATCGGCCAAAATGATGGGCCTGTCAAACAATATTGCGCGCGCAATTCCTATTCTTTGTATTTGTCCTCCTGATAGGTTCTCCCCTTTTTCACCGATCTGGTAATCTAAACCTTTTTCCTTAGCTAGTATTGAAAGACCAGCCCCCTTTAGAGCGTTATTGATTTCACTAGTCCCAAATTGATTGCCTAAAGAAATATTGAACAGTAACGATTCATTGAAAACGTCAGTACTTTGAGTAATATAGGAGAACAAGTGCTGATAATTAGTAATATTATTTATATTAATTTCTGTATTATTTATTTTATAACTTCCTCCACCAAAAAAATTATAATTTAGCGCAGATTACAAGTTTAATTCGAACACTTACTAAATAGTTCCCTGAATGTTTCAATGGCAGTTTTCCAGTTTAGAATTTTTAATGGTCGGTTGTTAATCAACTCCGTTGCTTCAATAATTGATTCTTCTGTGACTTTCGCGAAGTTTGTCTTTTTAGGAAAGAACCAACGAATTTTGCGATTGAAATATTCATTAGTTCCACGCTCCCACGGTGAATAAGGGTGACAAAAATATACCTCACGTTGATAGGTGTCTTCAATGAGTTGATAACCTGAGAATTCTTTACCATGATCAGCTGTAAATGATTTTACAGCTGGACCAAAGGTTCTGATGAAGGTTTCAATGGCGTTATTCATTGCATTCTGACTACGGTTTGGAATTTTAATCATCCAAACTAGACGACTCTTTCTTTCTACAAATGTTGCCAAACATGTCTTTGAACCACCTCGTGACGAAAGAACGGTATCCATTTCCCAGTGTCCAAATTCGGAGCGATCATTTATAGCTTGAGGACGATTTTCAATAGTTTTACCAACCTGAAAGCTTCCCCGACGCTCATCTTGATGTTTGTGACGTTGTCCTTTGTCGGGCAATTGTTCAGCCTTAAAGTTGATTTGGCCACTGTAAATCCAGTTATAGATTGAGCTAGTGCAAAGTCTAAGCTCATGTGCGACCTCATCAGGTGAATGTGTCAAACGTAAATGGTTCTCAATTAAGCGTTTCAGCATTGGAGTTAAAATTGATTTTCTTCCTGAATGATGTCGTTGTTGTTCGGCATCCGCCTGTGCCAATATAGGGTTATATGGCTGAACTCTCTTGAGTTCATAACTGATGGTGGATTTGGACACATTGAGTGCGGAAGCAATTTTGTTTTGAGAATAACCGATATTTAGCAAATGGTAGATGGCACCGCGATCGAATTGTGTTAAAGTAGAGAAGCTCATAGTAATGTATCTTCTTTCATGGTTTGGTTGTGGTGACTACCATTGTAGGACATTACTATGGGTCTTTGTTTACATTTTTTTAGGTGTTCGAATTAATTATATAATCTGCGTTAGTAAAAAATTAAAAAAACTAGTTTTTCCAATACCTGATCTACCAGTAATAGCAACTTTTTGTCCACGTTGAATAGATAAATTCAAATTCCTTATCAAGGGCTTTCCCCCTCTTAAAAGTGAAATATTACTTAACGTCATACTTTTAAATGCCTGCTTAACTTCATCGGGTCTTTTAAAGTTACTTTTGATTTTTATATGTGTTTTTATATTTCTAGTCGAAGAAATCTTATTTCGATATCCTAATATGGATACAACTGGACCCGTAATAGAATTAGCCAACTGTACAACTGCAAATAGGATCGGCAAAGTAAGAGACCCGTTTATTACTAAAAATGTCCCAAAAACGAATGGTAGAATTAAATTGAAAAGTATACTAGCCAGTTCAATAAAGGAGCTGGAATTATTAATAATTAAGTTCATCTTTTTTAAACTACTTTCTAATTTGCCAATAAAACCATTCTCGATTTGTATTGCAACATTTTTTCCATTATATATATTGAGAGTTTCTCTCCCGTCTAAAAATTCTTTCGTTTTATTCGTGAAGTTTTTATTTTCAATTGACCAACCATCAGACGCCCTAGAAATGGGGGATTGGCTGATATTCGAAATTACTAAGGGAATTAAAGACCCAATAACATAAACCAGCGTTAGTTCCCAACTTAGAAAGAATGACGAAAATGCAGAAATTATTACTGCATATACTGATTTTAAAATAGAATATTCTGACTCTAATCCATTGGTCTCCAATAATTTAAAATCATTTATAAGAAAACTCAAGTAATCTTGCTTCTTACTTTTATCGTTCAAAGCATTGGAAAAAATCTGTGTACGTAATTTTTGATTTATTCTTTTTGTGATATTTCCTTCCATCGAATTAGCTAGAATTGAAAAAGCACCTATAATAACAACTGAAAATATAGCTACTAAGACAAAATTAAAAAAACCATCAAAACTTTTTTTTGTCGCAAAATTTGTCATGCCACTAATTACAAATGCCACTACTAAATTATCTAAACTTGTGATTGCAAAAACAATATTTAAAATCAAAAAATTAAGTTTGGACTCATATCTATAAATCATTCTCGGACTCCCCTTTTAACTGTAATGCCAGTTTTTATATTTTTTAATTAAAATTTAATCTATCCCATTGATATTTAATATACAACACTTTATACCTATGTCAACCGGTTAAATCAAACCTAGAAGATGGTAATAATGACAGAAAACTTCGACATTTCAATTGTTCCAGAAAAAGAAGATCGTGAGAACGATGAAGGCAACATCAGTGCCATTTGTAAATAATGACATTTAGATTAAAATGCACTTCGTTTTATCATAATAAGTATCAATATAAATCTTTTTGTACTTGCTTAAGTTTTCAAAGATTTATGTAATAGCAAAGGAGCTGGAAAGAACTAGCTTCTTAGAATAAAAACAGGGTCGAAATTCTGGGTCTACACTTTCTGGTATTGGTGAATAACTGATACCAGTTTTTATTTTGAAAAAAAAGGACATTTGCCCTCTTTGTGTTACGATTTAATCGCCAAATAAAATCGAAAAGAGGAAAAACAAATGTCCCTAACTAATTCTATCCTAAGCCTATTCGAAATAACAGACCCTAATTTAACTGTAACTGAGATTACTAAGGAACATTATCCCAATGGGCAACACGTTCATGTCGTTCACGCTATCCTTTCCTATCAACTTTTAAAATGTCCTCATTGTGGCCATAAATCTCTAATCAAAAATGGAACTCACATTGGCCATCTAAGATTGGGAACCTTATCAGGTGGACGTTATGAGATGCAGCTAAAACGACAAAGATATCAATGTAAACGGTGTTTAAAAACCTGTGGTGCTCAAACTAACCTCGTTAAACGTAATGAAACTTTTACGCATAATGTGAAACATCAAGTAATTGTTCTGGCTCGGGATATGCTGACCAGTAAAGAAATCGCTAAGATTTGTGGGATTTCACCAAGTAGTGTTCAACGCATTTTAAATGCGAATATTCACTTAGCTTATCGTGTTAAAACACTCCCCCAAAATCTTTGTTTTGATGAATTCCGTTCCTGTAATCATCTAATGTCCTTTAACTGTTGCGATGCCGTTAGTCATCGCCGCATTGTGATTCTTAAGGATCGCCTTAGTAAGGATATCATTGATTACTTTGAAGCTCGCTATTCAGTTCAAGAACGTATGAAAGTTCAAACAATCACCGTTGATATGAATGCTGAGTATGCTGGCTTTATTCATCGGTTATTTCCTAAGGCAATAACCATCATTGACCGTTTCCACATTATTCAACTTGCCGGTCGGGCACTGGATAACGAACGTACACGTGTGATCCATACTTTTCAAGATAAGCATTCCCGAGTTTATCGCATTCTAAAATCGCAATGGCGTTTGTTCCATTTGGCAGAAGAAAAGGTCAATGATACTAAACTTATCTATTTACGCGGTATCAACGAATACATGACCCAACAGAACGCCATTGACCTAGCCTTAGATGAATTTCCAGAATTTAAAACTGTGTATCAAACCTATCAAGGAATTCTAACAGCCATTCAACAAAAAGATGCGGTTGGATTTAAAACCTTGATTGCCAACTACAAGGCGGCTGGCAACCAAATGGATATTACTATCTCAACTTTAATAAAGAATGGTCCTGCTGTTCTCAATAGTTGTCGTTACCCGTATTCCAACGGTCCTATTGAAGGACTAAATCGTAAAATTAAGGTGTTAAAGCGTAGCTGTTTTGGTTTTCAAAATATTCATAACTTTTTCATTCGTATCAGTTTAATTTATGCGTAAACAAAAAAAACACATTCACCGAAGTGAACATGCTTTTCAAAAATCTCTACCAATACAATTTGACAGAGACCCGAAATTCTCGTTTTGATGAGAATTTCAACCCTGTTTTACTATCACATTCATTTTATTTCAAATAATTTATTAAGCTTCTTTACCAAGCGTCTTATGACGAACAACTTTCTTTTCTGCTTCCACGTCTTCATCTTTGAAACCAAAGATCCATGTGCAGGCAAAGCCCACAACTAACGTCACGATAGTCGCGATCCAAAAGTTAATCTGGTTACTCATCCCACCGCCAAACTTAAGTGGTGTAAAGAAGGATGGGAACCCAATGATAGAACCGGTAAACCCGTACATATTGACATTTAACAGACCTGTAACAAGACCACCTGCCGCAGCACCGATGTTAGCCGTTAGGAATGCCCGGCCATACTTCAAGTTAATCCCGTAAATCGAAGGTTCCGTAATACCAACGAAAGCTGAAACGGCAGCCGCCCCAGAAAGTTCCTTGATTGAGACGATTTTTGATTTGAAGAAGATTGCCATAACAGCTGCCCCTTGCGCCACCATGGTCATCGAAACGATCGCGTTCAAGTAGCTGTAGCCTTTCGAGGCAATATCATTCGCAATCAATGGCACAATGGCCCAGTGCAGACCGAAGATAACCAAGATCTGATAAAGGCCGCCAATAACCAAACCAGCGATTGGATAATTGAACTTCAAAATTGCATCTAAAACAAAAGAAATACCAGTACTAATCAGGGTAATGATTGGTCCAACAATGACCATCACTAACGCAGAGACGATTATCACTTCAAACAGCGGTACAAAGATCATCTGGAGAATTTGCGGAATCCATTTCTTTAACCAAATTTCGATGTAATGTGCCATCCACGCGCCCGCAATAATTGGGAAAATCGTGTAAGTATAATTGACTAAATGAATTGGAATCCCAAACAAATTAGCATTAATGGTCATTCCGAGCAAATGACCCGTTACTTTGGTTCCCGTCGCAATTGAAAATAACGTTGGATAAATCAAAACGCCACCAATAATAGCCATAATCACGGGATCCGACTTCAACCGTTGTGCGGCTGTAAAACCAACAATAACTGGTAAGAAGTAAAAAGCTGCATCCCCCATTGCCGAAAGAATAATATAAGTTTGTGACGTCGCAGTTGTCCAATGAAAATCAATTGCCATTTGCAGTAATCCTTTAAGGATACCACTAGCTGCCAATAAGCCCACGACAGGCATCATTGAGCCGGTAATCACCCCGATTAACGCACTGAAGCCGTCTTTGACTTTTTCACCAAATGTGCGATTATCTGGTCCCTGAGCTGCTGCCGTTTCTGCAACTGCAGCTTCCGTCGCGTTTTCATCTGCATATTCAGGCCCCAACTGGTCAATCACGGCGTTATAAACATCCGTTACTGCCGCACCAATCACAACCTGATATTGTCCTGCTGAATGCCGAACATCAATCACGCCGTCCAAGTTCTTAATGACATCATCATTAGCGATACTTTCATCCTTTAAATAGAATCTAAGACGGGTGATACAGTGAATTAAACTTTTGATATTTTGCTTACCACCCACATTTTCAATAATGTCGGAAGCAAGTTTGGTATAATCCTTTGCCATTTTTAAAACCTCCCCTTAAGCTTTTGGTGAAACGGAACCGATCTTGGCCTTAGCCTGTGTTTCGCCAGTCGTGACATCCAATTGATCCAGTTTATCTGCCGAATTAGTAAAGACGACAATAATGACGTCGTCCAACTTAGCTGCTTTGATCTGGTCCAAGTCAATCGTAGCAACGGCATCACCACCATTGACAATGTCACCGACCTTAACATCAATGGTAAACGGTGCGCCTTTTAAATCGACCGTATCCACACCCATATGGATCAAAACTTCCAGACCATTTGCCATCGTAATGCCTAACGCATGTTTCGTATTGGCAACCATAGTGACTGTGCCTGCCACCGGGCTAAAAACTTGCCCATTACTTGGTTTAATACCTAAGCCTTCTCCCATTGCTTTTTGGGCAAAAACCGGGTCGCTAACCTCGCTAAGCTCAATCACTTGACCTGTAACCGGGGCGTAAAGCGAATTATCAGTCGCCACCTTTTTCTTTTTCCCAAATCCAAACATCTTGTATTCCTCCCATTGACTTTTGGCTCGTTTCTGATTAAAGCGCTTTTATAAAGCGCTTTCCTAACAACGCAATCATCATACATCCTGTATATACAAGTTGTCAACTTTTTTATTCTATTTTGTGATAGTAGTGTAATTATAGGATTTAGTTTAATAATATTATCTATTTCCACTTGTATATACTAGTTTCAATGTGGTAAGATGGAAGCGCTTTAGGAGGCGAGCGATTATGCGTAACAAGTATGGCGCTATCTATCACGATTTAGCTGACAAAATTATTCACCACATCTATCCCGTGGGAAGTTATTTGCCCAGCGAAACCCAGTTGTCTGAACTTTACGGCACTTCGCGAGAAACCATTCGCAAAGCGCTCTCCGAACTTTTAACTAACGGTTTTATTCAAAAGATTCGTGGAAAAGGTTCGGTTGTTTTGAACTTACAACGTTTCAATTTTCCGGTTTCAGGAATTACATCTTACAAAGAACTCAACAAATCTCTGAATATGCATTCACAAACAAAAGTTTTATGTATTGAAGATCGGCATGTCCCGGTAGAAAAATTTGATTACCAAACCACGCACGAGCTCGCAGCTACTTACGTAGAGCGGCTGCGAACTATCGAAAACGACCCAATTGTTTTAGATCACGATTATATTCTAAAAACGGTGGTCCCTCATATTTCTGAAGAAGTCGCAGCTGATTCGCTGTATGCCTACTTTGAAGGAAAATTGGGATTAAACATTAGTTACGCCACCAAAACCATCACCGTTGAGCACCCCACAGTTGAAGAAACCAAACTGTTAGCTTTAAGTGCTGATCAAGATGTGGTGGTCATTCGTAGTCGGACCTATTTGGAAGACACCACGTTATTTCAGTTTACTGAATCCGTACATCGTTCCGACAAATTCAATTTTGTGGACTTCGCACAACGTCAAAAAATTAATTAAGGAGCGTAATTCGTATGACTTTTCAAGATAAAGTAATTTATCAAATTTACCCCAAATCTTTCTATGATAGTGATGGTGACGGAATTGGTGATTTACGCGGAATTATCGCTAAAATTCCTTATTTAAAGTTGCTTCACATTGACATGATTTGGTTCAACCCTTTTTTTGTTTCGCCACAAAATGATAATGGTTATGATATTGCCGATTATTACCAAATCGATCCGCGGTTTGGGACTATGGCTGATTTCGAAGAACTCGCAAAAAGGCTTAAAGACGCTCACATCGGAATTATGCTAGACATGGTGTTGAATCACACTTCTACCGAACACGCATGGTTTCAAAAAGCGTTAGCGGGAGATAAAAAGTACCAGGCGTATTACTATCTGCGCGACCCCAAGCCTAATGGCGATCTGCCCACAAATTGGGAATCCAAATTCGGTGGACCAGCCTGGTCAAAATTTGGCAATACCGGTAAATATTATTTACATCTTTATGATCCTACCCAAGCTGATTTAGACTGGCACAATCCAGAAGTTCGCCACGAACTCTACAAAGTAATTAATTTCTGGCGGACAAAGGGGGTTCACGGGTTCCGTTTTGACGTTATCAACGTTACCGGCAAAGACACCACCTTAGTTGATGCTCCAGCAAATATTGCAAGCAAAACTCTGTATACAGACACGCCTGTCGTTCAGGATTACCTTAAAGAAATGAACCGCGCCAGTTTTGGTCAGGATCCAGAGGCAATTACGGTGGGCGAAATGTCGTCCACTTCGATCAAAAATAGTGTCCAATACACTTTACCTGCTAATCATGAACTGACCATGGTCTTTACTTTCCACCATTTAAAGGTCGACTACGCAAACGGGGAAAAATGGACAATAGTTCCTTTCGACTTCATGAAACTCAAAAAAATCCTCACTGACTGGCAACTGGGCATGACCAAGGGCGGCGGCTGGAACGCATTATTCTGGAACAACCACGACCAGCCACGTGCAATCAATCGTTTTGGCGACCCGGTCCATTTTCGCGCAAAATCGGCTGAAATGCTGGCCACCACGATGCACCTGCTGCGGGGCACACCTTACATCTACATGGGTGAAGAAATTGGCATGAGCGATCCCGATTACACGACCATGGCCGATTATGTGGATATTGAAAGCCATAATGCCTATCAAGAATTACTGGCTGCTGGCAAAACACCCGCAGAGGCATTTGCAATCGTAAAAACGAAGTCGCGGGATAACAGCCGTACGCCTATGCAGTGGGATAATACTCAGTATGCCGGCTTTTCCACCCAGAAGCCATGGCTGAAACCAACAAATCAAGCCGAAGTAAACGTGGCTGATGAACTAGCCCATGGGGAGATTTTTAATTACTATCAAAAGCTGATCCGGTTGCGTAAAACAATGCCGCTGATTTCTAGAGGAGATTTTAAACCCCTTTTAGAATCTGATTCGCGCGTTTTTGCGTACTTACGAAACTACCAGAATCAAACTTTGGTTGTTTTAAATAATTTTTATGGTGAGTCGACAAGCGTTACACTACCTGACGATTTAGCCCAGCAACACGGAAAAGTGCTGATTTCTAATTACGCCGATCCGATTGCTTTCAACCGCGAAATCAGCTTAAAACCCTATCAATCCATTGCCTTTTTATTGAACTAGTGAATTATCTGCATTCACAAACCAATCTTTTCGGGCAACATTTCAAAAACCGCCGTAATAGTCGAAAAAGACTAGTACGACGGTTTTTTAGATAAACATAAAACTAAAATTAGTTGGCTCCAAGTGAAAGGCTCAAACCAAACACACCCTAATTTTGCCTACCACAGACATCGCTTTTCGGGGGTGCTATCTAAACAGTCAAAACTTTCTGAAAGTTCCCTGTAAGCTGGAAATTTTTTAACGTTTAACCACCCAGCCGTTTGATAATCAAAACTAACAGGCCAAGTAGCCAACCGCTGCTGCTCCACAAGCCAGATGCGGTCGTCTCATTCGTTGGGGGTAAAGTTCGCTTTGCTGCCGTTTTTGCTTTATGCACAATGGGTTTGGCTGCTACCTTCGCCTGTTTTTTTGGCGTTTGCGTTTTCTCAAAAGCTGTTAAATTGCCAGCCTGCAAAGCTTTTTTTGCCGCTGTGGATAATATAACTTTTCCCGTAGTTTGCTTAATGGCTCCTTGCTGTGTCACCGTCTGATCCCGATACTGCTTTCCGGTCAGCCACGTCGTCGTTATCGCATGCCGTGCCCCAATTCGATAAATGAGGTACTGGTTGTGACCAACTTTAAAAATTGCACCATTTCCAACCGTATTTTGAAGTAGCTTCGTCTTTAACGTTTGGTGTGCTTTATTTTGTAACGTTACTTGATAGGTTCGCCGACTAGCCGGATACGTTGTTAAACTGTCACCGTTTATCAGGCTTTGCGTAATCTGGGTCGGCAGCGAACTGGAACTTTCTTTAGAAACTGTCGCCTGCATGCCAGCTTTAACTGTTGTCTGGGTGCTGGTAATGTGACCACTAGAACTCGTTACGGTCTCATCTGTTTGATAACTTCGCCCACTGGCCAACTTTTGAATCCATACCCGTCGTGACGGTAAAATGGTCACCCGAAAATGGCTTTGTTTGGCCGTCTTAACAACCGTTGTCTGACCTACACGTAATAATTTGGCCTGTTTAAAGCTTACGAGTCGCGCTTTGTGGCTAAGGCTGCCCACCTGATAGGTACCATCTTGGTTCACTACCACGGCCACTTTATCCCCATTCGGATAGGTCTGAGTAACCGCGGCAAGGTTACCCAAAATAATATCAGAAGTCGTTGTCTCTCGATCAAACCCGGTAACTTGATCGTGTCTTGTCCGGGTATACTTGAGCGTCATTATTTTATTTTGCCGGGGAAATTTTCCAACCAGCATTGTCTGCTGGCCAACATAGGTCTCCTCCACGCGTTTCAATGGGCTAATTCGATACTGATTACCATAATAACCAGTTACCACACGTCGTTTGCCGTGAACGCGATCCAGATTAGTGCCTTGGTCGTCCACATCACGGATCGTCAGTGTCACTTTATTCCCCAGATAATGAAACACAATTGGCTTCATTGCTGCGCTATATTTACCGACGATATTTTGCTTACGGACGATATGATAGCCAGGAATTCGTTTTTGCCAAGCGGTGACATCATAGGCGGCTCCCAGTGAACCCGCAGTGACTTTATCGGGCGCAATTTTCTGATTGTTCTGATTGACGTAGCGAACATGGACTTTAACTGTCGCTGTCTTTTTCGCTGTTTCTGGTGTCTGTTTGCTTGGCATGCTGCCTGACGAAGCCTGCGAACTAGCCGTTTGTGGCGTAACTAGGGTACTGGTGGCTTCCTTTACTGGTGACCTCGTTTCGGCTTGTCCCGCAATCGTCTGCCCTCCTAAAGTCACGATCACAGTCAGCCCAATGACACTGACCATTTGATAAAACTTTGCTTTACTCATGAAACACACCGGCTTTCTGTCAAAATCAACCGTAAATGAGGACTACATACCCCACTCATAGGTATAATTACCGATCTGCGAAAAATATAAAAACCCAATTCGTTTAACTTTTAGATTGATTTTTCCCACGCCTGAAAGCGTAACTTCCGGATCTTTCGGCGTGATTAAGATCGTTCCGTTTTGTTTTAACCGTTGTTTGGCTTCAGAATTTACTGTCACCCTAGTCTGCATCGCCGTAAGCGGATCAGCGTAACCAGTGATCGCAAAACGGGCACTCAATTGTGGCGATCGCAAACAAAGTAAAAAACCAACCCCAATAAGGACCGCAACCCATTTGGCAACCGGAAGTGGTTGATCGTGATTACAAATAATCACACTTAAATAAATATTACAGATTAAAACCAGCGGAACGCCAAACAAACTGACGGACAAAAGATAAATTGGGGGACGTGACGTCAATGTCGCTAAAATAAGGAAAATCAATGCTGTTAAATTTAATTTTCGACTGCGAAACAAAGTCATTAGTAACAGCACCATAATCCCGATAATGGGTGCAAAATTCAGAATCACAATGCTTGTAAATTGAAGCGGCATCCTAATTTCGTGATAGGCACTTATCGACCGCAGCCCCCACAAAATCGTTAAACCTAACCAAACGCTAAAAAATATTGCGCCTCTTGGTAAGCGCTGTGCCATTCGCCTCACCCCCAATATAAACCGGTTTCATTTATCTAAATTTTAGCACCAATTCGTTTTAAAGCAAACAAATCCTTATCACTTTTATCCTTTATGTAATCTTTTGGTAAAATTATTTTGCGTGGATTTAGCTTTATTCGTTTTCAAGTGGCCGCCGATTTGCGACCGCAAGGATAAACACGGTACTTAAGATTAAGATTGTGCCCAAGATTTCAACAATGCCAAATGATAACTTTAAAAATACCACAGAGACAATTGTGGCAGATAAGGGTTCAAAGGCATCTAGCAGGCCGGTCGCAGTTGCCGAAATGTATGCAAGGCTGGCAAGATAGATGCAATAAGCGATGATCGAGCCAAATATGACAATGAACAAATACCCCGCCCAACCAGCCAAATCAAATTGCGGCACATCGCGCCAAATCGGCTGTATAAATAACGATAAGATGCCGCCAACCACCATGGACCAAGTGGAGACACTCAAAGAGCCATACTGATCGAGGATCTTTTCAGGTAGTAAAACGTAAGCCGCAGCGGCTACTCCTGTCACAATTCCCCAAAAGAAAGCTGCTGGCGAAATCATCAGTTTTGTGGGATTTCCTCCAGTAATTAGTAGGAATGTCCCCACTAAAGCTGCAAGAATTGCCCAAACATCCCCTCGCCGTGGAACTTTTTTATAACGGATAATCGTGAACACCACGATAAAAACGGGTGATAAAAATTGCAGAATGGTTGCTGTAGCAGCATTTCCTACTGCCACCGCTTTGTAGTAAACTGCCTGCATGGCGGCCATTCCAAAAACTGTGAATACCAGCAGTTGTATTAAGGCATTTTTATCATGCCAAATCGAAAATAAACTTGCCCGCTGCTGGGGATGAAGCAGACCAAAAATAAGCAGGGCCAGCCCACTTACTAGCATTTTCGATCCAATTAACCAAGCCAACTTAAGATTATAATTATCAAATAGGGCTTGGGCGATCGGTCCGGATATTCCCCAACAAATTGCGCCGATTGAAGCATATAAAATTCCGCGTGTTGATTTACGCATTCCATTCAATTCCTCGCTTATCGTAAAAAGTTTCTCCACTCGATTATCCGACTATTAGAAATGAAACACAATGCAAGTTTACACTTAGTAAAATAAATGACCTCATGATTTGGGTAGGAAGCCCTCGTTTCAAGTTGGACTTAAGACCATCTGCTGTTTTGTTTGTTATTTTTAAAGCTAAAATAAAATAACTGGTAAATCACGGCATAAGCGCCATCGTCACCAGTTATTTTAGTTAACTATATTGATTTTAATATCTTAGAATAGCTGCTGAAATCTTTTCAGTAGGCATTTCTTCTGCATCAAGTAAAACAACCCGACCTCGATTTTGCAAGGTTTTGTCCACAACATCATTAATCAAGTTATTCGCTTGTGCTGCCGGACTATCCGTCTCCAACTTGCCCTCTTCATCAATTAAGCCGATCACGGTTGTATCGTTTCGTACAAACAATGTATCAATTTGTCCAGCAACCGCACAGCGAACCAACTCACGCATGTCGCTAGTTGCTTTATTGCGATCTTTGGCCGTTTCATACCGTTGCTTTTGCACCGCCATAATTTGTTCAAACCACTTGTGTGCTACTGGGCGCATCTTTGTTTCTAATTGATCGATGCCGGAACCATTTGGTGATTCTTCAATGCGCAGGTGTGTGGACAAATTCTTGTTTTTCGATACTTGCCGGAAGCGTGCCTGGTTCTCTGGCAAAGCATACACAATCGTCATTAAACCTTCCGGATGTGCATAATTATTGGTAACATACTGATCCACCATTTGATAATAGTTAATCTGGTCATTTGTGACTTCCTGGCTCTTTTCATTATGGCCATGATAAGCCACGGCCACATCGCCAGCATGATTAGAGGCTGCTCGGAATGTGACCTCGCCGCCAACCAATTCGTTATCACCCAAAGCTTCTTTTAAAGTCCGTGGCGCATCGTCATCAAGGTGAATTTCTTCAAGTTCATAGCCGTCACCGCGATAAAGCTTGAATGACGTTTGGTTTAAAGCTACTAATAAGTACTCAAATTTCATTTGTAATTCTTTAATGATTGGTAAGACGTTCGGTTGGCGCGAAACCGATACTTGATTTGGATACTCATCTGAAAGTTGGAAAGTTTCAATTTGATCTTTATTTCCAATTAATACTGCTGAATGACCCTTACCATTTAACCAAAAACTGTTATCATCGCCATAAATTCCCCAGCGGCTCAAATAAGAATCCTGATCAATCTCTGGAAAAAGTTTGGTGGGCTTTTCTTTAGCTTCACGCACTAAATTTTTAAAAGTAATTTTAGTATGCTGAATTTCTTTTAAGTCAGCCGGATTAGTCACAACCATGGTGATAAATGGACCGTTTTCTGAACTCAATAACTCATAAACATCATTTTTGTTAATTCGCATAGGTCATTCCTCCAGTATCAATATTAGATATGAAACCCTTTTCTACATCTTAAAACCAGCATAGCATGTTTTGTTTGAAAATTTCAGTATAGTTATAGCTTTCATAAGAATTAAATTATTAATACCCCAACTTAATCCTAACGGGTACCTTGTTGAAACAGTTCAAAATGCGCTTTTAAATACTTGCCAGTTTCGCTGCCAACAGTATTGGCAACTTCTTGTGCAGTCCCTGCAGCCATGATCTTACCACCCAATTGACCACCCTTAGGACCAAGGTCTAACACATAGTCAGCATTGGCAATCACGTCTAAATCATGTTCAATAATAATGATTGTGGCTCCCTGATCAATCAGTCGCTCAAACACCTGAATCAGCGTTTGTATATCTAAAGGATGAAGACCAACGGAAGGTTCATCAAACACAAAGAGGGTCCCAGTTTGTTTGCGCCCCATTTGTGAAACCAACTTTAATCGCTGTGCTTCCCCTCCAGAAAGAATTGGCGTACTTTCGCCAAGCACCAAGTAGCCGAGCCCCATCTCAACCAATTTTTCCAGAATCGCATGAATGGCTGGCACCTCCTTGAAGAGCGGCAAGGCATGCTCAACGTCCAAAGCCAGAATATCAGCAATACTATAGCCGTGCCATTTTATAGCCAACGTTTCCTTGTTATACCGTTTTCCCCGACAAACTGGACAAGTCTCCACCATATCCGGCAAATACTGGATATCTAAGGAAATCGTTCCGGTACCTTTACAATTGGGACACGCACCTGCCGCAACATTGTAAGAAAAGTGGCTGGCCGTCCACTTCCTTTGTTGTGCTGCCGGAGTTGTGGCAAATAACGTCCGTAATGTGTCTAAAATGCCAGAGTACGTAGCGACCGTCGAACGAACATTTTTCCCAACAGGAACTGAATCTACCGTAACCACCCGATGAATATGCGCCCGGTCTAACCGGTTGACATGAGATGGTAACGGCTGTTTTTTAATCTCTGCCTTTAAGGCCGGAATTAAACTATCAAGTATCAGCGTGGTTTTACCAGCGCCGGAATACCCGGAAACAACACTCAAACGCTGTTTTGGAAAATGGGCTGTAACATTATGCAAGTTGTAGCGGTCTTTAATGCCGATGGTCAATGTCCCTTTATCAAATAGCTGAGATTTCACCACTGGCTGGCGCACAACCAACTTGGCTTCACCAGTTAAAAACGGCGCAATTAAAGAATGGGGACTTTTTTTAATCGACGTCACAGTTCCTTGATCCACCACGGTACCCCCTTTTTTGCCAGCACCCGGGCCAATTTCGATCACATAATCAGCCGCTGAAATAATGCTTGTATCGTGATCAACCACAACTAATGAGTTGCCCTGGGCGACCAGTTGCCGCAAAATTTTGATCAAGCCACTAACATTTGCGGGATGCAACCCAACCGATGGCTCATCCAAAACGTACAAAACACCAGTGGTTTGGCTCCGCAATGTTCGACCTAGTTGAATCCGCTGCAGTTCCCCCGTTGATAATGTCTCGCCGGCGCGGTCCAATGTCAGATAATCCAATCCCAGATCTAAAACTGGTTGGAGACTATCTTGTAACTCGCCCACCAAACTCGTACCTAATTGACGAACTTGCTTTGGCAACCATGGGACAATTTTGGGTATAAATTTGGTGAGCTCTGTAATCGTCAGGTGGGAGACTGCGGCAATATCTTTATCGGCCAACTTAGTTTGTAGTAACTTAGGGTCAAACCGGCTTCCGTGACAAGTTGGGCACACATCAAAGGAATAAAAACGGTTCAAACGCGTAATTGCCCGTTCATTAGTGGTCGTGGCTAAACTATCTTCAACCGCAGCATACGCATTTTCAAATTGTGCGTTATCCATATGGAAAATTTTACCCGTTTTGGACGGAATATTAATTGCATATTTTTTGTTCTCGCCATGCCAGACTTGTTCTTGATCTTTGGCACTCATCTGATTAAAGGGCGTATCAATCGGAATACCAATTTGTTCCGCCACATAAATCATGAAGTTACGACCCGGCAACCGCCATGAAGCAACTGCACCTTCCCGTAAAGTTTTGGTTTGATCAGGAATAAGTCGTTCCTTTACAATTTGTCGAACTTTACCAATCCCATTACAGGTGGGACAAGCACCTTCGGAATTAAAGGCAAAGCTTTCTGCACCAGGAGCCATAAATTTCACCCCACAAGTTGGGCAAACCACGTAACCCATATTTTCGGCTACTTCCAATGTCGGTGGAACGCGATGCCCATTAGGACAGACATGTGAACCTAGCCGAGAAAACATCAGTCGTAACACATTTAAGCTTTCTGTCATCGTACCCACTGTAGAGCGGATACCAGGCACCGTGGGTCGTTGGCGCAGTGCCAAAGCGGAGGGTAGATACTTTACTTCATCCACGTTAGCCTTCCCAACTTGGCTAATGCGACGGCGCGTGTACGTTGATAAAGAATTCAAGTATCGGCGCGCCCCTTCAGCATAAAGCACACCCATTGCCAACGACGACTTCCCTGATCCAGACTTTCCTGTAATCGCCACAAACGCGTTTAAGGGAATCGTCACATTGAGATTCTTTAAATTGTTAACATGTGCCCCCATCACCTCGATGTTATCAGGGATGGTTTCTTTATGTTGAATTGCCATTTAAAAACGCCTCTTCTTTCTGTTCATTTTTCTTTCAGTATAACGCGCCAAAATTATTGATCATAACAAAAGCACGTTCTGAAGTTCAGATTGAACTTCAGAACGCGCCGGGAAAACAACCGTTCTTATACTAAGTAAATCACTGCAATTAACGCTGCTACAGCTACAATTGCAGCTACTCCTGCCAATAACTTGTTGGCCTGCCATTTTTTAAACGCATAGTATGCCCCAACGAGCATGACAATAAATGACGCAAGCAAAACCCAGAATCCCATCTAAATCCCCCTCCAAATCAAGTTCTGAACAAAGTTAATATTAAAAACGTATAAATAATTTCTACTACCGCAACTGAAAAAGTTAGTAAAACGCCTACTAGTCTTTTAAAAAGTTGCCTTGAAATCTCGGTAAGAACTCAAAGTATGTCCCGATTCCTATAATACCGGTTCCCGCAACACCGATTCCAAATTCTTGTCTTAAACTCGTTAACCAAGGCCCTACTGCAAGGCAAAACACCGCAAAATAGAGAATATATTTTAATATCTTGAAATTTAATTTTCCTTCACTCATTGATATGACCATCCTTAAAGTTATCTCCTAACTCAGTTTGTTTAAGTACTCATACTCTCAGAAACTATAGCTGTTATAGCAAGTCCCAACGTAAGAATTTCCAGATTGTTAGCCGCTACTAGTGCTTTAGAAGGTGTACTATCAAAATATGCTAATTTTAGCATACTTCTTTTTATCCAACCATCTAAGAAAATAAGCTACTTCATTTAAAATTAATGCTCCTGTAAATAACCAAGCTGCTCCCCCATAACGTAATCTGATAATCAGAATAATGGCCTCCTCTATCAAGAAGCACTAATGTCACAAGTAAACTTGGGACAACAAATATCATGGCTGTCGTTGATATTCTCAAAAAACATTGCTAATTTAGCTCTCATTTCCATTTCTTCCTGAAATTTATAATTAATTAGATTGATTAGATTAATAGATCACAGATTTAAACCATCCGAACATCTGGTATTTATGATATACTTCGTCCAAGAGTACCCACGAGGGGGAGTTTTATGATTAAAAAAGGCAATAGAATACAATTTATTTATTCATTTATCGTTATCGCCGTTGGCTTGGCTTTGCCAAAATTACTACACTGTATGCAGATTCCAGTTGTTTGGATTTTTATACTTACGCCTGTGTCAATTCTTCTTTTTTTACTAGTTGCTATATATATATATCAAAAATTGCAGAAATAAACTTTTAAGCTCATTTTGATCCACAATTTATTACAAACTTAATCCGGTCACCTGAGTTCAACTATTCCTGTCCTCAAAATAATTATTCGTGACTCATGATTATACAGTTGTTACATGCCAGTTTTAAGCTGAAGTTCAAAATTAAATTCAAACTTAATAAAACCTCCAGGGTGGTTTCGGTACACACAATCTTGGAGGTTATTCATTTTTATTTTTGTGCCTTTAACTTTTTTGTTTTATTAAAATGGTTTTTTTTGTACGACAAAACCCATCCATGTGGTGTTTTGCTGTGTGCAACTGCATATGCAACCACACCACCCATTGCAGAAGCCACAGAGCCAGTGGTCGCAAGACCGGCACCTCCAGTAACTCCCGTTATTCCCCAAAGAGTTCCTGCCACTAAGTCCTAACGGAAAAATTCCCAGATTTTTAGCCGTTACTAGTGCCTTAGAAAGTGTACTATTAAAATATATATAAATATATCCGTTCTTTTTTACAACTTTTGTTTTACCTTTACCAAATTTAATCAAACTTTTTTTGCTTTTTAACAATTGAGGCGCAATATTTGAACTCGGCATAAAAGCATCGCTGGATATAGATACACTATTCTTCATAAATACTGTATTAGTTACATTCACAGCATCATTTGTACTTGTTCTAGGTGATAAAGCATTTTGAATTATGGTATAAGCTTGCTTGTTCATATTTTGAGAATTGTCTTTCATAATTTGTTCAAGAGCCTGATTGCTAACATAATAAGTAGTTGAATTTTTATTTCTTTTTATTTTAGTTGGATGATTCTTAAAAATCCTTTTATCCACTTTAACTTTATGACTATCGAATTTTGATTTCGGTATCTCAACGTCCTTCATTTTTCCATTGATTTGTTCTGTCGGAAGAACAATCTTTTTATTTTCTTGAGTTTCATCAGCATGAGCTTTTATTTCATTTAAAGAATTACCAAATGCTGAAAACATGCTTAAAGTTAGTACACCCAACAAAAAACAGATATTAGTCCTTACCCAAATACTACCATTACTTTTGTTCATGTTCATTTTCTCCTCTTTTTGTTTTTGTTAGCTAACACCTAGAATTACGATAAAAATACGGGTGTTTGAGAAGAACGCAACAGTTTACACACTGTCACTAATGGTTTACATTGGGGTGTTTTTGGTATAAATTCAGTAGTATTAGAAAGAAATTGGGGGGGATTACAATGTCAATTGCACTACAATTAAAACAAGCCAGAGAAAATAGCGGCTATTCACAAAACGAAGTGGCCACTATTTTACATATTTCCAGGCAATCCATTTCAAAATGGGAAAATGAACGTGCTTATCCAGACTTAGATAATCTAATTGATTTAAGGAATGTTTACAAAGTTTCATTAGACGACCTCATTAGGGAAAAGAAGGAACTTAAAGAAAAGTTGAACCTGACCGATGCCCAAATTGATGAGCAACGAAAAAAGCTTAGTACCGTTAATACTAAACTTTATCAAAATACTGACGAAGGGCTTATTTTGTTAATCGTTTCACTGATAAGTACCATGATTCCACCTGTGGGTATTTTTGTTCCCATGTATGTCTTGTGGCGAAACAACAAATACAATAGTTTATACAAAACCATTATGCTCGTTAGCATTATTGCAATCCTCGTCAGTCTCACCAATTCTTTTGTCATTTTTTCAGATCTTTTTCTAAACCTGGGCACTAATACGGTTTACCCAACTAAATGACTCTAATGCGTGGCTTTCCTTTAACTAAATTTACCTGCAGCTCAGCATGATAATAAACGTTAGCAACTTTACGTGTAATATACAGGGTAGCCCTTTTTGTAGAGTTAACTTTTAACTTTTTTGATGTGATTTTACCGATTCGAGCACTAACTCGGACATTTGATGCACTCTTGATTTTCCCCTTTGCAACATTAATTTTATAGCTCGCACTCCAAGATGCAAAATTGCTGTGCACTATCGTGAAAGACTTTGCATTCACGCTGCGGCTCGGAATCAACAGTAAAATTACCAATCCAATAAAAATACCTAAATAAATTTTTTTCATACCTTTAACCTCCTGTCTCGAGGTTAAAGGGGTTGATATATGTAGATAAGAAGCCAGTGGTTGCGTACTGTAACCTAATAGTTTACATGCAAAAAAGAGCAACATATAATTAAACACTTGCATGTTTTCTATATATTGAAGTTCAATTTAACACACTCTTTCTACAAACAGATCTTGAAAAATCTCCATGGTCAATTTGGTACACGCAACCTTGGAGATTTTTTGTTTTGTGCCTTGACTTTTGTGTGTATAAAAATGGTTTTTCATCGGTCAGGCAAAAAACTATAATTATTACATTTATTGCCATTTATTTTCTGCGATTATAGTTATTAAACCAATATACAGCGGTTGTACAATGTTTGATGCAACGATATAAAATTAATTTTAGTACATAGCGCACTCGAAAAAGATAAATACCTATATTCAAATAAAAGCAGTAGTTGTAAACAACTAGTTACAGCATGTAAACTGTTGTGTTCTTCCTACATATACTTAATTCCTTCATAGTTTACGGTGTTAGCTAACAACATTATTTAACATCTGGAGGAAATATTGAGAGCGTCAAATTTTATATTTGTTATATGGTTTAACACTCTTATTTGTTTTTAAAATGAATTTGGGTAAATTATTAGTTTTCTTTTTACCAGTCTCTCTAATTGCAGCGCTTCTACGTTCATATGTAAAAGCCAGAATCAATCAAGATAAACATTAATTATTTGAGCTTTAGGGAAAACATTATATTCAAATGTTGCCGTATACGCAAAACTATTGACAACAAGATTGTTATGGGCGGAGATAATATTTGCTAGATTATTTTAAAAAGATTTCTAAAAGTGCCCTAAAGGAATGGACGATTATATTGGTTACAGCAATAGTATTAGTACTTTTAGAAATTTTTGTTTTTCATAGCAGTACTGTTGTACCATTTATACTTTTCATTTTGTGGTGTTTACTTGTAAACTACATTGATACACGTAGTAAAAAAATGAGTAATAAGTAAAGCAAAAGACGGGTCTACACTTTCTGGTATTGGTGAATAACTGATACCAGTTTTTATTTTGAAAAAAAAAAGGACATTTGCCCTCTTTGTGTTACGATTTAATCGCCTAATAAAATCGAAAAGAGGAAAAACAAATGTCCCTAACTAATTCTATCCTAAGCCTATTCGAAATAACAGACCCTAATTTAACTGTAACTGAGATTACTAAGGAACATTATCCCAATGGGCAACACGTTCATGTCGTTCACGCTATCCTTTCCTATCAACTTTTAAAATGTCCTCATTGTGGCCATAAATCTCTAATCAAAAATGGAACTCACATTGGCCATCTAAGATTGGGAACCTTATCAGGTGGACGTTATGAGATGCAGCTAAAACGACAAAGATATCAATGTAAACGGTGTTTAAAAACCTGTGGTGCTCAAACTAACCTCGTTAAACGTAATGAAACTTTTACGCATAATGTGAAACATCAAGTAATTGTTCTGGCTCGGGATATGCTGACCAGTAAAGAAATCGCTAAGATTTGTGGGATTTCACCAAGTAGTGTTCAACGCATTTTAAATGCGAATATTCACTTAGCTTATCGTGTTAAAACACTCCCCCAAAATCTTTGTTTTGATGAATTCCGTTCCTGTAATCATCTAATGTCCTTTAACTGTTGCGATGCCGTTAGTCATCGCCGCATTGTGATTCTTAAGGATCGCCTTAGTAAGGATATCATTGATTACTTTGAAGCTCGCTATTCAGTTCAAGAACGTATGAAAGTTCAAACAATCACCGTTGATATGAATGCTGAGTATGCTGGCTTTATTCATCGGTTATTTCCTAAGGCAATAACCATCATTGACCGTTTCCACATTATTCAACTTGCCGGTCGGGCACTGGATAACGAACGTACACGTGTGATCCATACTTTTCAAGATAAGCATTCCCGAGTTTATCGCATTCTAAAATCTCAATGGCGTTTGTTCCATTTGGCAGAAGAAAAGGTCAATGATACTAAACTTATCTATTTACACGGTATCAACGAATACATGACCCAACAGAACGCCATTGACCTAGCCTTAGATGAATTTCCAGAATTTAAAACTGTGTATCAAACCTATCAAGGAATTCTAACAGCCATTCAACAAAAAGATGCGGTTGGATTTAAAACCTTGATTGCCAACTACAAGGCGGCTGGCAACCAAATGGATATTACTATCTCAACTTTAATAAAGAATGGTCCTGCTGTTCTCAATAGTTGTCGTTATCCGTATTCCAACGGTCCTATTGAAGGACTAAATCGTAAAATTAAGGTGTTAAAGCGTAGCTGTTTTGGTTTTCAAAATATTCATAACTTTTTCATTCGTATCAGTTTAATTTATGCGTAAACAAAAAAAGCACATTCACCGAAGTGAACATGCTTTTCAAAAATCTCCACCAATACAATTTGACAGAGACCCCAAAAGACCCCTGACGATTAAATGCATCAGGAGTCCTTTTGTGCTTTAAAATATATATAAATTTGAAAATAAACATAAATGCCCGGGTATAACAATTTTAAGAGCAGCTAGCGTGAATTTTTAATTTTCGTGATGATTTTGAACTCGAGTTTAATATTCTTATTTGATCGTTAATTAGATAAACTAAGAAGCTAGTCGAATTAGTAGTCACCGTTGCCATTCATTATTTAGCTAATTCTTCGCGACCAATTTCAAGATAACGCTCCATATCTTCCTTTGGTACCATACTACCACCGGTTGCCCAAACAATATGATTCGCATTTTCCATTGGGAAATCAGCCAATAGATTTTCTAGCGATCGATCCATAATTGTAAATCCAGCAGCTGCCGAAGGTTCCAAGCCAATCTTCTCGGTTTCATACAAACGAACAACATCTTTCATCATATCTTCGTCTTTAAAGGTTGCCGTTCCTAACAATAACGTCCGCATATTCTTTCCGGCAATTCTTGATGCACGACCAACAGCCAAACCATCAGCTTTGGTAGTCCCATCAATGCCAATATCATAAACAGAAATTTTATCATTCAGACCAGTAACCATCCCCAAGGTAACAGAAGGAATATGTGTGGGTTCTGCAAAAATTGCATGGACGTGTTTGCCCAAGACCTTCTTCAAGCCAAAAGTAACGCCGCTTGGACTACCACCAACACCAGCTGGTAAGTAAACAAACAAAGGATGATCCTTATCAACTTTAATTCCTTGTGATTTTAATTGGGCCTGTAGTCGCAATGCAGCAACCGAATAACCAAGAAATAAATCATATGAACCTTCATCATCAATGAAGTAAGTCATTGAATCGGCCGCAGCTGACTTGCGTGCTTCGGTAATCGCGTGCGTGAAATTATCGTTGTACTCTACTACATTCACGCCAAAGGAACGCAATTTCTCTTTCTTCCATTGTGAAGCATCAGCTGACATGTGAACTGAAGTCCGAAACCCTAATTTTTGTGCCACAATACCAATTGAAAGGCCTAAATTACCAGTTGAGCCCACCGCGATTCCATATTTGGCAAAAAGATCGTGATACTTCTTGCTGGCTAACACGGCGTAATTGTCCTCATAGATTAAGCCACCTTCTTGAACGGCCACTTTTTCAGCAAATTTCAAGACTTCATAAATCCCACCACGAGACTTAATCGAACCGGAAATTGGTAAGTAGTTATCAGCTTTGAGGTACAAGCCACCTTCAATTTTGTTTGCAAAACTTTTATTTAGACGGGCCTTCATATCTGGAAGGTCTATTAATGGTGACTCAAGGATGCCATGAGTAGCTACCGTCTCTGGAAAAGCTACTTCAAAGTATGGTGCAAACCGATGAAAGCGTGCTTCGGCATCAAAAACATCTGCAATTCCAATTGAAAGATCAGCTTTCTTACCATAATCAGGGTTACGCCAGAAAAAAGGCTTTAACTCCTGCATTGTTTTTACTTCTGGGTACTTTTCGATCAAAGCATCGACATTCATTCTCTAGATCTCCCTATTCTTGTTTTTGTACGTTATCCAGTATAACAACAATGACTTCTTTTTTTAAGTGGTCTAAGGTAATTCAACACAAATTTAAGTTATCAACCGTGCTTTGTAAAATTTGCAAACAGAATTGGTCATATAATTAATTCTCAGCTTTATAGTCTAAGTATCAGTCGTACCAAGATTTGAACCAAAACTAACAATACAACTAACAAATTGCTCAATTTTATTATGTAAACTAAACGGTTCTTTTATTTATTATTGATTCTGATAAGATTAGGATGCTGGCTAGTAATATAATTATTTTTTTGGGGGTTAAATAATGTTGTTGGGTTGACAAGAAAGATAAATAATATCAGGGGGGAGTAATAATGAAAAAATTCGTAGTATCGATGTGTACCACAGCAGTATTAATGGGATCTGGACTAGCAGGAACTGCTTTAGCAAATAATCATTCGGACTCAAAATGGAATGTTACTTTACCATCATTCAACAGAAATGTTTATACTACTTCACGACTAAAAACAGATAAAAGTAGATCTTATGCAAAATTAAATCAAATCGGAGTTGGAAAAGCAAATGTTTGGGCACTAAAAGCAAATGGTGCGAAAATTTCTAATCCTAAATATCCTTTAAAACAGGGGCAGAGTGTAAAAATGTATAATCGCGCGTATGAAGAATATGGCAGAGTTAACATTAAATTGGCAATAGAAGAAAGAACAACCAAACCTGTTCGCGTTCATGCTAAAGGTGTATGGAGCCCAGACTCTATTTAAAAAAATTTACGAATAGTTTAAATAAGTGAAAGCAGTCATAAAATGTGTGATTAATTTATGGTCGCTTTCACTTATTCATTAGAGGAGATAAAATGTTAAAAAGAGTTGAATTAATCCGATTATTAAAACGCTGGGAACTTTATGTTGCTTTGGCAATAGGATTTGCAATGATCATTTTGCAAGCCGTTACTATTTATCCAGATAACGCAAATTTTATCAATAACGCCTATTTACATTTAACTGGGTTTGATGGTACGGGGATTGGAAGTAACCTTTATTATATGGTGTTACCGATTATGAGTAGTTTAGCTGCGTCCAGCATATACAGTGAGGATAAGCATGGAAAAGTTTTGAACTTTGTTTTGATGAGAACAACTTCTCGTCAATATATGCATACGACTTTGACTACTGGATTTGTTACAGGGGGGCTTGTTGGCGCTTTACCATTGCTGTTAGAAGGTAGTTATTTTTTTACTAGATATTCAACGGCCAAACTACCAGTTAGTCAAGACTTGATGTTAATTGATAAGGCTGGATGGGGATATCATTGGTTTATGCAGTCACCAATGTCTTATTGGCTTTTTTCGATTCTGATTACCTTTGCGTTTAGTGGTTTGTTTAGTTTAATTGGAATTGTGTCTTCATTTTACATTAAGAAAAAGACTATAGAAATGGCCGTGCCTTTTATATTTACAATGGTAACTTTCTTTGTTGCTAATTTTTCGGGTTGGGATCCAATAAGTATTCCGTATATTTTACCACCGACATTTAGTAATGATTATAAAAACGGCCAATATTACTTATTGTTTTGGTTTGTGGTTGGCATGGTAATCGTCTTCGTAGCAACTTTTTATAAGGAGCGACAAGATGGATTGGATTAACCCAAAATGGTGGTATTTGAATCTTCGCAAGCTAATTATTGGTTTAATTTTATTGGTGATTGGAGTTCTTGCTTTTTATTATGTCTCCGGTATTAATGATTATATGACTGGCAATTTGCTTATGTATCAAAATTTAATGCCTAACTTGTTCTTTTTTATTATTAATACAGTTAATATCTTTTTGATCGCCTCGTTACGTATTAAAATAGAACCATTTTTATTAGTTCGATTAAAGCATAAATCAAATTGGTCAATGATGGAAGAAGCTATGATGGTATTTATTAGTGCATTAAATGCAGTAATTGCGATGCTTAGTCTTTTGGTTTTTATTTGGATGACAAGGGGCATAAATGATATTAATTTGGTAAGTACACTTGGAAGTCTTTGGCTAACCTTTCAGGGCTTGTTGTTATGCCAAGCAATTAATTTAATTGTAATAATTTGTTTTCCATTTATACACTTTGTGATGTCCAGTTGCTTGGTCGGAATTGTCCTGCTTGCTGGATCTTTGAGAATGGGGTCTGCTGGTCTAATTAACGAAATCACGTTAATCAACGAAGTTCTTGCAAAACAATCAATATTTGTTTTATTTTCTAGGTCATTGATTATTTGGGGAATTATATTGGCTGCGATGGAATTTTACCAAGTAGTGGCTAGAAAACGTGAGTATCTATGAGAATGCAATTGAGACTATTAATTTACCGGCTGTTGTTAAGAAATTTGAAGGCCAAAATTTGCTTAATCATACTTCAGATAGGACTACTCTATGAATATTGTCAGGAATCTAGCTTTAATAGTGCAGAAAATATTTTTAACACTTTTCCAGCAATGACAATTAATTTTATTTTTCAAAACTTGAATTGGATTTTATATTATTTAGTGCCGCTGTCTGTGATGATTCCGATATTCAAAGAGTTTTTGCTGAAACAAAATGTTTTCGTTTGGATTCGTAAATCTAACAGTCGATTGCCAGTTGTATTAGTTGGTGGACTGATTCTGGTTAGTTCGGTTTTATATAATTTATATTTTTGGGCTGTTGTTTGGATTTTTAAAATAAAAACAATTTCTGTGCTGTTTATTTTTAGGCTAGGATTAGCAACAACACTCAGTTTGATTGGCATTACTATTTTGATTTTAGTGTTAACCATGCTGTTACGAGGAATTGTAGGGGAACTTTTAACAATAGTTTTGTTTTTAATAGTTTTAGCATTGAAAACAAACTGGGTTATTTTAATTACAACGACTTTAAATTTGAAGTTTGTCAGTGGAATATTAGTAATTTGGCTTGTAATACTTGTTGAATTATTAAATTTAACATATCGAAAAATGGAGTTGCTATAAGGAGAAATTTTAAATGAGTTATATTAATTTAAAGGATGTTTCAAGAACAATTAAACATAAACAGATTCTACAAAATATAAATCTGAATATTGAAAAAGGAACCATCACAGGCTTTGTAGGACCCAATGGATCTGGAAAGACGATGTTGTTTCGCGCAATTCTAGGGATGATTAAGTTAGATTCTGGTGAAATTGAGATTAATGGAGAGAAGATAAGCCTGGGATCTAGTCCACAGGTTAATATTGGGACCATTTTGGAAACCCCTGGTTTTATTAATAATTATACGGCACTTGATAATCTCAAATATTTGGCCGCAATTAAAAATGAAATCCAAGAAAATCAGATTTTAGAAGCAATGCAATTATTTGATATGATTGACCATAAAGATGAAAAGGTTAAGTCATTTTCATTGGGAATGCGCCAAAAATTGGCAATTATTCAAGCTATAATGGAAGATCAAGAATTAATTGTTTTAGATGAACCGACGAACGGCTTAGATGAAGAATCGGTACATATTTTTGAGGACAAGTTACGGAAGTTGAAAAATGAGGACAAAACCATTTTAATTGCCAGTCATGATCGTTTTGTCATTCAGAATGTTGCTGATGTTGTATATAAAGTCAACGAAGGACATGTGAATGTTTAAGGCGGCATTAATTTCATTAGACCATTTAAAAAATTAATCTATTGTTGTTGGGTTGATTAACGGAGAAAAGCAAAAATAGAATTCTGGTTGCGCTTAGTTTTATTTATTATCGTGATTGTGTGTGGTGGTTGTTTTTATTTAACATAGTAGATAACTAACTTATTTGAAGAGACAGAACTATTGAAAAATGTTTTTACAAGCAATAATGATGATATCAACTGGATCAATCAGTATTTTAGATGATGTTAATAAAAAATTATTGTTGTTTTGATTTTTGTTAGTTGTTTTAGTGTCTGATAAATAACACAATTAATCCCCAGGTCACACTCACATACACAATACCAGTTAGTGTATATTGAACATAAAGCGACAAACTCGGAATATTACTACCAATGATCTGATTTCCAGGCATAATTAAAATGGGAAGGAAAAATAAATAACTTATTAGACCATTTCCTAATAGTGTCGGAACTATGAACAACAGGAGACCTACTATTAACCCTAATCCCCAGAAGATATACGGATTTTTAATGAACAGACTAATCGCTAGTACCAAACAAATAAATATAGCCCACCCGATTGAGGTCAATAGAACAAACCAAAACAAGTTTACATAGCCATTTTGAGAAAAGATATAACCCAACGAGTTTCTCAAGAATCTACTTGACCGAAGCATTCGAATTGGTGCCATTAAAAAATTAATTTCAAGTAATAATAGGCACTGCCAAATAAGAGATGCCGTAAAAGTAACCACAAAAGTTTTAATAAAGAAATTTCGTATGTATCGTTGCAATGATCCTAGTCTATAAATCAAGAATTTATTGAAACCTGTATAACGATCTTGAGAAAGATTATTGGCAAAGAATAACGGCAAACAAATCATGGGCAACAACATCAATAACACTGATTCATAAGTTCCTTGAATGCTATAAAAGAAGCTAATTCCGGCTTCGACACTATTACCCACATCGCTGGCTGGTGGTTCACCCATAAAAACAATGTAGGCCCAGACACCATAGGCAAAATAAAAGATACCTCCCGCAAATACATTATATCTAGTTAATTTCATTACGATCTCTTTTCTGAATCTTTGTAACCACACACTAGTTCTTCCAAAGAAACCTGATAAATGTGGCTAAGCTTGACTAAATTAGTAATACTAGGTTGAGCGTGCGCATTTTCCCATTTAGAAACCGATTGCCGAGAAATGTGGAGTTTACTTGCAACCTCTTGTTGAGACAAACCATTTCTCTGACGAATACATTTGTAAGGTAAGATTTCCCTCATGTTAAACACTTCCTTAAATAGTTAATTTTGTCGATTAACAAAATTTTTAAAGCATACCAAGATCGATCACTTTTGAACTTCCTACTTTAGAAAAAAAGAACCGATAAAAGATCTACCTGTTCTCATTAATACCTGCCTTCATACACGTCTTAATTAGCGAAGCGTATATTCAGTTTTTAATTTTATGAACTCCCCCCAGAGCGTAGGTACTAATTTCCCGTTGTCAAAAATATAAATTTCAATTTTTGTTAATCAACAAAACTAATTATGTAATGAGAACGGCTCCTCGCATAGAAACCAGTGGTTTACATTCTAGCAACCATCAGTTTACGTGGCCGATATCGCTAGAATTTGAACTTCAATGAAGTTGAATAACATTTTTGATTTCCATCGAAAAAAAGCCACCAAAATATTAGCCATTTTTCAACTTTTTCCGTGCTATGTAAAATAACAAAAGTCCCCGCGAAGAATCTTCTTTTGTTATTATTCCCCATAAATACTTATTTCCATTGCCAATTTTTAGTGATTTTAATTACCACATAAATGTAGTATATAGGCATAGGGCCCAAAACGGGAAAACAAAAAATTAACGTACTCTTTTTAATGATTAACGTGCTTGACCAGTAAAAAATTATATTTCATTGCTTCGATGTTTGATAATAACCAAAACTGACAATAAAACAATCTGTAAGAGTACTAATTCACTAAATCCTGTCTTCGTCCCTAAAATCACATACTGAAGTATGATAACTGTGCATCCCACTCCCATTACAATGTTCATACCGCTTGTGGCTGTAACCCAAAGTAAAATTGCCCAACAAATCCAATATATACCTGTCACTATTGCCATTCGTGCCGGCTCATCATTTTATGAGGATGCCACCCCCGTCAGACACAGATAACCACCCAGTAAAATGGCAATGATAGACAAACTAATTTTTACGATTTTCATATTATCCTCTCCCCGATTATATAAATTAACCTTGCATAAATCGGCATATGTAAAAGTATCAGGCAATAGGTTGTTGAGATTTTGCCAATCAATCTTTCTTTAGCATCTACCATTGCCAATAACATTTCTGAAATTTTACTCGTTTTATCCGCAGCCACCGAATTAGCCATATTCGTTTTTAGTGTTCATCCCTTTACTAATTTCACCTATTTGTGACTACGTTCACTTTTGCGTCAATAATATAAACTTGTCGCTATTCCAATAATCTGTATTAAACGCCATACAATACCACATATCGTTACCGTAAGCGCCGCACCAAATGATTTACCATCCAAAATGTAAATAGCATTAAACATAATTGCAGTTATGAACAGTCCTCATTCAATAATGCTTAAAGTTTTACTATTTGCCTTGCTTTCTGCCTTCATAATAAATATCTCCCTACTTTTTCTATGTTTATAGTTTATAACTGTGTTCCAATGCGCAAACAATTAAAAAATTAACGTACCCTTTTGGCTAATTAACGTAAAAAAATAAGCCTACAATTTTATTCTGTAGGCTCTATTTTAAGATACAGGTTTTTTCAATAATTTAGTCAAATCTCTTGCCTTGCGAAACG
Source organism: Pediococcus siamensis (assembly GCF_047220215.1). Classification (GTDB taxonomy): domain Bacteria; phylum Bacillota; class Bacilli; order Lactobacillales; family Lactobacillaceae; genus Pediococcus; species Pediococcus siamensis. The sequence continues at coordinate 2,035,211 of NZ_CP178375.1, forward strand.
ACACCTTGCAGACCAGACCCTGATTAAACTGTAACCGTTTGGCTTGGGCATCAAAGCTTCTCACATGATCTAAATTAACCAAATAACTTTTGTCACAACGAAACAGATTTGAATATTTTTCTTCCAAATTGTTCAAATTACCGGGAAATTCTGCCTGCCGATTTTCAGCAATCATAGTAACGCTTCCCGGCCGTTCTTTGATGGTATATAACATTATCAACTCACTCATTGGGACTGAAAAATAACGGGACCCAATGCGATATCCAAATAATGTCTGTTGATGATAAATAGATTTCACATATTGTTCTTGTGCTAAATTGATATCTTCAATAATTTTGGATTTAATATCTTCAACCAATTGATCCTTTAAAATATAATCCAATGGCGCAATTTTACGTTCTAACGTTAAAAACGCCAGTTCATCGTGAGTTGAAATAAAAACAATTTGTGCAAATGGCATCTTCTGGCGAATTTTGCTAGCCAATTTTAATCCAGCATCTGTCTGCCCAGAAATTTCCATATCCAAAAAGAATAGCCCCTGGTCCTGATCCAAAATACTACCCTCTAATTTTTCAACATTATTTGTTGCACAAACCAGTTTCATCGCATAGTTGTTAATCATAATAGTATTTTTGATAACTTTTGTGTAATACGCTTGTTGTTCAAGGTTATCCTCTAATAAATAGATTGAAAACACTTATTTTTCCCCCGTAATAATTAAAGTAATCCGTAGTTTTTGTTGTATCAACTGTGTGTCTAAATAAAAGTTCACATTTTGATTAATCAACTCTTTGACATTCGCTAGACCCAAGCCTCGATTTGATCCTTTCGATGAATAACCGCGCTCAAATATTTTTTGAAGATTAAATGGTAAAGTGACTGAATTTTCCACTGAAATCTCAACCGTGTCGTTGGTTTTGATAAGTGCACAGCCAACCTTGTGATCTGGCATTTTTTCAGCTTGTTCAATCGCGTTATCTAAAAGAACACCCACAATTCTAACAATATCAACAAGTTGTTTTTCGATTAAAAGATTTTCTTGTTCAATTTCCAGAACTAACTCAACCCCTTGTTTACGTGCTTCAAAAAATTTTTGAATAATTAAGCCACGCAGGGTTTCGTTTTTAAGATGATCCAGTTCACTAATACTAACTTTACTTAGCGACTCATTTAAATGCTTCTTATTTTTTAATTCGTTTAAATATTCCTGCAATTCAGTTCGATCATCGTGTTTTACCAATTCTGTCATTGACAGCATAATATTCTGATAATCGTGTTTAAACTGACGCAATTCGGTATACTGCTGTTCTATGCTGGCTAAATAGTCGTGTAACTGCTGATTTCTGATTCCTTCATCTTTAATATTTTGTTGAACAGCATACGTTTTGATAAAAAACTGCATTTGCCAACTCATCAAAATGATAATTAACATAAAAATTACAATACTAGCTGCTTGAATGATCGCCGTAATATCCTGAATATCGCTAATAATCAAAATGGTTTGAATAGAGCCATAAATCATCATTAGCATCCAAAAAATCCGAATAGATAAGCCTAAATCTTCAATCTGATTCATCGAATGACGCCACCACACGCGATGTCGATAAAACCAAATGAATAAGAGAATGGTAAAAAACAAATCAATTGTTATATCCTGAAATACCAACATATCGCCGACACGCGAGAGTGACTTAATGGAGTGGAAATGATTTGCCCACATCAAAATTGTTGTACTAATGTATCCGCTAATGGAAATTAAGACGATTTGAATAATGACACTAATCAGCATCGTATTCACGTATCTGGGATTAACTTTCAATTTCTTCTGTCTGACAATTTCGACGATGATTGCCCCCAAAACTAGCGGTAGATAGGCAGCATCTTCCAAAATCATACTAAAAATTGCACAAAGAATGCTGGCACCAAAATTTAAAGCGATTACTTTCCACCCAAAATTATGCTTCAGATAAGTATTTGTACATAAAACAATAAAAATTAGCGCAAAATTTTCAACAAGATACTCACCAATTCCAAATTCTACCATTACCTGTTAGTTTAGATGAATAATAAAATTCATTCATCCTGGCTCCCTTTAAACCAAATCTGCGTCTTGCATCACATCCCTTAGTTTAACTAAATTGTATCAACGACACAATATAATTTATAATATCCAGATTAACGTATCATACTGCCTCATTAACACCAATTATTGGCATAGATGCTTTTTAGTAACCAAAGTATGATGAATACCACTATAAAGAAAATCACCATTAATAACTTTTTTATACCAAGTGCCGTAATTTTTCAAAAAATAAGTAAAGCTGTGCTCTGTTATAAAACTGTTTTAGGTTAAAGTAAGCAAAAAAGAGTTAAAAATCAAAATTTGATTTTTAACTCTTTATGTTCACAAATCTTTCAATATTTTAGTACTTAATGCCTTCATCCACATCATCCAAAGGTACGATAATCATGGCATTCTTCCGGTAAACATTCACATGATGAATATCGTGAGCCTTCAACATATCAACCGCATTTTCATAGTTACGCATGTACTGCGAAGTATCATGCGCATCTGAACCAATGGTGTACCGCTTGCCGCCCAACTGTTTATAGATTTCGACCGCGTAATCATACAGACCAATATTATGGTATTTATACATACTGGTTGTATTCAATTCAAACGCCATATTGTAACGCACTGCCAACTTTAAAATATTCGCTAACAGAATCCCTGCGGTTGTCTCAAACATCCCCGAAGTTAAGTTTAATTGACGCACGCCATAATCAAAATGGGCTAAGACATCCGCATCATGAAAGGCATTGATTCCCTTCCACATTAACCGATAATACTGGTCAGCAACTTTAAGTGGATCCATTTGGCTAACGATGCTGTCGCTAAAGTCATAGTCCGGACTGCGATGAAAGCTGAGCAATTTAATGTCAAATTCATGGCGCTGCAAATAAGTTTTGATTTCTGATTCGCGGCCTGGGTAATAACCAATTTCGACACCTTTAAAGATATGCTTGCCGGTCTCTTCCTCTAACCAATGAATTTCGCGTGAATAAGCATCATAATCTAGTAAGTTATCTCCACTTTTATCATCAAGAGCCTTGTAATCTAAGTGTTCCGTGCTGACAAAGTTGTCTCCTGCAAGTTTCAAGTACGCCGCCATTTTTTCATCCGAATCAAATGAAAAATCAGTATGTACGTGTTGATCATAGTAATCCATAGAAAAACTCATCTCACTTATTCTTATTTTTGACTAATTGTTTAAAGTAGCCATGCTGATACAAATCTCTTTTCAAATCTGCCAATGTGAACCGGTGGTAGAACGCACGATATTCATCATCCGCTAACGTAAATAAATCCGTCAGTGTCTCTGCCATATTGCTGGAAATCCGGTCTGCTTTATTGATGCCTTCCGACTGACCAGTAATAAAGCGCGCGTAACTCAAGGTTGGCGGAATTGTTACATCATATAACTCGCCCACATTGATATCCGCTAGCGCTTTTTTTAACTGGTACCCGCCATTTTTACCTACCGTTCCTTCAATATAACCTTTTTTATGGAGGACAGATAGAATGTTTCGAATCACAACTGCATTCAGATCTAGTGATGCAGCCAACTCTCGACTCGCAATTTTACGTGGACTATGTTCATCCAAGTAAAACAAGCTGTGTACCGCAACCGAAAAATCCAGCCTCATTCGATCGGACCCCCTTGTTCATATTTACACCTACATTTTAACACAATTTTAAAAATTCTTGGGAATCCCTCTAATGAAAACGTCCCTTTGATAAGCAGAAAATGGTAATTATCCGACTTTTATATACAATAAGTGATATTAAGGCTGCCCAATTTGAATAGCTCGATAAACCGCCCCAATGATCCCCGCATCATTACGTAATTTTGCTGGTTTTACCGGTGCAAAAGTTAGTCCCTGAATATCTTGATTTCGCGATTTCAAATCCGCAATTTTAGCATGCAGACCGTCTATGAATTGCGGATTGGCTGAAATTCCGCCGCCAATTAAGACCACCTCGGGATCTAAAACCACCATCAAATCAATGATTCCCTTAGCCAATGCGGTGTAGAAGAAATCTAGGCTGGCTTGTGCCGTTTCATCTTTTTGACCTGCTAACTCATAAACTACCCGCGCATCAGTCAATTCTGGCTTGTGACTATGTGCGTTGTAATAACGCAAGAGTCCCCCTACCGTCGCACCCGTATAATTCAGGCTATTATATTCCAAGTGATGGTCCTGTTGAATGTCTTTAACGTCCATGGCAGACATCATCCCTAGTTCGCCCGCCATACCGTTCCCACCACGATAAATTTGGTCGTTAATAATCAAGCCACCACCAATCCCTGTGCCGATTACCATGCAGTAATAGTTATGCAGACCCACGGCATTACCCTGCCACTGCTCAGCAAACGCGGCTGCATTCGCATCATTTTCAATTACCGTTGGAATCTCTACGCGTTTTTCGATCTCTTCTTTTAAATTAATCCCATAAAAATCACGAATAGCTCCTCCAGTAGTCATAAAGCCGTTCCGCTGCACAATTCCCGGAGCACTCACCCCAATTGCCGTAATTGGGGTCTCCGACTTAAACTGACTGACAATCATCTCAATATTCCGGAGAATTTCTTCGCCGTCAGCACTGGTTCTAATACGATCTTTTTCAATAATCTTACCCGCTTCATCTACTAAGCCATATTTAATACTGGTACCGCCAATATCAAGGCCAATATAATTCTTCATAATCCTTGCTCCTTCATATTTTATGTATGAAAAAAGGCATGAAATGGTGTCGCAGCATAACGGCTTCCATTTCAAACCTCATTTCTGTTAATCTAAGTCTTCCCCATTGGAGGCAATAACTTTTTTATACCAAGCAAAAGAATCTTTCTTAGAGCGATCTAAAGTACCGTTACCCTCATCATCTTTATCCACATAGATAAATCCGTAACGTTTGGACATCTGTCCAGTTCCCGCAGACACTAAGTCAATGCAGCCCCATGGGGTGTAACCCATCAAATCCACACCATCAAGGTCAACGGCCTTTTCCATTTCTTGAATGTGTGCACGTAAATAATCCACCCGATAAGGATCGTGAATACTGCCGTCTGCTTCAACTTTATCACGGGCACCGAGTCCATTTTCCACAATAAACAACGGTAAGTGATACCGGTCAGTTAACCAATTAAGCGAGTACCGCAACCCGACCGGATCAATCGGCCAGTCCCACTCACTAGTCTTCAAGTGTTCATTTTTCGTTACTGGTGCTTCGGGGTTAATGTCGCCATCTAAGTCGATTCCATCCGCACTAATTGTCATAGAATTGTAGTAGCTTAAGCCAATGTAGTCCACTGTGCCCTGTTTCAAAGCTTCGCGATCTTCATCAGTAATATCTTGTCGATAGCCTTTTTTATTCAGATAAGCTTCGATATTATTTGGATAAACACCGTTAGCATGCACATCTGAGAACCAGTAGCGACGTTGCATCATCCGCTCAGCCAGCATAATATTCTTAGGATCCGCATTTAAAGGATAGATTGGCGTCATGTTAATCATGCAGCCAATTTCAAAATCAGGATTAATTTCATGACCTAATTTAACAGCTTTGGCACTTGCAACCAATTCATAATGGGCTGCCTGGTACATAGTAGCTTCCCGATCTTCTTTTTTAACATTGCTGAACAAAATTCCGGAGTTAGTAGCCACCGCGAATTCACTGTTAAAGTCGCTTTGATTGTCAATTTCGTTGAATGTCATCCAGTATTTAACCTTGTCTTTATAACGTTTAAAACAAGTCTCTGCAAAGTTCATGTAAAAATCAATCACTTTACGATTTGCAAAACCGCCGTATTCTTTAATTAAGTGATACGGCATTTCAAAATGAGCTAGGGTAATTACGGGTTCAATCCCATATTTGTGGCATTCATCAAATAAGTCATCGTAGAATCTTAAGCCCGCTTCATTTGGTTGTGTTTCGTCACCATTCGGGAAAATTCGAGTCCACGCAATTGAAGTCCGAAAACACTTGAAACCCATCTCTGCAAAAAGTTTGACGTCCTCTTTGTAACGATGATAAAAATCGATTCCTTCATGATTAGGATAGTTTTTACCTGGTAAAACGCCATCCGTGATTTCACGTGGAACACCGTTTGCGCCCGCCGTCATCACATCCGCGACGCTAACACCTTTGCCGCCTTCTTGCCAACCACCTTCTAGTTGGTGAGCAGCAACGGCACCACCCCATAGAAAACCATCCTTAAGTTTACTCATATTATGAACTCCTCTCATTTTTTAAATTTTCGTACCTTTTAAGTATAACTCATTTTGAAAACGTTTTAATTAGAATTTTCTTTTTTCACCTTTTTTCATAAAAAGTCCATTTACTTTGATTTTCATCGCCATAAATAGACTTTAAGGTTGTACTAATCAGTTGCATGTTCTGTCGTTGCAGCAGCTTCAGCTTCTCTCGTATGTGCCTGCGAGTCTTCTGCTGCTTGTTCCTGGGCAAACAAAATCTGATCTTGTTTACGCGCAAAGAAGAAGTAAACAAAGAAGGATAATACGAGAACAATTGCTTGCCAAATCATCATCTTCCAACCACCGACGAGCAATCCAGAAATAACTGGCGGTGTGGTCCAAGGTACCTGAACACCAGTAAAGTATGGAATCACACCTAACTTGATTAGCCAGTAAGTTGATCCCATTGAGAAGGCTGGCATCAAGACAAATGGTAATAACAAAATTGGGTTCATAACGATTGGTACCCCGAAGAGTACTGGTTCGTTAATGTTAAAGATTCCGGGCAGGAAAGACAAACGACCGATACTCTTCATTTGTGCAGATTTGGCAAAGAACGCCATGAAGAAGACCAAGCCGATGGTCATCCCTGATCCTGTAACCGTGCCGAATTGGTCCAGTAGTTATTGCACGAAAACATGTCCACCATTAGCAGCGTTAACAACCCCATGAGCCTTAAAAATTGCGGCATTAGATAAACTGTTAGCTGTCAAAATTGGCGTCATAATCCCACTGACAATCACGGCACCATGAACCCCAAAGAACCAGAAGAACGGAATTAACATTGAAATGATAAGTACGCCGCCAAATGAATCTGTCAAGCCTTGCAGTGGCGTCTGAATTGTTTTGTAAATCCACTGTGTCATCGTAATGTGAGCTGTTGCATCAAATGCGATGTAGACCAGCAGCCAACCTGTAATAATGACGAATGCTGGGATCAACGCAACAAATGATTCAGCAACAGCAGGCGGAACCTGTTCTGGCAGTTTGATTGTAATATGATTGCGAATAAACCATGTGTAAATCCAGCCGGTTAATAATCCGATAATAATCGCTGCGATCATTCCTTGGCCACCCAACCAAGTCCGGTCAATAAAACCAGTTAGTAAATTTGGTGCTTGTGTAGCGGACACCACCGTTTTGGTTCCGTTCATAACGGCGGTTGTGGGACGCATAACTAGAAAGAAACTAACCAAGGCTGTCATACCAGCCGGTAATGGTTCATAACCTTCTGCCTGGACCCAATTGTAGGCAATCCCCACAACGGCAAAAATTGATAAAACACCAAACGAAGCATTATAAGCTTGTGTCCAATATGGTGTCAGACCAGTCGCGTTCATCCAGTTAGCAACTGGCGTCCACGGAAAGGCACTTAATAACAAGAATATGGATCCAACCATAATAAATGGCAAACTGACTAACATCCCATTTTTTAAGGCTGTGATCGCTTTAGTATTAACAAACTTCATCACAGGAGGCAGGAGTTTATTATTAATCCAATCGTTCATTAAAATCACCCCAAAATAATAATTGCTTACGATAAATAGAAAAACTAATCTTTGGCCAAAGATTATTTAAGATGAAGCGCTTTCAACAAAATTTATTATATGCTTATAAAACATTGATGTATAGCTGTTTCACAAATAAAAAACATGTTCCATAACGGGTGCAAATCCCCAGAATGGAACATGTTCCAAAGCATGTTTAATTTGTTTTTAGAGTTGTGCCATCGCTTCGTTAATCGGGGTCTGCCCCTCACTAACTGCAAATTCTTTCTTAATGGTCTGGTCATTATGCAAAGCAGCCACAATGACTTCTGCAACATCTTCACGCGCAATTTTTCCTTTTTGCTGATTTAGTTGAATACCGCCGCTACCAGCATCATTAGTTAGTGTACCTGGTTTGACGATGGTATAATCCAAATCTGTCTCGTCCCGTAAATACTGGTCCGCATAGTGCTTAGCCACATAGTACGGCTGAATTGCCGTCCAGCGCGTTCGGTCCTCGGCATTCATTGCGCTAATAATCACGAAACGCTTAATACCAGCTTTTTCGGTAGCTTCCATACTCTTAACCGCTCCGTCTAAGTCAATTAAAAGTGTTTGGTCATAACCAGTTTTACCCCCAGAACCAGCGCTGAAAACAACAGCGTCTGCCCCCGTCAATGCCTTCGCCAGTTCATCCGGCTGTTCATTTAAATCATACAATTGCGTAGCTGCACCTTGATCCTCAAAAAAATCACGTTGTTTCACGTCTCGGATTCCGGCAACCACTTCATCACCGCGATCTAAAAGTTGTGCAACCAAAAGTTTACCAATTTGACCATGTGCGCCAATTACAAAAACTTTCATAAAAAAATATCCTCCTTGGGTCGTTATGTGTTCGCGATCTTCATTTCAGAACTACCCGCAAAGACCATAACTATTGCCTTCCGCATCACAGTGCCAGTTTACTGTGAGTTGACAACTGTGCACCTTGAATTGCTTTGAATTTCCTGCTTAAACTCAGCGTATCATTTTCTTTTATTTAATTGAACTAAAAACCCTTAGCCAGCTTTTTTCGATTTATCGTGTGTGGGTTTAATAAATTTCAATTTCCCTGATTTCTGGAATAGCTTCAAAAATCCGAGTAAGTGCCACGTTATCCAGTGACGCCACAAACTGAAGCTTCATTTTGACAATCACTTCAGTATCCATTTTGCGGACCCGAAGTTTAGTCACGTCAATTTCTTTTTTCTGCAACGCGTCTTGCACCGCCGAAATATTATGCGAACCAGGTTGAATACTTAGCCGTACCTCGCTGGTCTTCGGTAAATGCAGCCAACTTAAATCACGATTTAACATCACTTGTGTCGCTAGCACGAGTAAAGTAGCAGTCACGCCAACGACAAACATCCGTGCCCCAATTGCCATCCCAATTCCCGCAGTGGTCCACAAGCCAGTGGCCGTGGTTAAACCATTCACATCATCATGTTTGACAATAATCGTCCCGGCACCAATAAATCCAATTCCGCTGACAATTTGAGCCGCAATTCGTGAAGGATCAAGGCCAATTCCTTTATCTCCCAGTAAATCTATAAATCCGTATTTGGAAACGATCATCATTAAGGCTGCTCCCATAATGATAATAATATGCGTCCTTAAACCGGCAGTTTTAGCGCGTGCATTTCGTTCATAACCAATCGCAAAACCGCAAGCTCCCGCAATTAAAACTCGTAAAACCAAGTCAAACTGCGTGGCTACCGTCATTTTAGCGAACCTCCTTTTTGAAAACACCATAAAAAAACAGGCTTATCTGTCTTTAATTATACAGATAAACCTGTTGACACCTTAACGATATGATTTTTTATTTTCCAAGGCTATCCACAAACGCTTCGACTTCTTGCCGTGTCTTGCGGTCACCGTTTACAAAACGACCGATTTCTTCACCGTCTTCTAAAGCGATGAAACTTGGGATCCCCATAACACCAAACTTTTGTGCAACCTTGATGTTAGCATCGCGATCCACTGTCAACCAATCATACTGATCGTATTCGGCTTCGATTTCTGGCATTACGGGTTTGATGAATGCACAGTCAGGGCACCATCCAGCCGTAAAAAATAGCATTTTCTTCCCAGTTTTAATCGCATCAAGAATTTCTTGATCCGTTAATTGTTGTTCTTGTGCATCCATTTTAATTCCTCCCACAGATTTAATTCTATTTGCCCACTTACTTTTTATAAGTCTTTGAACAATGACCTAATTGTATCATATTCTTCTTGCGATAGGGTAATATTTTGTGCTTTAGCATTAGCTGCTACTTGTTTGGCCTGCTTAGCACCCGGAATTACCACGCTGACGTCCGGATTTTTAATATACCATGCTAAAATAATTTGGGCAATCGTCACCTTGTGTTTATCCGCTACGGGTTGCAGCTGCTGGACGCGGTTTACAATCTTAGCAAAACGTGCACCCCTAAAGTCCGGATTACGATGACGAATATCGTCTGTATCAAAGGACACAGCTTCTGTGTATTTTCCTGTCAATAAACCAGACGCCAACGGGAAGAATGGCACAAAAGAAATCTGATTAGCCTTTAAATAAGGCATTAATTCTTTCTCGGCTTGTGCATGCAGTAAGCTGTACTGGTTTTCAACCACATCAACTAAACCGTCTTGATTAGCTTCTTTAACCTGTGCCAAACTTACGTTGGAAATACCAATGGCTTTAATTTTACCTTCTTGCCGTTTTTCATCTAGCGCTTTGACGGCTTCATTCAGTGGTGTTTTCCCATCCGGAAAATGAATGTAGAAAATATCAATATAGTCTGTTTGCAGCCGCTTTAAGGCCGCTTCAACTGCCTGTTTTAAAAAGGCGGGCGAATTGTCAATTTTTTCTGGATGTCCAGGGGTTTGGGCAGCTTTAGTCGCAATCACAATTTTTTTGCGATCATACCCTTGAATTGCTTGACCAATCAATTCTTCAGAACGTCCGAAGCCGTATGCATAGGCCGTATCCAAAAAATTAATGCCATTATCAAGCGCCGTTTTGACGATTGCAACACCTTGTGCATCATTTAAATTGGGAAAGAGATTATGTCCACCAACTGCATTGGTTCCTAAGCCCAAGGGTGTTGCCTCAATTGCCGTTTTACCAATTTTTACTTTTTTAATCATTTCTAAAAATTCCTCCTTATTTTTCATTCCACACCCTATTTTGAACGTTAATTATTAAAATAACATTTAATCCGCCTCGAAAGAGAAAGAATAAATTGTTAAGGAACTCGTAAACTTACTTACTAGATATCTATTTTGCTATTCGGCCATTTTAACGCCAAAAAAATAGCCATTTTGCAGACTAGCCTGCATTTGTGGCTAAAGTTTTAGCTTCATTGAACTTCACCTCATCGGCTAGCACCCGATGTGTTTGCACGTTTGACAGGGTTGCGTAATCATTCCACAAGAACTCATTCATGGCATCAAAAACCATCGGATTATGGTTAAGACTACAATGGTACCCTTCTTCGCCTGTGACTAGCAGCTCACGATAATTGTTTAAGACGCCGTGCAGCAAATATTTGACTGACCGGGCAGAATTTACCGAAACGAAGCAATCGTTGTCGAAGTACCCTTCGACCTTGCCAACCACATTAAACAGATCCACACCTTTAGGAAAGTGATCGCGATATTTTAACATCCGTTTAAAATGCTTTGTTTGGTGGACGGGTCGATAATCCATTTTAAGTAATGTTGAAACTGGTTTTGCATGTAAAAAACCACGCAGGCCATTAAACGGTCCAGCAATGGTAACCAATTTTTTTAGTTTCGGTACGCGTAAGTCATCCCCATACATTAAGGCTTCGTTCACGAGATCATTACTTCCAAGCGAATGCCCCACGCCGTTATATTCCATAATGTTAAATTCACGTTTTAGCATAATTAGTAAACTATGTAGCCAGTTGATCTGGACGAATTCTGGTGCCCGATTATTTTCAAAAATAACCTGAATAATCGGATTTTTCACATCCATATTTTTAGACCCAGTGATAAAAATTCTGCCATGGCGCGAGATGGTAGCTGTCATGACCTGCTTAGCCCATCCTGCGTGCTGGGCTGCGGAAATCATATGCCCAGTTGAACTCACCCCACCATTAAAACCATGAACAAAAATGGTTGCTGCATTCATTTAAATCCCCCATTTTCCTTCAAAATTCAAACACCTATCATCATAGGCAACATTGCTTATTTTACTATTTTCCGTTGCCAATGAAAAGAACTAGTGGTCGCTTAACCAAAATGGCCGTTGAGTGACCCAAAAATCAAGGTTGAATTTTTGTTTTTGAATATTTTCGCCGTTAACCTGCCCATTTTCCGGAGTGTTTGTTTCCAGGTGCAGGTGCCCGGCACGAAAATGGTGAACCGTTGTTGAGTTTAGGTGCTTGCCCGTTGTCAGCATCGTGACAAATAATTTGACGAATCGCCCAACGTTCATTTGTTCCACCACAACTAAATCCAACTTGCCATCATGTAAATCAGCAATCGGCATGATGGGCACCCCCACCGCCAAAGTACTTGATATTAGTGGTCGTCACCAAAAATGCGCGGTTAAACTGCTGGCTAGCCTGATCTGCTTTAACTCTCAGGCCAAAAGACTTCTGTTTAAAAAAAGTTTTGATTAAGGAGGAGACATAAGCACTAGATTGCAGGTGATATTTACGCAAATGATCCTTCTGGCCTGCATTAGCCGCATGAACGACCGAAGCGTCAAATCCGATGCCGACATTATTCGTAAATAGCGTTTCGTGCGAGTCCAATCGATTTTGATAAACACCCACATCTAGCAGCGTAGGTTTTTGGACAGCCAGAAGTTTTTGCATTGCTACTAAAGGTTGGGTCGGCAAGTTTACGCCACGGGCAAAGTCATTTCCTGAACCTGCAGGAATATATCCCAAGGGAATGTGGTCTCCACCGCCTTGATGCAGGCCGTTCAAAACTTCGTGCAAAGTACCATCACCGCCAACTGCCACCACGACCCACTCGTTATCATATTTGTGGCGCAATGCAAAATCACGCGCAATTTGAATCCCATGTCCCGGATGATCCGTTAATTTGGTTTCATAATTAACCTTTCTTTCCTTCAATTGAACTTCAATTTTTTGCCAATTTGATTGTGCTTGTCCAGCCCCAGCAAACTGGTTGACAATCATTAAAAAAGTCGGCTTTGTTTTTCCCATTGCGCTCGCCACCTATGCTCCGTTAGTTATTAAGCTCTAGTTTACCATAGGAAAACAACTTTGAACTAGTCGAGCTGCGACATAAAAAGAGTCCGAGAAAAGATTCCCAGACTCTATCACCGAACTTTAATCGTCGCAAATGAGAAAAAGGCTACTTTGTCCGGTTCACGTAAATGAAAGATTCGAAGTACAAATCACTCATTTTTCTAAGTAATACTCGAAGTCACAACGCTTTTTCCTCGCACTCATGATAAAGGTATTTAATTTTTACTTACCAGTTTCAACCCACTGTTTCAAAAAATTAGCGATCGTTTGTTGATATTTTTGAGGATCGTTGGATTGCGAGCCCACGTGGTCAACCCCCGGCACCTCGACACTTTCGCTTGGTATTTGTTTAGCTAACGCACTTTTGATTTCTGCCATCATTTCAACCGGTACGTAACGGTCTGCATCCCCATGAATCATTAAAACAGGGATCGTAATATTAGCAGCCTGGTGCGCAATATCAGCTTCTTTAAGAGAGTACCCGCCAGTTAGCCGCGTCATGAGGCTCACAAAAGTACTGAGAAACGGCGGCATAAAGTAATAGTGCCCCAAGCGGTAGCTAAATTCCTTTTGGGCGGAACTAAACCCGCTGTCTTCAATAACAGCTTTAACATTATCCGGCAAATCTGATTCACCAGCAGTGGCTAAGACAGTTGCGGCACCCATACTAATACCGAAAAGGACGATTTTCTGCGGTGTTTTACTTCGTGAATTAATTTCTGCAATCCACTTTATATAATCACGCCGATCTAGCCAGCCAAAACCGACAATATTCCCATCGCTAATTCCGTGGCCACGCGCATCCGGCATTAAGACGTTGTACCCTAAATCACGAAAGAGCTTGGCATACGGGATCATTTGCTCGTGTGCATGGTGATACCCATGGGCTAAAATCACCGTTTTATCACTATTTTCATTTGCCAGATAAGTTGCTGCTAAGTGAATCCCATCTTCTGCGCGAATAAACCAAGTTTGTTTGACCAGCTGGGTGTACCACTTATAGCTATCTGGTGTGTTATCTTTGTCCCGTGCATCACGGACGGCACGCCGTTTTCGCGAATCAGAGTTCCTAATTCCCATCTGATAGCTTACGAGACTGCTCACCGCTAAACTGGCAACAAGTCCACCTAATGTTAAGCCAGCAACCTTTAAAATTTTCTTTGCGCGCACGTCACCATCTCCTTCATATTAACGTTATCTATTTCTTGAGCATCCGTTCATTTCAGTGGTTGATCAAATTCATTATATCTTATAGCAATGACGAAAGCATAAATAAAACCCAATTGATTGAATCCGCTACCAATTCATTGTAACAAATAAAAAGACCCCCTGGCAAAAGGAGTCTAATTTTAAAAAAACTAAAATTTTTGAATTGGGTATTTCGTTGCAATCCTGACTAGCTACAGTTTCACAATACCAATTAACATACCCTTATTTTTTATATTTAACTATTTTTTTCTAGATGATGACTTTATCATTGATTCTCTAGTAAAGAAGCCTCGTAATTCCCCCAGGAAACTATTGGTTACCCCTACTACTTTTTGAAGTTCACTTAACATAAATAACTTGAAAATCAGATTTGTTAATCGTAAAAATGAACACTGTCATTAACTAGTCGTACTTGTCATTAGCCAATCTTCTTGCGGTAGAATTCATCTAAAATAAGAAGCTTTCGACCAAACGACCGCTGGTTTCTGGTTAAGCGCCTCACCAGATCTTTTCATCCGTGTTTCAATTAAGCTAAATTAGTTTTGTCCGTAGACAAAAGCCACTTTTTTTATTTTTGAATTTCTTCTTCTGGTATTTTGCGGTATACTATTTAAGTAAACTTTTTTGGGCCCTTAGCTCAGCTGGGAGAGCGCTTGCTTCGCATGCAAGAGGTCGACGGTTCAAATCCGTTAGGGTCCATTGATACAAAAGACTGATACCGCTAAGCAAATTGTTGCCTGCGGTATCAGTCTTTTTTAGTCACACGCTAAGTAATCTATTTTTCTTATGCACCCGTAAACGTTTAAAAGACTGCCACAATAACATTTAAACACATTTAATTTATATTAAGTTTTCATTGGAATTTGTTATTAGCCCTGCAAATATGGTAAATTTTTAGTATTCATTTAAGGAGGTGCGCCATGCTTCTCTCAATTATCATTCTCGTACTACTATTATGGAAATTTATCAGCGGCCTGCATAAAGGGCTGGTGGTTGAACTTCTTTACACATTAGGCTATTTTATCGTCTTCATTTTTGCTAAAATCTTCTGTAATCCTTTGGCCTCATTTCTATCAACCAGCTTCAGCCAGGGACAAAGCTCCACAGCAAATACAGCGGTTATGAGTTCCGTTTCCTTTGTAATTTTGATGGCCATTGGTTGGTTACTGATTCGTCTGATCGCGCGCTGGTCACGACTAATTACATGGATTCCAGTCATTAAACAGGTTAACAGTCTTGCCGGTGGCATTGTCAGTTTGATCATCGCTTATTTTGTCATCTTCATTCTGTTAAGTGTCAGCCAATTTTTCCCTAATGATGCTTACCAAGTCCAACTGGCAGATTCACAAGTTGCGCAATTTATGATCAAAAAAACGCCTGGAATTTCTGCCGATATACTCAGTAAATATATTTTAAATACAAATGAAACTCCTAATTCGGGCACTATTTCAAACGAGGAAAGTTAACTATGAATTATCGTTTAATAAAAAAATATATCGCCTCTCATTTAGCAACCCCCACCGCGTCCTTAACGGAGGTGCACGAACCACTTGCCGGGATTTTGTTTAAAGATGGGGATAACAGCTCCTTTTTCTATCCTGATCCACAAAATGAAACTATTTTCTTCGAGCAGTACGGTGAGTTACGCTACAAACACGAATATAATGCCGTGACCCACAATTTTAAATCTATAAAAATCTAATTAAAAAAACGATCAATGACCCTTTTCTTTAAAGTTAATTGATCGTTTTCTTTCTAATAGAAACTTGGTTTGTCACCGTCCGTATGCGGTTTGTTTAACCCGACTGAGGTTCGCACATCTTTGGTCGGGTTTTGAAGCAATTTCACGACATAATCAGCCACCGATTGCCGAGAAACCTCCGTTCCCTTCATGGCATCGTGACGGCCGGTTGTTTCATAATCCACTTCATTCTTATCAGTTAACCAGTTTGGTCGCACGATTGTGTAATCTAAGTCTGAAGCCTCAATCTCTTCCGCAGCCTTACTTTGCGTTGGGAGATAACCACTAGGATTCAGCATTTGTTTATTCCATTCACCAAACTTACCGGGAACCTCATTAAAAACACCCAGCGTTGAAATCCAAATCAAACGCTTTAAGCCCGCCGTATGCATTGCTTTAACAATATGAGGAACCATCTGATCGGTGTTATCGGGTCCAAGATTGGCGTAAACAATATCTTGTCCTTTTAAAGCAGCTGTCAATTCCGTTTCGTTGTTGACATCCCCCACCACAATCGTTTCACGTTTTTCATTCACATCCGTCAGCTTCTTGGGATGACGAACAAACAATGTTAATTGATCGTCAGTTTCCGAAATCAGTTGTTTGGCTGCCAAACGAGCAATATGGCCCGCTGCGCCTAATATAATAACTTTACGCATTTCACAAAACCCCTTTTCTTGTTTTCAACTGTAATTATAATACTTACAGTTTGAGACGCAACTGTTTACACTTCAGTAAAAAAACTTGGCTAAGCAGTAAAATTGACCCATACTTAGGAACTAAGATACAATTTATATAGATCATAAGGAGGTAATGTGTAATGGCAAAAGCAAATGACAAGTTCGACGCTTTAAAAGATAAAGCGGCAGGTAAAACAAAAGAAACTGCAGGCAAAGCCACCAACGACGAATCCACCGAATTGAAAGGAAAAGCCCAAAAGAAAAAGGGTGATCTTAAAGATAAAGCGGCGGATTTAAAAGATAAGGCTGCCGAAAAGATCAACGAAATGTTAGACCGTGACGACGATGAAAAGTAAATAAAACAAAAGAGGAATTTAACTGCAATTGTAGTTAAATTCCTCTTTTTTAATGACAATCCTCGGGTTTTGCGCTAGAATTAGGCTTTAAAATTTACGAGGGAAGTGACATTTGTGACTGTGGCTTATTTACGCAAAACAACCACCCAAGATTTACCTAGTGTAGTTAAAATCATTGATTCTGCAAAAGCCTTTTTAAAAGCTCAAAACATCAATCAGTGGCAAGACGGCTATCCGCAAGCTGCCGATCTCCAAAGCGATATTCAAAACCACATTAGCTATGTGCTGATCATAAATGGCCAGGTTGCCGGTACAGCCGCTCTAATGCCTGACCATGATCCTAATTACGACGTTATCCAAAAGGGAAACTGGGTCGGGCCTGAGGACGCAAAATATACGGTTATTCATCGAATCGCGATGTCGCCCGATTTCCGTGGCCAGCACCTAGCTGCAAAAATGATTTCTGGCCTTTTAACCCTTTCTAGTCAGTTAGGTTACGATCAGATTCGGATTGATACGCATCCTGATAATAAACTCATGCAGCATTTAATTATCAACAGTGGCTTTACATATCGGGGAGTTGTGCTCATGGATCACAATCCCGAAGAAACTCGCTTAGCCTACCAACTCTTCTTAGCCTAGAATTAATTTACCGCGACCATTTTTCCTATCGATAATAAATACAAATAACGTTCCTCAACGGGGTGCTTTAAAATATCTGTTAGTGCTGCGGCGTATAAGTTTACTTGGCCCGCATAGCGCTTAATGATGTTTTGCACGCCGTTTTTTGGACTTCCGGGTTGCACAAAATCGGTTTTGTAATCAAACAAAATCGCCCGATCAGCCAGTTCGATATAGCCATCAATAATTCCGTGAATCAGAATTTGTGTTTCCTCAGTATCAGAGAAATCTTTGAATCCGCTAAATAACTGTTTTGCCGGCATTAAAAGCGAAAATGGCACTTCGCGATGAACACGGTCAGGATTGGCTAGCAATAATTTTCCTAAGGCGGAGTCGAAAAATTTCATAATTTGCGCCACATCAACTAACGCTGCGACTTCAGGGGCAATGACTCTACTTTGAACTAATTTTTCGATCAAAGTCTGAATGCTTTC
This sequence comes from Pediococcus siamensis, assembly GCF_047220215.1. Lineage (GTDB taxonomy): Bacteria > Bacillota > Bacilli > Lactobacillales > Lactobacillaceae > Pediococcus > Pediococcus siamensis. The sequence goes on from NZ_CP178375.1 coordinate 2,053,390, forward strand.
TGCCGTGGGCGAAACAGTCAACGGCATTTCTTGCAAAATTAAGTGAGTCGCGGTTCCAATATCAGTTGGTTTGGGCTTCACCGTTGTCTGCAAGAACTTTGGCGTCGTTAATTCATTTGAGACATAGCGACTTTGCAGTTTTAAGGTTTGATCCGGTTCTACGTGAGAAAGGGACATCTCCAAACTGTCCGGATCATCAAACAAGCGTTTAACTTCAGATACTGACTGATAGGCTGTCGTTGTAGTAGCAACTTGATGCGGATACTTGAAGTTCAGCACTTGATTTATTGCCTCTTTATTCAAAGCTGTTCCGTTAACTGCTGCAGCTGCCTTATCGAATTCCGAAAACCAATCTTTCTGTTCACCTTCAGGACGTGCGGCATCTTCGTTTTGAAGTTCAGATTTGGTTTGAAAGTGAATTTCAAATTGGGTCGGATCGTCATGCAAATCTGCCAGTGGTAAAACAGTTTCACTTGCTTGATCAAACCGAGGATGCCGAATCAAGGCTTCACCGATCCAATCTAAGAAATTATTCGTATCGAGCCGCGTGGCTTCGGTCAGCAGAAGTTGATTACTTCGTTGTGCCGTCTCCCATTTTTTGAGCAAACTTTCTTTTGAATCGCAGGCCCCCACAATAATGAGTCTCTGCTGAGCTCGAGTTAAAGCTACGTACAGTTGACGCATTTCTTCAGCTAGGCTGTTTCGTTTCACCTGATCTAAAATAGCCATCTTCTGTGGTGTATCAATTTGTAATCTACTTTCTGGATCCAGATAGGTAATACCAATCCCGGCTTTAGAATCCAAAATATATTTACCCTTTTGAGAATCCGTGTTGAACTTGTGCGATGCATCCATCAAGAACACAACCGGAAACTCCAGACCTTTACTGCCATGAATTGTCATCACCTGGACTGCTTCTTCATCACTGTTTACAGGAACTTCCGCTAAATCTTTACTGCGTTTTTGCATCCGTTCAATGAAACGTACAAATTGAAAAAGTCCTTTGAAGCTGCTCTGTTCATAGCTGCGGGCACGATCATATAATGCATTTAAATTTGCCTGTCGTTGCTGACCAGCCGGCATTCCACCGACATAATCCAAGAACCCTGTTTCTTCATAAATCGTCCAAATTAGGGTTGCCAATTGATTTTGATGGGCAATATCTTGAAAATGATGTAATTGTGCTAAGAATCGGCTAATCTTTTGAAACACCGTGCCCTGAAAATCATTGCCCTCCCCTGCATCAAAGTGATCATAAAAATCTGTCACAGCTTGAAAATAGTTTCCTGTTCGATTGTTGATACGCAAAAAGGCCAACTCGTTTTCATCGAGACCCACAATTGGGGAGCGCAAAACCGCTGCCAACGGAATGTCTTGATAAGGATTATCAATAATTTTTAACAAGGACATCATAATGGCAATTTCAGTTGTTTGAAAATAATTTTGGGCATCATTAACCACAACGGGAATACCCATCCGTTTAAATAATGCGACAATCGTTAAGTTGTTTTTGCGCGTTGGTGTCAAAAGCACAATATCCCCATAAGTCAGCAAACGTTGTGTTTTTGTTTCTCGATCAAAAATCTGAGTACCGTCTTCAATCAGTTGCTTGATTCGTTTACCTGCGACTGCGACCTGCCCTCGAGATTTATCATCAATTTCAAAAGTCCCCGGCTTTACCTCCGCGCTTTGCTTTTCAGCAGAATCCGCATCATCATAAATGAGAATTTCGGTCTTTTTGGAAGCATTATCCGGATAATATTTTGCTCCATAAACCAGCTTGGCACTTTCATCATACGGAATCTCACCGACTTTGCGATCCATTAATTGCTCAAAAATTAGGTTTGTAAAATGATCCACGTTTTCAACGGAACGGAAATTTTGCGACAAAATAATTCGTTCATCAGGGACATCTTCGGCTTGATAGGCACGATCTTTACTAATAAACAGATGCGGGTCTGCCAGTCGAAATGCATAGATGGATTGTTTAACATCACCTACCATAAACATATTTCCAGGCTGGGCTTTAGTGACACTAGTTAAAATAGCTTCTTGTAAAGGGTTAATATCCTGATATTCATCAACGATAATTTCTTCAAATTGATTCTGGTAAGCTTTGCGAGCTGCGTGTGATTCTGGAGTATCAGTCGTCAGAATTTGCATAGCAAAATGCTCTAGGTCACTAAAATCAAGTATTTGTCGATGCCGTTTTTCTTTTGCATATGCATCTTTAAACGCTTTTGTAACCCGGCAGAGCTCTTCAATCAAAGCTTCCGAGTGAGCTAAAACGTCAGTAAGGTGGGCTTTATCCAAACTAAAATATTTTTGGGCCAACGTTTGTAGTTTGATCTTGTAACCATCTTTATTCTTCGAATCACCACGCGCTTCTTTGACATGTGCCTTAAAGTTCTTAACCTCATCATTACGTTTACCACCTAGCACCTTGCCAAAGTCGAGGCTTTGCAATTTTCCCCGCAAAACGTCCCAATCTGTCAAACCATCGTTTATGATCTCTTGAATTTGGGCCACATCTGCATCAATCACCGTTTGAAACTTGCTCAGGTTTTCGGGGTCATTTTGAATCATCGTCTGCAAACTTTGTGCCGCTTCCAGACTATTTTCGAGTTGGGCTTTTACAGCTGGTAAAATTTGGTTTTTGTAAAACGCCGTTTCGTCCAGATCTGATTCAACATGATATTTTTGGGGCAGTGCGGCTAGCCAGGCATCAGGATCCGAAGTGGCATTGGCAAAATCATACAAACGAAACATTAAATCGGCAAAGCCATCATCACTGCGGTCATTAGAAAAATTGGCTGTTAATTGAGCAAAAATTTCACCATCACTTTCGTAAAGATTTTCACGTAACTCCTCCCAAACCTCTTCACGTAACAAAATCCCTTCCGTTTCATCCGTTAATATACGAAAAATTGGATCCAAATCAATCACATAGTAATAGCGACGAATAATGGCTAAACAAAATGCATGAATGGTACTAATATTGGCTGTATTTAACTTAGTGAGTTGGGCGACTAAATGCCGGCGCTGTTCGGTTTGAGTTTCAATTCTTATCTGCTTATTAATGGCAGCTTGGATACGATCACGCATCTCTTTAGCAGCCGCATCGGTAAACGTCACAACAAGTAGTTTATCAACATCTGTGCCGTTCAAGATCTTTTGAATGACACGTTCAACTAACACCGACGTTTTCCCCGAGCCAGCTGATGCAGAAACTAAGACATTATGGCCACTGTGACTGATTGCACGCTGCTGATCGGGGGTAAAGTTAGTTTTGCTCATGGTCGTTATCCTCCTCCTTTAATAATTCCAATACCTCTTTTGCACTCAAATTGGCTAGTTTATGATAATTGTTTTCCGGTAGCATCTCATCAAATTGCATAATCGCCTTGTAAGGCGAATACTGCAAAGCAGTGTGGGTGTCGGGCCAACGCGCAGGATTTAACTGGACTTCACCAGCAAAAATTCGCCGTGTAGCTGCAATAATCTTTTGTTCAGCGTGTCTAATCAGTCGTTCCAAATCCTCACGCGTGACAATTCGATTATCATATGAAGTGTATTTGCCCGCCTTTGTCTTTTTGAACGGATAAATTAGTGAGCTCCCCGAATCGAGATTCACATCCAGGTTTTCCAAAAGATCAGGATCACTTAACAGAATGCCCTTATACTTCGTCTTCTTCAGTAGTTCCTTTTGGATGTTTTCTTGTGACATGGCTTTCAACTTGTTGACATTAACAGTGGGGTTTTGCAAATGAACATACAAAGCACCCGACAGCCGTGGCGATTTGGCCTGCTGATCAATGAGCGAAATGTTTTGTTTAAGCGCATCAATGTACGTCAACATTTGCATTGCCAGGCCATAATACACATCCCGGAAATTAAAATCATGGGCACTCGACTTGTAATCGACAACCCCAAAATATTTTCGTTTTTGCCCATTTTCTGAAGTTAAATTAAGTTCATCGATACGGTCTATTTTACCGCGAACCCGGACTTTTTGATTTGGTGAAACCTGAAAGTCGAGGGAATGCAGACCTACTTCAGATCCCACTTGACCAAACAGAACTTCTGTTTTGATTGGTCGCATTTTAGAATTTGTACTCTGTAACATTAAAATTTTCAACATTTGTTTCAAGGTCTCGTTGAGTTGATGATTAATGTAGTGCATCCGATTTGAACTGCCCAAAATTTCAAATTGCGGTTGCGTCTTGATTTGATCCACAACCTGTTCTAAAAGTTGTGTCATTTCTTGATCTGAAAGTTTCCCCATATCTAAGTGGTTTTGGTTCACTAATTTTACAAATTGGTCCAGCGCCATATGGAAGTAATCACCCGTACTTGCTGGCGAAAGCTCGAAAACATCGCGTTCTTGTAATTTTAACCCATACTTGAGGAAATACGCATATTCATTTTGGTAGAATTCTTCGAGTTTTGAAATCGACGTATTAATTGTATTTCCATACAGTTCGCTGACAATCTTCGGTTTCAATTTAACCGGCACATTCTGATAATTTAAACTTTGGAAAACACGGCTGGTCAGTGCCGCCAATTGTGCATCTTGTTTGAGTAGCTGATAAATATACAACCATTCCGGTGCCACCATTTTTTGGATATTTTTCCCGTCCCGACTAACCTGCAAAAGATGACTTAAGGTACTTCTTTTCGATCCCAAAAATGGTTGCACAGATGCCTCATCGACCCGTGGCCGGTCGAAGTAACGTTCAATTTCAATTTGAAAATGTTTTTGAATTTCTTCTACGTATGGGGAAAGCTTTTGTTCTCCACCAGTAGCATCAGTACTTGCAAACGAAAAACAGATCGTTTGGCATCCCGATAAAAAGGCTACATAGTTTAAATAACGCTCAAAGCGGGCTTGTTCGCTGACATTATTAGAAAAAAATTGTTCTTCATTTAATACAGGTTGCAACTTTTCACAATCGTCATCGGTCAAAATCCCCTGATCAGTGAAGCGCTCCGGCATAACAGTATCAGTTGCCCCAATAATAAAGGTGTATTTGCGATTATTCATCTGGGCCATGCCGGTTTCCGAAACCATCACTTGATCCAAGGTGGATGGAATTAGAGAGTAGGTTGCGCCTTCAAATCCTGCATCGAGTAAAGCCGTAAAATTAGCAACCGTAAATTCACGATCACCCAGGATAGCGACGTACTCATCCAGCATATCGCAGAACGTCTGCCAGGTTTGTTCTGGTTGAGCGCCCTTGGCAAGATCACCAGCAGCAATGGCTTCATCCCGCCACGCCTTCAAACGCTGTGTCACCCCCTGGTCAATTAAAAACTGATAAAGCAAAGTTACGGCTTGTTTCCCTGTTTGGGCTTGATCTAGTGCTTTAAAAAATGGCGGCAGAATTTCACGGACATAGTTGCGAATAATATTGATTTGCTGGCTAATTGCAATATCCTTATCTGTTTGCATACCAAAATCGCTGTTATTAAAGCGTAGATATTGCCAGTCCTCCTTTTGAAGCCATTTTTTCCCCTCGTAACCATTTTTTAAAATAAGATTTTCGGTCAAATTTAAAGCTTGTCGAAAATCCTGAATGGCCATTGGCTGACCATCAATTGTAGGAATTAGTAATTCTGTTTTGAGCAGTTGCATCATATCCTGATAACGATAAAAATGTGCTTTAACTGCAAATAAAGCATCGATCAGCGCCACAAACGGATGATCCTTCATGGAAATCTGCAAGTCATTAAAATGCGGAATCTCGTATTCATTTAATACCGGATCTAAAACCGTTTCGTAAGTATCAAGATGACGCGTTAAGATCAAAAAGTCATGATAATGAATCTGAGGGTTAGCCGCAACAGTTTGTCTGATTTGCCGAGCAATCTGTTCGATTTCTGTCTGCCGGCTATCAGCTTGCAAAATTCGAACATTTTGCGGATCTTGTAAAGTCTCTGGCTTTGTAGGTTCCATATTAGTAGACTGAATCCAAAAGTCCTCCAGCTGCGTTAAGTCTCTTGATACCCGAGATTGCTGCGTGAACGTATCTGTTTGAATTGGGACGTGATTTTGCTTAGCAAACTGATACAACTGAAAATATGTTTTTCCGGCTTCGTAAAACAGATCAGTCGTTTCTGGAAGCGCATCGTAATGTGGTTTATCCAAAGTTAAACTGACAATGACAGCTTTTGCCTGCTTGATTAAAACTTGAACTAACTTCATTTCTTGAGCTGAAAAAGTTGAAAAGCCGTCCAAAAAAAAGACCATTTGACTTAAGTCCTGTTCGGCTAAATATTCACAAAGGGCACGCATCAACGTATTACTATCTACATAATTTCCGAGCATTTCTTCTTCAAAGGCTGTGTAAATGATCGCCAAATCATGCATTTTAGCTGTTAAATCAATGGTTGCGTCCTCATTACCATTAATTTCTTGAGTCATTTTTTCAAAGTCTTCCGCGGAAATTCTTCCCTTTTGAAGTTCATCAAATTGGCTGGCCAGTTGCTGAATAAAGCCCGTTTGGGTTTGTTCACCATTAAAAACAGTCAGCTCATCTTGGTGTTCCAAAATAATGCGATCAATTAACATCCCCACTCCTGCTTTACTAAGCCGTGGAATTTGATAGACCGGTTCGTTTTTCATAAAATACCAGGCAAGACGAGAAAATGAAAAGACCTGCAATTGATTTTGGGCATAAGTCGTTGCTGAACCCTGATGGCGCGCTCGCAAGGCATTTAAAACCGTTAATTCGGACTGAAACTTAATGTGATTAGGCACAATATAGTAAAGCCGCGTCTTCGTCCCTTCTTGAAGCACCCGATCCACCTCGTTGATCATGGTTTGCCGAGAATCACGACTTGCTTTGCCGAGAATAAATTTTACCGTCATAAGAACCTCCTATCAAAAAGATACGCACATATGTTCGTTTTATTTTTATTATACCTGTTTTTGAAAGGAATTTAACCACAAATTCCTAGTGAGGCGTTTTTGAAATGATCGCTTTGCATGACCATCATTAAAACCTGTGCTACCGCCTGTGGGCTCACTTTTTTGGCTTGTGCCATTGAATTTCCTTCTTTTACGAGCTGATAGGTTGTTTCATCTGTATCAGTTAACGGTGTGGGGCGCAAAATGGTATACGGAATTTCTGATTCGTCTACCAATTTTCCCGCATACTGCTGCTGTTTAATAAACTCTTCGCGATCATGCGAAACGGCCGTGATTTGTGCCACGGGGAACTCCCCATTCACACCCGCAGCGGAACAAAAGATAATCTTTTCAAGTTGGATCCCATTTTCTTCAATTGCATCCATAACCGCATCCAGGACATAATCGACATCCCAACCGCTAACGTTAATAATTAAAATGTCAGCGACCTGCAAATAGGGAGCCAGTTGCGATACATCCTGCAAATCCACTGCATGGACTTGATCACTAGCTACAGAGATCTGTGTCTTTTCTTCAATGAAGGTAAATTGCACTTCGGGAATCGCCTCAGATTGACACATTTTATAAAAAGCTTGCCCGATTTTACTATTTACGCCCATTACTAAAATCCGTTTCATTTGTTTCTCCTCATTTAATTGATGTTTCCATTATAAACCGTCCCGTACCAGCTATGCTATAATCAACTCAACTTGATAATGAGGAAGTGTTGGTGGTGGTTAAAAATACCCACGAACGGCAACGGTTAATTGCCCTTGATCATCAATACGTGGCACCAGCTGGCCGCGTAACCAAATTTGATTTAGTGGTTGATCATGCGAAAAACGCAACAGTTTGGGATGCAGATGGGAACAAGTATATTGACTTTTTAGCTAGTGCGTCGGCTGTTAACGTCGGTCATGGTAATCCCCATGTTGTACAGGCTATTCAGGAACAGGCTGCTAAATTAGTACACTATATTTCTGGTTATTTTTACCACGAACCGGCTATTCGTCTTGCTCAACAACTAGCTGAACTGGCCCCTGGTCAAACACCAAAAAAAGTTTCTTTCAGCACTTCTGGATCTGAGGCTGCGGAAGGAATCATCAAATTTGCCCGCAGCTACACAAAGCGCCCGATTATTTTATCTTTCCAGAACTCTTGGCACGGAACGACGTTAGGAGCTGCCAGCTTATCCGCTATTGATCCTAACATGCATAAAGCAATCGGACCGCTTGTCCCCGACATTTATCATTTGCCTTATCCAGATCCGCAAAAAAGAAATGCTGGCGAATCTCAAGAAGCTTTCGCGCAACGCTATTTGGCCTCTTTGCAGGACTTATTTGCCCATGATATTCCTGCTAGCGAAGTCGCAGCCATCCTCATTGAACCCATTCAAGGAGATGCTGGCATTATCATGCCCCCTGTGACCTACATGAAAGGCTTATATCAGCTTTGTCGAAAGAACGGCATCCTTTTTTGTACAGATGAAATCAATCAAGGATTCGGTCGTAGTGGTAAATATTGGGCAATTGATCACTTTGACTTGGAACCGGATCTAATGGCAGTGGGCAAATCGTTAGCCTCTGGTATGCCTCTTTCTGCTGTCATTGGAAAAGCAGAAATCATGGATACCTTAGCTTCACCGGCAAATGCCACGACCACAGCCGCTAATCCAATCTGCTGTGCGGCTGCCCTAGCCACTTTAAGTGAAATTGAAGCACAGCATTTACCAGAACGTTCGCTGCGATTGGGTAAAATCGCCCAAGCACTCTTTTTGCAGCTGCAACACGAATTTCCTGTTATCCGTGCCGTACGCATGGTTGGTTTAAATGGGGGAATTGATTTTGGCCCTAAACAAGCTGATTTAGTGGCAGCGCTTAGTAACTACTGCTTTGAACATGGTCTGATTGTGATTTCAACAATGGATCATATCTTACGTTTTCAGCCACCGCTAGTCATCACAGAAGAAGAACTACACCATGGCATTCAAATTATACGTTCCGGGCTGCAAAAGCTAGTTTAATTTAACTTCATCGCCTGCTTAAATTAATTTAAATTAAACTAAAAATCACTTATTATTTATTTTTTGGTGGTTGTTTATGCAAACAGCCTGTGTTAAACTTAGCGTCACAGAATTTAATAGCACTTACCTGTATAATGTCATAATATGGTTGATAAGTTTCTACCCGACACCTTAAATGTTGGACTATAGGCGATTAGTGTTTGCGATAAATTAACAATTCATTTATCTTAGACAATAGACGACTGACTTATGCAGGTCACAACAATAATGTTGTGACCTGTTTTACTTTATTATCTGCATTCATGCAGCTTCTAAGTGACAGAAAAGGAGAAGTTTATCTTGAAGTCTATTGAAGCAACATCCACACAAACGATTCCCACAATTTCACGTCCCAAAGCCGCTTTATTGGGCCTGCAACACCTGTTAGCGATGTATTCTGGTGATGTCTTAGTTCCTTTATTAATTGGTGGCTATCTGCATTTCAATGCTGCTCAAATGACTTACTTAGTTTCAATTGATATCTTCATGTGTGGGATTGCCACATTACTGCAATTAAAACGAACTGCGCTCACTGGAATTGGCTTGCCCGTGGTCCTTGGCTGTGCTGTTCAAGCCGTCCAACCTTTGCAAAATATCGGCGGAACTTTAGGTATTGGTGCCATGTATGGTGCCATCATGTGTGCGGGGCTCTTCGTATTCTTAATCAGTGGCCTCTTCTCTAAAATCAAAAATCTTTTTCCACCAGTCGTAACTGGTTCTCTAATTACCATCATTGGATTCACCCTAATTCCGGTTGCTTTCCAAAATTTGGGCGGCGGTACCGTAACTGCTAAGTCCTTTGGAAATCCGCAAAATCTAATCGTCGGATTTGTCACAGTTATTGTGATTGTTGCCGTCAATGTTTGGGGAAGGGGATTCTTACATTCTATTGCCATTCTCATTGGGATTCTTGCTGGGACATTATTAGCTGGTGCGATGGGCATGGTTTCGCTAAGCCCCGTTGCCCAAGCCAGCTGGTTTCATCTTCCCCAGCCGTTTTACTTTGGAACGCCGACCTTCCACGGTTCAGCTATCCTTACCATGATTATGGTTTCTTTAACCACCATGATTGAATCAACCGGTGTCTTCTTTGCCTTAAGTGACCTGACCGGTAAAAAACTGGATCAAGATGATTTAAAGCGTGGTTATCGCGCTGAGGGAATTGCTGCTATGCTGGGGGGGTTATTCAATACTTTCCCTTACTCGACTTTCTCCGAAAATGTTGGTGTTCTTCAGCTTTCCGGCGTCAAGACACGCAAACCAATTTATTATTCAGCCTTCTTCTTAATCCTGTTGGGTCTGTTACCAAAAGCGGGCGCCATTGCTACCATTATTCCCGATCCAGTGCTAGGCGGTGCTATGATTGTAATGTTCGGCATTGTGGGTGCGCAAGGGGTTAAGATTCTTCAACAAGTGAACTTTTCCGAAGATAAAAACATTTTGATCACGTCACTTTCCATCGGCATGGGCTTAGGTGTTACGGTTTATCCCCAAATTTTTCAATTTTTGCCAACCGCAGCAAGAATGTTATTAACCAACGGCATTGTCGTCGCTAGCATTGTTGCCGTCGTATTAAACCTACTTTTTAACGGTCTTCATGGCGAATCCCAACCCAAAAAATCAGCCACAAACTAATTCGTTTACAAAATAAAAAGTGTTTCAGCGCAGATTTCATTTCTGTGCTGAAACACTTTTTTTCTAAGTAAAATTAAAAAAATTAAACTACCTGACGATCAAAAGGATCTTTACTGATCCCTTTTTCAAGAATCGCTTTGGACCACTCTTTTGCTGAGAACAAGGAATGATCACGATAGTTCCCACAACTGTACTTGTCTGTTCCTTGAACATCTTTCCATTCAACCTTATCAGCAATTTCTTCTAAGGAGCTCTTTAATGCTTTGGCAACTTCTTCTGTAGAATGTTCACCCCAAGTAATCAAATGAAAACCTGTCCGGCAGCCGAATGGTGAGCAATCAATGACACCATCCAGACGATCGCGCAGTAAACCTGCTAATAAATGTTCAATAGTATGCAAACCTGCTGTTGGAATTGCATTTTCATTTGGTTGAACTAAACGCAAGTCGAAGTTTGAAATCTTATCGCCCTTTGCACCACTTTCAACTGTAATTAAACGAACATAAGGTGCCTTAACTTTTGTATGATCTAATGTAAAACTTTCAACTTTTGCCATAATTAAATTTCTCCTTTTGTTGTAAAAATCTGAAACCACTTTCTATTTTGCATCCAGATGACTTAATTTTCAAGGTGTGCGAGCCTCTTGCCAAATCGAAAACTAGTTTTTGCCCTTCAGTTTCAACACTTCACTCTTGGGTGTGCGTATTTTAGATGTGCTTTGTCGTCCAATTCAAAGTAAATACAAAATTACAGGATATTTCCTGTCGTTTTACTTACCGCCGTGCCGTTAAACAATTGAATCCTCTTTATAATTCAACTGCGCCGATTTGTTTCGCTTTTCTACTTATCATCACCGCAAACACCATCGCGCAACTCGCCGGATAACCCCACTCAAACAAATTGGGCAACCTGTCCTAACTGGCCTTCTTACTACCCAATAATTAAAGTCATCAATCAAGTGTATACAATCACGCGTTAATCCGTCAAACCAGCTCACACATTCGTACTAACCCGCCAACACTGTCATTAAATTTCATTGAATTTCACCTCTACCATTTGATATTTTGAGCAACTCACGTTTTTGCGCTTTAAGTTAGTAATTTTTTTACCATTTTGTCACCCGCTTTTACTCAACAAAAAAAGTTTCCGTTCCCAATCTTATAAAAGATTAGGGACGAAAACTTCGTGTTACCACCCAAATTTATGTCACCTTCACAAATGACACCTCAACGACACCGCTTGTTGTCTGGGATTATATCGTATCCTCACGTGATTAAAGCTTGCACCTTACTCATCAGCTCAGAGCTCATCTTCAATCCTTTCAATTGATCCCGTTTCACCAAGAGGGACTCTCTAGACAATCTATGGATTTACTCTTCTCTTCTTCGCGTCCGTATTTAATAATTGCATTCATTCTATCATCGAATTTTAATAAGTCAAGTCTTTAAATTTTATGCGGTATAATAGACTTAATTAGAATTTGCTCGTAACGCTTGCTATGAGCATGACTTTGGAGGAACTAATATGCCAGAAACATTAGATGATTTCATCTGCACATGGGCTAAAAATGGTGGACCCGAAATTCGAGCTTACCACAAAAACGAATGGTGCCAGCCTGCCCATGATGACCAGTACATTTTTGAAATGATGACGCTTGAAATCTTCCAGGCCGGTTTAAACTGGGAGCTGGTCTTGAAGAAACGCCCTGCCTTTCACAACGCATTTGCTGACTTTGACGTTACTAAGGTGGAGGCAATGACCTCAAAAGACGTTACACGCCTTTTGAATGATTCCACGATTATTCGTAATCGCCTTAAAATTCAAGATACAATCAGTAATGCGCAGGCCTTTCTCGCGATTCAAAATGAGTACGGCAGTTTTGCAAACTACATCTGGCAATTTGTAAATAATCGCCAGGTCAACAATCACATTCGTATTCCAGCTGAAATTCATGCCAAAACGCCCCTTTCAGAAAAAATCGCCAAGGATTTGAAAAAACACGGTTTTAAGTTCATGGGACCTACCATTACCTACTCGTTTATGCAGGCAATTGGCTTAGTTAACGATCACGAAATTAGTTGTATGGACAATCCGGGTTAACGCAAACTTACGGAGGAATAATAATGGCTTACACAAAATATAAAACGACATCGGCAAACGGTATTTTTTCTGGTGTTTATTTTATGGGCCGGTGGACGACAAAAACTATTCAAAACCAACCCACCATGTACACAACTAACCTCGGGGCCGCCGTTTTATTGATGACTAAAAATACTGATCATTTAAATTTACAACTGCTTAATACAACTGCCACTAATCGGTTTCAACCTGAAATTGCCGTCTTTATTGACGATCAACCCGAGGTGCGATTTAAGGTCAATGAAGTACCCGATGAACTTCAATTACAGTCAAATGCCCCGCACGTGGTACGCCTGGTGTTTGCCGGCAATTCAGACGCCGATGAGGTTTGGCTGCATCAACAAGGCCTCGCCATTAGTAAGATTACGATTAGTGATGGTGAGTTAACGGCCATCAAACCTGCCGGCAAGGCCATCACCTTTATTGGAGATTCAATTACGGCTGGCTGCTGGGTTAAGAGTCGGCATCCCGCAGCCGGTTACGCAGCAGAGTTAAATTATGCGGCGCAAACGGCACAAGCACTTAACGCGGAGGATATTCGCATTGCTTATAGTGCCGCTGGTTTGCTTCGTTATGGTACGGGTGGTGTCCCTGCTGCGCCGCGGTTTATTAACTACCTTGATTTCGAAACGAAAATGCCGTTGCCTTCAACCGACTTAATTGTCATTAACTTAGGGAGCAACGACCGGCAATTTTCTTCTGAGGTCATGCAGACACAGTACGTTAAATTTTTTAAAGCGCTGCGGCACTTGTCGCCAACCGCAACGCTCAACATTATGATTCCCTTTAACCAAAGCTTTGCGGCTGAACTACGTGTGATTGCCCACCAAAATCCTCAATTGAACTTAATTGAAACTAAAGATTGGCCAATCACCTATACCGATCAAGTCCATCCCGATTTAAGCGGTTCACAGCTGATTGCTAAGCGTTTAACCCAGGCTCTCACTAGTCATTACGGCCAGGCATATTTTGCCGTTTAATTCGAAATCAAAAAGTGTGTTGCAACGCCAAACTTCAAGCGGCGCAACACACTTTTTTTAATCAAATTCACTTTCAGTTTCGGAGACTAACTGCGTCTTTTCAGACGTCGTTGCCGTTGCAGTATGTTTTAGACCAACTCCCGTAAAGGCACTTAAAATCGAAAAGACGGGTGAGAGGAGACTAAAGAAGACAAATGGTAAGAAATGCAGTGTGGGAACACCGAGCGCGTTAGCCGCAAAGGCACCCGCAACGCCCCAAGGTACAAGGTAATTAATGACGGTTCCACCATCCTCTAACACCCGACTAAGCGCCAAATTAGCTAAGCCAGTATCAGAATAGGCCTTTTTAAACGCCTTCCCAGGTAAAATTACGGATAGGTATTGTTCACCAATAAAAAGATTTACACCAATCCCAGATAAAATAGTTGCAGTGACCATCTTTCCGTCCGAATTTAGCCGCTTTGCCAGAGGTGTCATAATGGCTTGAATCAACCCAAACTTCATGAGCAAACCGCCTAGAGATAGCGTTAAGACGATCAAAGAAACAGTTCCCATCATGCTGGCAATCCCGCCGCGTGTCAATAATGCATCGACACTGCTGTTACCTGTTTTTGAAACGAATCCTGATTCAATCACCGTGGCAATATTGCTGATTTGAGTTTGCGGATGTTCAACAAAGAGCATCACTACCGAAACAACGATGTTAATGAATAACGTTGGAATCGCAGGAATCTTTTTCCAAGCACAGAAGAACATCAAAAGAACTGGAATGACTGCCCAAATATTAACGCTAAAGTGGCTTTGCAAAACAGCGACGGTTTGATTAATCTTGCCCATGTCAGTTGAAGCTGTGGCGTGAAATCCCAAAATTGCATATAAGATAAGGGAACCGAAAAAGGCTGGAATTGTAGACCACATTAAATTTTTGATATGGCTGAACAAATCTACACCCGCCACCGCTGAGGCGAGATTGGTTGAGTCTGATAGCGGTGAGGATTTATCTCCAAAAATAGCTCCTGAAATAATGGCTCCAGCTACTAACGCGGGATTGACTCCCATCGTCATTCCCATCCCAAAGAAGGCAATGCCGACAGTTGAAATAATTGTAAAAGCCGATCCGATTGAGGTTCCTACCAGTGCACAAACCACAAACACGGAAGGCACAAACCATGCCGCACTAATCATATGAAAACCTAAAACCATCATTGAAGGGATAATCCCCGCGGCAATCCACGTACTAATTAAGGCCCCAACCAAAATAAAGATAAAAATGGGAATAATACCGGTTTGGATACCTTCCTTGATGCCATTATCTACGTCCTGCCAAGAAAAATGACGAAAACGTGCCCAGAAAGTCACCATAACTAAGACTAATAAAACTGGAACTTGGGGTGAAAGGCCGAATTTAATGACACCCAAACCCATTACAACCAACATCCCAACTAAGACAACCACTGCTTCTTTAAAACTTACCTTATTCTCCATATTGCACCTCGTTTTTTTAATCAATCCAGTTTCTTTTACCGTTTACGAAGCGCCAATAACGAGGCATCCCACCACAAGTCCGTTTAACCATTTCGACCACATCCTTTGCATCATTTCAATTTTGCCAATAAAAAAAGTCCCTGCTGTATTTGACTACAACAGGGACGATAAAACCGTGGTACCACCCAACTTGAGAGAATTCAAAAAAACCTCTCCACTCACTAGAAGGTAACGGCTCTAGTTATTATCCGTTCAATTGAAACTATTTCATGGTATTTCATCTGAATTATCCTGATCGGTTCGCAGCAACCACCGACTTTCTGACGCCCAGATAACCAGCTACTTAGTATGAAAGTATGCTTTATTTATTAAATTGTATGCATCATACCATTCAAAAAAATCATCGTCAACAAAAATTTGTAAGTTTTTATAAAATCGGCGACAACAAGCGTGAAAAATATTGTTTAAACTTCAGCCAGAGTGACTGTTCATCATACATTTTAGGTGTTTGTAACTCTGAGTTTTTGATATCTTCCTTAAAAATTTCTTCCAGCTTTTGGGCCACTTTTTCATCGTACAAGAAGGTATTAACTTCAAAATTCAGCTTGAAACTTCGAAAATCAAGGTTAGCCGAACCCACCGAGCCTAATTTGCCATCCACAACCATCGTTTTTGCATGCAAAAAGCCAGTTTCATAATTATAAATTTGAATTCCCCACTTCGCACATTGCCGTGCGTAATATTGGGTTGCCCGATACACAAACGCATGGTCCGGCATATGCGGAATCATAATGCGCACATCAATTCCCGAGAGGGCCGCAACTCGCAGTGCATCCAGCACACTGTCATCCGGAATCAAATAGGGCGTTTGAATCCAAATTGACCGGTGAGCCGAATAAATGAGTTTCAGATAGCCTAACTTAATGGTTTCAGTATCTGAATCCGGTCCGCTGGAAACAACCTGCAGACTGGTATTTCCATTAACTTTAGCCACGGGGAAATAAACAGATCCAGGATCAAAAACCTTATCGATAGGATGATCACGATCTGTAGCGTTCCAGTCACGAATAAAACGTGCCTGAAGACCATACACCCCGGACCCCGCGATGCGCATATGGGTGTCACGCCAGTAGCCAAACTTCTTTTTTCGTCCCAGATACTGATCGCCAATATTGAACCCACCGGTATAGCCAACCTGCCCATCAATGACCACAATTTTCCTATGATCACGAAAGTTCAAACGAAAATCAGTCACTGCTGAGTGTGTCCCCAAGAACGGATAAGCCTGCCCACCAAGTTCGCGCAGATGCTTAAAGAACTTATTGGTTGTGCCCATCGAGCCCCAAGAATCCCAGATCACACGGACTTCAACCCCTTCAGCAGCTTTCTTTTCTAAAAGGTGCAGTACTTCGTTCCCGATTTTATCCGCATAAAAGGTATAGAACTCGATATGAATATGCTTTTTCGCTCGTTCAATATCCTGAAACATTTCATGAAAGAGTTCTTTGCCATCCGTAATCAGCTTCACACGATTACGATGGCTCAAAAAAGCGGCGTCCGCGTTCATAAACATGGTCGCTAAACCACTGGCGTCTTCCACGACTTTATCAGCCGCAGTATGGTCATTATTTAATTCTTGGGTTTGCCGGGCAAGTACTCTTTGAAGCTCAATCTTAGTTTCTTTTTTCAATTGAAACATCTTTCCCTTGGGCAATTTACGTCCTGCAAAAGCATAGAAAATAAAACCGACAATTGGGAGAAAGAACAAGACCAGCAGCCAAGCCCAAGTCGCGGCAATATCGCGTTTTTCTCGAAAAACAGTTACAATAGCTGCAAGCGAGTTAAAAATAATGATTAATTCAATAATGATGTGTACCCAATTCATGATTATCCCCCGGTAATTAATATCATACTGATTTTTAGAAAAAAAGCACTATTTACGCTCTAACCAGCCAATTTTGATAAATTTTAACTAGTTATTGATTTAAGAATTTGGTATATTTTCATTTTACCCTTCCCGTGTTTGTTTTGAAACCGCTATTGAGAAATTGCTGAAAATTGCACCGGGTAATTTCTACGACAACATAAAAAAACGCCTGATCATCACTTGAACAATCAGGAGTTTATCGCGAAAAACAGACCTCAGACTTTATTTTTAGGCACAAAAAAACCGTTGCCGCGGCAACGGAAATAAGTGGGTCTACACTTTCTGGTATTGGTGAATAACTGATACCAGTTTTTATTTTGAAAAAAAAAAGGACATTTGCCCTCTTTGTGTTACGATTTAATCGCCTAATAAAATCGAAAAGAGGAAAAACAAATGTCCCTAACTAATTCTATCCTAAGCCTATTCGAAATAACAGACCCTAATTTAACTGTAACTGAGATTACTAAGGAACATTATCCCAATGGGCAACACGTTCATGTCGTTCACGCTATCCTTTCCTATCAACTTTTAAAATGTCCTCATTGTGGCCATAAATCTCTAATCAAAAATGGAACTCACATTGGCCATCTAAGATTGGGAACCTTATCAGGTGGACGTTATGAGATGCAGCTAAAACGACAAAGATATCAATGTAAACGGTGTTTAAAAACCTGTGGTGCTCAAACTAACCTCGTTAAACGTAATGAAACTTTTACGCATAATGTGAAACATCAAGTAATTGTTCTGGCTCGGGATATGCTGACCAGTAAAGAAATCGCTAAGATTTGTGGGATTTCACCAAGTAGTGTTCAACGCATTTTAAATGCGAATATTCACTTAGCTTATCGTGTTAAAACACTCCCCCAAAATCTTTGTTTTGATGAATTCCGTTCCTGTAATCATCTAATGTCCTTTAACTGTTGCGATGCCGTTAGTCATCGCCGCATTGTGATTCTTAAGGATCGCCTTAGTAAGGATATCATTGATTACTTTGAAGCTCGCTATTCAGTTCAAGAACGTATGAAAGTTCAAACAATCACCGTTGATATGAATGCTGAGTATGCTGGCTTTATTCATCGGTTATTTCCTAAGGCAATAACCATCATTGACCGTTTCCACATTATTCAACTTGCCGGTCGGGCACTGGATAACGAACGTACACGTGTGATCCATACTTTTCAAGATAAGCATTCCCGAGTTTATCGCATTCTAAAATCTCAATGGCGTTTGTTCCATTTGGCAGAAGAAAAGGTCAATGATACTAAACTTATCTATTTACACGGTATCAACGAATACATGACCCAACAGAACGCCATTGACCTAGCCTTAGATGAATTTCCAGAATTTAAAACTGTGTATCAAACCTATCAAGGAATTCTAACAGCCATTCAACAAAAAGATGCGGTTGGATTTAAAACCTTGATTGCCAACTACAAGGCGGCTGGCAACCAAATGGATATTACTATCTCAACTTTAATAAAGAATGGTCCTGCTGTTCTCAATAGTTGTCGTTATCCGTATTCCAACGGTCCTATTGAAGGACTAAATCGTAAAATTAAGGTGTTAAAGCGTAGCTGTTTTGGTTTTCAAAATATTCATAACTTTTTCATTCGTATCAGTTTAATTTATGCGTAAACAAAAAAAGCACATTCACCGAAGTGAACATGCTTTTCAAAAATCTCCACCAATACAATTTGACAGAGACCCAAATAAGTAACATGATCATAAAAATGATCATCCATTCACTTTATGGGGGGAGTAAATGAAAAAGTTATTTATGCTTATTATAGTATTCACAAATTGTGAATTATTTATGAAGATAAGGTTTCAATCACGTTACATTTTTAAAAATCCACCTTTTTAACTGAAATGAAAGAAGTTTTTGAAATGAAAAATTCAAATGAAGTTCAAATCTTACCTGCTACCAAAACTGATTATCCCCAGTTAGCACAAATTTATCAACAATCACGAAAGGCGACTTTTCCGTGGGTTCAGCACCCCGAAATTAGCGATTTTATCCGTGACTCGGAAGGAGAATATCTTTTAAAAGCTGTTTTGAATCAAAAAATAGTTGGCTTTCTTAGTTTTTATCAGTCAGCAAATTTTATTCACCTTTTATTCATTGATCCTGAATATATGCATCACGGCGTTGGGACCCAATTGCTTCAGGCGATCCGCTTGCAAGCCACAGATCTGGTAACCTTGAAGTGTGTTCGCGAAAATACAAATGCCCTGGCGTTTTATAAAGCACAAGGTTTCAAAATTATTGGGCGATCACTATGGCGAAAACCACCCTACTATACGCTTAAAGACACCAAAAAAGCGGCTTACCCATTACTTTAAGGGCACCAGCCGCTTTTGCTTTTATTTACGCACTTGGACGAACACACCTGTGACATCATCTTGGTCTACTGTCCGGACTGCTTTAAAACCATGCACCACTAATCCTTTATACCGCTGGGCAACCCCATTTTTTAACTTAAATCGATAGGTGGCCGGAATTCCAGCTAGTTTTAACTTCAAAACTAAATTAGTTTGCTGATGTGCTTTTTTCTGAATATGATAAGTTCCCTGGCCCATTTTATGCAACGTCCCGGCTTTTTTTGCTGCTGTGAACGTTGCATAATATTTTTTGACGTTATAGACGGTAACCTTTCCCTTGCGATCAAATTTAAAGGCTTCTAAACCTGAATTTGACTTGTTTTTTATGCCCTTGGAAAAATACCAGAGCCCCGGATTACGCCGGAGTTGCTTATCCGCGGAAGTCTTTGCAACTTGGGGTGTGCGCGGCACAGTTCGCCCCGTCTTCGTTTGCGTTTTTACGCAGCCACTTACACACACCGCCAGACTTACGACTACCAGTGACCTTAAAAGACCCCGTTGCCAAAATTTCATTACCACATCTCCCCCTAATTTAACTAAGCACTGCTGATTACTCGTAATCTTTAAATTCTGGTCTCGCTTTGGGAACCAAAAACTGACCTGGAATGGCACCAACGCGTTTCGTTACCTTATTCCAGTAACGTGGAATTAAATGAATGTGGCAGTGAAACACGCTTTGTCCAGCAGCAGCCCCCGAATTGATCGTAACGTTGTATCCATCAGGCTCAAATTTAGCATCTAAGAGCTTTTTTGCATCTGCAACCATTTGGATGAGCGCCTCACGTTCTTTGGCTGAGACCTCCCAAATTTGCGTGACATGCCGTTTGGGGATAATCAGTAAGTGTCCTTTACTAACCGGATGAATATCCCAAAAAGCCACGCTTAAATTACCTTCCATGACGTAATCTGCTGCTTGTTTTTGACAGAATACACAGTTTGGATCAAAATCCATTTTACCGCCCCCAAATCTGAATTTGTCAATGTACTTAAAAACCGTCAAATGACGCAAACTTGGTCTAAAAGTACCGCCTTCAATAATTGAATTATAACAGAATTACTTTCTCACGGCTTTGCCAAAAAAATCAAAAAAAGCGGTCCTATGACTTAATCGCCCTAATGATCTTAAGAGCTTTGTCTAGAACCGCTTTTTTAGTTTAGTGCTTATTCTTTTTCTTAAACGAAATTCCTTCATACGTCAGTTTAATCAAGCTCGGGAGCAATACCGGAATGATAATAATCAGGATAATCAACCCAATAATCACAACCAATGCCACTTGAATTAAGGTGAGTACGCCGGATGGAATCATTGCTGCAAACGTTCCACTTAAGATAATCATTGCCGAAAGTACCACCGCGCCAATCACACCAGACGCCTCTAAAATACGGGTACTTGGCTTCAAATCTTTATTGAAGTCTCGATACCTCATCATTAAGAAGATGCTGTAATCGACCCCTAAAGCAATAATCATGATGAAACCGAAGAAAGGTGTATTCCAAGTTAACATGGATTGCCCTAAGAAGACGTTGCTGATTGCCTTTGTAATTCCCAAGGAACCATAGTAGGCCAGCAATAATGTCCCAATAATGTAGAACGGCATCAAAATTGACCGGGTAACAAACATTAAAGCAATTAAAATACCGATGATCATAATTGCCGCTGTTCTGGTAAAGTCATTACCAGCAACCTTATTGATGTCAGCTGTTTGTGCGGTTTGACCGCCAATTGCCACAGTTGCATCCTTCAAGGCTGTCCCACGAAGATCTGCCTTAACCTGCTTTTGAATGGCTTTTACTTTTGCCATCGAAGCACCTGAGTTCGGATCAGAATCTAAGACAATCGTTAACTTCGTTGCCTTGCGGTCTTCTGAATAGTAAGACTTCAAAACCGGTTTGAAGGCCTTGCCATGGATTTGACTTGCCGGAATGTAGAAGGTCTTCCCAACGGATGAATTACCCATCCCATTCAAATAACTATTAGCTGAATCCATGCCTGAACTAATGGTCTTGGTGCCCTTTGCGGCTGTTTGCAGACCAGATTTCAGTGTGGTAACCTTGCCAGACAATCCTTTCAAAGTACTGTACATCTGCTTTTGACCAGAAACTTCTTGGTTTAACCCGTCTGTTAATTCAGGTGTTGAACTTGCCAATGTGCTTGCACCAGTTGAAAGTTGGTTCAAACCGCTTGTCAAAGTGCCTAACCCACTTGTTAACTGTCCCACGCCGCCGGTAAGTTCGCTACTCTTGCTAGATAACTCAGCTGCGCCGCTGGAAGCCAGCTGGACGCTGTTGGCATATTGGTTAAGCCCGCTATTAAGCTTAGATACACTGTTTACCAGGACAGAATTCTGGTTAACTTGCGTATTCAGCTGCTCAACACCAGCCGTAAATTGTTTCAATTTCGAAATGCTGCCAGAAGCATTTTGCAATTGCGTCCCTAATTGTGTTAATTCATTCAACTGGGCTTCACTGATGTTAGTCGAATTCATTAATTTTTCAGCTTGCGCCATAATGGATTCAAGTTGCTTCAGCTGACTGATGGTATTGGAATCAATATTAACTGCATTGAGTTCTTTTTCTAGACTGGCAACCTGCGTTTTCACACTGGATAGCCCGCTCAAAGTACTTCCGGTTTCCTTAATGGTTTGTGCCGAAGCACCTGCCGTTTTTGCACCAGAAGTAATTTGTGATTCAGCTGTCGCCAACTTTTGCTTGTCAGCAGAACTTAGATTACTTTGATCAATACCAGCTAACGTCTTTAACGCCGCTTCGTTTGATTGTGCAGCTTGCGCTGAATTTGTTGCAGCTGACGTTAGACTAGTCGAAACTTTATCTAAACTGCTAAAGGCACTATTGACGCTTGCCAAATTTTTCTTAGCCGCTTCCAATTGTGTTAGCAATGGTGCTAACTGTTCCAAACTGTTGATTGCGCTTTGTGATTGCGCTAATTCTGCTTTCAACGAATTCAACTGCTTAACGCTGCTGCTTAGGCCTGACAGATTAGCCATTGCAGCATTCCCACTGTTCAGTGTTTGTTGAAGACCATCAAGTTGAGTATCAATTTGAACCGCCGCGGAATTTAATTTGGAAACTCCTGACGAAAGATCCTGAGCAGAACTTAACAATTGTTGGGTCCCATCAGTTAATTGACTGGAGTTACTGCTCAATAAACCTAATCCAGAACTCAAACTGTTTACACCGTTTGCATACTGATTCAATCCGCTAACCATCGGGGCAATCTTACTACTCATGCCAGAAACGCGGGATGAAATCTCACTAGCGCCACTGGCCAGTTTATTAGCTCCGGAGGTCACTTCAAGTGATCCGTCACGTAAAACTTCCGTTCCGGCGATCAATTTTTGAACACTATTTAAGCCACTATCCATGTTGGTAGCTGCCAGTTGGTCCGAAGCACTCGTGAGGCCTTTGCCGATCGTGTTCAAACCTTTTTGAGCTTGACCCACACCTGTGGTGACAGTCTTTACTTGACCTTTGACGTAAAGCTTGCCAATTGCCGTTCCACCTGGCTGTGTCGCTGATGCCACTGTTTTGACACCATCTTCGTCTTGCAACTGGTTAGTAATTTGATCAATGAGTTTTAAAGTTTTCTCATTATCGAGCCGCTTATTCGAACGAATGTAGAGTGTCGATGGTTCTGCTGTCCCGGCTGAAAAATGTTTCTTTACAACGTTAAAGCCCACTTTTTCTGGCAAACTATCACTTAGTTCATCGAGATTGTTATAGTTCAAGGTGCCAGAGCCAGTGATGACGAATGGCAGGGTTAACAGCAGGACCAAGGCCAACGCGATTATAGGATGCAAAATTGAAGAGTTTGCCAGTGCATGCCACATCTTGCTTTGTGAATGCCCATCAAATTTCTTGGATGGCCAAAACATTTTCTTACCTAAGACGTGCATGAAGAAGGGGTTCAATGTTAAAAGAACCACTATTAACACGGCAACACCTAAGGCAACCCCCACTGCTGATTGGTAAATTGAAAATTTCGCTAGGCCAAGCGCGAGAAAACCGATAAAGACCGAAGACCCACTATACAGAATGGTTCTCCCCGCCGTGCGAATAGCTTTGCGACTAGCCGTATGTCGATCTTCACCCAAACTTAACTGCTCTTTAAATTGTTCATAGAGTAAAATATTGTAGTCTGTCCCAATTCCGAATAGCACCACCACAATGAAGACTTGGGTAAAGTTAGAAAACGGAAAGTTCACCCGTGATACCAAATTTGTGACAATGGACAGGGTTGTAATGAACGAAACCCCCACTGTAAACACAGAAATCAGTGGTACCACTGGCGAACGGAAAACTAAAATTAAAACAATGAAAATAAAAATAGCGGCAATGATTTCAGTTTTCTTAACTCCGGCCTGCGTCGCCTCAGAGAATTTTTCGTTAAGAATATCGCCACCAGTAATGTAGGTTTTGACCCCTGGTGTCTTAACGGCTTGCGTCAGTTCTTTATCAATTTTTTTGAAAGAACCGTGTTTTTTAGAGACTAAGACCTGAACTAATTGGGTCGTTTTATCTTTTGAAACCAACTGTTTACGCGTTTCTGCATTATCAGAAGCAGCGGTCACATCTTTAATCCCGTACTTCTTTTTGTGATCTCGTAAATAGCTGATGGTACTTTTAATATTTTCCTTTTGTGTTGCCGTTAGCTTTTGATTGCCATTATTAAAAATCGCAACCACTTGCGTCGTATTCCCCTGTCCATATCCCCATTTGGACTGAATTCGATTTGCAATTTGGCTTTGTGCGGCACTCGGGATTTTAGTATCCCCATGAGATCTGACTAATTGGTCGATATTTGGCAAACTGAAAATGCTGATTAAAATGATACCAAGCCAAACAATCAGTGCAATTCCATGATTCTTCACAAGCTTTTGCATGTTTATCTCCTTTCAATGTCCACTTTAATATACAAGAGGACATTATAAGCGTTCCAAAAATAAATGTAAACAGTTTTACTTTATTTTCATTTAATGTTTTTAAATTTTTTCCAAAGTAAAAAAGCCAACCACCTGGCCGACTTTAATTGAACTTCAATTGTAGGAGATTTATTTTATAGAAGCGAAATACACGCACCAGCATCATGCACAACTAGCTGTTTCATTTTCCGACAACTTTACCTAAGTAGTTATAGAAAAAGCGAAACTAGCTTAATCTGTTCACCTAGTTTCGCTGCAATTAATGCTAAAGTATGCTTTATTCGGGTGACTGAACCTCAGTTAACTACAGAAGCGGATCCCAAACGGGTACAGGCTCTGGAGTCGAATCGGCTGCTTTGAGTTGGGCTTCCGTTAAATATTTCCGATGAACAACAACTTCATAGACATAATCTTCAAACCAATCGTCTGTCATGGCAAAGTAGCCCTTATCGCCGTTTTCTTCACCCCAGCTATTTTCTACCTTCCACTTTTTGGCTTGACCCTCAACCACATCAACACCCGTAAAGGTCATGGCATGGGAGACATTTGCTTGGCCATACTGGAACCGTTCTGCCTTGCTCATGCTCAAGTCAACATCATAAAGGGCATCCGTTCGGTAAAGTTGACTATCTAAAAGGCCGTCCTTTCGATCCATCTGTTCCAAAACATCATTCCCAAACCAGACTGTTTCACCATCTTTTAGTTGGGCAATGGTGGCCTGACGTAAAACGTCCATTTCTTCATTTAACACGGTAATTTTCTTGCCGCCAACCACATTATCTTCTGCAGGTAAACTGTATAATTTGTTAAATGGTTTATCAGGCGAATTGGCCAGGACAACATAATCATCTAAATCAACCGCAACGTACTTATCATAAAATTCCTTTGGTGTTAAATCGGCGTCGCGCTGATAATTCTTCTTATCATCGCGATATTCAAAATCAAATTTTACCGGCGGTTCACCGACCGCAATCGCCGTCATACGATAAACTTCGCCTAACAATTGATCCCGTTTAGCGTTCAATTGACCTTCCGTTGCACCGCTGTTTTTTAATTCACGCAACGTAATGGCGTCTTTACGCAGTTTTCGGCTTAAGGATTCGCCAAAACCGGTTGTATCATTTGTATTGAAGCTCTCTGGCATCACAGAAGACGGTACCACACCATACTTTTGAATAAGGGCTGCTGCCATTGCCCACTGGCCACCATCACCACCAGGTCCTGCTAAATAAAAGGAAACTTCACGATTATAAGTTGGTTTGTCGGCAGTTCTCAATATATTTTCATAAAAAATATTTGCGCGTTCAATCTTATCCCAAAAGTAAGAATAAGCTTGTGACAATTCAAAATCCTTCATATTATATTTATCCGCAACCTGGTGACGCAGCGTGTTTAACATAGAGAACAGCCAGCAACGACCGCTATGTAATTGGTTGGAAACCTTACCCGTTTCGATTTCAATTGAAAAAGTGCGGTCTAACCGGACTTTAGCGGCAATATCCTCGCTCGCTTTTAACACACCATTCTTAGTTGCTGCACGTTGAACCACAACGTTCCGATTGTCTGCATTAAATGCTTTACGGAACTTAACGACATTTTCTTGCGTAACTTCTTTTCCCATGAGGCACCTCCAAAGTAATCATTCATAATTAAGAATAATCTAAGGGTATTCTAATCCTTTTACAATAAATTGGCAATTTTTCTTCAATAAAAAACGTGCTTCCTCAAGTTCACGAGAAGCATCTTTGCTCTAAAGGCTTGAAAACACTGCTTTTTCAGCATCATCAAGCTCCAAAACTAGATCCACTCGTCAATTTGGACGCACGTTTATTATTCTTGAAACTTTTATTTAATAATCACTTGGCCGGTCATTCACATTTTTCTTTGCCGAAGCGCTGCCCCAGAATGGCACTTTCACAACGCCCATCACTTCACTCTTTTTAACAAATCCCCAATAACGACTGTCATTTGAAACGCTACGATGATCACCCATCACGAAATACTCACCAGCAGGGACTTTTTCTGGTTTATTCCCCCAGCCGCGCGCTTTAGCGACTGATGCTAAATTCCACTTAGACGCTTCCGCACCAATCGCCGTCCCAGTTGTCCGTTCATAAGCATTGATGAACTTTTGTGGAACTTCTTTATTATTAATATATAATTTACCATCATTATACGAAATGGTATCACCGGGCATTCCGATGACGCGCTTGACATAATCCGTACCCGGAGTGGCTTGCGGGTCAGCCCCATACGCATCAAAAACAATGACACTAAGGTGCTTGATTTTCTCTTGTTTTAAAACAAAAACCCGTTCATTATTTTGTAAATTGGGTTCCATTGAAGACCCATCAACGCGGACAATTTCAAACACATAAGTACGTACCAACATCGCAATGGCGAGTCCAATAACAATTGGAATAACCCAGCTTAAAATACTCTTTATAGTTTTCATGAAAACTCCTCGACAAACTTATTTATATTTCCATTTTAGAGCAAAATCTGCAAAAAATCTTGTCAGAAGTCCAAAGCAATATAAATTCTTCATAATTTCGGGCAAATTGACGGCCAATACTGCCGAATGAACACACAAACTGCTTGGTAATCAACCTAGCAGTTTGTATAATAGCAATAGCAGAAACTATCGCGGTTATTTAAAAATAAAATGGAATGAGGAAACTTATTTTGGCCTTAAAATTAACGGTATTAATGGATGAACAGCAAACACAAGTGACTTTACCTAACGATCAAGGCACCATTACTTTCACAAAGGCAGCCGGTTCAGTCCCTGAACATGGTGTCCAGCTTTTTGTAAAAAGTAGTCAGCTCGTCAGCGTCGATCAGGTTGTCAGTGACGCGGATGAAGTTGTAACGATTGAACTGCCTTGGTCAGTTGAAACGGCATTTGTCGCCCGTGCTTTTCAAAACAAATTGGCAAACACAGAAACACCTATTCCGACCAATCAAGAAACAGCCATTGAACCAACACTTGCTACTCTGATTGCGATCCTAACACGTTTTGGTATCCATTTGTCGCCCGTTAAACCGGCAAAAAAACGCCCTGCTAAGGCACGGCACCGATTTAACAAAGCGCTTGTCAGCCATCCGTTTAAGGTCAATCGTCATGGCAGTTCCGCCACCGTTTACTGGACAGCAAGTAAAGAAATGACTGTCAAGGCCGGTGCCAAACTGACTGGCGAGCAAATCATGAATAAAGACGGTTCGATGCGGTACGGGACCAAGTATGGCGAAAAGCTCCGTGCCGATAATGCGGATGCCATCGAAAACTTGACGACAACTAAAGACATTAAACTACGCAGCGTTAATGAAGTTGGGCTCTTCTTATATTATGGCGATACCAACGGTTGGTTAGAATTAGTGGATGCTGAGGGTCGTACTTTAGATGAATTAACTAAAATCTAAGTTAACCTAAAGTTGGTAGTTATCAAAACAACCTAGCAGAAAAAGCGTTTTAACTTTGCGCATGACAACAGAAGCCGAATGATTCTCTGAATCGTTCGGCTTTCGTCGTTACTCAGAGAAGGTTGCCTTTTTCGTCCAATTTCGGCGATCACAAGAAGCTGGGCGTTTTCTCCCAGTCTAGTCCCTACGACTAGCTTTGCCTACCAAGCTATTTTCTGATATTGCCCTTTGAAAACAGCCATCTACAAAACTATGCCTCGCATTCACAACTTCTTAAGAAACCCACGTTCACCTTAACTTCGGGAACCAATTAGCCGGTTACACATCATTTTTAACCACTTAAACAAAAAGTATTCCAATCTTTTAATAAAAGTAGTCTAATGGTAACAAGGCTTAAGGAAAGGAGACAAAGCGAATGAAAGTGCGTTTAGAAATTGACGAGACGCTCAGCGAACCCGAAGTGGTCATTCGGGCTGCCAGCAAGGATCCCACCGCTTCTCGTTTACAACAATTATTGGCACAAACCGCTTCGACCGGTACGCTAATTTGCTATCAAGGAACAACGGAATACTTTATCAACTACGATGCCATTATTTTTGTCGAAACGGCTGACCGGCGCTTGCAAGTACATACCGTAGATAACATCTACACCAGTAAAAAACATCTTTATGAATTAGCAGACACTTTGCCAGGTTATTTTTTACAGGTTTCTAAATCAGCATTGATCAATCTCTACCAAGTAAATGCGCTGACGAAATCCATCTCAAATTGTCTCATATCTTTTCGAAATACCCACAAACAGGTCTACGCTTCGCGGCGTTACTACAAACAATTACAAGAACGATTAAACGAAATGAGGTCATCACTATGAATACAAGAAATAAATGGGGTCGCTGGTTCTGGGGACTGTTCTTCCTCGCCTGTGCAGGAATCTTAATTGCCAGTAAATTGGGCATCTTTACTTATCACATTGGTTTTTGGACACTGATCTTCACCCTAATTTTAGCTGCTGCCCTCATTAAAAGTTTGGTGAATTTCAGTATCGCAGGTAGTGTTTTTAGCTTAGCTTTTCTGGCGATTCTTTATGCCAAACCACTGGGCATCACGCGCATTGTTCCCTGGACACTGCTTGGCGCCGCTTTGCTTCTCAGCATTGGGCTTTCTTTAGTCCTACAGCCACTGAAACGCAGAATGCACCATTATCCGTCCGTCACGTTTGAAAACGGAAGCCGTCGGAGTCGTTCAGACCACTTTTCGCAAACTGCATCGGCAGATTATGAATCCTCTGTCAATGTGAACGTACGCATGGGCAGCACCATCCGCTACGTACAATCTGATAATTTTCAGTATGCCTTCATTAATTTAAGTATGGGGGAAGTCAAAGTTTACTTTGATCAAGCTACCATTGTGGGAAAAACGGCCACAATCGAACTCAATGGCAGTATGGGCGATATTGACTTGTTCGTCCCCAAAAATTGGAACATTCAGGCACAATTAAACTCCTTCATTGTTGATGTCGAAGAGGTGGGAGAACCCGTTGTTCAAGGTGGCCCAGTTGTTTCGTTAGTTGGGAACTTCAAAATGGGGGACATTACCATTCATCGTATTTAGGGGAGAAAATTTGATTTTTTAGGATTGGAGGGGTTTTGCATGAATAAACTAAAATTATCCGCACAAACAGTTAAGTTACTGATTATTAAATTCGCAGGCACCTTTGGCAGCGGCATGCTTTCATTTGCCATTGGCCTATATATTCTCCACCGGACCGGTTCTGCTTTAAGTATGGGCGTTTCGTTAATTACCGGTCCGCTAGTTTCCTTAGTTTTGACGCCTTTTGTAGGGTATGTGGTCGATAACTTCAATCACCGGTTCATTATGATTATTGCCCAAATTGCCACCAGTTTCGGCTTGTTACTATTTGGTTTTAGTTTTCAATTATGGCCCGCTCAGTACTACCCAGAATTAATTGTTTTGATGATTGTGTTGCAGATTACTGATAACTTCTTGAGTACGACCCTAACTGCGAGTTTGGTTCAGTTGTTTAAAAACGAAGAACTTCAGCGGGTTAACTCGCTAAATCAGTCGATGTCATCCCTAGCTGCTTTTCTCGCTCCTATTATCGGGGCACTCGTTTACACATTAGTTGCCATCAACGTCTTTGCCTATATTGAAATTGGCTTCGAAGTCATTGCGCTATTTACCATTGCTGGGTTACGGTTTAAGCCGACTATTCAACCGGATGTCACTCCAGAAACTACCGCAAAGCCAGCAGAAACAGTCTGGCAAAACTTCCGTACAGGGCTTCAGTATCTCAATCACCAGAGCCTGCTACGAATCCTGGTTATTTCGGCTGCCACAATCAACTTTTTCTTTTCCGCACTTAATGTTGGGGAACCGTACTTACTCGTGACAACGCTGAAACTTTCGAATGCCCAATACGGCTTAACTGATTCCGGCTTTGCAGTCGGCATGTTTGTCGGTGGCATCTTATTAAGCTTAATCACACTCAAACGCCATCCCGTAATCATCTCCTATCTAGGGATTATTGCTTTATCGGTAATTATCATTTTAGCGGGTGTTCCAGAAATTCTCGGATTATCTGCTGATCTCAATGCCATCTACTTTATTCTCTTGAACATGCTCAACGGAATTACGCTAGTGGTGATCAATACGCCTTTAAATACATTTATGCAGCAGTTGATTCCTCAAAACATGCAGGGACGTATTTTCTCCCTCCAGAGCACCATCAGTATGTTATTGATGCCGTTGGGAACGCTTGTATTTGGCTACTTATTTGATCAACTGTCAGCACTGACAATTTTTGCGGTTACCGGTTGCTTGCTAATCGCCTGGATCTTCATAATTATCTTAATTTTAACCAAACAAAAACTCCTAGAGAAACCAGAAAACATTATTTTGACACAGGAAACAACTTTAAAATCATAAAAAAAGCAGCCTACTCTAACAAAACTCAAACTCAGTTAACCATCTTGCTGAGTTCAACCGTTTTGAAAAGTAGGCTGCTTTTGGTAACTATCCTCACTGTTGCCATTCCCATTTTTCTTCTTTAATTGCGCGCTGACACCACGTTGTATTTTTAACGCTCTCCACGCACCGAAACCCTTGTTGATGGTACAAATGACGCGCACCTGACAATTCATCAACAGTCCACAAATAAGCAAACTGAATGGCGTTTTCAGTCAGATAAGCCATTAATTTTTGCAGAAGTTTTTTGCCAATTCCAAAGCCTTGATAACTCGGATCTACCGCAAACCACCGCACTTGAGCTTGTCCTTGTTCGTCTTGGATAAGGGAAATTGTCCCCACACGTTTGTGATTTATTTCAGCAATCCAAACAATCCCCTGATCCATATGCTGAACATATTTGGCTAAGGCATCAAAAACATAATAATGAAACTGCTCATTATACTTAATCTCGGTTTGATAAATACGACTGTGCAGATCAGCGATGAATCCAACATCGGCAAGCTGTCCTTGACGAATATTAACCCGCACTTTTTTTTGCAAAATCGCTTCAATTTCGGCCATATCCTGAGCAATGAGTTTCAATTGCGCATCCGCATATGTTTTAAGATACTGGTCTAGATAAGTGCGTGCCTTTTGCGTGAGTTCTGAAAAGACTGCTTTGCCTTGATCGGTCAAACTTAAATTCCGGTGTCGCTTATCCTGCTTATTCGCCGTTCGTTGCACAATATTATTTTGAACTAACTTGGTAATAACTCTGCTTAATTGTCCCTTATCAAAATTTAAAGCGGCTTGTATTTTGGTCGCGGTTGTCGGCTCTTGCGCATTGATTTCGGCAATGACACGTGCTTCATTCAGTGAATACGTACCAATATACAACTCCTTATCAAACTTATTGAACAAGTTAACGTAGTAGCGGTTAAAGTTCCGAATCGTTTCAATATTTGGTTTCCGTAACATCCCCTAGCCCTCTTTCGAAAAAGTTAGGTTTACATTAAGTCAATTAGTTGATTTTGTCAACTAATTTTAATAAGAACGTTCCGCGGAAAATTTGTGCGGCTTATCTTTATACTCTACAATGTTTTTAGATAGATTATTGAATTGATTCTTTGGGGAAATTTACCATGTTTACATATCACGCTTTAAAAAAGACACTACATACCTTTATGAAAAATTGGTCTGCTTACCTCATCCTGGTTATTTCCTTGGATCTGATCCTAAGCTTTTTAATCGTGCCCTTAATGCGGTGGTTTACACGCCTGATTATGATTACCAATCGGGTTCCATACGTATCGTATACTAACATTGGCTGGTTATTCACGAAACGCCCCGCAGCTGTAGTAGAATTGTTGGTTTTAGCACTCATCATTCTTATTTTGGTTTTTTGGCAATTTGCCTTTCTGCTTACCGGCGTGGCAAATATTCTCAAACTGCAAGAACAGCGCTTAACTGTTGTCCTAAAGGCTTCTTTACGATCGCTACTTCATTTACGCGTCAGTAGCTTCTTGTTTTTTATTCCCTACTTTGTGCTCGTTCTGCCTTTTTCTGAGAATTATTTATCTTCACCCTTACTCGCAAAAATCCAAATTCCTGTCTTTATTATCGAATTTTTACAACAAAAACCACGCTATGCCATTTTACTGGCGTTCGGTACCCTTATCGTCAGCTATCTGGCCTTGCGCCTTATTCAAGCTTTGCCTTTAATGGTTATCAAAAAACAACATGGTTTCACGGCGGCTAAGACTAGCTGGGTGTTAACCCGCCATCATTTATGGGCTTATATCTGGCGCTTAGTTATGCTGGGCTTCTCAGGACTGGTTGCAACCGGAACAGTTTCATTAATACTTTATGGCTTGCAGCTACTTTTGGATAAAACACCTAAATTAATTGCCTTTAGTGGGGCCGTCATCAATATGGGACTGCTCTCAATCTGGTCACGCATCATTGGTGCCGTCATTTTAGTCAATTTTATTCTTCTTTTGTTGATGATGCTGGATGCCCAAGCACCGTTTGTCTTAAACGTCCAAGCTACAAAACAACCTAAGCGGCTTGCTAGTCATCGGTGGATCCCGCTGATTCTCGTTGCTATTTTTTTGACTAGTCAAATCAGTTTTAACATCTACTATTTACGGGGCGCCGTTTTGACCCAACCACTTACAATTTCTCATCGCGGTGTTGATAATGAAAATGGCGTTCAAAACACCATTCCGGCCTTAATTAAAACAAGTAAGGAAAAACCGGATTATGTTGAAATGGACCTGCACGAAACTAAAGATCATCAGTTCGTTGTAATGCACGATGAAAACCTGAAACAACTGACTGGTGTCAACAAAGCGCCTTACCAATTGAAGTTAAAGCAACTCACTCGGTTAAAAGCCCACGAGAATGGTCATGTCGCGCCGGTCGCTAGTTTCGACACTTATTTGCGAGCAGCCGAAACTCACCACCAAAAATTATTGGTGGAACTTAAAACCACAGCACATGACAGCAAAAATATGCTCACTCGGTTTGACCGCCGTTATGCGCACCGCCTAATGGCTGATCATGACATGGTGCACTCCCTTGATTATCAGGTCATCAGCGGCTTAAAAAAACTTACGCCTAAGCTCAAGGTAAGCTATATTTTGCCTTACAATTTAACCTTCCCTCAAACCAGCGCCGATGCGTATACCATGGAAGAAACAACGTTAAATTCCGCCTTTGTCACTCAAGTACACTATAATCACCAAGCTGTGTTTGCATGGACGATCAATGATAGAGATGACATGACCAAGATGTTCTTTTTAAATGTCGATGGTGTGGTCACGGACAAGTTGACTCTTCTCAAACAAACCATTAAGTCAAACTTTGATCATCCCAGTTACGCTAGTCGCCTCCTCATCTATTCGAATGAATTGGATAACCTGACTAGTTTATCTAAAACAGCCCTCAATTAGCTTCATTTGAAGTTCAAAATCTGTTTAATTTTAAGTTGACTGAAGCTCACATTCACCTAGTAGTGCCTCTTAGGCCTGATAATGACTGTGTCTTATTTCTTGTGCTCAGCAATCTTTAATGACAAACAACATGTTAATCAGCTGGGCATTTAGCCTTCTCATAACCGTCCCGCGCTTTTTACAACAGCCCTCATTAACTTTCCGTACTAAGTTTATTGGCAGGTGCAGGTGCCACAGTCGCTTTAACCGTCAGATCAGCTTAAAAATTAGCTAATAAAAATGCTTCATTCAATCAGCGTAACCAAATTGGATGAAGCATTTTTTATTAAGTAGATATCGGAAACTTTAGGTCCGTTGTTTCACGTGAAACAAACTTAACCTAGCTATAGAAATCCTTTTTGGAACCCTCTAAACAACTAAGCATTTGTTTCAAGTAAGTCATTTAGTGGAAGTTGCCGGAGCTGAGCCGCCTCTTGAAAGCAACGTACGTTGGGTATTTCCAAGTAATTCGGAAGTTGTACTAACTTCACATTAGTAATTTTCAATAGTTTCCGATCGTTTAGCAACTTAAAAGCTTGATACGCTTCCTTACCTAATAAAATTAAGTATTGTGGCTGAATAAGGTCTAACTCCTCTTGCAGTTTATTTGCGTAAGTAACTAACTCGCCTTCATAAGCTCCTTGTCGTGCGCGGTGCACCGCCCTACTAGGAGCCATATCAGAAAACGATTTGAGCACATTAGTCATATAGGCACCCTCAAAAGGCGTTTGCATAAGCATTCGAGCCAATTTATAGGCTTTGTCTGCTTTGGAGGTACTATGAAAAGCAGACCATTTTTTGGTAGATCGGTTCCCCTGTGACCCGCCATTACATCCCAAGACGACCGCATTTCCAGTTAGATGGGTTTGTCGATAAAGGGGGTCTGCCAAATCCTTCATCAGCGGGCGAATACCACAATCAGTGCCTAGAATAGGCCCCGTCAGATCACTAATATGCCAAAGCGCCCAACTACCATACTGACCATATTTCGTTCGCAACATTCCATACGTTTCATCAGCAATCTTTTTCATGCCTTATCTCCTGCATTTCCCTTGTTCTTCTCCCTTAACCATCATAAAATTCTGTCATACGCTGTTTCATTAACCACTCTGGGACATTAGCAAGTTGCGCAGCAGTATGCCCAATAATGGTCACGCGGGGCGTATTAAAAATCAGATCTTGATTATAAAAATCAACAATATTTAACGTGTTTTTGTTCATATCAATGGCTAAATCCGTAACGTGTTCAACGAGATCGTTAGGTAATAATAATTTGGCTGCCAAACTTTCAACCGACCACTTGGTCATCGCGTCTGTATTTTTACTAAAATCAGGAACATATTCAACAGAACTCAAAATGTACTTAGCGAGCCCCTCACCAACTAGCCAAGCCTGCTGTTGATAAGTGACTTGATGATCAGTGACAACTAAAATATCTTCATAGTGGTGATTAAATTCGCGAGACTGCGGACGATAAAGCTCAAACGCTGTTTTTAATTTACTACTGTACTCAATCCGAACGTGCAACGATTGCGCCAGTCCCAACAAATCAATACAGGTGCTTGCAGACTGTATTATTAATCGCCCAAGCGAGTCAATCAAGCTTGGAAAATCACGAATAATTTCGCCATACATGTATTTGCCGTATATAGTACGTGATTCAATATCTTTTTCGTTTTCACTCTCTGATTCATTTTCGTGGATTGTCATCTTTACGCCTCCTGATTGTTTATACAAAGAAATTGTATGACAATGAGATGACATAATATGACACGCAATTTTTATATAATTTCTTAATGTGATTTTTGATTAAAAACGCTTTAAAAAACTTAAACCGGTTTCATTTTTCCTGCTATACTGAACATATGTTGAAAAATTAGACGAGTTACTGTTTGCGTTTCAGTAAATTTTACCTGTAAAGGGGGCGGTTCACATGCAAGTGACGCTTAAAGATATCACCGTAACTTACGACCATGATCACAACATTTTCGATCACCTTAACTGCGAATTTCACGATGGTGAACTTGTGGCTCTGCTTGGGCCCAGTGGCAGTGGGAAAACAACCCTTTTAAATTTAGTTGCCGGATTGCTGTCTCCGAAAAACGGACAGATTCTATTCAATCATCAGGATGTAACCAAGCAGGATGTCCGCAAGCGCAATATTGGTATGGTTTTTCAAGATTACGCCTTGTATCCACAGTTAAGCGTGTTAAATAATATTGCCTTTCCTTTAAAATTACGGCATGTTAAGCGAGCTACCCGTAGCCAACGGGCGCAAGAGTTAGCCGCTTTGGTTCACATTTCTTCACAATTACCAAAATCACCAAGGGAGCTCTCAGGCGGGCAACAGCAACGGGTGGCCATCGCCCGGGCACTTGCCAAGGAACCCACAATTTTACTGCTTGACGAACCTTTATCAAATCTTGATGCTGCTTTACGGGTCGAACTGCGCGGGGAAATTCGTCGGATTCAACAAGCTACTCAGCTTACAACTATTTTTGTGACTCATGATCAGGAAGATGCTTTAGAAATTGCGGATAAGATCATTGTGATCAACGCCGGGCAGATTCAACAAATTGGGACTGGTATCGACTTATATCAGCATCCCCAAAACTTATTCGTTGCTCAATTTGTGTGAAAGCCAAAAATTAACGTCCTTCCCCTTGCAGATCTTATGCCATACATAGCCGCTTCAATTCCAGAGGTCATTCGCACACAAGCTAGCTACCTTGGTATTCGCAGCGAAGCTTTTACTTTTGAAAACGAACCATCTCTGGCCAAAATCCCAGTTGATATTGACTCTCAGCGCCAGTTGGGAAGTCGTGTCCAAACTAAGTTTCACTTTCAAAACCATGACTTAATAAGTACCGGACTTAAAATTTATCGTCCACAATTGCAACCAAAAATACTTCCCATCGCTAGACGTGGGTGTTACCTTTTTTCGAAAGATGGAACTTGTATTTGGGAAGGTGATGCCACGTGATTAACGCCAAACCCACACTTAAATCTACCTTAAAGGCCTTACTCTATTTATTGCCATTATTACTGATTACCGTGACGTTTACGGTCTGGCCCGTCATTAACACCTTTTTGATGAGCTTTTACACCAAATATAATTATTTTACGAATAAAGTGAGTGCTGTCGGATGGCAAAATTTTGTTTACCTATGGCACGACCCTAACTTTCATCTGGCCATTCGAAATACCCTAATTTTTGTAGGTGGGGTCGTCCCGTTGACCATTGGCTTAGCTTTAGGGATAGCTTTGTTGTTAAACCGCCTTCCGTATCTGGGCACGTTTTTTCGAACCGTCTATTTTTTACCTTTTGTTACCTCTACCGTTGCAATCTCTTTAGTCTGGAACTGGATTTTTCAGCGTGACTATGGGCTTTTAAATACCATTCTAGGTTGGTTTAAACTTCAGCCCATTGATTGGTTAAATAATCCGCAGTACTCGCTATTGGCCCTGATTATTGTTTGCACTTGGCGCGGGCTTGGCATCAATATTTTGTTGTTGCTCACTGGACTGAACAACATTGATTCTCGCTATTACAAAGCAGCCGCTATTGATGGCGCAACTCCTTGGCAGCAGCTGACTAACATCACACTCCCAATGCTGAGACCGACACTTATTTTAGTGATCATTAATCAAATTATTTCAAGTTTTAAAGTGTTTGATCAAATTTACGCGCTTTTTAACGGCAATGCCGGCCCTGCTGATGCTGACTTAACCTTAATGTATTATCTCTATCAAAAGTTCTACCTTGAAGGTCAGTACCCTGTTGCAGATGCTAGCGGAATCGTCCTATTTGTTTTTATCGGAATCATTACTGCCTTGACTTTCTGGTATTTTCACCACCGTCATGCCCTTTCGGGAGGTGATTACTTTTGAAAGTAATTATTAAAAACGTGGTTCGTTACTTTTTACTTAGTTTCGGTGCCGTTTTGACCCTGTTGCCCTTTATTTGGATGCTACTCACAAGTTTGAAAACACCAGCTGAAGCACTCTCAATCCCCCTTGTCTGGTTTCCTAAAATCCTGCGCTGGGGAAATTATGTTCAAGCCCTACATGCAGCACCCTTTGCCCGTTATTGCTTAAACTCTCTTGTGGTGACTGGAACCACAACTCTTGGCCAGCTTTTTACTTGTATATTAGCGGCGTTTGCATTTACGCATCTTCAATTTTACGGCCGGCACCTGCTGTTCACACTATTAATCGCCTTAATGTTAGTTCCGGGTGAACTCCTGTTGATTCCAAATTTTGTCACTCTGGCGCATTTACACTGGATTGATACCTATGCGGCCCTGATTGTGCCTTGGCTGACTAGTATTTTTACCATGTTCACGCTGCATCAGGCCTTTAAAACACAGTCACTGACTACTTATTACGCAGCTCGTGTTGATGGTGCGAGTGATTGGCAATACTTGTGGACAATTTTGGTCCCTGCGCAACGCTCAACCATTATCGCTGTTGGTATTCTTCAAGTAATTGGTTCTTGGAATGCTTTTATGTGGCCACTAGTGGTAACAAATTCCGATCATCTTCGGACATTACCAGTTGGTTTAACAGCATTTACTAATGATACCGGCACAAATTATCCACTACTAATGGCAGCTACCGCGTTTGTGATTTTACCATTATTAATTTTGTATCTACTGCTTCAAAAATATATTATTGCCGGAATGAAAAAGGCAAATTTGAAAGGATAGTTTTTTATGAAACAATTTCGACGTTTTTTCCTCATTGGCTTTTATCTATTAACTGCATTTTTGGTTTTAAGTGCTTGCTCTTCAAAACAGGCTGCCTCGTCTTCGCAACGCGTCAAGATTACGTTTTGGCATGGTATGACTGGTGTTCATAAAACGGCACTCAATCAAATGATTCGCGATTTTAATCATTCCCAAACAAAATATAAGGTCGTTGGTAGTTCGCAGGGAAACTTTATGACACTGCAGCAAAAAATTAACGCCGCTGCAAAATCAAAAACCTTACCAACACTCGCACAAACCTCCTATACAAATGTACCTAACTATGTTCACGGCGGCTTTGTCACTTCGTTTGACCCTTACATAAGTAAAACTGATTTGCATGATATTTATCCAGTATTTTTACAATCAAGTAAGTACCAAGGAAAAACTTATGCTATGCCGTTTTCAAAATCGGTGCGGATCTTATTTTATAACAAGGACTTACTGAAAAAATACGGTCTCAAAGTTCCTCAAACCTGGGCAGATATTCAACAAGACGGCTTAAAGCTCAAATCTAAAGGCATTAAGGCCATTGCTTTTGATCAGTCCTTCAATGCCGCTTTAAATGATCTAGCAAGCTCAGCTGGAACCCCCACTTATCTCACAAAAACTAAAAGTTAACTTAGATACCAAACAAACGCTGTCTGCGACGCACGTTATCTGGGACATGTTACAAAACGGGACCGCTACAACTGCCGGTTCAGATGGTTATGGTAGCGTCCAATTTTTCGAAGGGAAGACGTTATTTTATAGCGGTTCTTCGGCGGCTATTTCCACACTCCAGGCCACAACACCAAAGGGATTTCATTGGGGGACTGCAATCTCACCAAGTTATAAGGGCAAACGAGCGGCATCAATTGCTGGAAACGATCTGGTCATGTTCAAATCAGCTTCAAAAGCGCAGCGAAAAGGGGCCGCAGCATTTGTAAAATATTTGATGAAAAAGAAACAAACCATCAAATGGGCGGAAAACACAGGTTATCTTCCGCTAACAAAATCTGCACAAAAGGATGCCACCTATAAACGTTATTTAGCTAAACATCCGACCCAAAAAGCCGGTATTGATTCCGTTAAATTCGGTTTTCAGGATCCGATCTTTTTAGGTTATGATGAATTCTACACGGCATTCATTAAGGCAATTAATCAGATGATAACCAATAAAGTGACGCCAGAAAAGGCAATGTCTGAATTGCAAAAGCAGACCGTCACCATTATGAAAGAAAATCAGTAACCGCATTTAAAAAATAAGAGTGCTGTTTCAGTCTTTAAATTAGACTGAGACGGCACTCTTATTTTGTGTAGAAAAGTTTAGTTTAACGAACCAATCGCAAGCCCTAAAGCAGAAGCAAGTTCACTAAGTTCATCACTCAATGTGTAATGCTCTTCCTGAAAAGGTTCGGACTTAACTTGATTAATCATATTGGTTAAATGAGTTCTTTCCGTTTCTGTAAATCGACTTTGAAACAGATTGTAGATATTAGAAAATGTTGAAATATCTTGATCAACTTGTTCTTCAGAATCGTATTCATCCTCATCATAAAAATAAATAAATACGTCCCCAAGATCTCCAAAGTCAGTAGCCAAGTTTATAACTCCAGTCTGTATCAAACTTCCTTGTGCGTAATCCTCAACGGCCAATTTGTAGCTATTAAATGATCTTGGTGCGTTTCCATTCTTAAGATACCCGTACCAAATCCAGCCTGAAACCTTACCAGCCTTAATATACTGATAAATGTAATTCTTACCATTTGTTTTTTGAATTTTTGCCTGCTCCGTTGCCGTAAACGTCGTATATTTGTAGTTTTTCCCATAGTGAGCCACTCTATTCAGTTTAACCGAACTGTACAACGTCCCGCTGGAAACATGAACCTTAGTATCTTTAATATTTGTAGACTTTACGACGCTTATTTTTGCCTTGGCCTCTACATTTTGTCACTGTAGAAACACTGAATTTAAACAAACTAAGGCCTACTACTGCACCAATGACTGATTTAAAATTAAATTCGTCGTTTCCTACCGACACCGGCAAACCCAATTAAACTCAGTAACGCCATCCCAAGCAAAGCTAAGTAGCCTTGATCTTGAGAATTTGTTTGTGGCAAAGTTGTTGCCACGGCTTGTTTTTGAAGAATAGCCTTCTTGCCTTTATTAACAACAGCTGCTGACTTAGTGGTTTTATCTGCTAAGGTAACCTTCTGTGCTTTGCCGGATTTGTTTGAGCTAAACGTCACATCTTCTTTTGAACCATTAACTACTTGGTATTTTGATAAAGTGGCTTGCGCTGTCGTTAACCGTTCTTTAGCAACTGCCAAAGCTGCCTTAGCTGCCTCTAATGCAGTTTGGGCCGTTTGTACGGGTGCTAAGGTTGCATCATAGGCCTTTTGAGCGGCCAATAAGTTTGCTTGCGCTTTGGTTACAGTTGCTTGGGCATCGGTCAGATTTGTATCAGCATTCTGCAAATTATTGAGATACTGTTGTGCCGCTTTTAGGGTAGCCTTTGCCTCACTTAAGGCTTTGGTAGCTGTGGCTTGTTGCGTTTGGGCAGCGTCAAGTGTTGCTTGGGCCTCTGCCAAGGCTGCTTTTGTGGTTGTGACTAATTTCTGCGCTGAAGCCAATTCAGTTTTTGCCGTTGCCAGCTTGCTTTGATCAGCAGCTAGTTGCGCTGCGTCTGCATCAGATGCCGTTACACCTAAGTCTTTTGCTGCTAATTGAGCTGAAGCTAAAGCCTTATTTGCAGCTGTTAACTTAGTCTGTTCTGTGCTCAACTTCGTTTGTAGGTCAGTTAGTGTTTCCTGACTATCCGTATCAGAACTAGACTTGATCTCAAACGGTGCAGGTGTGGTTGTATCCTTAAAGAAAACGGCATCGGCTGGAATTTCATGTCCACTAAGTAATGAACTACCACTGCTCGCCCCATCATCACTTGCATCTTGAGCCTCCTCAGCTGCAATCTTCGAAGCATCATAATTGTCAATGAAGAAAAGGTGCAGTGTACCATACGAATCAAACGTTGCTCCGAGATATTCTCCCTTCATATCATCAGGTAACTTTTGACCTAACAAATTGGAAGCTCCTGTTTGCGTTTTTAAAAGTGTCTGAATATCGTCATACACGCCTCCTTTTAATTCCGCCATCGTATGGTTTTTGGTCGAATATAACTGCCACGTTGGCAAGTCCCAACCATCTAATCCAATTTCATATTTTCCAGCACCTGGTTCTGTTTCCGAATACGCCGTCATCTTTACGCCTAACGTTGAAAAATCAGTATCCCACCAAGCCTCACTGTTCATTTCGGCTAATGAACCTTCTGTAAACGCATCAAAATCTTCTTTTTCTTCTTGTGCGACAGCTAGCATTATTGCCTGCACTGATCCATAAGTTACTTGAACAGGATCTGAACCGACTTGAGCCCTAAGACCATTAATAACGCTCGCCGCAAAGTCAGTTAGTGATTTGGCTTGAGCATAGGTTAAATTACTAACATCATCCACTACTTCATTACTATCCTTTGTTGTTGGTTGATATTCTGTAATTTGGGCCGTAGTTTCAAAATTATCGACTTCATTTTCAAGGCGGTCCATTACCGTGTCATCATCGCCATTGTCATTCAAACTGTCCTTGTAAGCATCAACATAACTTTGTGATAAAACAATTCCAGCTTGCTCAGCATCTCCAGTAACTGATTTAATCTGATCATTTGTTTGATCAACTGCACTTTGCGCATTAGAAGCCGCGGTTTGGGCTGTCGCTAAGCTTGTTGCCGCCTGATCTTTATCAACTTGCGTTTGGGCACTAGAAACAACTTGCTGCTTAGCTGTCACGGCACTGTTCGCAGTACTTGCTGCGGAACTTTTAGCACTTACATCTGTTTGAGCTGCTGAAACCGATTGTTGTGCCGAACTTGCCGCTTGCTGAGCAGCGTTTGTTTGCGTCTGTGCACTGTCAACCGCAGATTGTGCTTTGTCAATTCCCTCTGAGGTGGCAGCGTCTTTATATTGCTGCGCGGTTGATTGTGCAGTCGTTGCAGAACTGGCACTGCTGCTGGCCGCTGTTAACGTAGATTGAGCACTAGATTTGGCTGCTGCGGCATTAGCTACCGACGCTTGCGCTTTTGATACATTTGCTTGAGCTGTTTTGACCTCTTGTTGCGCTGCTGATACCGTACTCTTAGCTTGTGTAACGGCTGTTGTGGTTGTTTTTTTCTGAACCGTACCATTATTAGCCGTATTTGTATCCGCTTGGACAGAACTGTTTGTGACGGCAACACCCGCCAAAACAGCCGCCGCTGTGAGTGTAACTACTCCCTGTTTTTTCATTAAACAAATCCTCCTAATTCAACTTGATGTAACCGTTATTATGTATAACTGTGCCTATTATAATGGGCACATGCGACATATTATGTCGTTATTAGTTTTCACAAAAAAGCACCGTTATTTTTTTAATAACGATGCTTTACGTAGCATTTGTTGTTTTTACTGGATATTAGTTAAGGCGCCGCCATAAATCCAACCAATTTCCTTATTACCAATGTAACAACGATAATATGGTGTCTTTGTACCCACGCGGACCGCTTGTTTATTGATGGTGACTTTGCGATTTTTATACGTTTTGCCATAATGCCAGAGTTTTGTCGCATAAACGCTGTACGTCAGATGATTATAAAAATTATTTTTAGGGCTCGCAATTACTGTTGCCGTTTTTTTAACAGTTGTATACTTTGCAGGATTTACTAAAGCCGATGTGTAAATCCAGCCAATTAACTTGCCTTTATAACAACAACGATAATACGGTGTTTTCATTCCTTTTTTGATACCTGAATTATCAATGGTAACTGTTTTACCTTTGTACGTTGTGCCATAATGTTTTAATTTAACTGTGTAATTGCTGCCAGGAATGTGATTGTAAAAATTGTGCCCCGGTGCCAATTTCACTTGTTTGGTTAATTTTTGTGCAGTGTATTTTACCGATACAGAACCATTTCGCGTGTAATATAAATCTTCTAATCGTTCGCCAGCAATTCCCGTTGGACTAGATTTGTATTTTTCAATTTTTAAGTGAATAGTTTTACGATTAGGTGTATACCCCTTAATCGTTGGCACCTTCATAGTATATGTTTTTCCAACGACTGGCGTAATCATATTAACATATTCAATACGTCGATAAGTTCCGCCTACTTTTATATTTGCATAAAAAATTGATGCTGGATAAGTTTTAGCCTTGACGACTGTTTGTTGACTACCAGCATTCAATGCCATCGTGCCGCCACTTACACCCACGCCCAACAATGTTACACCAGCAATCAGACTTAAGATAATTTTTTTAGTTCTTGACTTCAACCCACTATTTTCTTTCATAATTGAAGAATCCCCTTTCAAATTATCACAAGCATACAAATGCACCACGTCATAATATGACACTAAAAAAATAAAACCAGAAAATCAATTACGATTTCCTGGTTCACTCCTTTATTTAAAAGGGTCTACACTTTCTGGTATTGGTGAATAACTGATACCAGTTTTTATTTTGAAAAAAAAAAGGACATTTGCCCTCTTTGTGTTACGATTTAATCGCCTAATAAAATCGAAAAGAGGAAAAACAAATGTCCCTAACTAATTCTATCCTAAGCCTATTCGAAATAACAGACCCTAATTTAACTGTAACTGAGATTACTAAGGAACATTATCCCAATGGGCAACACGTTCATGTCGTTCACGCTATCCTTTCCTATCAACTTTTAAAATGTCCTCATTGTGGCCATAAATCTCTAATCAAAAATGGAACTCACATTGGCCATCTAAGATTGGGAACCTTATCAGGTGGACGTTATGAGATGCAGCTAAAACGACAAAGATATCAATGTAAACGGTGTTTAAAAACCTGTGGTGCTCAAACTTGTCAACGCCGATGTGAAAATGTCGTTTTTTGCCGATTAAAAAATGCTGTTTTTTACCGATAA
Organism: Pediococcus siamensis; assembly: GCF_047220215.1. Lineage (GTDB taxonomy): Bacteria > Bacillota > Bacilli > Lactobacillales > Lactobacillaceae > Pediococcus > Pediococcus siamensis. The sequence continues at coordinate 2,097,937 of NZ_CP178375.1, forward strand.
GGTTTACAGTGTCTCACTGCTCCTTTCTTTATTTTGTGAGCTAAAACCTGATAAATCAGGTCCAGAATTATCCTTCTTTTCAATCAAATGATCCTTCATTCGATATGATCGACCGGTGATTCGGATGACTTTAGCGTGGTGAACCAAGCGGTCTAAAATGGCGTTAGCTAACATCTTATCTGAAAAGGTGTTTCCCCACTTAGAAAGCGGAATATTAGTGGTGATAATGGTTGATTTCCGTTCATATCGTCTTTCAATTAGCTGAAAGAACAGCTTAGCACCCACTGACTCAATTGGGAGATAACCAATCTCGTCAATGATTAGAATTTGAAAACGGGCATACCGGCGCAACACTTCTTCGCTTCGTCCTTGAACTTGTGCTGTTTGAAGCTTGTTGATGAGGTCGCTACATCGAATAAACTGCGTTGAAATTCCTTGTTTACACCCTTCAATTCCAATGGCGGTGGCTAGGTGAGTCTTACCGACACCGGAGGTGCCGATAAACAAAATGTTTTGATTCTCTTGGGTGAATCTTAGTGATCCCAAGTCCTCAATTGTCCCTTGGTTAATTCCTGGTTGATAGCTAAAGTCAAAGTCAGCTAACGTTTTTTCATATGGAAAGCGGGCTAGTTTAATTCTCAAATTAATCTTTTTTTGTTCCCGGTATTTAAGCTCAGCCGTTGTCAATTCGAATAAGGCATCACTCAAGGACTTGGGTGCTTCATCTTGATGATCCAATAGGTAGCCTAAATGTTCGGCGAAACGATCTAACTTTAATTGTCTAAGGTTGGTGTATAACGCTTGGTAATTAGCCATTTTCTCACTCCATTTCATCAAACATCTTCAGGTTTCGGTCGACGTAATCATCAATGACTCGGTCATCACGATTCTTATAAAGGTCTGATCGGACAATCTCTTCCATGTCATCGCGAAGATAATTAAATCTTTTCAGTGAAATAGGGTGAGAACGAATTAGTTCTCCGTTATAATAAACGTATAGAGTATTGTCATCGTGTTTAATTTGTACGGTTTCGTCAATATATCTGATGGGGACGGAGTATTTCCGATTTTGAAAGACAATCATTGATTCCTTGCTAACTTTCCTTGCGATGGTTTGGCTGGCATAGGCATCGAGTAAGTCATGATCAAAATCATGGAGATACTCTTTTTCTTTATCAAGCAATAAATAAGGCGGAATTTGAGTCGCCTGAGACTTCTCATGATTCAGCTGATCACACGTCAAATGAACGATCTCGGCTAAGTCTAGCGGCTCTTCAAACTCATGGTTGTAAACTTTAATTCGCTGAGTAGTTCTGGCCAACGCCTCAACCTTTCCTTTGGTTTGTGGCCGAAACGGTCGACAAGCAATTGGCTTGAAACAAGCGTCCTTAGCGTATTCAACGAAGGTTTCATTAAATACCGGCTTACCAAAATTACTTTTATGATGATCGACGACAACCTTTTGGTTGTCAAACCAGATTTCTTTCGGCACACCCCCGGTTGCCCAAAAGGCATTCGTTAAGCAATCAAAAAAGGTAGTTTGGCTGCGACTGAAGGTAAATTGCATGTATTTCATTCGCGAGTACCCTAAAACATATAAGAAGATGTTGCCTTTGACAATCTCTCCATGCCGAGAAATCAATGTTAAGTCTTCTTTCCAATCAACCTGGGCTGAAAGCCCTGGCGAGGTTTCAATCCGGATAGTGGCTTTTTTCGTTGCGGCTTTTCTGATGGTTCGACAATAGTCTCTGAGAATACTTTGCTTTCCTTGATAGCCACGTTCTTTGATAAAGTAATAAATTGCCGTTGCCGAACAGCCTTCTAGAACCTTTTCTTCAATCGTTTTTCGATAATCGTCAAGTTTACTCGGCCGCCGTAAGGGTTGTGGCTGCTCATCTGGGGGCGTGAGCCCTAAATTGTAGTATCTTTTAACCGTTCGCGGATCAACACCATATCGTCGACCAATTTCAGCGAAGTTGGGCTTTATTTTGTTCATAATATATTGCTGGACACACTGTTCAACATCTAAACGCATTTCAGTTCCTCCAAATTTGAGATACGTTTAGTTTACCGTAAAAAAATGTTGGAAAACCGACATTTTCTAATCGGTATTTTCCAACATTTTACAACCGTTGCTGACAAACTAACCTCGTTAAACGTAATGAAACTTTTACGCATAATGTGAAACATCAAGTAATTGTTCTGGCTCGGGATATGCTGACCAGTAAAGAAATCGCTAAGATTTGTGGGATTTCACCAAGTAGTGTTCAACGCATTTTAAATGCGAATATTCACTTAGCTTATCGTGTTAAAACACTCCCCCAAAATCTTTGTTTTGATGAATTCCGTTCCTGTAATCATCTAATGTCCTTTAACTGTTGCGATGCCGTTAGTCATCGCCGCATTGTGATTCTTAAGGATCGCCTTAGTAAGGATATCATTGATTACTTTGAAGCTCGCTATTCAGTTCAAGAACGTATGAAAGTTCAAACAATCACCGTTGATATGAATGCTGAGTATGCTGGCTTTATTCATCGGTTATTTCCTAAGGCAATAACCATCATTGACCGTTTCCACATTATTCAACTTGCCGGTCGGGCACTGGATAACGAACGTACACGTGTGATCCATACTTTTCAAGATAAGCATTCCCGAGTTTATCGCATTCTAAAATCTCAATGGCGTTTGTTCCATTTGGCAGAAGAAAAGGTCAATGATACTAAACTTATCTATTTACACGGTATCAACGAATACATGACCCAACAGAACGCCATTGACCTAGCCTTAGATGAATTTCCAGAATTTAAAACTGTGTATCAAACCTATCAAGGAATTCTAACAGCCATTCAACAAAAAGATGCGGTTGGATTTAAAACCTTGATTGCCAACTACAAGGCGGCTGGCAACCAAATGGATATTACTATCTCAACTTTAATAAAGAATGGTCCTGCTGTTCTCAATAGTTGTCGTTATCCGTATTCCAACGGTCCTATTGAAGGACTAAATCGTAAAATTAAGGTGTTAAAGCGTAGCTGTTTTGGTTTTCAAAATATTCATAACTTTTTCATTCGTATCAGTTTAATTTATGCGTAAACAAAAAAAGCACATTCACCGAAGTGAACATGCTTTTCAAAAATCTCCACCAATACAATTTGACAGAGACCCATTTAAAATACTGATTTCGAGCTGCTGTCAGCTCTTCACGCATCCGTTGCACTAACGACGGCGGTGAAAGAACCTGTAGTTCTTTTCCTTGGCTTAAAAGCCATAATAACGCCCCATCAATGCGAACATAGGCTTCAATCAGTAGACTTCCATCCTTATTTTTGCGGACCACCCGCGCATTCGGAAAATAATCTAATACTGTTTGAACATAATTTCTGTAAATAAAACGAATTTTCGTTAGACTGCCGGTGTTTAGCAAATATGTCTGTTGCCGATGATCCTGCAGCGAAAAGCGGGTTGCATAATCTAACTTTTCTCCCGGTACTTTTTCTAAAATCTTAACAATTCGATCCAATCGATACAGCCAGTAACCATGATGTTCAACGCTAAGCATCGCAACGTAGAAGTAATATTTTTCAAAAAAAACAACGACCGGCTGGGCATGGTGTATGAGTGGTTTGTCTCCTGTCTGGACACTGGCTTTATACGTAAAAATCAGCTTTTGATTGTTTGCAATGCTATCAGAGACCTCACGTAACCGATCAAGTAAGGGCGTCGGACGTGAAAGGGGCGTGTAACTTCCGCGAGGTAGTTTCAGCTGTTTGCGTACTTTTGACTGCATGGTTGGCGACAAGCCAGAGCGTAGAAATTCAAGCGCTGTGTCTAATTCATCCGAAGATTCATTAACAGATAACGCTCGAACTCCCAGCAAAATATTACTGGTCGCTAACACTAATTCGTAATCTAGCGTTTCGCTTCTACGTGTAATTCGGTAAGTGCCCTGATTCTCTACAAGATCACCAGCATCGTACTCAGTCAATGCTTCGCGGATATCAGCTAGGTCTCGCTGACAGGTCCGCAAACTAATACCATATTTTTTTTGAATCTCTTTTTGATGTAACGTTTCTCCTGTCATTAACCGGACAAGCAGTTCGGCTACGCGATAATTACTTTTCATGATAGCACCTCCACGCTCAAACCCTCTTCCCCTATTTTAACTTAAAATCGGGCGGGAGATACATCAAAAATTAGTAATAATTAATGTTTAAATTAAAAACTAAACCCACTTAATCTATGATTCTTTTGGCTTCTGATCTGAATACAAAACCATATCCAAATTAAACGGTAACTGCGGCTCATCTGCATCAGGATCCTTAAAGTTGGCCACCACTTGATTAAGCTGCCGTAACAGGGCGATTCGGCCCGCTTTAGACAGCTTAAGATCCGAAGCCGCAAAAGAAAAGGTAGTATCGGCTTCTTTTCCCCCGTTACGAATGAAATCGATATTCTGCTGAAAGCTTTGTAACGCCCGTCTTTGATTCACCATTTTTATCAAAATGTCAATAAAAAATATTTTAACGATAAAAAATAGTAAAACAAAAAAGGCCGTCTCAAAGTTTTTCAAAACCTTAAAACTGCCTTACTAATTATTTAACTTTATTTGACTTTAGCAATGCGTCCTTGTTCAATATAGACACTTAAAATCGCGATGTCAGCCGGATTCACACCACTAATTCGGCTTGCTTGTGCAATCGTCTCCGGTTGAATTTTTTCCAACTTCTGCCGTCCCTCTGTAGCGAGACCATTAATTGCTTCGTAGTCAATGTGATCAGGAATTTTCTTAGCTTCCATCTTCTTTAGACGTTCAACACGCTCTTTGGCCTTTTTGATGTAGCCAGCATACTTAATCTCAATTTCAACCTGCTCAACCACGCGTCGATCCAGCTTTTTCTCAGGTGCCGGAATGAATTGGAGTAATTCTTGATAAGAAACTTCCGGACGTCGTAAGAACTCAGAAGCCCATACACCATCCTTTAATTCATGGCCGCCTTTAGCAATTAAGAATTCACGGACTTCCTTTGGTTTAATCCGAATGGTGTCTAATCGATGAAGTTCATTTTCAATATCCGCTTTTTTCTCTAAAAATGTCTGATAACGATCTTCGTCAATCAAACCGAGCTCATGACCCATTTCAGTTAGTCGCAAGTCCGCATTATCGTGCCGAAGAATTAACCGGTACTCTGCGCGGCTTGTCAGCAAACGATAAGGCTCTTTTGTGCCTTTAGTAACTAAATCATCGATCATAACTCCGATATAAGCATCACTGCGTTTTAAGGTAAATTGACCTTTGTCTAATGCCCGTAAACCAGCATTAATCCCCGCAATCAACCCTTGACCAGCAGCTTCTTCGTAACCAGAAGTCCCATTAGTTTGACCGGCTGTATATAGATTCTTCACAACCTTTGTCTCCAAAGTTGGTTTAAGTTGATAAGGTGAAACGACATCATATTCAATGGCATATCCCGGGCGCATCATTTCTGCATCTTCCAAGCCCTTGATCGAGTGAAGAATTTGCTGCTGGATTTCTTCCGGCATTGAAGTTGATAGTCCTTGGACGTACCATTCATCCGTATTGCGGCCTTCTGGTTCCAAGAAGAGCTGGTGATGATCCTTGTCAGCAAAACGCACGATTTTATCTTCAATTGAAGGACAGTAACGTGGACCCACCCCTTCAATAACACCAGAAAACATCGGCGCACGGTCCAAGTTTTTTCGAATAATCTTATGTGTATATTCGTTCGTATAGGTTAACCAGCAAGAGAGCTGATTTTTAACGTCAATATAGGCACTGTCTGGCGTGGTAAAACTAAAATGATTGGGTTCTTTATCACCCGGCTGTTCTTCAGTTTCGTCATAGTGAATTGTTCCACCATCCACACGAGGCGGTGTTCCGGTTTTAAAGCGTTCCAAATCAAAACCGTAATCCTTCAGGTTCTTAGTCAACTTCATGGCTGGTTGCGAATTATTCGGCCCTGATGAATACATCAACTCACCAATAATAATCTTTCCTCGTGCAGCCGTTCCAAGTGTTAAAACTACACTTTTGGCATGATAACGCGCCCCGGTATTCGTGATGATTCCTTTGCAAATACCATCTTCAATAATAAGATCATCCACAATTCCCTGACGCAACGTTAGATTAGGTTCATCTTCAATCGTTTTTTTCATTTGCGCGTGGTAGGCATGCTTGTCTGCTTGAGCCCGCAATGCCCGTACCGCTGGACCTTTTCCAGTATTTAACATACGCATCTGCACATAGGTCTTATCAATGTTCTTACCCATTTCACCGCCAAGCGCATCAATCTCACGGACGACGATTCCTTTCGCTGGTCCACCAACTGAAGGATTACATGGCATAAAGGCCACCATATCCAAATTAATGGTCATTAATAACGTTTTATTACCCATTCGTGCTGCAGCTAAGGCCGCTTCTGAACCGGCATGCCCAGCACCAACTACGATGACATCGTAATCTTTGCCTGCATACTGTTTTACTTCCGTCATGACTCATCCTCCACATTTGAGCTTCATCGAGCTTCATAATTTGTTTCATCGTTAACTTAATTGAACTTCAATTACTTACCTAAACAGAACTGGCTGAACAGTTGGTCTAGCAACTCATCTTGGTAACTATCCCCGGTAATTTCACCCAGAAATTCCCAGCACCGCGTCATATCAATCTGGACCAAATCAACCGGCATGCCATCGTCCAAGCCTTGCAAAACCGCATCTAACGCACCTTGGGCTTGGTTCAATAAACCAATATGCCGCGCATTAGTGACAATCACGTTATTTTGACTACTTTCAATTCCGCCAAAGAACAATTTGGCAATTTTTTCCTTCAAATCATCCAATCCGGCGCCTTTCGTTGCTGAGGTTCGAATGACCTCATCTTCAGAAACGGAATTAAAAAGTTCATCAGTGTCAAGTGCCATCGGTAAGTCTGTCTTATTTAAGATGATAATTCGTTTGGCTTCATCGGTAGCTTGAATTAACTGCTGGTCCTCGTCAGATAACGGTTGGCTGCTATCTAACACTAACAACACCAAATCTGCTGTTTGAAGAGCTTTACGGCTACGCTCTACCCCAATTTTTTCAACTTTATCATTTGTTTCGCGGATTCCGGCGGTGTCAACTAACTTCAAAGGCACGCCCCGCACATTGACATACTCTTCCAATACATCGCGTGTAGTCCCAGCCACATCCGTTACAATGGCTTTATCTTCATGAAGCATTCGGTTTAATAAACTCGATTTACCAACGTTAGGGTGCCCCACAATTGCAGTTGCTAATCCGTCACGCAAAATTTTTCCCTCTTGCGCCGTTAAAAGCAACTGCTTGATTTGTGCTTTCAGCTCGATCGCTTTTTCACGTAACAATTTGCTGGTCATCGTTTCAACATCATCATATTCAGGATAATCAATGTTAACCTCAACCTGTGCCAATACGTCCAAAATATCCTGACGCAGTCGCTTAATTAAGTGGGATAAATCGCCATCTAATTGATTTAAGGCTACTTTCATTGACCGATCAGTTTTAGCACGAATTAAATCCATAACGGCTTCGGCTTGAGAGAGATCTACACGTCCGTTCAGAAAGGCACGTTCCGTAAATTCGCCGGGTTTGGCCATCCGTGCGCCATGACTCAACAGCAATTGCAGAATATCATTGGTCGGCACAATACCGCCATGACAATTAATTTCAACAACGTCCTCACACGTATACGTTTTCGGTGCCAACATCACGGAAACCATGACTTCATCGACCGTCGAACCCGTTTTAGGATCCACAATATGCCCATAATTAATCGTGTGGCTCTTAACCTTATGCAGATCTTTACCTTTAAAAATGCGAGACGCTACATCTAACGCTTCATTCCCGCTAATTCTAACAATCGAAATGCCACCTTCGCCAGGTGGTGTCGAGATCGCTGCGATCGTATCCAATTCCGTAGCTGTTTCTAACATGTTTCCTGTCCTTTCTAAAACCAATCCAATAAAAAAAGCACCCAGTCCACGCCTTAAGTAAGGTCTACGTGGATAAAGTACTTTCACTACTTTATCTAAATTAAAATATTGTCTATATCTTAAAATTTTAACTCACATTTGTCAATTGATGATACTTCTCTTACAGTTGTTCCTCTTGAACCAAAGCTACCACAACATAACGGTGAGGTTCATGCCCTTCAGAAAATGTCGTCACAAAGTGATTTTCCGCTAATGCCGCATGGATCACCTTACGTTCAAACGCCGGCATGGGGTCGAGAAAAACCGGATCGCCGGTGGCCACAACCTCGCGTGCCGTATTTTCAGCCAGCCGCTGCAACGTCTCGGTTCGCCGCTCGCGATAGTTCTCAACATCTAATTCCACATTGGCATGCGCAATCTCATGATGCAATAGAAAAACTTGGGCTAACGTCTGCAGTGAATTAATGGTTCGCCCGTGCTTGCCAATCAATAGCCCTTCTTGTTCCGTCTTAAACGCGATCGTCACTTCACGGTGATGGAAACGATTCGTCGCCGTTGCGGTAATTCCTAGCTGGCTCACAACCGCCAGCAGATAGGTTTGAAGTTCTTCAACTAACTGGGCAGTTAATTTCGGTCGTTGCGCTACGGCCTCTTGTTTTGGTCCTGTGACGGTTTCTTGCTTTGGCGCGGAATTTATTGGCTTTTGAACTTCAGTTTTAGCTTCATCATCTACTTCATCGAGTTTTGGTTTAACTTCAGATTCAATTGGTTCAGTAACCTTAACCGCTTGTTGGGACTGCGTTTTCTGAGGCTGATCAATCACTGTGATTTCGATTTCTGCCGCCCGTTTTCCAATTCCTAAAAACCCTTTTTTCGGTTCTGTCAGTGTCGTAATTCGTACTTCAGAACGACTGACATTCAGATCAGCCAACCCTGCTTGCACAGCTTGTTCAACGGTGGTTCCCGTATATTTTGCCATGGTCTCCCTCCTTTTACAGTTATATTTATAGAATGGACAGCAAAAGGAGATCAGAATAACGCTATTCTAATCTCCACTGCTTGCCTATTATTTTCTATTTCGTCCTTTATAAGCTTTACGTTTTGCTTTTTGAAGCGCACGTTTGCGATCCCGTTCTGCTTGCACTTTTGCCTCACGATCGCGCTGAATCTTAAATGGATTTTGAATAACCATTGTTTGTGCTGCTTGGAAAATATTTGTTACCACCCAGTACAAAGTAACAGCTGATGGGAAATTAATTGCTGTGATTAAGATAATAATCGGCATCCCAATCGTCATCATCGTTGTCATCCCATTTTGCGTTGGCTGGGACTTCATACTTAACCACGAACTGACATACGTGAAAATCGCAGCTAACACTGGCAATACGAAATAGGGGTCCTTATCACCTAGCTGTAGCCATAAGAAGGTTCCCGCCTTCAGGACTTCGGTTCGACTTACCGCTGCATACAAAGCATACAAAATTGGCAATTGAACAATCAGTGGTAAACATCCTGCTACTGGGTTAACCCCAGCTTCGGAATAGAGTTTTTGTTGTTCTTCTCGCAATTTTTGCTGCGTTTCCACATCTTTAGAAGAATATTTCTTCTGCAAAGCTTGGATTTTAGGCTGAATTTCAGCAGTTTTCATTGACGACCGGGTTTGATAGATCATCAATGGCAAAATGATAATTCGAATAATAATGGTAAAGATAATGATACCCCAACCATAATTATTACCGAACAACTGTGAAAGCCAAATGATGGCTCGTGAGAAGTTGTAAACGATCCAGTGATCCCAAATTCCGGTACTATGACTTGTGATGGGGGCTGTACTACAACCGGCTAACAAAAGTGTTAAGCTGGCAATCGCCGCCATAACCATATTTCTTTTGCTGTGTTTCACTTACTTTTCCTCGCTTTGATCAGTAGTTAAAATATTAGCTAGCGTGAAGACGTGTTTTAGTTGTTGTTTGGTTTCTTTCATTGAAAGACCAGACGCCTGTGGCCGGGCAATAACCAAAAAGTCAATATCTTGGCGCAGTTGTGGCTTAAATTCAAGAATGCTTTGCCGAATCCGGCGTTTCATATAATTTCGCATCACGGCATTCCCGATTTTCTTCCCTACAGAAATTCCAACCCGAAAATGTGGCTGGTCAGGTTTTTCCATCACGTAAACGAGAAATTTACGATTTGCATATGAATTGTGAGTTTCAAAAACCTTTTGAAATTCGGTTTCTTTCTTTACCCGGTATGACTTGCGCATAATCTCTCTCCAAAATAAATCGTATTATCAAGTTTCTACATATTAAGGTACTCTTACTTTGAATCTCTTCAAAAATAAAAGACCACTGGGATCAGTGGCCTTATGCAGATAATACTTTTCTACCTTTTAGACGTCGACGTGCTAAAACTTTACGGCCGTTACTTGTACTCATACGTTTACGAAAACCATGCACACGTGAACGATGACGCTTCTTTGGTTGATATGTTCTCTTCAATTCGTACACCTCCCATAACAACACTGAAATTTTCTAATTTTCATCTTTTGATTAATGAAATAACTCAGTATCTAATTACAATTACCATAATATAGTATCACAAAACAAACGTCCTGCAAAGCCATTATTTAAAAAAGATTAGCGAATTTATCCACAATTCCAAAAGTTTCTGTGCGGGCAGATGTGGATATTTTCTGATAACTTCTTTACTTTTCCACTGTTTTTCCCAAACTTATCCGGATATTCACCCCCTGTGCTTGAGTTATCCACATTTTGGCCATTTTCGGTGGATAACCGTTAAAAAGCCCATCCTCTCGGGCACTAGTTATCCACCGTTTTCTGTGAATAACCTGAAAATTTCGTTATTTTTCCATTTTTTTCAACACCCTGTGGGTATCTTTTTTCACGGCTTGTGATTTATTTTAAATAGTTTTCCACAGGATGTGGAAAACTATTTTTTTTCATGCTAAAATTAATTCACTGTTTAAATTCACGGAATCGAAAATAAACACAAAAAATAACTGTTACTTTGGAGGGGTTTTTGTGCTAAGTAAAGATGAACTCTGGAACCAAATCAAAGCCGATTTTGAAAAGGATAATGACATTTCTTCGCTCGGATTTGCCACCTGGATTGATGTTGCTAAACCGGTTGAGCTGAAAGATCACGTCATGACCATCCAGCTGCCATCGCCTTTACACCGCGATTATTGGAAACAACATTTAGCACCAAAGTTTGTGGAGTATGCCTATTTAATCACCCAAGCAGATATCACACCGGATTTTGTTTTGGAAGGTGAACAAAGCGAGGCGGTAAAAAAAGAGCGGCCCGCTGCCGATAAACCTAAACCAACACCGGACTTCATGGAAGAAACAACTTTAAATGATAAATATACTTTTGACACCTTTGTCACTGGGAAAGGTAACCAAATGGCTCATGCAGCGGCCTTGGTCGTGTCCGAAGATCCCGGCACCATGTATAATCCACTCTTCTTTTATGGGGGCGTTGGGCTTGGAAAAACCCATTTGATGCACGCAATTGGCCATCAAATTTTAAAAAATAATCCGGATACCAACGTTAAGTACGTCACTAGTGAAGCCTTTACCAACGACTTTATTAATGCGATTCAATCTAAGCACCAAGAAGAGTTCCGCGAAATCTACCGAAATGTTGATTTACTATTAGTCGATGATGTCCAGTTCTTTGCAGACAAGGAAGCTACTCAAGAAGAATTCTTCCATACTTTCGAGGCTTTATATAGTAATCAAAAACAAATTGTCCTGACATCTGATCGATTGCCAAACGAGATTCCTAAGTTGCAGGAGCGCTTAGTTTCCCGTTTCAAATGGGGCTTATCCGTTGACATTACACCGCCAGATCTGGAGACCCGAATCGCCATTCTCCGTGAAAAAGCCATGGCAGACCGAATTGAAATTCCTGATGATACTCTCAACTACATTGCCACCCAAGTAGATTCAAATGTTCGTGAGTTAGAGGGCGCGCTTGCACGAGTTCAGGCTTACGCAAATCTGCAAAGTACCAGCATTACAACTGATCTAGCTTCCGAAGCAATGCGCAGTCTCAACTTTGGCACGAAATTTAGTGAGGTTTCAATTTCCCTTATTCAGGATAAAGTGGCAAAATACTATCACACCTCAATTTCTGATCTAAAAGGTAAAAAACGGATGAAATCCATTGTTATGCCGCGCCAGATCGCGATGTACCTTTCACGTGAGCTGACAAATGCCTCGCTGCCAAAAATCGGGACAGAATTTGGCGGCAAAGATCATACCACGGTGATTCATGCGCACGAAAAAATTGCGGAAGCTTTGAAAAAAGACGATGATTTGCAACGCCAAATTGGGGATCTAAAAAGTGAGCTAAAACCATAGCTTGTGGATAAGTGTGAATGAGTTTAAAAGTTATCCACATTTTATCAACATAGGAAAATCTCGACCTGCCTAAGCGTTAGGTAAGATTTACACAATATCAACAGTCCCTATTACTACTGTTACTTTTAATATATAATTATATATAAATACATTTTGACCAAAGGAGATTCTAGAAATGAAATTCACTGTCAAACGAGCTGCGTTTATCAAAAAGCTAAATGATGTGCAACGAGCTATTTCATCAAAAACAACCATTCCCATTTTAACGGGTCTAAAACTGGATGTTGAATCTGATCAACTTATTCTTACCGGTAGTGATGCCGATATTTCTATCGAAACCGTTTTAGATGCTAAAAACGAAGACAACGGATTGTCAATTGCTGATCCGGGTAAAATTGTTTTACCAGCTCACTTTTTCAGTGACATCGTTAAACGGCTTCCTGAAGAAAGTATGACTATTGAAATTACAGAAGGGTTCCAAACTGAGATCACTTCTGGTGCAGCTGAATTTACGATTAATGGCTTAGATGCCAATAATTATCCGCATTTGCCCGAATTGGATGGCAATGATCAAATTCAACTTTCAGGAAATGTATTCAAACAATTAATTAGCCAAACCGTTTTGGCCGTTTCGACGCAAGAAAGTCGGCCAATCTTAACCGGGGTCCATTTCAGTATTGACGGTGATCAATTTATGGCAGTCGCTACTGATAGTCACCGCTTGGCGCAACGGAAAATTAAATTACCAGCAGGCAATACAGGAAAATACGATGTCATCATCCCTGGAAAAAGTCTCGTTGAGTTATCTCGCATGATTGGTGAGGAAAATCCCGATGTTATCATGAGAATTTCTGAAAATCAGGTACTCTTTACGTTAGGTGACACAGCGTTTTATTCACGTTTACTGGAAGGTAATTACCCTGATACGTCGCGTTTAATTCCAAAAGAAGCTACCACCACACTCGAGTTTAATGCACCTGCATTACTGGCAGCGATCGAACGGGCTTCTCTGTTGTCCCACGAAAGCCGTAATAACGTGGTTAAGCTAGCCATTACAACTGCGGATAAACAAATCGTGATTTCAGGTAATTCCCCAGATGTTGGGAACGTGGAAGAACAGCTCGATGCGAAAGCAGTAGAAGGCGAAGATCTTGAAATTTCATTTAACCCGGATTATATGAAAGATGCTTTGCGTTCCTTTGGTCAAACGGAAATCCAAGTTTCCTTCACCTCCGCATTGCGCCCATTCACTTTAGTGCCAACAGAAGATCAAGAGAACTTTATTCAGTTGATTACACCTGTGCGGACATTTTAATTAAGTAAAATCATAGTGTAGAAAAATGAGAGTGGAGAAAAGGTGGGTTACCTTCGCGCATAACCTACGAAAGTCGAATGAATCGTTCAGCTTTCGGGGTCTCTGTCAAATTGTATTGGTGGAGATTTTTGAAAAGCATGTTCACTTCGGTGAATGTGCTTTTTTTGTTTACGCATAAATTAAACTGATACGAATGAAAAAGTTATGAATATTTTGAAAACCAAAACAGCTACGCTTTAACACCTTAATTTTACGATTTAGTCCTTCAATAGGACCGTTGGAATACGGATAACGACAACTATTGAGAACAGCAGGACCATTCTTTATTAAAGTTGAGATAGTAATATCCATTTGGTTGCCAGCCGCCTTGTAGTTGGCAATCAAGGTTTTAAATCCAACCGCATCTTTTTGTTGAATGGCTGTTAGAATTCCTTGATAGGTTTGATACACAGTTTTAAATTCTGGAAATTCATCTAAGGCTAGGTCAATGGCGTTCTGTTGGGTCATGTATTCGTTGATACCGTGTAAATAGATAAGTTTAGTATCATTGACCTTTTCTTCTGCCAAATGGAACAAACGCCATTGAGATTTTAGAATGCGATAAACTCGGGAATGCTTATCTTGAAAAGTATGGATCACACGTGTACGTTCGTTATCCAGTGCCCGACCGGCAAGTTGAATAATGTGGAAACGGTCAATGATGGTTATTGCCTTAGGAAATAACCGATGAATAAAGCCAGCATACTCAGCATTCATATCAACGGTGATTGTTTGAACTTTCATACGTTCTTGAACTGAATAGCGAGCTTCAAAGTAATCAATGATATCCTTACTAAGGCGATCCTTAAGAATCACAATGCGGCGATGACTAACGGCATCGCAACAGTTAAAGGACATTAGATGATTACAGGAACGGAATTCATCAAAACAAAGATTTTGGGGGAGTGTTTTAACACGATAAGCTAAGTGAATATTCGCATTTAAAATGCGTTGAACACTACTTGGTGAAATCCCACAAATCTTAGCGATTTCTTTACTGGTCAGCATATCCCGAGCCAGAACAATTACTTGATGTTTCACATTATGCGTAAAAGTTTCATTACGTTTAACGAGGTTAGTTTGAGCACCACAGGTTTTTAAACACCGTTTACATTGATATCTTTGTCGTTTTAGCTGCATCTCATAACGTCCACCTGATAAGGTTCCCAATCTTAGATGGCCAATGTGAGTTCCATTTTTGATTAGAGATTTATGGCCACAATGAGGACATTTTAAAAGTTGATAGGAAAGGATAGCGTGAACGACATGAACGTGTTGCCCATTGGGATAATGTTCCTTAGTAATCTCAGTTACAGTTAAATTAGGGTCTGTTATTTCGAATAGGCTTAGGATAGAATTAGTTAGGGACATTTGTTTTTCCTCTTTTCGATTTTATTAGGCGATTAAATCGTAACACAAAGAGGGCAAATGTCCTTTTTTTTTTCAAAATAAAAACTGGTATCAGTTATTCACCAATACCAGAAAGTGTAGACCCAGCTTTCGTTGTTAATCAGGGAAGGTAACCTTTTTTCGATTTCGCTGATTAAAGTTCAGAGCCCGAACGAGGCTGGGAGATTTTTCCCAACCTCGTTTTTTTTTGATTCTTTTTCTAAAAATTAAATTCAGAGGATTTGAGAAAAATACGCAAAAAATGACAAAAGTATCTAGTTAATAACAAAAACGCTTAAAACGCAAAATACAGCCTCTGAGATTGTTTTTTTCCAATTTTAAAGGTATAATAGTTAAGTATTTAATTAAGTTTATATGGAAACTTAAGAAAGTTGTTTCCACCTAAAACAAGCAGGTTTAAAGCCAGCCTGATTGGCTGATTAAACCTGTTTCTCATAATTTAGCAAAGGTGGTTGTAATCTTGAAAAAAGAAGTTTTAATTACAACGCCGTTTATCACGCTCGGTCAACTCTTAAAAGAAGAAGCAATCATTGGAACTGGCGGACAAGCCAAATGGTATCTTCGCGAACATGCAGTAGAGGTCAATGACGAGCCTGAAAATCGGCGGGGAAGAAAGCTCTATCCAAAAGATACGGTTAACATTCCTGACGAAGGGCTATTTTTTGTGCGCTCAAGACGTGAGGAGTAACCATGTATTTGGAAAATATAAGTCTTCATAATTTCCGCAATTACACTGATTTGAAGACCGAATTTATTCCAGGCGTCAATGTTTTGTTAGGTGCAAACGCGCAAGGCAAAACCAATTTATTAGAATCTATTTACGTGCTAGCCCTCACACGAAGTCACCGGACTTCCAATGATCGGGATTTGATCAGTTGGGGGGCAGATAGTGCGCAATTAGCGACGCGCGTGCATAAAACAACCAGTGCTATCCCATTGGAATTGGAACTAAGCGCTAAGGGGAAACGTGCACGGGTGAACCATTTGGAGCAAAGTAAGCTGTCACAATACATTGGACAACTCAACGTTATTTTATTTGCCCCCGAAGATTTGTCTTTAGTTAAAGGGTCTCCAGCCATTAGGCGCCGGTTTATCGACATGGAGTTTGGTCAAATGAGCAGTAAGTACTTGTATAATCTGGCTCAGTACCGCACCATTCTAAAGCAACGAAATCAGTACCTCAAACAGCTTAAATTTAAGGTGCACAAAGATAAAGTCTTTTTAGGGGTTTTATCTGATCAGCTGGCTGCGTATGGTGCGGAAATTATCTTCCAGCGGCGGCAATTCTTAAAGAAATTAGAAAAATGGGCGCAGCAATTGCATACGCAAATCTCTCTAGGAAAAGAAAAACTGACGTTTGAATACGTTTCGCAAGTGGCCCAACAAGAGGAACTTACGGTTGAACAACTGTATGCCGCGCTTCAGGCTGCATTTAAAGATCATGAGGAACGCGAAATGCAGCAAGGGACAACCTTAGTAGGACCGCAGCGTGATGACGTTCGGTTTTTGGTTAATGACAAGAATGTGCAGACGTTTGGCTCACAAGGACAACAGCGAACCACCGCATTGAGCGTCAAACTAGCAGAAATTGATTTGATGAAAGAAGAAACAGGCGAATATCCGGTGCTGTTGCTTGATGATGTCCTGTCTGAATTGGATGATGACCGGCAGACGCACCTGTTAAAGACGATTCAAAATAAAGTGCAGACCTTTCTAACCACCACGAGTTTGAGTGGGGTTGCCCGGCAGCTTATTAACGAGCCGCGGATCTTTACCATTAGTTCAGGCACTTTGCATAAGGAGGAATAAAATTGGCAGACGACGATAAAACACAAGAATCACAAGTAAACGAAACGACTCAGGAACGAAAAGAAGAAAAGGCCCAAGAATATGATGCCAGTCAAATTCAAGTACTTGAAGGGCTCGAAGCCGTTCGTAAACGTCCTGGGATGTATATTGGGACAACAAGTTCCCAAGGTCTGCATCATTTAGTATGGGAAATCATTGATAACGGTATTGATGAAGCGCTCGCTGGTTTTGCAGACAAAATCAATGTGATCGTTGAAAAAGACAATAGTATTACCGTAACGGATAACGGCCGTGGCATTCCCGTTGATATTCAAAGTAAAACCGGGAAACCGGCTTTGGAAACAGTTTTTACGATTCTGCATGCCGGTGGTAAGTTTGGCGGCGGCGGTTATAAAGTTTCTGGTGGGCTTCACGGTGTAGGGGCTTCCGTAGTTAATGCGCTGGCAACCGAACTGGACGTTAAGGTTATGCGGAATAACAAAATTTATTACATGGATTTTGCTCGCGGCAAAGTTAAAACCCCAATGAAAGTGATTGGTGAATCAGAGCCGCACGCCCATGGTACGATTGTGCACTTCTTGCCAGATCCGGACATTTTCCAAGAAACGACGACCTTTGATATTAAAATTTTGCGGACGCGAATTCGCGAACTGGCCTTTTTAAACAAGGGTCTTCGCATTACGCTTAAAGACATGCGTCCAGAAGAGCCTACGGAAGATGACTTCTTGTATGAGGGTGGAATTCGGCACTACGTTGATTATCTCAATGAAGGTAAAGAAGTGCTGTTTCCCGAACCAATTTATGTTGAAGGGGTCGAAAAAGGCATTACCGTTGAAGTGGCGATGCAATATACCGAGGGCTACCAAAGCAAATTATTGACGTTTACAAACAACATTCATACGTATGAAGGCGGAACCCATGAAGAAGGTTTCAAACGGGCGCTAACTCGCGTTGTGAACGACTATGCCCACAAGAGCGGGTTGCTTAAAGATGGGGACGATAACCTGTCCGGAGATGATGTCCGCGAAGGCTTGACGGCGGTCGTCAGTGTTAAGCATCCCGACCCCCAATTTGAGGGGCAAACGAAAACCAAACTGGGGAACTCTGATGCCCGTACCGCAGTAAATGACGTTTTCGGTGAGCACTTTAATAAATTCTTGCTTGAAAATCCAGACACGGCCCGAAAAGTGGTCGATAAAGGCCTCCTAGCGTCTAAAGCCCGAATTGCGGCGAAACGCGCCCGTGAAGTGACACGGAAAAAGAGCGGTCTGGAAATTAATAGCTTACCCGGTAAATTAGCCGATAATACGTCTAAAGATCCAGAGATTAGTGAATTATTCATCGTCGAGGGGGACTCAGCCGGCGGAAGTGCTAAACAGGGCCGATCTCGGTTAACGCAGGCAATTTTACCAATTCGAGGGAAAATTTTAAACGTTGAAAAAGCGACTTTGGACCGTGTTTTAGCAAATGAAGAAATTCGTTCGCTCTTTACGGCACTCGGAACTGGATTTGGGGAAGACTTTGATGTTACCAAAGCTAATTATCATAAATTAATTATTATGACGGATGCCGATGTCGATGGAGCTCACATTCGAACCTTACTATTAACCTTGTTCTATCGCTATATGCGGCCAATGATTGATGCTGGGTACGTTTATATTGCCCAACCACCGCTGTATCAAGTTCGCCAAGGAAAAATGATCCGGTACATTGACTCCGATGAAGAACTGCAGGAAGTTTTGGGTCAGTTACCACCAAGTCCCAAACCAGCAATTCAACGGTACAAAGGTTTAGGAGAAATGGATGCTGAACAGCTCTGGGAAACAACCATGAACCCTGATAACCGCCGTTTATTGCGTGTTTCAGCCGAAGATGCTGATGCTGCAAATGGCGACTTTGAAATGTTAATGGGTGATCGTGTAGAACCACGACGGAAGTTTATTGAAGATAATGCCGTCTTTGTTGAAAACTTGGATGTTTAATTTAGGAATGGAGGCTAAATAATTTGTCTGATGAAGAGAATATTGGAACACGCGTAACTGAAGTCAATTTAAGACGAGAAATGCGGACATCCTTCCTAGATTACGCCATGAGTGTTATTGTTGCGCGGGCCTTACCTGACGTTCGGGATGGATTAAAACCAGTTCATCGACGGATTTTGTACGGGATGAATGAACTGGGTGTCACACCCGAAAAGCCATACAAAAAGTCGGCCCGAATTGTTGGGGATGTCATGGGAAAGTATCATCCACATGGAGATTCAGCAATTTATGAATCAATGGTGCGGATGGCCCAAGATTTTAGTTATCGTTACATGCTAGTTGATGGGCACGGTAACTTTGGCTCTGTTGACGGCGACGGTGCTGCTGCGATGCGGTATACCGAAGCACGGATGAGTAAAATTGCGGTTGAAATGTTGCGAGATATCAACAAAGATACCGTCGACTTCCAGGATAACTATGATGGCA
Source organism: Pediococcus siamensis (assembly GCF_047220215.1). Classification (GTDB taxonomy): domain Bacteria; phylum Bacillota; class Bacilli; order Lactobacillales; family Lactobacillaceae; genus Pediococcus; species Pediococcus siamensis. The sequence goes on from NZ_CP178375.1 coordinate 2,117,339, forward strand.
CCGAGCGGGAACCAAAAGTCTTACCAGCTCGTTTTCCTAACTTACTAGTCAATGGTGCTACTGGGATTGCGGTCGGGATGACCACCAATATTCCCCCGCATAATTTGGCAGAAGTGATTAGCGCCATCCATATTTTGATGGACAATCCGGAAGCTACTACAGCGGACCTTATGGAAGCTGTTCCTGGACCCGATTTTCCAACCGGTGGGGTTGTGATGGGAAAATCCGGCATCCGTAAAGCGTACGAAAAAGGTAAAGGAACCATCATTTTACGAGCCAAAGTGGATATTGAGCAGGAAAAGAGTGGCCGCGAACGTATCGTGGTTACCGAACTGCCATATATGGTCAACAAGGCTAAATTGATTGAACGTATTGCTGAATTAGCTCGTGACAAGCGAATTGAAGGCATTACGGATGTTAATGATGAGACTGACCGCGAAGGGATGCGCGTTGTGATTGATGTGCGTCGTGATATGAGTGCTTCGGTTGTTTTGAATAATTTGTACAAGATGACCTTAATGCAAACTACGTTCAGTTTTAATATGCTGGCAATTGTAGATGGTGCGCCAAAGGTTTTGAGTTTAAAACAAATTCTGTCTTATTACCTGAAGCATCAAGAAGAAGTCATCCGGCGACGGACAGAATTCGATCTGAAAAAAGCACAAGCGCGGGCTCATATCCTTGAAGGCTTACGAATTGCGCTGGATCATATTGATGAAATCATTGCTATTATTCGAAATTCCGAAACGGCTGAAATTGCTAAAGTTCAGTTAATGGATAATTACGCGTTGTCTGATAAGCAATCCCAAGCGATCCTGGATATGCGTTTGGTGCGTTTAACCGGTTTGGAACGTGAAAAAGTCGAAAATGAATACCAAAAATTAATGGCAGACATTGCCGATTACAAGGATGTTTTGGCTCACACCGAGCGGATTAACGAAATTATCTATCAAGAATTACTGGATATTCAGGATAAATTTGGCGACAAGCGGCGAACAGAATTACTGGTCGGCGAAGTGCTAAGTCTTGAAGATGAAGATTTAATTGAAGAAGAAGATGTGATGGTTACATTGACGCACAATGGTTACGTCAAACGGATGCCACAATCTGAATTTAAAGCGCAGCGTCGTGGAGGCCGTGGGGTTCAAGGCATGGGTGTGCACGACGATGACTTTATCGAACATCTAGTTTCTTGTTCAACGCACGATGTCTTACTCTTCTTTACCAATGCCGGTAAGGTTTACCGGATGAAAGGGTACGAAATTCCTGAATATGGGCGAACAGCCAAGGGAATTCCGGTTATTAATCTGTTAGGAATCAGTGCTGGTGAAAGTATTCAAGCGGTTATTAATGCCGGTCAGGATCAAGCGAAAGCCGATGAGCGTTACTTGTTCTTTACCACACTTGAGGGCGTGGTCAAACGGACTCCGCTAAATGAATTCTTGAATATTCGCAGTAATGGATTGAAAGCCATCAACTTGAAAGAAGATGATGAGCTGATCAATGTGGTGATTACGAATAACGACCAGAATATCATTATCGGAACGCACAAGGGTTATGCCGTTAGCTTCTCAGAACAGACGGTGCGATCAATGGGGCGTTCAGCGACTGGTGTCCGCGGGATCCGGTTGCGTGATGATGATTACGTTGTGGGTGTTGATCTCTTACAAGCCGATAGCAAAGTTTTAGTCATTACCGAAAAGGGTTATGGAAAACAAACTTTGGCTGCAGAATACCCAATCAAGGGCCGCGGTGGTAAGGGAATTAAGACTGCCAATGTCACTGAGAAAAATGGGCCGTTAGCTGGGTTAACGACAGTTCAAGGTGATGAGGATATCATGTTGATTACGGATCGTGGAGTTATGATTCGGTTTGACGTGGAGTCTGTCCCTGAAACTGGTCGGGCAACGATGGGGGTTCACCTAATCAAGATTGATGAAGGCTCCAAAGTGGCCACAATGGCTAAGGTCGATCACGAAGATGATGATCAGCCAGAGGCCGAGACAGCTGATTCAACGACGCCACAAGAGGTGGTTCAACCAGAGGCCAACTCGCAAGAAGATTCTTCTGAAGAATAAAAAATAAAATCTCAATAAACGGCGTAATTTAATTATGTATCGTTTATTGGGATTTTTGTTTATTGCGTTGCGCAAGTATGAATGCTATAATTTAAGTTCGTGAGTAACTATTAATTTAGAAGCTCTCCTTGCTTTCCTAAATCGTTAGGGAGGCCACTTAGTCCATAAGGAGGTGTAAAACACATGGAACAAAAATCATATGAAATTACTTATATCATTGCCCCAGATGTTGACGAAGCAGCAAAAACAGCTTTAGTTGACCGTTTTGACAAGATCTTGTCTGACAATGGTGCAGAAGTGGTTGATTCAAAAGATTGGTCCAAGCGTCGTTTTGCTTATGAGATTGGTGGATACAACGAAGGTATCTATCACATCGTAAACATCAAAGCTAGCGATGACAAGGCTTTAAACGAATTTGACCGAATTTCAAAGATTACTGACGGCATTTTACGTCACATGATCGTCGTACGCTAAAAATAAACAGAAATCTTAATTCAGAAAGGAGTTATTGTTATGATAAACCGAACAGTTCTTGTTGGACGCTTAACCAGAGATCCTGATTTACGATACACCAACAGTGGTGCTGCAGTGGCAACTTTTACCGTCGCCGTTAACCGTCAGTTTACAAACTCGCAAGGGGAACGTGAAGCTGATTTTATTAATTGCGTGATTTGGCGGAAAGCTGCGGAAAACTTCTCAAACTTTACCCATAAAGGCTCGTTGGTTGGTGTTGATGGACGAATTCAAACGCGTTCTTACGAAAACCAGCAGGGTCAACGGGTTTATGTGACAGAAGTTGTTGTTGAAAACTTCTCGTTATTGGAATCTCGTTCTCAATCTGAGCAGCGTCAACAGCAAAGTGGGAATGCAGGCTTTCAAAACAATGCTCCTCAATCATCCGGAAATACCAATCCATTTGATGCCGGGCAAGGAAACAACAGTAGCAGCAACCAGAGTGCTGGAAGCTCGTCTAGTGCCAACTCTAACCCGAATGATCCATTCGCCGATAACGGTGAACAAATTGATATTTCCGACGATGATTTACCATTCTAATCATTAGAGGAGGGAAATTTCAATGGCTCAACAAAGAAGAGGCGGCAACCGTCGACGTCGTAAAGTTGACTTTATCGCTGCTAATCATATCGAATACATCGATTATAAAGATACAGACTTACTGAAACGCTTTATTTCAGAACGAGGCAAGGTTTTGCCACGTCGTGTGACAGGAACAAGCGCTAAGAACCAACGCCGTTTAACAATTGCAATTAAACGTGCACGGATCATGGGCTTACTCCCATTCGTTTCAGAAGACTAATCCAAAAAAACTTCGGGTCTCTGTCAAATTGTATTGGTAGAGATTTTTGAAAAGCATGTTCACTTCGGTGAATGTGTTTTTTTGTTTACGCATAAATTAAACTGATACGAATGAAAAAGTTATGAATATTTTGAAAACCAAAACAGCTACGCTTTAACACCTTAATTTTACGATTTAGTCCTTCAATAGGACCGTTGGAATACGGGTAACGACAACTATTGAGAACAGCAGGACCATTCTTTATTAAAGTTGAGATAGTAATATCCATTTGGTTGCCAGCCGCCTTGTAGTTGGCAATCAAGGTTTTAAATCCAACCGCATCTTTTTGTTGAATGGCTGTTAGAATTCCTTGATAGGTTTGATACACAGTTTTAAATTCTGGAAATTCATCTAAGGCTAGGTCAATGGCGTTCTGTTGGGTCATGTATTCGTTGATACCGCGTAAATAGATAAGTTTAGTATCATTGACCTTTTCTTCTGCCAAATGGAACAAACGCCATTGCGATTTTAGAATGCGATAAACTCGGGAATGCTTATCTTGAAAAGTATGGATCACACGTGTACGTTCGTTATCCAGTGCCCGACCGGCAAGTTGAATAATGTGGAAACGGTCAATGATGGTTATTGCCTTAGGAAATAACCGATGAATAAAGCCAGCATACTCAGCATTCATATCAACGGTGATTGTTTGAACTTTCATACGTTCTTGAACTGAATAGCGAGCTTCAAAGTAATCAATGATATCCTTACTAAGGCGATCCTTAAGAATCACAATGCGGCGATGACTAACGGCATCGCAACAGTTAAAGGACATTAGATGATTACAGGAACGGAATTCATCAAAACAAAGATTTTGGGGGAGTGTTTTAACACGATAAGCTAAGTGAATATTCGCATTTAAAATGCGTTGAACACTACTTGGTGAAATCCCACAAATCTTAGCGATTTCTTTACTGGTCAGCATATCCCGAGCCAGAACAATTACTTGATGTTTCACATTATGCGTAAAAGTTTCATTACGTTTAACGAGGTTAGTTTGAGCACCACAGGTTTTTAAACACCGTTTACATTGATATCTTTGTCGTTTTAGCTGCATCTCATAACGTCCACCTGATAAGGTTCCCAATCTTAGATGGCCAATGTGAGTTCCATTTTTGATTAGAGATTTATGGCCACAATGAGGACATTTTAAAAGTTGATAGGAAAGGATAGCGTGAACGACATGAACGTGTTGCCCATTGGGATAATGTTCCTTAGTAATCTCAGTTACAGTTAAATTAGGGTCTGTTATTTCGAATAGGCTTAGGATAGAATTAGTTAGGGACATTTGTTTTTCCTCTTTTCGATTTTATTTGGCGATTAAATCGTAACACAAAGAGGGCAAATGTCCTTTTTTTTCAAAATAAAAACTGGTATCAGTTATTCACCAATACCAGAAAGTGTAGACCCAAAACTTCTAATCAGAATTACTGATTGGAAGTTTTTTTATGCTCGGAAAAAATTGCGGTTAAGGGTTGGTTGCTGTAAGTAAAAATACATGTATAAAAATGTATTCTAAAATAATTAAAAAATATTAGAAATCCGTATAAATGGTTGTGACTAGTTTCGGACGATTCCAATGAAAGTAAATTACAACAGCTATTTAAATGAAAGTGTTTTATAATAGTAAGTAGTTAATACTATTAAAAGGGGAACAAAATGTATCGTTACTTTATTCAACCACAATTAAGTAAGGTGAATAATTCACTCATCGGGTATGAATTGCTAATTAGACGATTCACTGCGGATGGGTGGCGACCACCGAAGTATTTTTCCGATATTCCGGCAACTGTTGTGGCTGATATGCTGACGGCGACGACAAAAAAACTCATCTTAAAAATTGGATCCGTCTCAGTTAATTTGAATCGCACCCAAATGATGAATCCCGCAATTAATGCGGCTTTGATTCAATCTCAAGACCAGCTCCGCCCTTTAAAACTCAATATTGAATTAACCGAGGAGCCAGAGGACGAAAATATAACAAATGCCGATTTAGAACCAATGCTGGAAAAATTTATCCAACGCGGGATGCAAATTTGTTTGGATGATGTAGGCACGGGCGACAATCAGTATGCAGAAATAAAGAGCCTTTTACCGTATGTCAGTGAGTTAAAGTTTGCCTTGCAGAATTTTAAAGTCCCATTTAAAGATCCTGAAATTCAAAAACGGGTGATTTATTGGCGGGATATTGCCCAAAAAGAGAATTTACGATTCATTTTAGAAGGAATTGAAGACAAAGCTGATGATCAGTTAGCAGATCGATTAGATATTGATTTACGTCAGGGTTATTACTATGGGAAACCCTATTTATTAAAAATTAAGGCCGACGATCCGGACTGATGAAAGGGGAAGGTGAATGTGAAAGTAGTTGTTGTTGGATGTACGCATGCAGGTATTGCAGCGGTAAATGAAATTTTTAAAGCGCATCCGGATACCCAAGTTACAATTTACGAACGAAATGACAACGTTTCTTTTTTATCTTGTGGAATTTCTTTATATTTAAACGGTCAGGTAAAGCACTTGGAAGACATGTTTTACGCGACACCTGAGGATTTAGCAAAAAAAGGGGCTCAGGTATGTATTAAACATGATGTGTTGAGTATTGATTCAAAGCAACATCAGTTAACCGTCCAAGATCTGGAAACCAAAGAAATCGCTACAGATACATATGACAAGCTCATTATGACAACCGGTTCTTATGTCGTTGTGCCGCCATTAATGGGTGTTGATGATTCTCGAGTTTTACTATGCAAGAGCTATGATCAGGCGAAAGAAATTTACGAGTCAGCTAAAACGCACAAACACATTACCATTGTTGGCGCTGGTTACGTGGGTGTGGAATTAGCAGAAGCTTATGCAGACACTCATCATGACGTCACATTAATTCAATCAAACAAACAAATTTTGAATAATTATGTGGATGAGTGTCTTTCGGATAAGATTACCGATTTATTGAAAAAACATGGCGTTCATGTTTATCTTAATGAGCGTGTCCAGGCCTTTCATGGGGATGATCAGCGTGATAAAGTGGTCATCGAAACGAGCGTTCAAGAACATGAAACGGATCTCGTAATTGTTTGCACAGGTTTTATGGCAAACACTGAGTTATTAAGAGGTCAAGTTGAAATGGACCGTCACGGCGCAATCATAACCAATGCCTATATGCAGACTTCCAATCCGGATATTTATGCAGCTGGTGATGCCTGCATTTCGCATTTAAATCCGGCTGGGACAGATGCCTACATTCCACTAGCATCTAATGCTGTTCGTCAAGGGGGATTAGCTGGTAAAAACGTTTTTGGAGATATCCAAAAATGCGTGGGCACGCAAGCAACTTCGGCAATGGAATTGTTTGGTTATACGCTGGCTTCAACGGGCTTAACCTTGGAATCAGCAAAGCGAGAAGGCTTAGATGCAGCTTCAGTGGTCTATCATGGCAATTACCGGCCGAATTACATGCCTACTACGGAAATGCTGACCATTATCCTGGTTTATAATCGCCAAACACGGCAGATCTTAGGCGCGCAATTGTTTAGTAAGCATGAAATTGCCCAGTCAGCTAACACGATTTCAGTTTGCATTCAAAATAAAAACACAATTGATGATTTGGCGTTTGTTGATATGTTGTTCCAGCCGCATTACGACGAACCATATAACTATCTGAATTTGGTGGCACAATTAGCGATTGAACAAGAACGACAAGCAGAATTGAAAAAATAAAACTAAATGTGATAAGTTAATTAGCCTCAAAATTTTTCTTAAATTTTGAGGCTTTTTTGGGGTCTCTGTCAAATTGTATTGGTGGAGATTTTTGAAAAGCATGTTCACTTCGGTGAATGTGCTTTTTTTGTTTACGCATAAATTAAACTGATACGAATGAAAAAGTTATGAATATTTTGAAAACCAAAACAGCTACGCTTTAACACCTTAATTTTACGATTTAGTCCTTCAATAGGACCGTTGGAATACGGATAACGACAACTATTGAGAACAGCAGGACCATTCTTTATTAAAGTTGAGATAGTAATATCCATTTGGTTGCCAGCCGCCTTGTAGTTGGCAATCAAGGTTTTAAATCCAACCGCATCTTTTTGTTGAATGGCTGTTAGAATTCCTTGATAGGTTTGATACACAGTTTTAAATTCTGGAAATTCATCTAAGGCTAGGTCAATGGCGTTCTGTTGGGTCATGTATTCGTTGATACCGTGTAAATAGATAAGTTTAGTATCATTGACCTTTTCTTCTGCCAAATGGAACAAACGCCATTGAGATTTTAGAATGCGATAAACTCGGGAATGCTTATCTTGAAAAGTATGGATCACACGTGTACGTTCGTTATCCAGTGCCCGACCGGCAAGTTGAATAATGTGGAAACGGTCAATGATGGTTATTGCCTTAGGAAATAACCGATGAATAAAGCCAGCATACTCAGCATTCATATCAACGGTGATTGTTTGAACTTTCATACGTTCTTGAACTGAATAGCGAGCTTCAAAGTAATCAATGATATCCTTACTAAGGCGATCCTTAAGAATCACAATGCGGCGATGACTAACGGCATCGCAACAGTTAAAGGACATTAGATGATTACAGGAACGGAATTCATCAAAACAAAGATTTTGGGGGAGTGTTTTAACACGATAAGCTAAGTGAATATTCGCATTTAAAATGCGTTGAACACTACTTGGTGAAATCCCACAAATCTTAGCGATTTCTTTACTGGTCAGCATATCCCGAGCCAGAACAATTACTTGATGTTTCACATTATGCGTAAAAGTTTCATTACGTTTAACGAGGTTAGTTTGAGCACCACAGGTTTTTAAACACCGTTTACATTGATATCTTTGTCGTTTTAGCTGCATCTCATAACGTCCACCTGATAAGGTTCCCAATCTTAGATGGCCAATGTGAGTTCCATTTTTGATTAGAGATTTATGGCCACAATGAGGACATTTTAAAAGTTGATAGGAAAGGATAGCGTGAACGACATGAACGTGTTGCCCATTGGGATAATGTTCCTTAGTAATCTCAGTTACAGTTAAATTAGGGTCTGTTATTTCGAATAGGCTTAGGATAGAATTAGTTAGGGACATTTGTTTTTCCTCTTTTCGATTTTATTTGGCGATTAAATCGTAACACAAAGAGGGCAAATGTCCTTTTTTTTTTCAAAATAAAAACTGGTATCAGTTATTCACCAATACCAGAAAGTGTAGACCCCTTTTTTGTAGGCTAATTAACAAGCACAAATTTAAAAAAAGAAAAAAACTTTTTTATTTCAATAAAAAAGGATATTTACTTCTTTTAAAAAAAGCATTATTATAATTGATGAAAGGAGGAATATTCAAATGGATCTAGAAAGAATTTACCATAAACTTATTGTTTCTTGTCAAGCACTAGAAGATGAACCATTATATAGCAGTTTTATTATGGGAAGATTGGCTATTGCAGCGAAACAAGGGGGTGCCGGCGGAATTAGAGCAAATTCAGTTGCTGACATTAAAGAAATCAAAAGACATGTTGATTTACCCTTAATTGGCATTATTAAAAAGAATTATAGCGACTCAGATATATATATAACAGCCACGATGAAAGAGACTAAAGCACTTGTTGAACAAACACAAGCTGAAATAATTGCAATGGATGCAACGGACCGAAAGCGACCTAGTAACGAAAACATTGCTGATTTGATTAGCTTTGTACACGAGCATGGACGTCTGGCAATGGCAGACATATCGAATTTAAGTGAGGGAATCTTAGCTGAAAAATTAGGGTTTGATCTAGTTTCTACTACTCTTTCTGGATATACTGCGTACACTCCTAAGCGAGATGAACCAGATTTTGATTTGGTTAAAGAATTAACCGCGAGAACTAAATTACCAGTAATTATGGAAGGCCATACAACATCCCCTAAACAAGTAATACATGCATTTGAATTGGGGGCTTATGCTGTGGTGGTTGGTGGAGCTATCACAAGACCTCAACAAATTACGGAACGTTACACAAAGGAAATTCTAAATTTTAAAAATAGAAATTAGGTAGATTATTGTGAAAAAACTCTTGGTATGTGATTTAGATGGTACATTACTTGATCAGAAAAATAATATCGATAATGAAAGTCTTAATTTAATAAAACACTTTATTGATGATGGAAATGATTTCTGCATTTGTACAGGGAGGTTAGATGAAGACATAAAGTATGTAGAAAAAGAGTTAGGAGTCAGAGGTGCATATCGAATTAGCCAAAATGGGGCAGTTATCAGAGATATAAATAATTCACTTATTGCCTTTTCTAGTATCCCACATAAATTAATTAAATCTATTAATCAGATTGTTTTTAATAGTGGTTTGCGTGTCGAAGTATCTGATGTTAATCACCGATACTTTCCATCTCCGAGAGATTCTTCACAAGTTTCAGAATTTGTGGATACTTCAATTATAAAGCAAAAATTGTCTGAATTTACGCAGAATAAAGATTTTCAAGCGGTAATTTATTTAATATTTGGTAAACCTGATTTATTTACACCGATTATAAAAAAGTTCGTACAGAAGTAGGTTCGGAAGTTAATATCCAACAAACTAGTCCTACCTCACTTGAGATTTTCTCTGCAAGGGCATCTAAAGGTGTGGCTGTAGAGAAAATAATGGCTAAGCAAGGCTACGCAGCAAGTCAGGTTTATGTTGCTGGCGATGCAGAAAATGATACAACAATGTTTCCACTAACTTTGAATAGCTATACGGTTGGGACGCTTGCAGACCAACGGACAATTCAAGCGGGAAACTATCACGTTTTAACAGTTGGTGAATTATTAAAAAAAATGGAGTAAAACTATGAAGAAGAAAATACTCTACATTCCACTTGATGAGCGTCCATGTAACTATGATTATCCTTTGCGCCTTTTTGAAAATCATAAAAGTATTAAAGTAACCTATCCACCTAAGAAGTTATTAAGTCATAAAAAAAAAGCAGCAAATGTTGAAGACTTAAGGAATTTTATTTTGGAAAATATCCAAGGAGTAGATATACTTATTTATTCATCTGAAATGTTAGTTTATGGTGGTCTGTTACCATCTAGGATTTATTCAGTAAGTAAACAGAAGCCGAATATTATTGAATATATCAATTTTATTAAAAGCCTTAAAAAACAATGCCCTAAGTTATTAATTTACGTATCAAATTTAATTATGCGCACACCCAAATATAACAGTGATGATGAGGAACCTGAATATTATGCTAATTATGGTAGTAAGATTTTTAAATATGGATGGCTACTGGATAAAGAAAAACGAGCTGATTTATCAGTAGAGGAGCAAAATGAAAAGAATGACATTGCTTCAGACATTCCACGGGAAATAAGGATGGATTATGAGAAACGGCGCAAAATTAATTTAAAAGTCAATTTAGTAAATATTAATTTAGTAAAAGAGGGGAGAATAAGTTATTTAGCTATTCCGCAAGATGATAGTGCGACCTTTGGATATACGGCTATGGACCAAGCAAAGGTTTATTCTGAAATAAAATGTGAACGCTTACAAGATAAGGTGTCAGTATATCCAGGAGCGGATGAATCGGGGTACACGTTGCTTTCGCGCGCAATCCAAACTATAGAGGGGTATTCACTGAAAATCTTTCCGATTTTTTCGAGCGATATCGGCAAATTACAAATTCCTCTGTATGAGGATAGACCATTATGTGAGAGTCTAAAATCTCATGTGCTAGCAGCGGGTGCAAATTTAGTATATTCCCCAGAAGAAGCAGATATTATTTTAGCCGTCAATACACCAGGAGAGAAAATGATAGAAGCTAATTTACAACAAGTATCCCCAGATCTGACGTATGATACTTTTCGTAACCTACGTTCGTTTGTAGCAACCATTAACTACTATATTGAATTAGGAAAGTCTGTTGTTCTTGCAGATTGTGCTTTCGCAAATGGTGCAGATCTTGAACTTATTAGTATGCTTGATGAGAAAAAAATTGTTAAAAATCTAATTGCTTACCGAGCGTGGAACACAACTTGTAATACACTGGGGAGTAGCATTTCTGCAGCAGTTATTTTGTATTCAGAACCACGTCCCAAGAAGAATGAAGAATTAGTAAAAACACTACTAGATGATGGTTTATATCAAGCTGTTGTTCGCAGTGAGATTACACAAGAGTTGGATAGCACAGATGCAGACTATTTTAATTTAGGAAATCAAACTCAGAAAGTGATATATAAAACAGAATCTAGTATTAAGGATAATGCAAAAAAATATCTTCGAAATTCACTAACTATAAAAGATCTAGAGCGGCTAAAAATTGAATTTCCGTGGAACCGTATGTTTGAAATTAATTGTATTTTGAAAAACAGAGGTGTAAATAATGGAAAATAAGGATAAAAGATCCTTTGTTCAAACTATGTTGGTCGGGGCAAATAAATTTGCGGGACAAAAACACATCATGGCTATCCGAGATGGATTTATTGAATTAATGCCTGCAACAATAATTGCATCATTTTGGGTACTGGTTAACAATCTTTTGCTTGGGGCGAATGGACTTTTTGGAAAATATGCATGGGCGAGCAAGTTTATGGGGGTTGGCAATCAGATCTATAACGCTACTTTGGGTATATTGGCTATTTTGATTGCATATACAATTGGTTATCATTTAGCACGTAGTTATAAAGATGCAAATCCAACGTTTTCTGGTGTGTTTGGCGTAATTAGTTTTTTCATTATGCTGCCTGCAGTTTTGTCAGTTACGACAAATACCGGAAAAAATGTGAATGTAGCGGCAATTTTTTCTCAAAATGAGACCAGTGCTACCGGTATGTTTTTGGCAATTATTGCTAGTTTGTTGGGAGTTACGTTACTTTGTAAATTTAATCGTAATAAACATTTATTGATAAAAATGCCAGATTCTGTTCCGCCTGCAATTGCGGGATCTTTTAATGTTTTATTACCCGCGTTCTTAGTATCTTTAATACTGGGAATTGTTGAATTTTTAATTGAACTGACATTGAATAGTAATGTGCCCGATTTGATAGTGAAATTCTTTCAAGCGCCTTTAATTGGTGGGTTTCAAACTATATTTGGCATATTGGTTTATGTATTTTTAAGTAATTTTCTGTGGGCGTTTGGATTACATGGTACCTTTATTTTGGGATCAGTTGGTGAACCAATACTTCTTACAGCATTGCAACAGAATATGGATGCATTAAAAAATGGTAATACACTTCCAAATATTGTAACAAAGCCCTTCCTTGATGCCTTTGCGTGGTGTGGCGGCGGTGGTATGATAATTTGCTTGATTATCGCGGTGCTAATTGCCTCAAAGCGAGATGATTATAGAGCAATCGGTAAAATAGGACTGGTGCCTTCTCTTTTTAATGTTAGCGAACCCATTATGTTCGGGATGCCGGTCGTATTTAACCCAATTCTTGGAATACCATTGGTTATTACACCATTGGTAACGACTACGATTGCTTATTTTTCTACAGCATTAGGACTAGTAGCTAAAACTTCTGTACTTACGCCGTGGACAACGCCACCGATTATTTCTGGTTATTTGGCAACCAATGGGGATATTCGAGCTTCATTATTACAGGTTGTTTTAATTGTAATTGGCACATTAATTTACCTTCCCTTTGTTAAATTTGCAAATAGAACCAAAGAACTCTAGGGGCTTTTGTCTCTTCATGTGATATAATTTGTCTCATGAAGGGACAGGTGTCGGTATGGATGTGCTTACAACTATAAATGGATTTTACCCATCATTAACAAAAGCCGAAAAAAAGATTGCGCAGTATGTGCTTGTTAACTCTGAAGAAATCGAAATTCTGTCAATCGGTGAACTGGCATCTAAAGTTGAAGTTGCTGAAACTACGGTTATTCGATTTTGTCGTAAACTGAAATTCAAGGGGTATCAGGATTTCAAATTGCATTTAGCACGTGATTTAGCAGCAAATCAAGTTCGTCAACAAACGGAGAGTGAAACAGAGTATCCAATAGTTAATGAATATATAGATTATCTGAAACGCTTTAGTAAATCAATTAATACATTAGATTTAGAGCAAATAGCCCAAATGGTTGATAAGGCTCATAGTGTGTGTGTGTTTGGAGCGGGCGTTTCCGCTATTGTTGGATCATATTTGAAAACTCGATTAACTCGAATGGGAATAGCTGTAATTTTTGATCCTGATATACATTTACAAGCAATTGACATTGCAGTTTTAAAGAAAAATGATTTGGTTATTGCAATTTCAGCTTCTGGAAATACGCGGGATTTACTTACTAATGTAAAAATTGCTAAGCACTTTGGAGTGAAAATTATTGCGGTTTCGAATTATCTAAGTTCTAAGCTTGCTGACATTAGTGATATAGCACTTGTCCCGCCGGCTGGTAGTGGCCGCGATAGTTCTGAATTCTTACCAGTTATGGGGCAACTAGCAGTTATTGACATGCTTTGTCAAAAATTACAGGAAATTAACCCAGAACGTACTAAAACATTGAAAGAAAGAATTAATGAAACATTGATCAATCGAATTGAATAAAAAAGATAGCGATAATTTCGCTATCTTTTTTTGCAAAATATTTTTCAGAAAAAAGGCAAAAAGCTTTATTTTGATCGTTGCAATTTCTGGGGTTCTTTTAAAACAAGGTGCCCTAAGATTGCGACAACCAAAAAGACTGCAGCAACACTGCAAACACCAGTCCAGCCAAAATGACTCCACGCAAAGGTAGCAAAAAAAGTGCCCAGCGATCCACCTAAAAAGTAACTAAACATGAAGATGGAATTGTTACGACTGCTGGCTTTTAAGCTTAAGGATTGCACAATCGCCTGGTTGGAGACTTGGCCAAACTGTGTTCCTAGGTCTAACAGGACAATACCAACAATTAAGCCCAAAAACATGTGACCAAATAACGCGAATAGCACAAATGCAAGGGTGGAAAAAAGAATCCCTAACCCAATGGTCATACGTGGTGAGTACGTATCAACTAAGCGACCAATGATCGAGGCAAATAAAACGCCGGTAATGCCCAGTAGGCCCAATAAGCCGGCCACACCACTGCCATAATGATAGGTGTGCGCTAAGTAGAATGCCAAGGTTGACCACAAGACGTTGGAAACGCCAAAGAGACAAAAGCCGTTAATTGCTGAGCCCTGTAAATGAGGCTCTTTAAAAAGCAAATTTGGTAAAGAAGCCAAAACCTTCCCGTAGTTCATGCTGGAGTGAGAACGCGGATCCCGTGGTAAATAGCGGTGAAGCACTAGTAATAGAAGTGCACAGATAATAGCCGCTATGAGGTACACATATTGCCATGGCAAGACACTACCGAGCAAGCCACTAAAAGATCGTGAAAGCAAAATTCCGGTTAACAGACCGCTTAAAACGTTGCCTAGGACTTTGCCTTGATGAAGACTGGGAGCTAAAAAAGCAGCGTAGGGAATAATAATTTGAGGCGCCACCGACGTGATTCCGACTAGTAAGGAAGCTAGGCCAAATATTTCAATGGATGGGGCCAAAAAGGCCAAAAACAAAGCAATAATTGACAGGCCCAGCATGACTTGAATTAAGTGGTAACGATTAAAAACATCGCCCAAGGGAACAATTAATAACAGGCCAAATGCATATCCCAATTGGGTGAGCATGGCAACCACGCCTACTGTTGCTTTTGAGACGTCAAAGGAGGCCGCAATCAAGCCTTCAATCGGTTGAATATAATTGAGATTGGCGACAATAATTCCGGTTGCGATCGCCATTAATAAAACAGTTTTTCCTGATAATTCTTTTTCTGAATCCACTTGTAAATCCTTCCTCATCATATAAGTTTTAGCGTTGAAAAAAGTTCACTAAGAATGCGGGAAAAGGATTTTCAGTACGCATGATGAGCCAGTGAAAGAAACGGTTATTTAACATACTTAAAACCTCCGTAATTAACTTAGTCTAAACAAAAATAAGCATTCGTAAAGTTAGCCAGGATCCGCTTTTAGGAAAAAGCAGCCAAGTTCTCCCTGTTCTTTGTGAGAGGTCTTTGTGATAAAATAAACCTAGTACACAATTCGAGGAGAAACTATGAAAAAATTACGTTTAGCAGAAAGGATCCCGGTGTTTATGCGGAATCCGCGTCTCCGAATGCTAGCAATTTACATTATTTTGCTATCACTGGTTGGCGCAGGGATCGCGCTTTACTATAACTGGGTATTAGGAGTCGTATTAATCATACTTCTCATTTTGGGAAGTATTTTTATTAGCGACACGTTTCATCGCGTAAATGAAGAAACAACTAAATATATTTCAGACCTTTCATTCCGGATTAAACGTAGTGAACAGGACTCGCTGTTGCGGATGCCAATGGGAATTCTGATCTATGGCGACGATGACCAAGTCCAGTGGGTTAATCCGTATATGCAGGGGTATTTGAGCGAAAAAGATGTTTTGGGGAAAAAATTAGCCGATGTTGATGCTGATTTAGCCAAATTATTGCAGGAACATCGAGAAGAAAAAGGAACAGTTCCAGTTGTTTGGGGCGATCGCCGTTTTACACTGCTAGTTGAACAGGATAACCATGTCTTGTACATGATGGATATTACCAAGTATGCCAAAATTGAGGAAGCCTATGATAATTCGCAAGTTGTTATTGGGCAGGTTTTCTTGGATAATTATGACGAGGTGACTCAGTCAATGGCAGACTCAGATATTTCCAGTTTGAATAGTTTTGTAACCAACCAGATTTCGAGTTGGGCACAAGAATTCGGGATGTATCTAAAACGAGTTGATGATGATCACTTTTTTGTTCTAATGTATGCGGAAGTTTTGCAAAAAGTGGAAAAAGATAACTTTAAACTCCTAGACACGATTCGGGAGGCCACTTCAAAACAAAACTTCCCGATTACGTTGAGTATCGGGATTGCTTATGGCGATCAAGATCTTAACCGGCTGGCAGATCTGTCGCAAAGTAATTTAGACTTGGCGTTAGGGCGTGGTGGGGACCAGGTCGTTGTCAAGTCCCCAGAAGGACAAGCCCGCTTCTACGGTGGAAAGACGAATCCGATGGAAAAACGGACGCGGGTTCGTGCCCGTATGATCAGCCAAGCGGTGACTGAATTAATGTCACAGGCCGACCAGATCTTTGTAATGGGGCATCAGCAATCTGACATGGATTCTTTAGGCGCTTGTTTAGGAATTCGCCGGATTGCTCAGATGAACAATCGCCAGTGCTGGATTGTGTTAGATCAGGATAATCTGCATTCTGATGTGCGGCGCTTATTAACCTCATTGGAGGATTACCCGGCAATTAAGGAGTCCATTATTAGTCCTGAGGCGGCGTTAGAGAACGCTAATAGTCAGAGTATGCTCATTATGGTGGATCATTCTAAACCGTCCTTAACAACCGCACCTGAGCTTTATAAGAAGTTGGAAAATCGGGTAATGATTATCGATCATCATCGCCGGGGGACAGAATTTCCTGAAAATCCCGTTTTGGTTTATATTGAACCCTATGCGTCTTCCACTTGCGAACTGATCACGGAGATGTTTGAGTATCAGTCTAAAGACAGTGAGCCAATTAATGAGATCGAAGCTACCGGGATGTTAGCAGGAATTGAAATTGACACCAAATCGTTTACAACCAAAACAGGGACACGAACTTTTGATGCGGCTAGCTATCTGCGTTCTGTTGGTGCTGATGAAAACCTGATTCGCCACTTTATGAAGGAAAACGTTGATAGCTATTTACAACGCAATCATTTAATTGAATCTGTGGCCTTTGTGAACCAGAATTTGGCGGTGTGTGTCGGCGAAGATGATCGTGAATATGATCCTGTTACTGCAGCACAAGCCGCAGATTCACTACTTACCATTTCGGGAATTGAGGCGTCATTTGTGATTACGCGCCGGTCTAAAAAAACTGTCGGGATTTCAGCGCGCAGTGCCGGAGACGTGAACGTTCAATTAATCATGGAACAAATGGGCGGCGGCGGTCATTTGGGCAGTGCCGCAACCCAAATTGAAGGCCAATCGGTGGCTGAAGTTAAAGCAGCCTTAACTGAAATTCTAGAAAAACAAAATGAAACTGAAGACACAGATGAAGAAGAGGAGTGATTCTGATGAAAGTTATTTTTTTGGAAGATGTGAAGGGTAAGGGAAAACGCGGACAGGTTAAAGAAGTCCCAGATGGTTATGCCCAAAATTTCCTTATTAAAAATGGCAAGGCCGAGGCAGCTACTAAGGGTGCTTTGAGCAGTTTACGCGGCCAACAGCGTGCAGAAGAAAAACACGAACAAGAAGTTTTAGAAAATGCAAAGAAGTTAAAAACCACGCTTGAAAATGATAAGACTGTAGTGGAGCTAACCGCAAAAGCTGGAACTGACGGCCGCTTATTCGGCTCGATTCCTAGCAAGCAGATTGCTCAAGCTTTGGACAAGCAGTTTGGCGTCAAATTGGATAAACGCAAGATTGAACTGGCAGAACCCATTCGTTCGTTAGGATACACCAATGTTCCCGTTAAACTGCATCCTAATGTGACGGCAAAAATTCGGGTTCACGTTGCAGAGAAATAAGAGGCAGATTATTTTGTGGTGAAATTGTCTGTCGCAAAATGAAGTTAAATTGATAGACAACTTAAGTTTTTAAGTCGTTTTCAGGTCATCAGAGGTAAGAATATGGATAATGACATTTTAGAAAATCAAACCCCGCCACAAAATAGTGATGCGGAAAAGGCCGTCTTAGGGGCTATCTTTCTTGATTCCGATGTCTTAGTAGATGCAATGGAATATTTAGCGCCAGAGGACTTTTACCAGCGGGCGCACCAAATTATTTTTCAAACGATGATTTCGTTGAATGATGAAGATGAAGCCATCGATGTGGTCACAATGAATAACCGGTTAACGGCACAAAATCAGCTTGATGATGTCGGCGGTGTTAGTTACATTGCCGAACTGGCCGCTTCTGTGCCGACTGCCGCAAATGTGGTATATTATGCCAAAATTGTGCAGGAAAAGGCAATTTTACGGCGTTTAATCAAAGCAGCCACTAAGATTGTGACCAAGAGTTATCAGCAAGACGAAGATGTTGATTCTGTTTTAGATGAAGCCGAACGAGAGATCACAGAAGTTTCAGAAAATCGCAGTCAGTCTGGGTTTAAGAAAATTTCTGATGTGCTGACGGACTCAATGACGGAGATCAATAAGCTTTATCAAAATGGGGACGAAATTACCGGGCTTTCAACTGGGTATAGCGAACTAGATAAAATTACCGCCGGTCTGCATCCCGACGAGTTGTTTATTTTAGCAGCGCGGCCAGCGGTTGGAAAAACGGCTTTTGCGCTTAACATTGCCCAGAACGTGGGGACCAAAACGGACAAGACAGTTGCCATTTTTAGTTTGGAAATGGGCGCTGATCAATTGGTTAACCGAATGCTTTGCGCAGAAGGCAGCATTGATGCTAACCATTTGCGAACGGGCCAATTGAACGAAGAAGAATGGCAAAATTTGGTTATTGCGATGGGAAGTTTAGCCAAAGCCAATATCTATATCGACGACACGCCGGGGGTTAAAATGGCTGAGATTCGAGCAAAATGTCGCCGATTAGCTAAAGAGCAAGGCAACCTCGGCTTGGTCGTCATCGATTATTTACAGTTGATCGAAGGTTCTGGTCAGGAAAACCGGCAACAAGAAGTCTCTGCGATTTCTCGACAGTTAAAGAAATTAGCGAAGGAACTACGGGTTCCCGTTTTAGCACTTTCTCAGCTCTCACGTGGGGTAGAACAGCGCCAGGATAAGCGACCAGTGCTGTCTGATATTCGTGAGTCGGGATCAATTGAACAAGATGCCGACATTGTCGCGTTTTTGTACCGTGAAGATTACTATGAACGTGAAGATGGAGAAAATAATGAAGACCAGGATACTGATCCACGGGATAATGAAAGTCCGGATGTGGGGCCAGTGGAAGTCATTATTGAAAAAAACCGAAGTGGTGCCAGAGGAACGGTAAAGCTGCTTTTTGTGAAATCCTATAATAAGTTTGCCCCAATTGCGTATGTTCCTGATAACTAAGTAAGCATTAAGATGGCAGTTTCGCACAGCTCGTTAGAACTACTTGTGAAGCTGTTAATTTATGCCCTTTTTTAAGTTCAGTGAAGTTAGGGTTTAAGGAAAGGAGAGGACGATGAAAGAATTGAAGTTACGATACTTGTTATTAGGTGCTCTAATGGACAGTATCGGAATGAGTTTTGTGTGGCCACTAACCACCGTGTATATGCATAATATTTTGGGACATTCGCTGACGATTGTCGGGATTGTCTTGATGTTAAATTCAGTGGCCAGCATCGTTGGTTCGTTTGTGGCGGGCCAACTATTTGATAAGTATGATGGCTATTATTTGTTACTTGGCGGTATTGTGTTTACGGCACTAAGTATGGGCGTTTTAGTATTTTCAAATGGGTGGCCAGTCTATCCGATTATGTTAGTGTTAATCGGGCTAGGAACCGGTTGGATTATGGCATTTGTCAATGCTTTGGGGACCACGGTGCATAGTCGTGACGGGCGCTTTGTTTTTAACATGTTATATTTTGTCCAAAATATGGGTGTGATGATCGGAACGGCTGTGGTGGGAATCTTGTTTAAAGATAACGTTGCCCCATTGTTTGCCGTTTCTACAGCACTTTATGTCCTCTTCTTTGTTGTTGCGGCGGCCAATTATCATGTGAAACGGGAGCACCCAAAACAGCAGCACCAAATGGATCCGGATGCTAATGTGGCATCAACCCAAGAAAAATTACCGCACATTAATACGGTTGTGATGTATACCCTGTTTATCAGCTTGTTTTTGATCTGGATCTTTTACCAACAGTGGAACAGCAATATTTCAGTATACATGCTGAGCCTGCATATCCCGTTGAAAGACTATAGTTTCTTGTGGACGGTAAACGGTCTGTTTATTTTAATTGTTCAGGGCCTTCTAAGTTGGCAGGGCGGACGGTTGTTTAAAGATCCGTTTCACCAGGTTTACTTTGGGATGATTTTTCTGATCGCTTCATTTGTTATTTTAGTATTTGCCAAACAATACTGGTCCTTTGTACTAGCGATGATCATTTTGACTATTGGCGAGGCAATTACTTTTCCACAAATTCCAGCGATTGCAAACTTGCTGTCACCCTATGGGATGAAAGGGCGCTACCAGGGCCTTGCTAGCTCATTTCCTTCGGCTGGACGAGCGTTAGGGCCATTGGTGGGGAGTTTAATTATTGACACTTTGTCGTTCGTTTCCCTCTTTGTCGTTGCCTCTGTGCTCATTGCACTCATCTTCTTGGTGAACATTATCATTATTGAACAGAGTAAACACGATTTAATTGAATATAAGTAAAAGTGGCCTTAACGGGCTGCTTTTTTTGGTTAAGTTGAAGTTAAGAATTTGTTATCATGTAAGTTGAGTGAAGGTGACCATCATTAAATAAGTAAGTTGTCATCTTTCGTAATATTTTGAGATGGAATTGTAAATGGAATTAAACGATGTCGTATTAAGTGCGTGTTAATATTTTTATTGTTATAATAATAAGAAATAAGTTAACACGAAAGGGTGTCTATGATCAAATTTAATTTCAAACATGCACTTGTCGTCGCTGTGAGTCTTGCAGGTATGTCGTTAGGAACGGTTGGTGTCAGCGCTAATGCGAATGATGGAAATCAAACGTACACAGCAGCTCAAACTGTCAGCAATCAGCAAACGGTCACAACTATGGAAACAACGAGTACAACTGGAAATCGTGCGGTCGTGGCAGAAGCTTTAAATCTTGCCAAACAGCACATTCCCTACGTTTGGGGTGGCGAATCACTGAAAGGAATGGATTGTTCAGGACTTACTGAGTGGGTTTACGCACGGACGACGGGTGAAACCTTAGGCCACAATACGGTGATTCAAGAAGGTCATGTAACTAAGCAATCAGTAGCACAAGCACAACCGGGAGATTTATTATTCTGGGGCTCTGCGGGTGCAACCTATCATGTTGGGATTTACATAGGAAATGGGCAATATGTTGCTGCTCCGGCTCCTGGGCAAGACGTCTCTGTACAAGCAGTTAGCAGTTCCTTTATGCCAAGCTTTTCAGGGCACGTGAATTAGTTTATGATAATTAAAAATGAGTGTTCTTTTTCCAGAGAAAATGGAAAAGACACTCATTTTTTGTTGCACTGCACGCTGAATCTGTAGTTACATGATAATTGCTAAGAGTAGTGCGATGAAACCGGGCAAGGCTTCATACAAGTAAAAACGTCGTGAAAATACAAAGCCTTCATAAATACCATTGAGGAACACAAACAAGTTTAAGAAGATCAGCATATACTTCATGGGGCCACTTGGAACAATAATTACCGTTAAAAGAAGGACCAACCCGATAAAGCCGCTAAAGAGGCCTAAGTTTTGAATAAATTTTTGCATAATCGAATTTTTGACAATGTTCAAAGGAATGTTGAAAAATTTGCTAACCATTTCATAAGAAGCAAAAAGTTCGATATATAAGAAGTATAGATGAGCTGCAGCGATAAGTAAGCTCACTAAAACCGTAATAGTTGCTAACATGTAAACACTCCTTGTTAATGATTGACTTGGTCCTATTATATAGAAGATTTGAAATAATATCATGAAAATTATATAAGAAGAAATTATCCTAGAGATGTGATTTTTAGTTTAAACTTAAACTACTGATGTTAAATTGAACTATGATTATAGCCTATAAACACGACGAAAACCGAGTAAAACGTCCTAAGTTAGGCAAAAAGCCAGCGAAAATAAAATGGGTGATTAAAAATATTGTGAGCAAAAAGCTACGAAAAAATTCAGCAAAAAACATAAATTGAAAAATAAGCAGCAAACTTAGTGCTGCAAAGCTTTAGCTAAATTAACTTCACTTAAATTCAATTATATTTTTGATATATATTACAGAAAGATGACATGATTACAATTGAAGGTCAATGAATATAAACCTTGTTGAAACATAACTGCAACATTTAGAGTGTATTGTACACAGTAGCTTATAAAAAACGAGGAGATTGTTAGATATGACATTGAAAAACAACATTACTAAATTTATGGTAGCTTTCGTAGCTGCATTGTTCGCGGGTCTTACATTATTAGTTTCTGTTTCTCATGCTGATGAAATTTATACAGTTAAGAGCGGCGACACCCTTTCAGGAATCGAATTCAAATTTAACAAAGATACTAACTATACTAAGTTAGCTCAAGCTAACAAAATTTCGAACGTTGACTTGATCTATGTAGGACAAAAGTTATTGATCAAGAGCGACGGTGAAATCAAAGCTGCTACTAAGAAAGAAGTTAATACAGTTCCAGCAGCAAGCAGCTCAAATACACAAAACACAAACACAACAAGTCAAAGTACACAAAAGACAACTCAAACAACTTCACAAAGCACAACAACACAAAACACAACAACACAAAACACAAGCAGCACAGCAACTGGTAGTGAAGCATCTGCTAAAGCATGGATTGCTGGCAAAGAATCTGGTGGTTCATACTCTGCACGTAACGGTCAATATGTTGGTAAGTACCAATTAAGTTCATCATACTTAAACGGTGACTACTCCGCTGCTAACCAGGAAAAGGTTGCTAACTCATATGTATCTTCACGTTACGGTTTATGGTCAGCTGCTAAGGCATTCTGGCAAGCAAACGGCTGGTACTAAAATAGCTTTAAAGTTCTCAAAAAACTGTCCCCACGAGGGGCAGTTTTTTTATTTTCCTTGAAAAAAAGTGCGGGAGGTTTTATAATGGTCGTGCACGATTGAAAAGGGAGGAATGAAATTGATTAATGAAGAAATGAAATTAACTAACCAACTTTGTTTTTCTGTTTATAATGCGAGTCGATTGTTTACGAAGTTCTATCAGCAAGCCCTGAAACCGTTTGGGCTCACCTATGCGCAGTATTTGGTTTTATTGTCCTTGTGGCAGCAAGACAACCAAACTTTACATAGCTTGGGAGAGCAATTGCGTTTGAGTAGTAATACGCTGACGCCCTTGCTAAGACGGTTAGAAGCTGCCGGGTGGGTTCAAAGAATTCAGCCAGCTGAGGATCATCGTCAATTAAATATTAGATTAACAGAAAAGGCTAAAGCTAATGAAACTGCGATCTATCAGACAATTAGCGACTGCGTTAGTCATCAGTCTTTTGATGTTAAGAAATATGAAGCAGCTCTGAAGATTAATAATGAAATGGTTGAACAATTGGAAGCAATTTTAGATTAAATTGCTTTTAAATTTCTCATATTAATCGTGCACGACCAAAAAACAAAATGGAGGTAACTTTATGGAAAATTATGATGTGATTTTTATTGGTAGCGGACACGCAAATTGGCATGCTGCAGTGGCTTTAAGACAAGCCGGAAAGTCAATCGCGATTATTGAAAAAGATAAAATCGCTGGGACTTGTACAAACTATGGTTGTGATCCGAAGATCCTTTTAGACGGCCCCTTTGAATTAGCTGATCGGCTGAACCAATACAAAGGAATTAGCGTTTCTGAAGCACCAAAAATTGATTGGCCACAATTGATGGCATATAAACATCAAGCAATTGATCCGTTGGCACTACAAATGACGGCTTTATTCAAACAATTAGGCATCGCCGTCTATATGGGTGAAGGTAAGTTAACGGACGCACATACGGTTGCAGTTAATGATCAGCACCTCCATGCAGAAACAATCGTGCTTGGGACTGGGCAGCGGGCAGCTAAACTGAACATCCCAGGAAAAGAATATTTACATGATAATCAAGATTTCCTAGATCTTCCACAAATGCCTAAACGGATGACCTTCATTGGTGCAGGTGTAATTTCGTTAGAGTTTGCGACTATGGCAAGTGAACTTGGATCCGAGGTTGAAGTCGTTGAATTTGCTGACCGTGCGTTAGCCGCATTTGATCTGCAATATGTGATGAAGCTCGTAGATAAGTTGAAACAAAAGGGTGTTCACTTTAACTTTAATGAAGCAGTTTCTGAAGTTCAAAAAGAAGCTGATCACTATAAAGTGGTCACAAATAAAGGTCACGAATTCGTGACTGATTACGTGATTGATGCGACGGGACGGGTGGCAAATACAGAGAAGCTAGGCTTAGAAGAAGTTGGTGTAGACTTTAATCGCAGCGGAATTGTCGTCGATTCACACTTAAGGACATCTGTTAAAAATATCTATGCCAGCGGCGACGTCATTGATAAGCAGATTCCTCGTTTGACACCAACGGCTACGTTTGAATCGAATTACATCGCACAGCAGCTTTTAGGAAGTTCGGCAGAGATCCAGTATCCGGTTGTGCCAATGGTCGTGTACGGTTTGCCACGGATAGCGCAAGTAGGTGTATCGCCAGAAGAAGCCAATGGTTCCGACGGCTATCATGTACAAGCGGTCCCTTATGGGAAACAGTTGCTTTTCCAATATAAAAACGAAGTTGAAGCAGAAATGAAACTCGTATTTGATCAAGATAATTATTTAGTTGGTGCTAGCATTTATGGAGAAGATGCTCCCGAGTTAATTAACTTAATTACATTTATAATTGAAGGTCATTTAACAGCAAATGACCTAGATCAGAAGATTTTTGCCTTCCCAAGTGCCTCCATTGGTATCATTAGCATTATTAGTGTGCTGCTGCACCGGGATTAAAATGGGTACATTAAAAAATAGACTCGAAAATTAGTTTTCGGGTCTATTTTTTTGTCTATTAGTAATTCGGTTAAGCCTCAGGTAAGATTTACCATTGCAATTTTTTCATTTTTACTTACATTTCTTGAAATGATAGGTTGAATGCTTTTGACCTTATTCATATTTGTAATAAGAACTATGACTGTAGTTTGCTTACCAGCTTTCTTTATTTGTTGCAAATCCATCTTGGCAACATTGTCTCCTGCGTTAACTTTATCACCATTATGAATCGTCAAAGTAAATGGGGCACCGGCTAAGTTAACTGTATCAATTCCCAAATGTAATAATACTTCTAAGCCTGTAGGTGTCGTGATTCCGATCGCATGTTTAGTAGGGAAAATTGTAGAAATTGTGCCACCGACAGGCGATAAAATTTGATCAGTACTTGGTTCAATAGCAAAACCATCCCCCAGTGTTTTGTCCGCAATTAAGTCGTCACTTACTTTAGAAAGAGGATTTAAAGTGCCTGATGTTGGAGCATATAACTGTTCTTGAGTGGCTGATTTACCAGCATTTTGACTAGTAATTAAAGTGCTATTATTTGATCGGTCTGCTATAAAGAGATTATTCTCCATACGATTCGTATCTGTACGAATTAAAATCGTTGTAATTGTAAAACCTGAAATAACGGAAACTATAAGCGCAATTACTGCGAAAGTGAAATTTGCTGTTGGATTTTTTCCAACAAAATAACTAACTAAGGAAATGAGACCAGGGGACATCAACGCCCCTTGTTTAACTTGAAAGATTCCACCAACAAGTCCACCAATAGCACCAAATAATGCTCGTCTATACGGTAATAAGAATCCAAAGATAGAAGGTTCGGTAATGCCAAGTATGCCCGTAATTCCAGCAGAGAATCCTTCTCCGCGAGTCTTTAATTTATGACTTTGCAGCGCAACGGCTAAAGCAGCAGCACCCATTGCCGGATTGCTAGTCATAGCTGCTGGATAAATTAAAGTATCATATCCCATCTTGGACATGTTGTTAATAACAATCGGGATAAATCCTTTGTCTATACCAAACATGACTAAAATTGGATTGAGTGCACTATACAATGCAAACGCGAGCCAGTTTGCCTTGGCGCTTAGCAAGGCAAATCCAGCAGCCAAAGCGTTACTAATTGTGTTACTAATTGGTCCGATAACCAGGATCACTATGGGAATTGTAATTACAATGGAAATTAGTGGAGTAAAAAAGTAAGTAATTTCTTTTGGTAAATAATGATTGAGTGCGCGATATAAGAAAGCCAAAACAATGACTCCAAGTATTGCCGGAAGAACTGTACCGTTATACTGGGTTTTAGCTACATGTAATCCTAAAAAGCTCAAGCCGGTTACGCTATTAATAGTTGAAGAGGTTAAAATAGCTCCAAGAAATGCCCCCATTGCGCCAGGAATTTTCATCTTGTTAGCGGCATAAAAACCAACAAAAACAGGAAGAAAGAAGAAACCCGACGAGGAAATAGCACTGAGAACTGTGGCAGTTCCACCATTTGGGTTTAAGTTAAAAAAGGTTTTAGCTAAATTTAATAGAGCCATCAAGAATCCGGCACCAACAAATACTGGCATAACTGGTAAGACAACACCACTAATAAAATCAAGTATAATGGATAGAATATTTTTAATAGATAATTTTTTGTTTGTAAATGCAGAGTCACTTTTAGATTGATTCATATTGTTCTTGGTACTATCATTTTTTTTGAAATTTATTTTCGATATAACACCGTTATAATATTCATCTACTTGTTGGCCTATGACATTTTGAACTTCGTTACCTTTAATCATGACACCGAGTATGCCGTCAATCTTTTTAATATTATTTTCATTTACTAAAGAAGTATCTTTAACAACAATCCTTAAACGAGTAGCACAATGATATATATCATTAATATTAGATACACCACCTATATTAGCTAATAATTGCTTTGATATTTTATTGAAGTTCCAATTTTCTTTAGACATAATTTTTACTCCTTTTCGTATGTTTCAATAAAGTTTCTATACCATGAGAAACTTTTCTTAGGAATGCGTTTTAAGTTATTATCAAAGTCGACACGAACAAGGCCATATCTCTTTTCGTAGCCGTTGATCCAACTGTAAAGGTCCATCGTTGACCAATGGTAATATCCACGTACGTTGACACCTTCAGATTTAGCTTTTAACATGTACTTTAAAAATTTGTTGGTGATTCTAATTCTTTCGTCGTCCTCAACAAATCCATTTTTATCAGGAGTTTCATATTCGCCCACTCCATTTTCAGTAATCATGATCATTGGGTGTTGATAACGTTTATCAATTTCTTTTAAAGCTGTGTACATAACACGGGGATTTTCTTCTCTTCCCCATGGATTTCGTTTGATATTTTTGTCATAGGCAGTTTCAAAAAGATGCTTAATTCTAATACCTTCCCTTGTAGCACTCTTTTCCCCTTTATTATTATGAAAAACATTAGTTTCACCCTTGTGCCAGTCGGTAACAAGTTGACGATTGTATAAATTTAAGCCAAGAAAATCTACTTTGCCAGATTTTATGATTTCTTGATCATTTTTTTCTCGATAAAGATCAACATTAAAAAGTTTCATGACAGATTCCATTTCTTTAGGTAACTCACCAAGTAATGCAGGACATAGAATCATTCGGTTGTAGAATAAATCTGCGATTTCACGAACCTTTGATTTTTCTTTAGTATTGTTTGCCAGTTCAATATTTCCGTTATCATGAACAACGCCAATTTTTCCGTCAATATGAAGTTTTCTGAATTCAGAAACGGCTTTGGCACTGGCTAACATTAGGTTATATTGATATTGAAAATAACTTTGAAAATCAAGATGACGCGAAGGGGGGTAATTCCCAACAATATTCGTGCAATAACTGTAATAATGTGGTTCATTAATCGTTGCCCATAGCTTTACACGATCACCGAAATGTTTAAAACAGATTCTTGCATAATTTGCAAAGTAATCGCTTAATTTTAAATTTAACCACCCTCCTTGTTCAGAAAGTGTTAGTGGGAGATCATAATGAAAAAGGGAAATATTGGGTTCGACCCCCTTGCTAATGTAATAATCAATGACTTTGTCGTAAAAATGTAGTCCTTTAGTATTTATCTTTCCAATTCCATCGGGCATAATTCGACTCCATGAAATGGACATTCTGTACGTATTTTGATGTCCAATTACAAGTTGATCTATATCTTGTTTGTAATGGTGATAAAAATCTGCAGCTATATCACCGTCTGTATTATTGATATTTTTTTTGCTTGTATGATTAAACCAATCCCATTCACTTAACCCCTTACCATCTTCATTCCAGGCACCTTCACATTGATAAGCCGCCGTGGCGGATCCCCAAAGAAAATCGGTTTTTTTGAATATATCGTTATAGTGACGCATTAACGTTCCTCCTTATTTTGTTATCGCTTTCATTTTTATTCTATTGCAAAAAAAAAAGACCATGATTCAGATTTTGAACCATGACCTTTATTAAAATAATTTACTGTTGGGCGTATTGAAATAGATATGAAGTAGAAATCAAGTCAAGTATATATGTTATTCCATACTTTCCATATATTCCCAGGTAGTCCTCTGTAAAAGAGGTTTGACTTATATATAATATTTGATTATACGTTTTTTTAAAAAAATCAGCGCGATCCGCGGTTATTAAAATTTTATTTCCAGATAGTTTTCTAATCCAGTCGTTAGCTATTTCGGCAAATTTTCCTGAGGCTGAAACGGTCACAATTAGACGATTATCATCTTTCTCCTGAGAAAGCTGGTTGTTTGTATATGGACCAGAAATAACACTAACTATTTTGTTGGCGAAAATAAGTTCTTGCTGAAAACGAATTAGATCACCAGACGTGTTGTTGGCACCAATTAAAAGTACCTGAGCATGACTGTGTATCAGTTCAACACATTCTTGAAGAACGTTTTCTGACCAAACTACGTTGATGTCATCTATCATATTATCAATTAATTTATCTAATTTATTACGATGATTTTCTAATGTATCTATATTTCTGTGCCTTAGATCACTTGGATAGATGAGCTTATTAATTGATTCTTTTAAATCAGAATAATTTTCATATCCTAGATATTCTGCAAACCGCCGTACGGCTGATCGGGAAGAGTAAGCTTCATCTACAATATCATTTATAGAAAGATTTTTAATGCGATGCATATTATGAATAATGTAAGTTGCAATGGAATAGTTACTATCTTTGTTACCAGAATTGATTATTCGACTGAGGGCATTCAATAAGCCCAAATTATTAATATTATTATATTCTGACAATGCATATCCTCCAATCATTTGCTGTCTCATAACACCTTTGTTGATGTATCACCGTATGTGAAAAGGCTACCAATAAATTATTGATGTAAGTTTATCACGCAATAGTTGGCATCTCAAACAAATTTGAATATCGTTTAATAGCTCGATGAAAAAAGAAGAAAAAATTTGATTCTTGAAGAAGATATTCTTCTGATATGACTTAATTGCATTTTTACGATTATTAAGGGTCTACACTTTCTGGTATTGGTGAATAACTGATACCAGTTTTTATTTTGAAAAAAAAAAGGACATTTGCCCTCTTTGTGTTACGATTTAATCGCCTAATAAAATCGAAAAGAGGAAAAACAAATGTCCCTAACTAATTCTATCCTAAGCCTATTCGAAATAACAGACCCTAATTTAACTGTAACTGAGATTACTAAGGAACATTATCCCAATGGGCAACACGTTCATGTCGTTCACGCTATCCTTTCCTATCAACTTTTAAAATGTCCTCATTGTGGCCATAAATCTCTAATCAAAAATGGAACTCACATTGGCCATCTAAGATTGGGAACCTTATCAGGTGGACGTTATGAGATGCAGCTAAAACGACAAAGATATCAATGTAAACGGTGTTTAAAAACCTGTGGTGCTCAAACTAACCTCGTTAAACGTAATGAAACTTTTACGCATAATGTGAAACATCAAGTAATTGTTCTGGCTCGGGATATGCTGACCAGTAAAGAAATCGCTAAGATTTGTGGGATTTCACCAAGTAGTGTTCAACGCATTTTAAATGCGAATATTCACTTAGCTTATCGTGTTAAAACACTCCCCCAAAATCTTTGTTTTGATGAATTCCGTTCCTGTAATCATCTAATGTCCTTTAACTGTTGCGATGCCGTTAGTCATCGCCGCATTGTGATTCTTAAGGATCGCCTTAGTAAGGATATCATTGATTACTTTGAAGCTCGCTATTCAGTTCAAGAACGTATGAAAGTTCAAACAATCACCGTTGATATGAATGCTGAGTATGCTGGCTTTATTCATCGGTTATTTCCTAAGGCAATAACCATCATTGACCGTTTCCACATTATTCAACTTGCCGGTCGGGCACTGGATAACGAACGTACACGTGTGATCCATACTTTTCAAGATAAGCATTCCCGAGTTTATCGCATTCTAAAATCTCAATGGCGTTTGTTCCATTTGGCAGAAGAAAAGGTCAATGATACTAAACTTATCTATTTACACGGTATCAACGAATACATGACCCAACAGAACGCCATTGACCTAGCCTTAGATGAATTTCCAGAATTTAAAACTGTGTATCAAACCTATCAAGGAATTCTAACAGCCATTCAACAAAAAGATGCGGTTGGATTTAAAACCTTGATTGCCAACTACAAGGCGGCTGGCAACCAAATGGATATTACTATCTCAACTTTAATAAAGAATGGTCCTGCTGTTCTCAATAGTTGTCGTTATCCGTATTCCAACGGTCCTATTGAAGGACTAAATCGTAAAATTAAGGTGTTAAAGCGTAGCTGTTTTGGTTTTCAAAATATTCATAACTTTTTCATTCGTATCAGTTTAATTTATGCGTAAACAAAAAAAGCACATTCACCGAAGTGAACATGCTTTTCAAAAATCTCCACCAATACAATTTGACAGAGACCCAAAAAAATCAGCAATCACGGCATAAAGCTGCATGATTACTGATTAATTGGTATTTATGGGTGGTCAGGGGATCGAACCCTGGACCCACGGATTAAGAGTCCGTTGCTCTGCCAGCTGAGCTAACCACCCATATCATTAACCGACTTAAATATATTATCATATATTTTCAGCATTGACAACCCGTCTTATAAATTTTTTTGCGTCAATCTGGCCGAGCTATTTGAAATGTAGTGCTGATTTTTACGACAGCTGTTTCATTGTGTGACAACTGATTCGTAGGCGCAAAAATAACCCACAGAACGAAAAGAATTCTTGGCAACCTTCTGTGAGTTAAGTATTTGCTGATTTATAATTGCTGATCTTCGACGTACTTTTGATAAAGCGGTAGGCAGGCAATCAGTTCTTCGTGAGTTCCCAAACCGGCAACGGTACCATCCTTAATAAAATAAATTTGGTCGGCATCTTTAATGGTCGAAAGACGATGAGCAACAATGACGATTCCCATTTGATCACGCAAATGATTAATGGACTGTTTGATAAACTTCTCTGATTCACTATCAAGCGCAGAGGTGAATTCATCTAAAATCAATAATTCGGGCTTGCGTAGAAGTGCCCGTGCTAACATTAAACGCTGTACCTGACCTCCAGAAAGATTACCGCTATTTTCTGTTACTGGCGTATCCAAACCGGCAGGTAAATTCTGAATAAAATCGAGCAAATAAGCTTGTTTTAAAGCAGCCTGAATTTCTTCCTCCGTAATCTTCTGGCCTTTTAAGCCAAATAGCAAGCTCTCACGCAGAGTTCGCCCAATGACACTTGTTTGTTGGGGAACATAACCAATTTTAGCTCGCCAAGTTTTTAAATTTAACTCCTGGACGTTGCGATCACCAAGAAGAACTTTACCGGTGGTTGGCTCATAAAAACGTTCCAAAAGAGAGATGATAGTTGATTTTCCGCCGCCACTGGGACCCACTAACGCCGTTAACTGATTATTTTCAAATCTTAAATTCAAATCCCTCAGTGTTTCTTTAGTTGGATTATATGAAAAACCAACGTTCTGAAAGACAATTGAAGTATCTTTTAAGGTGAAATTGGCCGCACCACTATAATCTTCTACCTGGAGAGCTAATAAGTCATTAAGGTGTTTAGCGGCTCCGTTGCTGGCTTGAAAATCGTTTATGACGTTTCCAACATTGGCAAACGGCGTGATGATCTGGAAAACAAATAGCAAAAAAGAAATTAAAGTACCGATTGTAATTGTTTTAACCGAAACTAAGTACCCGCCAAAACCAAAGATGATCAAAATGGTTGCCATAATTACCGTTGTCACCAGCGGGTCCATAATTGAATTGATTTTTGCGATTCGAATACCAAAAAGATAGAGATCGGTAACTTCGTGATTAATTTTTTCGGCTGTTTCTTGTTGTGCGTTGGAACTTTTCAAGAGTTTAATTTCTGAAAAATAGTTGGAGAGTTGGCCAACCAAGCCATTTGATTTGGCTTGGCTGGCCTCATAAGTCTGATTAGTTACATTTGAAATGGGAGAAATGAGCACCATTAAAAAAATGAGGGCGCAAAATACGACTAATGTTAATTGCCAACTCATGATACAAAGAAAAAATAAGGCACCGACGACGGACGTTAAGCCACTAACTACGTTTGGGAGAAGTCCTGACAAAAGTCGGTTAATCGTTTCAGTGTTCGTGACCACACTGCTGGCTAAATCCCCAGAGAGATCCTTACCAAGTACCTCTTGTTTAGCATTTAAAAGATGGCTGCTGACTTTTTGACGGATTTCCTTAACGGTCCGCTCTGCAAGTCGCGTTAGCAGGTAAAAAGAAAAGGCAGACAAAATTGCCTGAACAATTAAGGTAACCCCGATAGCCAAAATGTGAGTTAAATCGAACTCGGTTGCAAAGTTATCAATTAACCGTTTGGCCTGTAATGGCATGTATAAAAGGATGGCTGCTGAAGCAATTGATAAAACGCTGGCAAAAATGATCTGGGTTTTACTAAGTGTTAAGCCCTTCAATAATTGAAGTAGATTACTTTTTTTCATAGGCTTCCCCCTAAAGTTATTAGAATATGTCCCAGTTATAATGAACATCAAAAAGATGATTAACGCACCTATTGCAGTTAATAGTATACTTACAGGAAAATGATTGCAATTAATTTTTAATGCTTATATCACAAATTTATAACCTTATTTTAACTTTAAAAAATAGAAAGGCAAAAGATCTTTAAAATGGGTTCGGTTGATATTAGTCGACCCACGATTTTTAATTTGAAAGTGTAAGTGAATTGAAGAAGATACCGGATAATTGATAAGCTGACGTAAATCTGCTATTATGAAAGGCTGCGTAACTGCAGCAAGCGGAAAATCAAATTTTAAATTAAAGTGATGTAGCTATTGTGAAATTTGTCTACGCTAGCGTTAGTGTAACCGCTAAAACTCATGTGGTATAATAGAAACGCAATGTTTTCTAAATTATTTACCCAAAATTAGCTATTTAAAAACGACTCTGTTAAGGAGGAACTAAGTTTTATGCAAAAGATTTTAATTGTGGATGATGAAAAGCCGATTTCAGACATCGAAAAATTCAATTTAACTAAAGAAGGTTATGAAGTCATTACAGCCTATGATGGGGAAGAAGCCCTTGAAAAGGTCGAAGATGAACATCCTGACTTGATCTTGTTAGATCTTATGCTGCCTAAAATTGATGGGCTTGAAGTTGCCCGTCGCGTCCGTGCCAAGCACAGTATTCCGATCATTATGGTGACAGCTAAAGACTCTGAACTAGATAAGGTCGTTGGTCTAGAACTCGGTGCTGATGATTATGTCACCAAACCGTTCTCAAACCGGGAATTAATCGCCCGTGTGAAAGCCAATTTACGTCGGCAGGATCAGCTCGTAAGTTCAGAACAGGAAAGCAATGATATTAAAGTCGGTGATTTGGACATTAATCCAGATGCCTATGCTGTTTCTCGGCATGGTGAACAGCTCGACTTAACGCACCGCGAATTTGAATTACTGTATTACCTGGCACAGCATATGGGTCAGGTTATGACACGGGAGCACTTGTTGCAAACGGTATGGGGCTACGACTACTTCGGGGATGTTCGTACGGTCGATGTGACTGTCCGGCGTCTGCGGGAAAAAATTGAGGAAAACCCAAGTAATCCAGTTTATCTGGTTACGCGCCGTGGTGTGGGTTATTATTTACGGAATCCAGAAAATGAAAAATAATGGGAGCCATATTTGGTTATGAACAAAAAGACCCGTTTCTATCAATCGATAAACTTTAAAATAGCCTTGGTATTCGCCTTGTTATTAATGATAACATTGGAAATTGTCGGGGTTATTTTTGTACGTCAGTTGGAACAACAGAACTTAAATCAATTTAAAAGCCAAGTTCAACTGGGGACCTACGTTGATAATGCTATTTCTGATCAATTAGGGAAAAGTAACACCAGTTCAGCAAACAAACAAATTCAACAAATCATTTCCGATGTCAACAATACGAATATCACAGAAATTCGAGTGATTGATAGTAAGGGAACGGTACGTGCTTCAAGTGACTTAAATGAACAATCTTCCGTGGGGCAAAAAACAACCGACCGGGCAATTAAGAATGTGATTTATAACTCACGTTCTTACCAAGAGGTGACGTATGATCAGCAAAACCATAATCGCTACTATATTTCAATCATCCCTTTAATTAGCACCAGCGGGAATACGAATACAGTGGTCGGGGCGCTGTATATTCGGGCCAATTTGGAAAGCGTTTATGAAAACGTCAATGAAATCACCTTAATTTTCTTTGTGGCGGCCTCCTTTGCGATTGTCGTTGGCCTCCTGCTGGCAATTATTATTTCGCGGGCAATCACCCGACCAATTGAAGAAATGAAAAAACAGACGATGCGTATTGCCCGGGGAGATTATTCCGGGCATGTGCACGTATATGGAAAAGATGAGCTGGGACAATTGGCTTCAGCTGTCAATAACTTGTCAGTGCGGGTTGAAGAGGCTCAGGAATCGACTGAATCTGAGCAACGCCGATTGGATAGTGTTTTATCTCACATGACCGATGGCGTTATTGCGACCGATCGGCGGGGACGCATCACCATTGTGAACGACATGGCGTTGGATTTTTTGAGTGCTGATGCAGAACACACAGCGGGAAAATCCATTTTAGATGTGCTGAATATTCGCAACACATACACCCTTCGCGAGTTATTAGAAAATCAAGACGATATTGTTCTCGATTTTTCAACCAAAACGCAGGATCTAATTTTGCATGCTTCATTTGCTTTAATACAGCGGGAATCGGGCTTTATCAGCGGCTTAGTTTGCGTTTTGCATGATGTTACCGAGCAGCAAAAGATCGATCAGGATCGTAAACAATTTGTTTCCAACGTTTCTCATGAATTGCGGACGCCATTGACTAGTTTGAAAAGTTACATTGAGGCTTTGACAGACGGGGCCTGGAAGGATCCTAAGGTGGCCCCTCAGTTTTTGAAGGTTACGCAAGATGAAACGGATCGGATGATTCGAATGATCAATGATTTGCTGAGCCTTTCACGTATGGATTCTGGCACAGCCAAACTCGATTTGGAGCTTGTGAACTTGAATGAACTTTTTAATCATGTTTTAGACCGTTTTGACATGATTTTGAAAACAGACGATAATCCTGATAAAATCTATTCCATTAAACGAGAATTTACCCGCCGCGATTTGTGGGTTGAAGTTGATACAGATAAATTCCAGCAAGTTTTAGATAACCTAATGAATAATGCGATCAAGTACTCTCCAGATGGTGGGCAGATTACCTGTCGGTTGCTGGAGACACATAATCACGTGATTTTGAGTGTTTCTGACCAGGGATTAGGAATTCCTAAGAAGGACTTAACCCATGTTTTCGATCGGTTCTATCGGGTTGATAAAGCGCGCTCACGTGCTCAAGGTGGTACGGGCCTCGGATTGGCAATTTCAAAAGAAATTATTTCAATGCACGGCGGCCGAATTTGGGTAGATAGCAAAGAAGGTAAAGGGTCAATTTTCTATATTTCCTTACCTTATGAACCCTTAGATGAGGAGGATCAGTGGGAATGAGAGGAATGCGAACGAGTCGAATCTTAATTCATCTGGGACTCATTTTTGTGGTTCTCTTAAGTGTGGTCTTGTCCTGGTATATCTGGACAAACCCGGCGCGTTACGAGCGGACCAAACAGCAGCAGTCGGGACGCAACTCAACTAGTGTGATCCAAAATGAGCAGTCTAAAAAATCAGTTGGCGACATTTATTTACCCACGCAGGTGATCTATCGCCAGTCCAGTACCAATACAAATTTGCTTAATAATACCAATGTTAGTCTGACAGATTCCCTCCGAACAGCGATTGAAAAGTGGCATTTATTACGTGCTAGCCGGCAATCGGTCAATGATCAAAAAGCCTACCAGGCAATTGTGGATCAAAACGAAACCGTAATGCTGAAGTATCCAGACACGGTTACGGCTGGCATTTTTAATGATGCATTCAAACAGGATTTGCATATTAGTGGAAAAATCTCCCGCATCGTCTTCTCGGTTACCAAACGCAATGAAGTATACCTTTTAAACGATGAAAATTATGCTGTTTATAAAGTCCGGACCACGAATCAAGATCTTGTGCGGATTCGGGAATTGTTAAGCGGCAAAAATATTAGTAAGATGGCGGTTGCCGAAACACTATTTAATCATCAACTGATCACGGATTATCAAACACCGGTAAAAGTTCCTGGATATAGCTACCTGGTTAACAAACAAACCGCAGCGTACTTTGTTTCAACGCTGATGGATAGCGACAATGCCTCTTCGGTCGCCAGCAAGGAACAAGGGAATAAGACAATTTATACGGATAGTAACAAACGGATGAGCGTGAATAACAAACAGGGGACCGTGTCTTATGAAGATGCCTCGGGACAGCAATCTTACCATGAGTCAGCTAGCAAAGCCCTGTCACAGAGTTTTACCGTTTTAAAACAATTGGAAGTTTCACTGGATAATATGCGTTACTACAATTACAATTCTAAAAACAATGCGGTCGTTTATCGCAGTCATGTTGAAGGATTCCCAATTTTTAACCAGACCAACTATGGGACGGTTCAAGTTGAACTTACAGGTCCGCGGACGAAACAAATTAATTTCTCACTGTACAGCCTTCAAATTCCGGTGCCAACTGGTAAGCGGCAAACAACGTTACCGTCAACCCAGACGGTTCTACAAAACTTACAAGCTATAGGCTATAAGTTAAGTGAAGTTAAGGGAATTGAAATTGGCTACCAGTGGAAGACCGATCCAGCTAGCGATTTGGTGGTTAACTTAACCCCAACTTGGTATATAAATTATAAGAATAAGTGGCAAACCTATCAGACATTACTTGAATCACAGCCTTAAGGAGATGAAGACGCATGGATTTCAAAAGAATTGAATTAATCTTTTTGGTAGCCTTTGCGGCTTTGGACATTTTCTTAGTGATCTCCTTTTTCCAAAATGATTCAGATGTTCATTCCACGACCCAGGGTGCCAATCATAATGCCACCATTTTAAAGGAAATGCGCGATGATTCGATTACATTTTCTAAACCTTCGACTAAGAAGGGACAGGGGTATTATATTTCTACGCAAACGTCGGGAAACAAGCAATTGAAGAAAAAGATGCAGCGCTTAACGGGACAGTCTGCAAAAATGGTAAGTGGCGAAATCATTAGTACTTTCAACACACCCATTACTTTAAATACCAAGCATCCAGAACGAACATTGAACGCGGTTGTTAAAGATTATAATCAGATTGCAAATGGTAAGTATTATGAATATGACGCAGATATTTCGACGGATAGTCAGATTATTTACACGCAAAAATATGCCGGCAAGCGTATTTATTCCAAATCAGGGCAAATTCGCTTTAAGGTTAATAGTTCTGATCAGGTCGTTGGCTATACACAGGGATATCTAACGAATGCCAAACCGCTTCGAGAAAAGCAGGATACCATAAGCCAAGAACGTGCAATTATCTGGCTTTACCAGTATAATGAGGTGCCGAATGAGTCGGTCATTAAGTGGGCGCATTTAGGCTATTCCCGTCTATTAAGTATCCAGCGCGGCTCCGTTTACGTACCGACCTGGTATATTGCGGTTCATGGTAAGGGAAGTGCAGCTCTGCAGTATTACCGGATTAATGCCTTTACAGGGGTGATTATGAAGTATAATACGCAAGTGAAGTCTTCGAGCAGTGATGCTAGCAGCAACACCACGAATTCTGAAGATGACAGCAGTTTGCTAGATGCAGCGGTTTCCAGTTCAAAACAGGCCGTTGAATCAAGTACTGCCTCTAGTATTCGTTCCACCACCAATCGGAGCAGTTACAGTAACAGTAGTAGTACGGAGACGAGTGCCAGCACCACATCAACGATAACCAGCTCAAGCAGCACTTCATCAAGTAGCAGCAGTAGCAGCACGTTAGCTTCTAGCTCAACTTCATCTGAAGTTCAGTAAATACTTAATTTAAGTTCATTTTAGTAAGGAGTAAGGAAATTCATGAGTGATGATGATATGAAAATCAGTGTTTTAGCGAGCGGGAGTACCGGGAACGTGACCTACATTGAAACGCCCCAACACAAGATGTTAGTGGATGCGGGATTGAGTGGCAAAAAAATTGAGGGTTTAATGAATAGTATTGGTCGGGATCTCGCGGATGTTGATTCACTCTTTCTTACCCATGAACATACTGATCACATTAAAGGTGCTGGCGTGTTGGCACGGCGCTATAATCTAGACGTTTACGCCAATCAAGGGACATGGAATGCTATTACTCCTAAAATTGGGCCAATCCCTGAAGAAAAGAAAAATATTTTTGAAGCGGGCAAAACAAAATCATTTGGCGACATTGATGTGGAGAGTTTTGCAGTTTCTCATGATGCGGCAGAGCCTCAATTTTATGAATTTCATCATAATGGTAAAACGTTTGTGATTTTGACGGATACCGGTTACGTTTCAGAACGGGTTGAAGGGCAAATTGAGAATGCCGATGCCTATCTATTTGAAGTTAACCATGATGTTGAAATGTTACGAATGGGTGGGTACCCGTGGCCGCTCAAGCAGCGTATTTTGAGTGATCATGGGCATTTGTCCAATGAGGATGGCGCCAATGCCTTAATGGATGTCATGGGATATCATACGAAGAAAATTTTTCTCGGTCACCTTAGCTTGCATAATAATATGAAGGAACTTGCCCATTTAACGGTGGCTTCGATGATGAAGAACAAAGATCTAGCGGTTGGTCATGATTTCCAACTATTCGATACGGATCACGGAAAAGCAACCGGGTTAACGGCAATTTAGTAAAAATTATTAAAATCATTCATATTTTCATCACATTTTACTGTTATCCTGAAAATGGTTACAATAATAAGGTAAAGGGGGTCGGCGCGATCATTTGATCGCATATAGCTATGTTTAAAAACAAGGGATTATGGACAGTATTTCTTACAGCACTTGTTGCTGGTTTAATCAGTGGGGGAATTGCCTTTGGAACAGCTAATTACATTAGTAATCGGCAGTCAGAATCCTCAACTGCAGTACCAAGTGGTTCCAACAGTTCAGGTTCAACGAAGGTCAGCAACGTGAAGGTTAATGTCAGCAATCAATCTGAAAAAGCCTACAGCAGCATTAAAAATGCGGTTGTGACGGTCATTAACCTGAAGAAAGAAAGCTCAAATTCAAGTAACAGCTTATATGGTTCAATCTTCGGTGAGTCTTCCTCAAGTTCCAGTTCAAATTCTAATAAGCTAGAAACATACGCGGAAGGTTCTGGTGTGATCTACAAAAAGAGTGGCAATGCAGCTTACGTTGTTACCAATAATCACGTTATTTCTGGTTCTAATGCCGTTGAAATTATCATGAGCAATGGTAAAAAGGTTTCTGCTAAAGTTGTTGGTAAAGATTCAGTTACCGATTTAGCCGTTTTGAAAATTAATTCTTCAGTGGTCACCACAGTTGCAAGTTTTGGAGATTCCAACAATATTAAGGTTGGCGAAACAGCACTGGCAATTGGGTCACCGTTAGGTTCAGATTACGCAACGTCACTGACACAAGGGATTATTTCTGCTAAGAAGCGGACAGTTTCAACGACAAATGAAGCTGGTCAGGAAACGGGTGAAGCAACAGTTATCCAGACAGATGCAGCGATTAACTCGGGGAACTCTGGTGGTCCATTGATTAACTTAGCTGGGCAGGTTATTGGGATTAATTCCATGAAGCTTTCGAGCAGCTCTTCCGGGACTAGTGTTGAAGGAATGGGCTTCGCAATTCCTTCTAATGAAGTGGTCACGATCATTAACCAGTTGATTTCAAAAGGTAAAATTGTTCGTCCAGCATTAGGTGCATCTTTGATTGATTTGACTGATATTGTTGCTAGTCAACAAAAATCAGTGCTAAAGCTACCTTCAAAGGTAACGGAAGGCGCAGTTATTTACAAGACATATGCCGGCTCTCCTGCACGTAAAGCGGGCTTGAAGCAGTATGATGTTATTACCAAACTTGATGGGACTAAGATTACAAGTGTCGCAACCTTACGTGATAAGCTGTACAAGCTTAAAGTGGGCGACAAGGTCTCAATTGGCTGGTATCACAATGGCTCCTACAAGACAGCGACAATCCATCTGACAGAAACAACCAGCACACTAAATTCACAAGCGAAATAATATTCAATAAAAGAATAACGAAAGATGAAAATTCTGGCTAACAGGATTTTCATCTTTTTTTGTGGACCGAGATGATTGTTTAGGACAGTCTTTTTACTGGTGAGATCCCGGACATCACTGCGCAAAAAGAAATCTGACCATTCATGGATTAGGACGATGAGAAAGTAACGTCGATTGTCAAATAGAACAGTTCGTATCTTTGCGTTGTTTTTTATTTCGGAAAGTTAGTGTAGAATTATACACAGAAAATGCATAACAGTTACCGTAGTCTAAGTTTGACGATAAGTTTTAAATAGATTAGGGAAAGACCTTTATTTTTTGGCAGAAATGTGATTCCGAATTATTTTAAATATTCTAAAGAATTTCTTAAGGAAGTAAAGGATTTCAAAAGAATAAAGACGAACAATACCCGCGTTTAAGGGTTAAGATTGTTCAGTTGAAGTTTTAACTGTGAAAAACGTGTGTGGAAAACTGTGGATAACTTTGTGAATAACTCAAATGACTTTCTAAGCAGGTAACTGGAAACTAGGTATAATCAGCAAGAAAAAGTGTTGAAAAGTTATCCACAGGAAGGTGTGGATCTTGTGGATTAAATTTGTTTCACAAAAATATGGTTAGTACAAACGCCTAAATAGCAGGGTTTGCAGCTTGTGGATACGAACATGTGTTACTGTTGAAAACAGTGGATAACTAAATTATATGTTGACAAATTGTGAATGGCTTATGTTGTGTTAAGTGTTTTTCGAAACCTATATGTAGAAATTACAGTTATCAACCTGTGGATAACTTTGTGAATAACTTGTGTAAAGGATGGATTTTATGAACATCAAATTTGTAGTGGTGGGAAAACTCAAAGAGAAGTATTTTAAGCAAGGGATCGCCGAATATGCAAAAAGATTAACGAAATTTTGTAAATTCACGATTGTTGAAGTTCCCGATGAGAAGGCTCCTGAAACGCTAAGTAACGCAGAGGTAGCTGATGTTAAAGAAAAAGAAGGGCAAAGAATCCTTAGTAAGATTAAAGATCGTGAGTATGTCTATAGTTTGGAGATCTTGGGTAAGGAGTACTCGTCAGAGGAGTTTGCGCAGGAGATCGATCGGTTGGCAACGTACGGTCATTCTGATCTCACATTTGTGATTGGCGGGTCGCTTGGGTTGAGTCCAGAGGTGATCAAGCGAGCTAATGCCCACATTTCTTTTGGCCGCTTTACACTTCCCCACCAGCTCATGCGGTTGGTATTGGTAGAGCAGGTTTACCGCGCATTTATGATTAATGCTGGAAGTCCGTACCATAAATGAGGAAAAAGCTATTTAGAGAACATCACAGCCCCTGGTAAAGGATACTGGCATTAGTTTTAGTAATCGTATGACCACCATAGGCAGGTGCCCATACTGCGGGCGTCGGGATCGCATAGTTCGTTTAGATGAGTAGTTTAACAAAGGAGGGCCATTAAAATTCCCAAGTGTGTTTCGCACCTGGGATAATTTTTCATCGATATGGCACTTATAATTGACACTCTGCGTAAGTCGTTATCCACTTCCAGTGGCGTCACATATAAATGACACGAAAGGAACTAATATGAAGCATGTGCGTGAATATCGTTTAGCAAAAAAAGCTGTCTCAGTTGGAATTAGCAAGAAAAATAGGAGTAGCACGCCAAACGATTAATTTAATTGAAAATGACAAGTATAACCCATCCCTTGATTTGTGCTTAAAATTAGCCTGGGCGTTAGATGTGTTGTTTTGGAAGGAAGAAATTAAACGAAACGATCACGATTCAATCAGATTGCAGCGTACGTATGGGGGAATTGTCGGGCCATTAGCTAATCTCCTGTTTTTATTGCTGGCTTTGTGCTGGGGGGATGCAGCGGGTGCACCACGAAAAATTGGATGTTGTCAAAATTAGTGTTGCAAAACTAGCTGCTACTATGCGGCAAATTTATATTTCGGCGGCCTTAAACGGAATCATCATCGGTCTAATTTCACTAATGATGCTAGCACCGTTATCGAACTGGTCTTCTTTGTGACTGATCCGCTTAGCGTGTTAATATTTGTTCTTCTGATGGTGGTTATTGTCGGTGGCATGTCCAACACAGACCAGAAAAAGTTGCTTCACATCGTAAAAAGGTAAAAAAACAGGTAAAAAGCGACTCGCGCCCCTAGCAGCACAAATTGAGTTGAATAGCGTAAACATAACTAAAAACGAAAAGGAGAAAGGTAATTTCACCGTGAGCATTCGTAACCAAAATTACTAAAGGGATAAGGTGCTGTGACAGCCTAGAAAACTGTTTGATTCGTCCTTTGAATCATTTATTTTTTGTAGTTGAACGGAGAAGTCACTCTTTTCCCAGATTTCGACCATTAAGGTTCAAAGATAAAAAATGAGACCGGAAGTTCCCCGGTCTCTTTCTTCAAATCTAATCTCAAATAGGCGTTACTTCACAAAAGCCTGACGGAAGTCCAAAGCGCCACTAAATTTGTTATAGATCACGCCATGTAAATTGGACTTTACCAAGAGGCGCGATCGACTTTCATACAGAGGTGTCACTGCCTGATCTTTAAGCGCGGTTTGGGCTGCTTGCATCAGATCTTGATAACGAACGGATGAATTAGTGGCATCCGCTCCTGCAGCGGCATTCATGGCTGTATCATAAGCTTTACTTTGATAATGGCCCATGTTGGAATTGCTGCTCGAAGTTAGGATTGTCAGTACCTGACTCGGATCCGCGAAGTCCATCCCCCAGCTCGTAAGATTAAGCTGGAAATCTCCTTGCGAAACCTTCGTCAGCATCGATGGAAACGGCATGCTGCGCACATTGACCTTTATATTCTTCAGATGATTTGTCAATTGGCCTTGAATATAATCCGCTGCGTGTTGACTGGTGTCATCGTTCGCACAAGTAATTGTTAAGGTAATCTGTTTTTGCCCTAATTGCTTCTGCGCTTGTTGGTACAGCTTTTGTGCCTGTGGGATGTTAGTATCAACAGTATTTTTGGTGTAGGCGTCATCCACGAAATCAGTTCCGGTTTGCGGATTTTTAAGCATGTTGCGGACACCAAATGTCTTCGCTGCTGTTGAGCCGTTTTCTAAAATTTTCGTGACAAGTTGCTGACGATTAATCGTCAAGGAAACTGCAGTCCGTAGTGCTTTGTTTGCGGCAACTTTGTTTTTTTCATTATACTGGATAAATCCAACGCGCCCAGAAGATAATGTCTTTAATTCTGGATTGTTTTTATTTTGAACGTTTTGTTCACCAGCCAATGTCACCATGGCCAACTTGTTTGCCTGGTAGAGATTGTAGGCGGTTGCCGTTGTTTTGATCACTTG
Source organism: Pediococcus siamensis (assembly GCF_047220215.1). Taxonomy (GTDB): domain Bacteria; phylum Bacillota; class Bacilli; order Lactobacillales; family Lactobacillaceae; genus Pediococcus; species Pediococcus siamensis. Next base: position 2,161,483 of record NZ_CP178375.1, read on the forward strand.
ATGGTTAATTCGCTGTAATTTTACCGTCTTTTTTGCGCGGTACGTTGTTTTTTTTACCAAACTCCAAGTGTCATTAGTTCCGTTCCGGCCCTTCAAGACAAAGGGACCATTATAAACGGTTTTATTTGCCGCCGTGCCATATTTTGAACCGAATTTTTGAACAATTTTTTGATTGATGGGATAAAAAGTTGTTCCTGCCAATAACTTTTTAAAATAAGGAATTGGCTTGCTTAAAGTCACTTTCAGTTGGTACCTGTTGAGGGCCTGGACACCCAAAGTCTGAGAAGATTTTTTACCGACCATAATGGCATTCGCGTTTTTAAAATTAGCAAATAAGTAAGTGAATTCTGACTTAGTTTTCGGATCCAGCGTACGTTTCCAGGAATAAACGAAATTGGCTGCCGTCACCGGATCACCATTGCTCCAGCGGCCAGTGTGGCGCAAATCAATGACATAGGTTTTGCCATGATTTGAAACCGTTGTTTTACTTGCTAGGGCGTTTACTGGCTGACTATTTTTGTTCAACCGATACAGCCCCTCGTCCACCTGGCTTAACTGGGCGCTGGAGACGCCATCCGTAATCTTTGAGGCATCCAAACTCGTTAAGTTTGTGGTTTCGTACAAATTAATTTTTTGTGCGGGTGCTTGGTTGGTTTGATTCGAATGGGCACGCACACCAAAACTAACCCCACCGATAAGAATAATGCCCGCAATAAGTAAACTCTTTTTGTTTGTAAAAATGCTCATGATTTATCTCCTCCAAATAAGTTGCGTGATTATTTCTGAATAAATGCCATGAGCTTTGCCATCGTTTGCCAACCATACATAACACCCCGTTTTTTTGTAATCAAAAAACCGCCCATAACAGCCAATGTGTTAAGGACGGTCTTTTAACCGCGGTGCCACCTTAATTGCGTGTCCTTAGGTTCGCGAAAAGCCTAATCCACGCCTACTTACTGGAGAACCAACATTCTCTGGACAACTGACGTATGTCGCACGTCTTTTCGTACTTTCGAAATTTCGGAAAAGCCCTCGGTGGTCCATTTAACTACCTGCGTTCGGTCATACTCTCAGCGACGATGACTCTCTTTGCGTGCACAATAATCTTGATCTCCACCTCATCGGTTTATAAGGACGATTTTTAATTGCAATAAGCATACAGCGAACCCCAATATCTGTCAACCAGAAATTAAAAATTAATTTGATGGTAAAAATGTTTATAATAAAAGAGAATCAAATTGGGGGGAGTCAGCATGTTCTTTAAAACATCCAAAAAATTAGTCATGATGGCAATGCTGATTGTGATTCTTTTGGCAATTGGTGTTACAGCCTTGGTGGATCGAAATCGTCAGGTGGCTAGTAACTACCGGCAAACCCGAATACCGACCCTATTTTTTCACGGCTGGGGCAGTAGTTATCATGCTGAACAACATATGGTAAGTGCTATTCGTCGTACGCACGCCACAAACGGTGTCATTCGTGCCGAAGTTAGCAAAACAGGTAAGGTAACGCTGGTGGGTAGGTTACCCAAAAAGGCAGTTAATCCAATTGTGATGGTGAATTATCAAAATAGCCGGGAGCCCAATTACCGGGTTACTGCAAAGTGGGTTCTCAACGTTTTACAGCGATTGCAAGCAACCTATCACTTTAAAGAATTTAATACAGTTTCGCATTCAGCAGGAAATGAAGCGGTTCTCTATTATCTCGCTGATGATGCCCCTAACCATCCGGAGTTGCCGCGTTTGAACCGGGAAATTAATTTGGCGGCACACTTTGCGGGGATCCGGGGGTACGATGCAGTCAAACATAATACCGTGAACGCACAGGGAAAACCGCGCCATATGATTGCGACCTATCAGGCGCTGCTGAAACTGAGAAAAACTTATCCGCGGCAGGCGGCCGTTTTAAATATTTATGGCAATATTGGCGATCACAGTGATGGCGTAGTTCAAAACTATTCCTCTAAATCCTTGCGCTATCTGGTAGCAAACCGAGCTGCATCTTATCAAGAGCTCGAAATAAAAGGAAAACGGGCGCAGCATAGCAAACTGCATACTAACGCCACGGTCGATCATGCGATTGTAAAATTCTTATGGCAGAAATAGATTTAATTTTAGGTTTAAAATTACCCCTGAAGAAAGCCTGAGAATGAACTTGAAAGAACAAGAGGGAAGACTATGAAACACATTGTAGCAGGAATCGTAGCACACGTAGATTCCGGTAAAACAACACTTTCAGAAGCCATGCTTTATCAAGCAGGTGTATTAAGGAAACTAGGGCGAGTGGATAATGGGGATGCTTTTTTGGATCCGGATACGTTAGAAAAAGAACATGGCATTACCATCTTTTCGCATCAAGCAAATCTTAAGTACAATGAACTTAATTTAACGTTGCTTGACACCCCGGGACACGTGGATTTTGCGGCACAAACAGAACAAGTCCTAAGTGTGTTAGATTACGCTATTTTAGTGGTTTCGGCCGCAGATGGTGTGCAAGGGTACACCCGAACACTGTGGCGCCTGCTCGCACGGTATCAGGTGCCTACTTTTATTTTTATCAATAAGATGGACACGTCAGATAGGCAACAGGATCAGATTCTAACGCAGCTACAGTCCGATCTTTCTGGTGGATGTTTAGATTTCACACCGCAAACTAGCGCCCAGACTTTAATGCCAAATACAATCGAGGAAATTGCCATGCGCGATGATACTGTTTTGACGCAGTTTTTGGAAACGGGGAAGCTTACTGATCACACTATTTGTCGTTTGATTAACCAACGTAAAGTTTTTCCTTGTTATTTCGGCGCAGCACTAAAACTTTCTGGAGTGACGGAATTGATGACGGGTTTAGCTCACTGGGGGCAAGAACCGGCCAGAGAAACCAAGTTTGGTGCACGGGTTTTTAAAATTTCGCATGACGTAAAGGGACAGCGTTTAACGTGGATTCGGGTTGTCGGTGGCAGCCTCCATGCTAAAGATATGGTGGTTGATGATCAAAAGGCGGATCAACTTCGTGTGTATAACGGTACGAAATTTACGTTACAGTCGGAAGTAGCGGCGGGGCAGGTTTGTGCGATTACCGGATTGACTACGACTTATCCCGGACAAGGATTAGGTGAGTTACCGGATGAAATGGCGCCCAGTATGCAGCCAGTTCTCAACTATGCACTCGATCCTAAAGAAAATGATCTCCATGTGTGCTTGATGGCACTGCAACAGCTGGAAGATGAAGATCCGCAGCTGCACGTGTCGTGGTCGCCGCACTTACAAGAAATTCGGGTCCAAATCATGGGCGAAATTCAGTTAGAGATTCTTCAACAACTATTGTTCACGCGTTTTAACCTCGATGTCGGTTTTGATCAGGGAAGCATCTTATATCAAGAAACGATTCAACAACCAGTTGAGGGGGTCGGGCATTTCGAGCCTTTGCGGCACTATTCTGAAGTTCATTTATTGTTACAACCTTTGCCCCGAGGAACGGGACTACAGTTTGCAACACAGTGTTCTCTGGATATTCTGGCGAATAATTGGCAACAACAAGTTTTAACGAGTTTGCGGGCAAAAGAACATTTGGGTGTGTTAACAGGAGCACCCCTGACAGACATAAAAATAACTCTTGTGACAGGAAAAGCAAGTAACGTGCATTCGGTGGGTGGCGATTTCCGTGAAGCCACTTGGCGGGCTGTCCGGCAAGGGTTGATGATGCTTAGACAAGCAGGAAAATATGAACTTTTAGAACCGTGGTATCAATTTCGTTTAGAAATTCAACAAGACCAAGTCGGTCGTGCGATGACTGATATTGAGCGGATGCACGGGTCTTTTGAAGCGCCGACAACCGCAGGGGATCTTCAGCAGACCATGTCCGTTTTGACAGGGGAGGCTCCGGTTGCTGAAATGCAGGGGTACGCTAAGGAAGTACGGGCATATACACATGGTCAAGGGCAGCTCGAGTGTTTGGTTGCCGGGTATCGGCCGTGTCACGATGCGCAGGAAATTATCTCTGCCTCTGATTACCAACCGGTGGCAGATCTTAAGAATACACCAGATTCGGTTTTTTGTGCGCATGGGGCTGGATATCCGGTGCCTTGGGATCAAGTGCCAACAATGGCGCACGTGGCGTATGGATATCAAAAATAAAAAAGTGAGTTATTAGGAGGAGTTGCACGTGGAACTTTACAAAATAAATGACCAATCCTTAAAGAAAATTAGTGGTAGTACCTTTGACATAGAGCGAAGTTTGCAAAACATTGTGGAGAATAATCTGGAGGTTGTCTTTGGGATTGATTTTGTGGCTAGCGAATTTAGTGTTAGTAACTATCGTTTGGATACAGTGGGATATGACAAGGACCTCAATGCATTCGTGATTATTGAATATAAAAGAGATTCAAAAGATAGTGTTATTGATCAGGGATTTGCCTATTTAAATACATTGTTATCAAGTAAAGCAGATTTTGTTTTAAAATATAATGAAGTTTTTTCCGCTCGAAAAAAAACAGAAGAGTTTGACTGGTCACAGTCTAAAGTTATTTTTGTGGCAGGAAGTTTTACGCCATATCAAATTGATGCGGCGAATAACCCGAGCTTACCGATTGAACTGTATGAAGCGCGTAAATATAAAAATAATTACATGACACTCAATCAAATAAAGAAAACTGGAAAAGCCTTCAAACTTTTGCAGAATAAAAGAAATATAAAGAAAAAACCTCAGAAAAAACCAAATGAGGTTGAAAATGTGCTTGATATCGAAGTACCTACGGAAGAACGTTTATTAGAAAGTAGTAACGAAACAGTTCAAGACCTCTATCAGAGAATGAAGGCGACTTTGTTAGAATGGGATCCTTCATTTGAGATTAAACCGACCAAATATTATATTGGCTTTCGGCTAAATCATCATAATGTAATTGATTTTTTACCTCAAAATAGAGCGTTAAAAGTGTGGCTTAATTTAACCAAAGATACTTTAAATGATCCAGAAAACCTAACAAGGGATGTCAGTCAAACGGGCCACTGGGGCAATGGTGATTATGAATTAAAACTTACTAACGATGAACAGTTAGAGTATATTTTGAGTTTAATGAAACAGGCCTGGCGAACGCACAGTAATTCAGGTGATGATTAAGTGAAAATAAGAATCATTGGTCCAGTAGGTAGCGGGAAAACCACTTTGGCTAATCGATTGAGTCTTAAGTATCAAATTCCAGTTACTTCACTGGATGATTTAAATTGGATCCGCCGGCCACAAGGCGATGTGCATCGTACTATAGAACAAAGGAATCGCCTCCTTAACGAGGTTCTAAAGCAGAAAGACTGGATTATTGAAGGAGTTCAGTATCGCTATGGGCAAGAATCTTTTGCGGATGCAGACATTATTTATTTTAAAGATGTTAGGCACTTGCGTAATTTGTTTTATTTGTGGAAACGTTACGTTCGGGCACGGTTTAAAAAGGGTGCCCGCCAGTACCGCCAGATTCGTATCTTTTTAAAGTGGGAACATCATTTTCATCAAAAAGAACGCGCCGAAATCAGACAACTCTTGGAACCGTATACTGAAAAAGTTGTGGTTTTAAAAAAGTAGGTTTTTCTTGCGACTTGTGGTCATTTTTACAAAGTTATATTTGTCATTGAGGAGTACAATTGGGATTAGTACCACTATTTTACATAAAAGGACTTGATTGTATTGAAAATTCAAGAAGGTTACATGCCGTTTCATGAATATAAAACCTACTATCGAATTGTAGGCGAACCTAGTAAAGACAAAGCGCCGCTACTTTTAATTCACGGTGGTCCCGGATCGTCACATAATTATTTTGAGTTAATGGATGATTATGCAGAGACGGGGCGGCAGTTGATTATGTACGATCAGGTTGGCTGTGGAAAATCATCATTGCCAGAAGATCCTGCCGTTTATGTGAAGGAAACCTGGGCTGAAGAGCTGATTGCCTTGCGCAAATATTTGCACCTAGACGAAGTTCACATGTTGGGCCAATCTTGGGGTGGTATGCTGGAAATGTATTATCTTACCAGCTTTGATCCGCAAGGAATTAAGAGTGTCATGATTGATGGCTCCCCAGCTTCGATTAAATTGTGGACACAAGAGCAACACCGGTTGATTTCTTATTTAAGTTATGAGGATCGCCAGGCCATTGCGGAAGCAGAACGAACAGGCAACTTTAGCGATCCCAAGTATTTAGCGGCGAATGATCGCTATATGGAACGTTATTGTTGGGATGATCCCGATGAGAATTCACCGGAACCACTTCGTCGGCCTACCAATGGCAAACGGGCAAGTTTAATTGCTGAGGGACCGAATGAATTTACTGAAAATGGAACCATCAGTGATTTTGATGTGACCGATCAGCTTAAAAATATTCATGTACCAGTGCTCGTTACGAATGGGACGGACGATCTGTGTACGCCATTGATTGCCAAATCAGTTTATGATCACATCCCAGGAGCCAAGTGGCATTTATTTGCGAATAGCCGCCATCTAGCGCTACTTGATCAGCATGATGAGTTTATTCACGTTTTGGATAATTGGTTGGCTGAGAACGACTAAAAAAAGAGACAGTATTAATTTTAATTAAAAATTAACGCTGCCTTTTTAATCTATCAACTTTATGCTGGCGAAAAACGCTATCCTTAATTGTGAGGAGTACCGCTGAGATCCTGATGAATGCTGATGGCATGTTGAATCGCCATACCAACTTCAACACACGTTGCAGCTAGCAAAAAGTTTCGATTAGCCTGCTGTTCTTTAGGATCATGATTGTAACGCGTATTTTTAATAGCGGAGGCCAAGGCTAAGGAACACGAAAGTAAACCGAGCCCAGTAATTGCAACCTTTTGATGCCAATAATCATTTTCCATTTTGTGCCCTTCTTTTCTATAAAATAAGTTAAAAAATCCACCCTCAGCATACGCCTATTCTGATGAAATTACTTTAAAATTTGGCAGATTTTAAAATGAATAATTGCGGTAAAAAAGGATAAAATTATCAGTGAAAATAAATTAATGAGGTGTCGAAACTTGCTAATCAATTCAACCAAAAAAGCACTCCCAATTTTTAATAAATTAGTTAAAGTGGAAAATGCAGAAACGGCAAAACAATTTGCAAAAGCAAATCCATTATTTTCTTGGCATGCAAATTATTTTACCAGGAATCGCAAAAAAGTCCTCTTACTGATCAATGATCTCACGTATGCGATCGTTGTACTTTATGATATCAATGCGAAAAACAAGATGAATCTAGATAAATATATCTTTGAAGGGATTCATGAAGCATTTAAAATTTGTGGCATTTCAGAAGACCAAATAGCGTCGTACTTTAAGCTTGCCGAAAAGATACAAGTTGGTGCTGGTTTTAACCGACAGGCAACAGGGGCACTGACAAATCTTATTATGATTTTTGAAGATAACGTGCCACTTTTTCCGGATGAACTTATTCAAGAAGCACTGATGAGTCACATGATGAAGGTTCCTTTCCAACACAAAAAATATGTATTTGCCAATGAAGCCGTACAGGCAGCCTTTAAGGAAAAATTAAAAATTATACAACCAGGAGACTCAAATTTTAACGCGAATTCTTATCATTTTGAAAAAACTTGGAAAAACTATCATCAATGGGATAAATACGAAGCTGATCAGTCTCTGTTTGATGATAGTAGCAAATATGATCAATTTATCAAAGAAGTCCAAACTAATAATAAGTTACTGTTAGAATCGTTTCGTAAGTATTTGACAGAATCGGAGGGACTCAGCAAAAAAGTTGTTAATAGGCATGTGAATCAGGCGACAATATTCATTAACGAGTTTTTGCTTTATCACGCGATGAAGACCCCGCTAGGATTTTATGATGAGGTGGATGACTATTTAGGATATTGGTTCCCAGAAAAAGTTGCCTATACCATTGCTGATATAAAGAGTAGTGCTACATCAATAAAAAAACTATTGAAGTTTATGGTCATGGCCGGCGAAATTGAACAAAGTGATGCCGTTGAGATTAAAATGCTCATCTCTGATGGCGTGGAAATAGGCAGTGATTTTTTACAATCAAGTCATGATTTTTATGATGGCTGGGAGTGAAAAGAATTATGAAAAAAAGAACCAAAATATGGCTTGGAATCGTCACCCTGATTATTGTTCTCGGGTTAGGTGGCTGGGGTTTTCTGCGATCTCAAGTTTATCAGCCAAGCACAGCTGCACAGCAAGTTGAAAACCAAGCGACAATTAAAAATGGTACCCTAGTGTTTCCCGTGAAACTTTCGACAAAGCCCACAGTTATTTTTTATCCAGGGGCCCTAGTTGAACCAGGTAGTTACAGCATTTGGGCCAAGAAAGTGAGTGATGCCGGGTATCGGGTTTCCATCGTTCGCTTTCCGTTAGACCTAGCCGTGTTGGCACCCAATAAGGCTGCTAGCGTCACTAAAGGGGCTACTCATGGCTATGTCATTGGCGGGCATTCTTTAGGGGGTGTGATGGCAAGTCGTTACGCGAAAGCACATTCTCGGCGGTTAAAGGGGGTATTCTTCTTAGCAAGTTATCCTGATCAAAAGGGAAATTTGCGAGCGACAACGGTTCCGGTGCTGTCCATTGCAGCCAGTCGGGATGGTGTCCTGAACTGGACTGCCTACAAAAAAGCCAAGGCTAAGCTACCCAAATCGACCCAGTACACCATGATCACTGGCGGTAATCATGCCGGCTTTGGGAGTTATGGAAAGCAAAAGGGAGATAACTCGGCAACGATCAGTAATCGTAACCAGCAGCGCCAAGTGGCACAAGATTTAATTAGATGGTTAAATCGGTTGCCTAATTCCTAAGCTTAATTTAACTTCAAAAAAGCTTGTGAGATAAGATGGACCCAGCGCTAAAATGAAAGTTTACTAGGAGCGTGATAGTTATGATTCTCGAGCGTAAAAACTTTATGAATTTCAATAAACTAGGCACCAATATGAAAGAGACCTTGGGAGAACCCAACGTTAAGAATTTACAAGAAATGACTAAGATTTATCAATTGGGGCAAGCGGGCGCTAATGAAATTGGCACAAAGTTAGAAAATCTCGATTCAGAATTTCAGACCGAATATGATCATAATCCCATTCATCATATCGAAGAAAGAATGAAAGAACTGCAAAGTTTAGCAAAAAAAGTGCGACGCAAGGGACTGGCCTTAACGGCAGAAAACATTCAGCAGCATATATTTGATGTTGCGGGTTTACGAGTGGTGACTAACTACGTAGATGACATTTATTTAATCGAAAAATTGTTAATCAATCAATCGGATGTGACCCTCATCAAACGCAAAGATTATGTTCAGAATCCTAAGCCTAGTGGCTACCGAAGTTTGCACTTGGTAGTTTCGGTACCGGTGTTTCAATCACATGGGGTGACTGACGTTAATGTTGAAATTCAGATTCGTACAATTGGTATGGATATGTGGGCAAGTTTGGAACACAAACTACGGTATAAAACAGATATTGAAGCATCTGAAGTTGCCCAATATGGGGATCAGTTGCATGGTTACGCGGATGAATTGGCAGAAATTGAGCAAAAAATGCAAGAAATTTACAAACACTTGAATAATTTCAAATATAAGGCTTAAGTTGAGGGAATCAGTATGACACAATTACAATTTACTTTAACTGGGAATCCAGAAAACGCGCCGGCAATGACCCGCTATATGAAAAATAAATTTAAGTTTTTAGGTGTTAAGTCCGTTGAAAGAAAAACACAGAGTAAGGTACTGCTACAAACGAGCATCAAACTGGACCGCCAGACCTTGCACGCGTGGATTGCGGACCTGTACCAACGAGAAGCCCGAGAATATCAATATGTTGCCATTGATTTGGCGACTAAAAATGTGCGGAAGTGGGAATTTGAAGACGTCATTATTTTTAAAAACTATATCGCTCAGAAGAGTTGGTGGGATTCGGTAGATGCTTGGCGGACAATGTTTGGTAAATATATTCAACGTCATCCGGATGAAAAGCAGCGGGTGTTTGAGCTGTTTTTTCAAAGCCCCAATTTTTGGGAACGGCGAGTTGCAATTGACCTTCAATTGATGGAAAAAAATAATCTTGACCCGGAAATGCTTACTCAAGCAATTTTAGCAGATCAAGATACAGATGAATTTTTTATTCAAAAAGCAATTGGTTGGGCACTTAGGCAGTATAGTAAAACTAATCCCGAATGGGTAAGCAATTTTTTAGCTACGCATAAATTGCGTGCTTTAGCAGTGCGCGAAGCTAGTAAGTATCTATAAGTAAAGGATGAGGCGGGGCTTTATAAAGCAAAATCAAATCACCAGTGTGAAACCGGCTGATTCGGATAATTGCGGGAGAAAGAACCCACTTAACCGATCATGGTCTTAAGTCCCATTAAGATGAGTAAAAAGCCCATAAAAATGTTGAGTGCTAGGGCCCCTTTACCGACCGCAAATTTTTTCATCAGAAGCGGAGCAATGACAGCCCCGACCATAGCGCCGAGCATTAAGCTGATGCCTGCTGACCAGTCAACCTGACCACCGGCCAAATGTAAGACTGCGCCAACAAGCGACATACAAATTAACACATAAGATGAGGTTGCAGAAGCTTGTAACATCGACGCGCCTAAGAGTAGCAGCCCGGCCATGATGGGACCGCCGCCACTCAAGCCTGCGACTCCGACCATTAAACCGCTAATTGCACCAAAGATTAGCGGTAATTTTTTTGAATTTTGTGGAACTTTAGTCTTCCTGCTGCCACGCAGGTTATAGAGCATTTGGATGCCCAAAATGAAGAGAATTAGGCCAATAATCACGCTGTAAATGCGGGTCGGAATGTACGGTGCCAGTAAAGCTCCAACGATTACAGCCGGAATAGCCGCAATTAACATGGTGTTGCCAAGGGTGAAGTTGATCTTTCCTTGCCGATAATACAACCAGCAGCCAATTGCTAAAGCGGGAAGTGAAGTGACAATTGAAGTGGCTGCCGCGGAAGCTGGTGCAAGGCTGAAAAAGGCTGTTAAGACCCCGAGGTAAATTGAGCCGCCACCACCACCCATTGAAATGACAAAAATCCCTACGAATAAACCAATAATTAGCATTAAAATAAATTCCAAAGCACGTCATCTACCTTTAATAAGTCTCTACTTTATCTTAATCCAATTTGATTGACTTGGCTAAGTTTAGCGAACATTGAATTATTGTGCCGAAACGCGTATATTTTAGGTACGATGGAACGCGAAAAGCCTTACATGAGGCAAAAATTTCAATCATAAGAGGTAAGCGGGATGCAAAGTTATCAAGGAATTGTCTTTTTTGATTTAGACAATACGTTGTTAAATGAACAGCACGGTGTTGATATGGACGTTTTAATGGCAATTCAAACCTTAAAACAAAACCATATTTTACCGGTGATTGCGACTGGGCGGTCGGCCGGAATTATTTCAAATATCCTCAAATTAACTGGTATTAACTCTATTGTGGCGTTAAACGGTCAGTATGTGGCTCTGGAGGGCAAACAGGTGTATTCGCAAAGCGTCCCCCGTCTACTTTTACAGCGTTTTATGCAATTTACGGACGAACGTGGGATTGCTTTATCGTTGTACGACGCCTATCACGAATGGGCCACGGGCGTTAATCTAGCAATGAAACGCAGTTATGCTTCGATTCATATGCCGCTGCCAGTAGTAGATCGAAAACGCTATGAAACCGTGCCGGTCTACATGTTGATCGCAATGACCGAAAATTTAGCCGACGATCAACTTTTAAAAACAGAGTTTCCGGAGTTTGATTTCTTTCGCAATGCTAAGTTTGCAATCGACATTGTTTTAAAGGGCATCAGTAAACAAACCGGCATTCAGCAAGCCTTAAAAGCGATTGGACAAGAGAATATCCCCACATTTGCGTTTGGTGATGGTCCCAATGACCTTGCTTTGATGCGGGCCGTTGATCATGGCGTGGCAATGGCCAACGGGGTACCAGAAACAAAGGCAGCAGCAGAATTTGTTTCAACGGATTTTCGTCAGCATGGGGTTATCAATGGATTGAAGCATTTTGATTTAATTTAAATGTGAAAGTGGTAAAATATTGCCCATTATGATGTTGCTGAAGGACTGAACTTTTAAGTTCAAAGGTAGCTGAAATAGCTAGTGAGGAAATGGGGGTTCCTAATGACAACGGCAGACGAAATTTTTGAAGCCATTCAAGCTGATCCGCAAAATGAAATGTTTACCAAAGAACATATCCAGCCGCTATATCACGTTGATGAGAAGGCGGAAATTCTAATTATTAGCCAGGCACCAAGTAAAAAAGCACAAGCATCAATGGTCTTTTGGGATGATCCTAGTGGTGACCGTTTACGAAGTTGGATGGGACTCAGCAAGGAAGCGTTTTACCATTCGGAAAAAATTGCGGTGATGCCGCTTGATTTTTACTATCCCGGAAAAGGAGCGCATGGTGATTTACCGCCGCGAAAAGGGTTCGCAGAAAAATGGCACGCACCGTTATTGAAATTAATGCCTAATTTGCGCTTAAAGCTGCTGATTGGTCAGTATGCCCAAAAATATTATTTAGAAAAAAATCGTGCAAAGACGCTGACAGAAACAGTCCGTCATTATCAAACTTATTTACCTGAGTATTTTCCATTAGTGCACCCTTCGCCGTTAAATTATGGCTGGATGCGAAGGAATGACTGGTTCGAAACCGAGGTTGTCCCGGCCCTACAACGGGAAGTGGGAAAAATTATGACTGATTGAACTTAAATTAAGGTAGACTTGTAATTTTCAAACGGTTGACCTTATAATATGCTTAACTATGTTAATTAGAACCGTTCTATCTAACGGGTATGGAGGGAAAGAGATTGCGTCTGGATATAAACCTTGTGAATGCAGGCATTTGGATTGCTCAATTACTTGTCGCAGTCTTTTTCATTGTCGGCTTCATTGATATTTATATGGCTGTTTGGAATGCCGCTTTTCGAAATTTGCATACCAAACAAGAAAATAAGATCCTTTATCGCGTGTTGCTCATCTTAATGAGTGTTGGCATTAGTTCTATCTTACATTTTGCCGGTTACAATAGTGTGACGAATGCCATGATGTATCACAATGTCGGCCTCTTCATTTTAGTTTTCACGTTGTTTGATGAAGAGATTAATATTTGGGAATATCTTATTCGCTGTGGGGCGTTGAGCGTGGTGTGGACAGTTCATCACATAAATGATATTACGACTCTCCGATTTTTGATTTCTATCGTTGTATTGGTGGCGATGATGGTGATAATCAGGCGCTATCAAAAACGGATTACCCGTCATTTGGTGGCAAATGCAATCGTCTTTGCCGTGTTGGCACTCGACTTTTGGCTGACTTTACCGCACTGGATGGACGGCATTATGGTAAATGGCGTTATTGACGAAGAAGCAATTTTAATGTTCTTCCTCATGTCAATATTTACTTGGCGTCAGCACCGGGTAATGGTTAAAAATGACCAAATTTCCCATAGTGCGAATTACGATACGATGACCAACACGAAAAATTACGCGGCCTACCAAGAAGATATTTTTACGGCGGTAGGGGTGGCGCGAACCAACCAACAACCGCTCGCGTTAGCAGTTTTTGATATTGATCGCTTTAAACAGATTAATGATAAGTACGGACATTTAGCCGGCAACATTGTGCTGACAGGGATCTCGGATTTAGTGAAACAAACTTTACGGCAGTATAGTAATGATTATCAACTTTATCGGACCGGTGGCGAGGAATTTGTGATCATTTTCCCGAACAGCACGACTGAGGAAATTATTCCCGTACTTATTCATTGCTGGCGAACGGTTCGGGAACACCGTTTTGACTACAATACCGATGTGATTAAAGTCACCATTTCTATAGGAATGACCGGACTAAAAAGTGACGATGATTCAATTGATACCATATACAAACGAGCTGATGATTCGCTTTATGATAGCAAGCGTCACGGCCGTGATACCATCACAGTGGATGGTGAAGAGCAGGATTTATGTACCGATACAGCCCACAAAACTTACGCCTATTTTGTGCAAAATATTTATGAAATAAAATCGGGAATGACCCATGTTGCCAATGAATTAAAGCTTCGGAGTTATGACCATGATACTGGTAAATGGACGGATCCGCCCCAAGTTGAATTGGATTTTGAGTTACGTTTAAAATTAATTACGGATGCGCTAATTAATAGTACTTGCAAAAAGATTGTGATTAAATTATCAACTGCTGAATTTTTAAATCCACGGGTAGTTACAGAGCTAATCAATTTCAGAAAAGGTGTCGATGGCCCAGAAAGCTTAATTGTTGAAATTGATCGGGTGCCGTCCATCGACATGCTGAAGCAAACGGTCGCCTTGTACCATCAAAGTGACATTAGGGTGATGGTTAGCCAGATTGGCAATAACCGGCACTTTGAGCGCATTAGTCCGGTACTTGAGTCTATTGATGGGATTAAGCTGTCACTTACTAATATGCGTGAATATGGTTCAGGAAATCTGCAAGATAATATCCAGTTCTGGGGCCGTATTGCGAATAAATGGCGACTTGAATTTATTTTAGATGGCGTCATAAATGAGGAAGAAGCCAGCTGGGCACCTTCACAAAGCTTTATTACTTATGTAGAAGGCGACTTTTTCGACCGTTGCCGCTTACCACTCAGTGCGTAATACCGGTTGGATGAAAAGCTAAAGTTACCCAAAAAATGAATTAAAAGACCGGCTCAGGCCAGTAATTTTAGATTATAAAGCGGAATTCGGACAATTTTCAGTATTGTCCCAGTTCCGTTTTTGTTTATTTAGAATAGAAAAGTAAGTAAGCGATTAAAGCGCGGAGGCTAAAAAATTTCTGCCTCGACAAACCGCTGTGAAAGGCATGGTTTGTCTGTTTTTAAAGGGGAGCGGTATAATTAAGCCAGCTAAAAAATGAGAAGGAGCGATAGATGATGGAACTACGGTTACTCCGGTACTTTTGGACCGTTGCCGATGTGGGAAACATTTCCCAAGCTGCGGAACAATTACATATTACTCAACCGACCTTAAGTCGACAGATCAAAGAACTGGAACAAGAATTAGAATCACCATTATTTACGCGTGAAAAAAATCATCTTGAATTGACCGAAGCGGGGCTGTTTTTAAAAAGTCGGGCAGCTGAAATTTTAGATTTAACTCAGGCGACCCAACAGGCTTTTGTAGACCGCCGGCGTCAACTGCTTAGTGGTCATATTCGTATCGGCTGTGTCGAGGCTGATAATTCGGATACGATGGCTATGATGCTGGAAGAATTTATCCGTGATTATCCAGAAGTCACTTTCACAGTTTTAACGGGAACCAGTGATGACATCATTGATCGTTTAGACAAAGGACTCGTTGATTTAGCCATTTTACTAGAACCGATCAATACCGAGAAGTATCACACGTTAACCTTACCACGGACCGAAAAATGGGGACTGCTAGTGGCAAAAGATTCTTTTTTGGCTGCAAAAGAAACCATTACACCCGAAGATCTTAGCGGTGTTCCGTTGATGATGGGGGCACGTTCGGAAATTCGGGAATTGCTTTCCAGCTGGACGGGTGCGTCGACAGAAGATTTAAATGTGATCGGTTATTTTAATTTACATTTTAATATCTTGCCATTAGTGGAACGGCAAATTGCAGCGGCGTTAGTCATTGAAGGTGCCGCAATTGATCAAAACATTCGCAAGATTAAATTTATTCCGCTTGCGCCGGAAGTTAAAACCAATTGTGTTTTAACCTGGCGGAAAAACCGTGTTTTGTCACCAATCGTCTCTGAACTGATAAAACGATTTAAACAGGCGTTTGCCGAAAATGAATAATCTCCTAGGAAGAAACGGAAGCATTAAAATTCCATTTCTTCTTTTTTGGTTGGGAATGCTGACTCAAATTAAAACATGCCTGCGAAGCATAAATGACTTTAATTTAAGCATTAGACGCAGTGTATGTCTCGCTGTAGGATAAAACATGTAAGCAAAAGACATAACCAAGCAAAGGAGATGGTGAACATGCCGGTTGTCGTTTTTTTCTCGCATAATGGGGAAACTTTACTTGATGGTCGGCATCAACAAGTTTCGTTTGGCAACACGGAAGTTGTGGCTAAGTTGATTTCTCAAAAAGTAAATGCAGAGGTAAGCCAGTTGGTTCCGGTCTTACCCTATCCAATTGACTATCAAGCCACTCTCACCCGTTCAAAAGCCGAATTGGAAAAGCATCAGTTTCCAGAGTTTGAACCACTCAAGGTTGATTTTCGAAAGGAAGACGAAATTTTCATCGGCTTTCCAGTATGGTGGGGAACGCTCCCGATGATTGTGCAGCATTTTTTAATGGCAACGGACTTGAATAGCAAAATCATTTATCCGTTTTGTACACATGAAGGTAGTGGTTTTGGCAGAAGCAAACAAGAACTACAGCGTTTACTGCCAGCAACAGCTCAGCTACAAACGGGATTAGCCGTACGTGGTTCACGCGTGACTTGTGCACAATGTGCCGTCAACAATTGGTTAGGTCAAAGATAAGTTCTTAGGAGGAATTTGAATATGGCAGTTAAAGATAAAGTGATTGTAATTACTGGCGCTTCAAGTGGTATCGGCGAAGCAACCGCCAAGTTGGTTGCTAAAAATGGGGCCAAAGTTGTTTTAGGAGCTCGTCGTGAAGCACGGTTACAAGAAATTGTGAGCGATATTGAAGCAGACGGTGGTCAAGCCGCATACAGTGTCACGGATGTGCGTAATCCAGACGAAGTGCAAGCGCTAGTGGATCTAGCAAAATCCAAATTTGGCGGTTTAGACGTCATTTTCAATAATGCAGGGATCATGCCGAATTCACCAATTAGTGAATTAAAAACTAAGGATTGGAATGATATGGTCGACATTAACCTGAAGGGTGTGTTAAACGGTGTAGCCGCAGTCATGCCAACGTTCACTAGTCAAAAGAGCGGCCAAATTATTACTACCTCTTCGGTTGCCGGAATTAAGAGTTTCGCGGGTTCTGGTGTGTATGGAGCCACCAAATTTGCAGTGCGTAATTTGATGGAAGTTATTCGGATGGAAAGTGCGCAAGAAGGCACCAATATTCGAACCGTTTCTTTGTATCCCGCTGCAATTAATACCGAATTGTTGGGTTCTATTACAGACAAAAAAGTGGCGGATAACATGGGCGCCTTTTACAAACAGGTTGGGATTACACCTGATGCGGTGGCACGCGTTGTCAACTTTGCGATTGATCAACCTGAATCAGTGAATGTCAACGAATTCACAATTTATCCAACCAAACAGGCTTAGGTTCAATGAAGTTAATTTAAATAGAAAAGGAGATAATTTAAGATGGCAAAAAATGAAGAAGCAGTTAAAAATGATATTTTTGGAATGGGCGACAAGAATGTGGCTTATCAACAATTCTTTCAAGGACAAAGCTATTTAAAAACATTGGTTGGTGATAAGGCGATCAATGTTGGTGTTGGCAATGTCACTTTTGAACCGGGCTGCCGAAATAATTGGCATATTCATCACAATGGGTATCAGCTTCTCTTGGTTACCGGTGGTGAAGGTTGGTATCAAGAAGAAGGCAAACCAGCGCGTAAATTACATCCTGGAGACGTGGTTGTGACACATGATGGCGTTAAGCATTGGCATGGGGCTACCAAAGACAGTTGGTTCTCACACATTGCCATTACTGCTGGAACTCCAGAATGGCTAGAACCTGTTACAGATGAACAATACAACGCATTGGAGGACTAAAAAATGGCAAAAAAACAAACAGCAGGACGCGATCAATTAGGTGAATTTGCCCCTAAATTTGCAGAGTTAAATGATGATGTTTTGTTTGGCGAAGTTTGGTCACGTGAGGATAAATTGTCCGCACGGGATCGCAGTTTGATCACTTGTGCCGCCTTGATGGGTCAAGGCTTGTTTCCACAATTAGAAGCGCATATGAAGATTGCTAAACAAAATGGGGTTACCAAAGACGAAATGGTAGAACTTATTACGCATCTTGCCTTTTATGCTGGCTGGCCTAAAGCTTGGTCTGCATTTGGTTTGGCTAAACAGATTTACACGGATTAATTAAAACTGGCAGCGAACCAAAAAAGTTTTTGACAGAGCTATCCAGGTACATGATCTGAATGGCCTTTAGACCACAACAGGATGCACAATCGTGTAAAAACGGAACTGGGAGGTTTGTCCCGGTTCTTTTTATTTTGAGGAGGAGAATAATGACACAAACGACACAGTATCAAGATCAATATTTTGAAGGTGAACGGCCACTCTTTGCAGAGACCGACGCGGAGATTATTCGTACGACCTTTGGCGAAGGAGAATCACCGTTAAAAGAGAGCCGCAATATTACTCTAAAAAGTTCAATTTTTAAATGGAAGTATCCATTGTGGTATAGCAAGCATGTTAAAGTAGCCGATACAATTTTTGAAACGATGTCCCGTTCGGGTATTTGGTATACGGAAGACATTACGGTGGCTAACAGTACGTTACAAGCACCCAAGCTGTTTCGGCGCAGTCATCATATTGTTTTGCAACATGATCATTTCTCTGACGCAGAGGAAACCCTTTGGAATTGTTCAGATATTCGGATTGAAGATGTACAAGCCCGGGGAAATTACTTTGGGATGAATAGTGAAGATATTTATGTGGACCATTTAAATTTGATCGGGAATTATGCCTTTGACGGGGCCAAAAATGTCGAAGTTCATAACGCGACTCTAGTCAGCAAGGATGCTTTTTGGAACTGTGAGAACGTCACAATTTCTGATTCTGTCATCAACGGAGAATACTTAGGCTGGAATACTAAAAATTTGACGCTTATCAACTGTACCATCGAAAGTGATCAGGGCCTATGTTATGTTGATCATCTGGTCATGAAAAACTGCCGGTTGTTGAAAACAGACCTGGCTTTTGAATACTGTCGTGACATTGATGCTGAAATTAATTCAGATATCGAGAGTGTCAAAAATCCGATTAGTGGTACAATTCATGCAGAGTCGATTGGAGAAGTGATTTTGGATCCAACTAAGATCAATCCCCAACAAACCAAAATCTTTACCGATCAAGGTATTTCAAAAAAGAGGTCAGCATAAATGGGCGAATTTGATCAACTAATTTCACGCCGGGGAACGGATTCGATTAAGTGGCAAGTCAAAGATGGGGAGCTACCTATGTGGATTGCCGATATGGATTTTAAAACGGCACCAGCAATTTTAGCGGCCATGCAACAAAAAGTGGGCTTTGGAATTTTTGGGTATGAGGAACCGGGAAAAGATTACTATACGGCAGTGGCCCATTGGTACGAAACAGAACATCACGCACGGCCCCAAACGGAGTGGATGCTGTATTGTACTGGGGTGATTCCGGCGATTTCGGCTACAGTTCAGCGGGTGAGTCACGTTGGCGATAATGTCGTTGTGCAGGCGCCGGTATATGATATGTTTTATCATTCCATTGAAAATAATGGCCGGCATGTTTTGTCCAGTGATCTCGTTTATGATCAGCAAACCCATTCATATACCATTGATTTTACAGACTTAGAGAAAAAATTGGCCGAACCGTTATCGACGCTCATGATTTTATGCAACCCACATAATCCGGTTGGCAAAGTGTGGTCACGTGCAGACTTAATTCGTATTAGTACACTTTGTAAAAAATATCATGTGATCTTGCTGAGCGATGAGATTCATGGCGATTTAGTCTTTGGAGAACCAGCGTACACACCACTATTCTCCTTGCCGGAAGACTTGATTCAGCACACGATTACGACGGTTTCACCAAGTAAAAGTTTTAACGTGGCGGCCCTTCACGCAGCAACGGCAATTATCCCAAATGAAAATTTGCGAGGATCAATTTATCGTGGGATTAATAATGACGAATTGGGTGAACCTAATTTGTTAGCAATTCCGGCAACCATTGCTGCTTATACACAAAGTGCTGATTGGTTACATGCTTTGAAAGCTAAGCTGGTTGAAAACCGAAAACTTGTTGATCAGTTTGTTTCAACTGAATTAGCTGAAGTTCAATTGGTGTCAGAAAACGCGACGTATTTACTCTGGTTTGATGTCAGTCAGGTCACGGATGACGCTGAAAAATTAACCAAAGTTATTCGTGAACAAACCGGACTGTTTTTATCAGACGGAACGGTTTATCGTGGTAATGGACGTTATTTCTTACGCATGAACATTGCATGTCCAACTGAGATGGTTGAAGATGGATTGCGAAGATTGAAACAAGGTATTACAAAATTTGAAGCACAAAATTAAAAAATGAACCAGTTCTGAATTTCAGGATTGGTTTATTTTTTGTCTAGCGGGGATGAATTTCATCCTGAAAGCTGCCATTCTTTTTATAAACTTTGACAGCAGCACCTTTATTTCGCTCAATTTCATGAGCGCGTTTAAGAGTTGCTTCTTTAGTAGAAAAGCCTTCATTAGCACGCTTTGCTCCGTCAGCTTCAACTTGCCACTTATCATTTTCGTAATAAACTAATTCGGTGGCATCTAGTAAACGGGAATGTCTCTGGTCTGTTTTATGTGGATCATGTTTTGTGGGATTGGGCTCAGCTTTGAATGTGGCCTTTCCTTAGAACTTGCATTAGCATACCAGCGTTCGGCTTGTTTCATGGCAATTGAAATAGCACGATCATCTGGATAACCATCAGCAAGTAAGGCGTTGGCAATGTCCACGGCCCTTTTGCGTTCGAGTTCTTTCATATTTTTCATTGAATCGGGGTAATCGTGCATATCCTAAGGCATTGGAAGACCTCCTCAGGCTTTTAGCAACTAACTATAGTTAATATTGTATAGGTGACAAACTGAAGTTGAAAAATATTTGCTTAGAAAACTGAGAATGAATTATTACTGCTTAAATTGATATAATTGAAGTTCAAATATGCAAACAGAAATTGGAAAAGTCTTATAAACACAGACTGTAAATGTACCTTTTATTGAATTTTTTTGAATGTTTAGTGCTAGTATAACTAGTTGAAGAGAGTATATCTCTTCAAAGAAAAACGATTTAGTGTGCTTGATACATTGTTACGGGTAAACCAATTCGTATGATGATTTTAATCATTAAATTGGGCAGTACTTTTTCTATATTAATTAAATTATGGGGGACTTCTTATGAAGATTGATGAATTTTATTCTGAATTGAGTAGAGAACAACAAACAGATGTCACAGGTGAAAAAAAGAAAATGAGTGTCAAGAAATGGAATAATACAGTTATTGCCATGGATAATATTGTTGAGGCAGTAATTAGTGGTTGTAGACACTGGTTCGACGGATAAAACAATAAGTATTGTTCGTGGCATTGAATCAGATAAATTAACATTGCGCAATATCAAGTGGGTCGATAATTTTGCGTTGATGAGAAATCGTTGTCTAAAATTCCTTCATGGAAATTGGGTAATATATATTGACTCAGACGAAGAGTTTAAAAAACTTCAATATTCTGGACAGTTAAAAGTACTAATAGCACTGTCAGAGTTGTTAGAATCTGTTTAAAATCTTTTTAAGAGTAATATCAAGAAAGCGAGAATGACCATTTGGCGACTTGAATTAAGGTGCCGCTCACAATTTTTCCAGAGCCGACGACATTTATCTAACCAACTGAAAGAACGCTCAATAATCCAGCGTTGTGGTAACACTTCAAATTTATGTAGCTCATTGCGTTTAGCCACCTGTACGGTGGCTTTTAAATTGGATTGAACAGTGGCGGCGAAGTTGTCCCCGGTGTATCCACCATCAACAAGAACTGATTTAACTTGTTGTAAATGTTCACAGTTTAGCGCTAGCATGGCACTAGCCCCATCACGGTCAGAAACATTGGCAGTAGTGATATGGATTGCTTGTGGCAAACCGTTAATATCAACAGCTAAGTGACGTTTTATTCCAGATATTCGTTTACCACCGTCGTAACCATGATGCTTGGCGGTATCAGTATTTTTAACACTTTGGGCGTCAATTATTATAAAAGATGTTTTAACCGAGCGTGACTGTTTTTCCCGTAGGGTAAAGACAATTTTTTTAAGCATTGATCCAAAATAGAAGGTTCATCAAGGACTTGTTCTTCAGACCATACTCGATAATAATAATAAACCGATTGCCAACGAGGAAAATCAACTGGTAACTGCCGCCACTGACAGCCGGTTTTTAAAACATAGGCCACCGCGCAAAATAAGTCGTAAAGATCATATTTCCGTGGTCTGGTTGATTGTCGTGCACCTTCTAAAATGGGACGGACTAGTTCAAATTGTCGGCGAGAAATATTACTGGGATAATTCATTACTGATCACCTTTTTTGAACTATCATACCAAATTAGCTAGATTTTAAACAGGTTCTTAGATGGTGATCAATCAACCGTTTTGTAGGTTGAGGCTCACACGCCTAATAATTCAGCATTTGTTTTGCCAGACAGAATTTTTAAGAAAACTGACAATGTTTTTTTGCAGGTAAAGTACATGAGGAAATTAGAACTGAATTAACAATAACTAATTATGGGAATCAGCCTGATGAACAGATTAAACTTGTAATCTGCGAGATATAAAAGATGCGTATGTCTTAAGTATGGTGAGTGATGAATGCAAGTTATTTAACTTGAATTGCGGAGGAGTACAGAAATGAAAAAAATCAAGTTTTTTATTAAGGGTTCAAAAGATGAACAAGATTGGCTAAATACTTTTAGTAAAAAAGGTTGGGTTCTAACACATGTGGGCAGATTAACATATTCATTTGAATTTGACAAAAAACAACCGTATATTTTTACTAATTATTCAAGATTATCCACTGAGAAAAAGTTGGAAAATTCTAGTGTTAAATTGATTCAAAGCGTAAATTTGAAAAAAATTAATCTTTTTGTTTATTACTATAGTACAACGAAAAGTCGATTGACTGTATCGAAGGGAAAGGATGATTTAATTGTTGGTGGTAAAATTGCTGAGTCATATAAAAATACGGTTACTTCGTTACAAACAATATGGTCTTTATTAGGTTTTTTGTTATTTTTAATCAGAATAATTTACTTAACAGTTAACCATGAGGAATCTGAACAAGGACTGGGAATGCTTAGTAGCTTTGTAGATAGTAATTTATTTTGGTGTTTATTCTTTGTTTGGTTACTGATATTGCTGATAATGTTATCATTGTCAAGTAGATTAAGGAAAATAGATGCAAGTTATAGAATGAAAGCAAAAAACTACAAAGGAACATACTTGTCCAATAAGTATGTTGAAATTAATACAAGTAAAGAATCAATTGATATTAAAGTACTTCCTAATATCGGTGTTTGGCAGTTGATTGAAGACAAAGGTAACGGGAAGTTATACTATCGCTTGCAGACTATATTTACAGATGAAGAAATTGAAAAACAAATAAAAGAAAAAGTGCCAGATATCAAAAGCGTCAAAATAACAAAGTGGTTAGGTTCGTTTTATCTGCCAATTGGGTAATACAGCAAATATTTATTAAGACTATTAACTTTCATGACACAAAGGGATACCTATTTATGAATAATTCGACCAGCATCGGTGTAGGGATTTGTGAAAATGGATAGTTAGTATCATATCATTTAACGGTTCCTTAAATTCATGATTAATATCACTAGATTTTCTGCGAAACTTTCTAACGATTTCATGAACGATGATGTTTTGACGACTTAGGGTTTGAATTACGTATATTTCTTTAGATTATAGTTGCTGACATACAGATATGGTGCTAATTTTGGCTTAGGCCATAGAAAACTTCTTTCTTAAGTTTAGATTTTCATGGCCCATTTTTGGTCTGGGTAATTAAGTATTATACTTCAACTTTTAGATTTGACTTAAATAAGTTATCTTTTAACTAACTTGAATAATACAAAAATCAACTTTTACTTGGAGAAAAGATGAATAATTTATTTTTAAAAATGAAATATAAGTATGTTGCGCAGGTAGATGAGCGTGATTGTGGGGGATCCGGACCCTGACGTGGGTCTGATTAAAATGACAAAGGAAAAGTTTGCCGCGGAGTGAGATGGGGTAGCCATTTTTATTGCACCATTCTTAGAGAAAAAATTGGCCGAACCGTTATCGACGCTCATGATTTTATGCAACCCACATAATCCGGTTGGCAAAGTGTGGTCACGTGCAGACTTAATTCGTATTAGTACACTTTGTAAAAAATATCATGTGATCTTGCTGAGCGATGAGATTCATGGCGATTTAGTCTTTGGAGAACCAGCGTACACACCACTATTCTCCTTGCCGGAAGACTTGATTCAGCACACGATTACGACGGTTTCACCAAGTAAAAGTTTTAACGTGGCGGCCTTGCATGCGGCAACAGTGATTGTCCCCAATGAAAACTTGCGTGAATCGGTGAGTCGCGGCATTAATAACGACGAACTGGGTGAACCTAATTTGTTAGCAATTCCGGCAACCATTGCAGCGTACACGCAGGGTGCTGATTGGTTGCACGCGTTAAAAGCCAAGCTGGAGGAAAATCGAAAGCTCGTTGCCAAATTTGTTTCAGAAAAGCTGCCTGAAGTTCAATTGGCGTCTGAAAATGCGACTTATTTATTATGGTTGGACGTTAGTCGTCTGACAGATGATGCGGAAAAATTAGCTACCTTCATCCGTAAGCAGACGGGATTATTTCTGTCTGCTGGAACCGTTTATCGGGGTAATGGGCGTTATTTCTTACGCATGAACATTGCTTGTCCCACTGAGATGGTTGAAGACGGGTTGCAAAGATTAAAACAAGGAATTACAAAATTTGAAGCACCAAAATAAAAAATGAACCAGTTTTGAAATGAGCCCCCAATGTTGGACTAATTCCAAAAATTATTAGAATACCGATTTATACTTTATTACCGAGGGTCTATACTTTCTGGTATTGGTGAATAACTGATACCAGTTTTTATTTTGAAAAAAAAAGGACATTTGCCCTCTTTGTGTTACGATTTAATCGCCAAACAAAATCGAAAAGAGGAAAAACAAATGTCCCTGACTAATTCTATCCTAAGCCTATTCGAAATAACAGACCCAAATTTAACTGTAACTGAGATTACTAAGGAAAATTATCTCAACTTTAATAAAGAATGGTCCTGCTGTTCTTAATAGTTATCGTTACCCGTATTCCAACGGTCCCATTGAAGGACTAAATCGTAAAATTAAGATGTTAAAGCGTAGCTCATGTTTAGAATAAACATCTTTAGCAGTTACTTCTAAGTCTGACAAATATAATCTGTTGGGTAAGTTTTTTTGGGGGTCAAATCCCATTTTTACTTGATACAATAAATTAGGTTGTTCCAATTCTCGTTTTACTCTTCCAGTTTTTCGATCATTCCAACCAAAAATTTGATTGAGTTCTCGATTGGTAAAGATAAAGTAGACGCGATTTCCGAATCTTTAAACAATCCCCATATCAATATTTGTGCCATATTCCTCTTTGATAAGAGATGACTTGATACCGTCTTTTAACCATTGTTTTACGTATTTTAAATATCTCTTAATTTGTACTTCATTTTTTAATTCTACTTGGCTTAATAAGCCAAGCACTTGGTCGTACAAAAATTTTTCACGACTAAGAACACGATTATTACCCTTAAATGCTGAAAATAATCCTTCAAAGTGCTTATCCCATTCAGTATCATCAATATTTTTTTGTATTGCAGAAATGATTTGTTCTTTATTTGTCATAATTCATCTGTCCTTTTTTTACTTATCTGTTGTGTAAGTACTACTGCCAAAGCTAAAGCAACTGCTGCACAAATACCCACTCCGATAAAACCATAACGTGGGTATACAAAGCCACCTATCATGGACCCAAATGTTAGACCCAGATATAAGAAAGAACTGTTAAATGACATCACAGTCGAGCGATTCTTAGGTACGATATTGACAATATAAGTGGTTAAAGCAGTTACTCCAAATCCCTGTACAAGTGCTAATAATATTAAAAACAAGATTGTAAATATAAGTGTTTGTTGAAAGATAGAAAGGCCCAACACAAAAGCAACCGATAAGATGCCATTTAAAATGACACTTTTCTTGGCACCTAAACGAGTTGTAACCCAACCACCGAAAAAACTAGCTACGAAATTACTAAGGCCATAAGCTATAAATACATATCCAGTCTGACCAGTATTTAAATGAAAAGTTTGCGTTATGAAGGTTCCTAGAAAGGTATAAATTGAATAAAATCCAAACATCCAGACAAAGTTGATTAGTAAGGCGTGAATCGCTTTAGGTGCATGTGCTAGATGTTTAAAACTGGTAAAATAAGCTGAAGATTTAGTGTTAACAACTGGCATAGAAGGTACTACCACTAATAGAACTGTAAAAGCAATAAGTGTGATTAATCCAGAGCCCCAAAAAGCCATATGCCAATCTGAAATCTGAGATAAAGTTGTTCCCAGAGGGACACCTACAGCTATGGATAAGGATAAACCAGACATCACAATCCCCATTACAGTATTTAGCCGTTTACCATTAAAATATGAACCAATTATGGCCCAGATATTAGGCAATGTTAATGCAGCCCCTAAACCAGCTATCGCTCTAAAAACATAAAACGAATATATGTTATTGGCTAAAGCACACAAGAAACTTCCAACTAAGAATACTAAAATACCAATTTTTAAAAGTGATTTCCGATTGAACCGGTCGCCCAGGGGACCAAAAATTGGTGACCCTAAAGCGTAACATAGCGCATAAACGGTAATTGAAAGAGCAGCACTACCAATAGATATACTAAAATCATTTTCTATGGCCGGAAGTAGGGGAGAGATAATAAAGGAATCTGCCCCTGTTATAAAAACAATTAGGAATAATCCAATTATCATCAGAACTTCTTGCATAGAATATTGATTACTCTTTTCATCGATGTTCTTCGCTCCCTTTCTCTATAATATGATTAATAATATTAGCTACTCGGTATGTACCATTTTTGTGTTTGGATTTGTTTGATGTATATTACTAAAAGTTGTGATAAAACTTTGTTGCATTTTTTGTTTATCTTCTGCAAACATTGTGGCTCCACCGACTGTTGCAACAATCAGAAAATCATCTTTTTTAACACCCAATTTTTCCGAATATCGTCTTTGTCAAAATTGTTGGTATCTTCTCGGATTACTGGTCCAACAAATACGGCATGTTTTTGTGACAATAACTTCTTGAAATGTAATTTGTTATCTAATTTATCTACATAGGGACAATCCGTAACGACTTTAGTTGCATTGTCTAATCCCCAGTCAAAAGTCTTTTGAGCCACATTATGAATGTCGATAAAATCAGATTCGTCAACTTTAAAGCCAGCATTCTCAAAGTCCGTTTTTTCGAATTTAGCAATTGGCAATTCAAAGCGTTCAGTCACTAGAACACTTTGAATACCACAAATTTTTGCGGCCACAATAGCACTAACGTCCAAATCCGATACCACTAGATCTATCTTATTTCTAGTGAATAGTCTGACTAGCATTAGAATTTTTTGACTGTTAATAATAGTTGGTCCTGAAAAGTCATTCATTAAAGAATCCCAGTTGAGGTCGTTTTTTAGAATAAAACCTTTTGAATAATCATTTTTACCGTCTTGACTTACATTGATTGTTTTTACACTAATTGAATTGAACAATTGTGAGAAAGTATCATGTAAAGATTCTAAAAAGCCATTACTTCAAAAAATTATCTTGTTTCTTCAATTCCTGTGCTAACGCATACAAACGCATGTTGTGACCTGAACTCATTCCTCTTGGTACTAGAGCAATATGTTTCATAATTGTTTCCCCCGTTTTTTTACAGTTGAATTTTTGAATACTATTGATTCATCAGGAATATACGTTTCCTTGGATAGATGTACTCCCGGTAAAATGATTGCGTTTTTTTCAATTCGAACCTTATCATCAATAACTACCTTTTCATTCGTTTGAGGTAATGACAGAAGCTTATTATCATGTGAAGTTGTAATAATTATTGTGTTGCAGTCTATGGTTGTGGTTTCCCCAATAGAAAGTCTGCCGGCACCTTCGAGAATGCAATTATTTTTAATGGTTATTCGTTTTCCAAATTGAAATCCACCGTTGGGGAAAGCTGTGCTTTTTCTTCCGCTAATTACGGTTCCTTTTTCCACCTCTAGGGAATTGGGGATTGGAAGTCCTGTGTAATTAGCAAAACCACCTTTGAATTTTGGCGGGTATCTTTTAAAAAGATTTCTAATTTGTTGTATAAATAGTGAATTTGATAATTTTTTATTTGAAACAATCTTTCTAGTTTTAAGGAATTTGCCTGGGCTGCCAACAATTATTGAATATAGTGAAACATCATTTACTACGTAAGTACCGGCACCAATAACAGCTCCTTCACCTATATGAACACCCGGAGCAATCGTGATACCTGCACCAAGCCAAACATCGTCAGAGATCACTATTTTGTTGCTTTTTTGACCTAATATGGTGCAAGAATTAGCTATTTGAGTCCGTTTTCCTATTACTGTATAACATTTGAATCCTATAAAAACATTTTCATCTATAATAGAATTATCAACGTATGAATATGTTCTTATCCATGTATTGTTGGAGCTTATCTTGGATTCCTTTACCACGACCTTTTCATCTACAAGAGACTTTGTCATGTGCATCACCCCTTGAAACCAATGCTAGTATTAAAAACAAAAAAGACAATAAGGGAATTTTTGTTTACTTAGTGTAAAAAAGTTCCCTTATTTAGAAAACCAACTATAATAAACAGTATTATGTGTAAGAACAGGAGTGGTTTTATGGACGCAGTAGATTCACTTACTAAGCACAATGAAGTTTGCCCCTTGGATATCACGATTAAAATAATCGATGGTAAGTGGAAAAGTATAATTTTATGCCGACTAATGACAAAAGACCTTCGATATAGCGAATTACTTGGTTCACTATCCGGTTGCAATCGTAGAATGCTGTCTTTACAGCTAGCCGCTTTAATTCGCGATCATGTGGTATATAAGACTATCAATGCGACATGTGTGCCAATTGAAACAACTTATCATTTAACAAATCTGGGTAGTTCGCTCGTGCCCCTAATTAAAGAAATGGATATATGGGGAGAAATGTACTTAAATACTATATAAGAATTAACATCAATTATATTGGAAGCTACTCCAAAGAACATGGACCTCAAACGGGCTCAGCATTTAGCTGCACATCTCCCGGAGTTGGCCAAAAATTCAAGGCCAGCAGTAGATATTGATTCATACGCGCCAAAGCGAGTTACCGAGTTAGCCTATGGAATTGAACGTCTCGACCGCTCAAAAGCATCTTTAATTGAGGAGATGACTAAAATTGGTACTCGCTTGCCTGAGGTTGCAATTTTGACGACAATTCCTGGAATTGCGCTTAAATCAGCTTTGTGTATTATCGCGGAATTGGCGATTTCATAGTGCCAATGCTATTAATGCGTATATTGGTATTGATTTAACTACTTATTAATCTGGAGACTATACGGCCGAACAGCGTATTCGAAAACGTGGGAACCCTTTGGCAAGAAAGGTCTTGTACCGTACGGTCATCAACATCATCAGTGCTTCCTCATATCAACCGACACGCTTTAACGACTTCTACCAAATGAAAAAACAATCTTCTCAGTCTAAAGGAACCAAGAAGATTGCGATCGCAGTTATGAGTCGTCTAAGTAGAACGATCTTCCACCTAGTTTTGAACAATGAAGTTTATGAGCCAACTGTGTCTCAACCAAAACAGTAACTCATACAGCCTCCGAAGACAGTATAACCTCTTGAAAAATTAACGTTTCAAGAGGTTTATTTAGTTTACCTTCAAAACATTGCTTTCCTCAAATCAACTGAAAAAAGATTTCATATACAAGCTTAGCCTGTACATGAAATCTTATGAAATCAACGTTTTACTTGACTAATGGTAGAAAAATAATGGCCGAGTACTCTTCAATTGTATTGATTTTCAAAATATTTATAACTTTTTCATTCGTATCAGTTTAATTTATGAGTAAACAAAAAAACACATTCACCGAAGTGAACCTGCTTTTCAAAAATCTTCACCAATACAATTTGACAGAGACCCCAAAGTTGTTCAGCACAAATAAATGACCTCACGCCAAATGAATACTGGAATGAAGCTATTTAGTTAAAAACCAAAACTTTATATTATTCCAGCTGTTAACTTGACAGAACCGAGTACAAGAAAGTGATCCTTTTATATGGATTAAATTGTGAAACACGTCAAACAAAAACAGCATTGAACGTTAATTTAAATCAGTATTAATCCCCAAACGAAACCGATTATTCCTGCGATAATGATAATAGATCCCGTAATTCCGGCGGAAAAGCCAAAAGTGGCCGGTGTTTTATCAAAATTCACTTTTATTCCTGCTGCTGCGTATTTCTTTCTTCCGTTCTTGATGAACCTCATACCGCCAAGTATAACAATACCACTTATAATTGTGACCACTACACCAAATAAAATCTTTAACATGGAAAATCCCCCCTAACAAAATCTGCTGTAGCTCATCAATAATACGACTCAAGTATAGTTCGCTTTTTTTATTTTGCAATAGTTCAAAAATATTTAAATTGAAATGCTGTTTAATTAAGAAAGCTTTTAAATTTAGGCTAAGACACCTCTCATAGTGGACTGGTTTCTTATAAAAATATAGAACAGTAATTTGCCTGATTTTGGAAGTCGGATGGCAACGTAGTTTAAAGACTTGATAAAAAATGATAAACGATAAGAGCTATACAAAAAAACGAAAAAAAACTTGTTAATAAAGTGGACTCCTAATTTACGATTTTTTTAGTCAAACCACAAGACCAAAAATGCATATCATAGTTAATTTTACAGAATAATTACCCTCATCTTATTAGGAAATGTGCTATCGCCATAGTGGAGGGGTGCATGAAGAAAAAAGATGGTTATCAAGTTTTGGCGTGCTAGTTCTTGTCGTATGCGGTGTAGTTGTATACACATGTTTAAATTCTGCTATGTATACCGTTAATCAAGTGAACTCTAAGATGGATAGTCAGTCTAATTTATTCTTACTAATAGCATGTTGTCGTGTGAAAGTAACTGGTACTACCTCTGAGCGAAACCCTTTAACAACGCCAAGTTCTCAAGGACAGTGACCCTATTTTTTGGCATGCAAAAATCCCTCTATGAAATATCAGATGAATTATGGCATTTCATCTGACAATCACAAAGGGATTATCGTAGTTCGCATAAAGACTGCTCGTTAGCTTTTTTGTTACCGGGGATGAATTTCATCCTGAAGGTTGCCGTCTTTTTTATAGACTTTAACGGCGGAATCTTTATTCTTCACAATTTCGCGTGCTCGTCGAATGGCTTCTTCTTTACTGGAGAAGCTTTCGCTGGCTTGTTTGCCACCTTCAGCTTTTACTAACCAAGCATCATCTTCGTAATAGACAACTTCATTAGCATCCATGAGCCGTGAATGCGACTTTTTGCCGTCATGTTGATCATGTTTAGTTGGATCTGGTGCTTTACGGAATTGAGCACGTTCACGTGAATCCGCATCTTGAAACCATTTTTCGGCTTGTTTGGTAGCAATCGGGATGGCACGATCATCTGGGTAGCCATCTGCTAGTAACGCGTTGGCGATATCAATTGCTTTTTTTCGCACAAGTTCCTTCATATTCTTCATTGAAGCTGGGTAGTCTTTCATGTCCCAAGGCATAAAATTGTCCTCCTTAAGTTCATTTAAATTAGAAATATTCTATAGTTATGATTATATACGCTTAAAAAGAGTCAATAAAAAGATTTGCCTGTATTTTTTCGGACTAGTAAGGCTAAACCCATAAGTGCAGGGCAATTCATGCCACTTCAAAAACAAGGCTTATATGGCAATCTTTGATTTGGCTTCTTTTTGTTCAGGGATTTTTCAGGTGTTTATCTTAATCGTTCAATTGAACTATAAAATAGAATTATTCTTTTTAAGTTCATTTAACTTAGAAAAAACCTATTGGCATGATTAAGTAAGCTTAATAAAAAGATGCCATAAAGATTATTTTTCCCAAATAGGTACGATTACGCGAAGGCTTATATCTATAGACATTCATTCTATTGACCAAAATAAAATGACGCGATAAGGTTTGGGTGAAGTGGGGGGGAATCATCATGACAGAGCAATTTGTGGGGTTTATTGTTTTATTAATTGGTCTTTGGCAATGGTATTTCGTTTTTAGTCCTTATCGTGTGCTTAAACTGAACGCAGGAAAAGCGACCTTGAGATTGACACTTTTATCGTTCTGGTCAGGAATACCATTTAGTCTCGTTATGTTAGTACTGGGGGGTGATGCTCTTAATCACGCAATTATAGTCAATGATGAACAAGATTTAATCACAAAAAGCAGTTCGTGATCGCGTAAATGAAAAGAACGGTTCATAAAAAACTGAACTGGAGATGATAAAATGTTTGTAGATGATTTGCTCATGGTTGCATTTTTCCTTGCAGCAATCTGGGAGTTCTATGCCTGTTATAAGGCGGTAAAAAATTATAAATTTAACAAGGACACCACGGTTTTTATTATGGGTGCTTTTTGGTACAGCTTTATCTTGGGAATTATTTTTTTAGGTATTGCCAGTGAAATGTTATATCATCCGCTGGAAGCATTTTTTAATGGCCTCTAGAATTGAAGTTCAAGCTGTCCTTCAGAAAATAATTAAGATCAGGCTTAGCGAAATGGGGGGAATGAAGATAAATCTGCCCAGCATGAAAGCAGCAATATAGGCGATGTCATTGGATTTGCAAGCAAATGAGCGTTTAGGAAGTTCGGAAAAGCATGCACCATAAAAATCAAGATGAAACTAGGCCTGATTTTAACGATGTAGCTCGTCGGCTTCAATTTTTGCTGAGCATCATGAGACATGAAAATAATGCTGTTTACGAGCTAAAGCAGGGAAACTAGTAATAAATGGAAATCGACTGTTCGAGAGCATTCTGCGTAACTGATTAGTCACATGCAGAATTTCAGAAGGTAAGCAGACTTAGTAATTTTTTTATATTTGCTGATTCTTTGCGTCTTTGTTTTAGTTTTTCAGATATCTGCATCGTAACGATTTCCTTGGACCTTTTTAATAATTGTCAACGCCGATGTGAAAATGTCGTTTTTTGCCGATTAAAAAATGCTGTTTTTTACCGATAAGGTTTACAGTGTCTCACTGCTCCTTTCTTTATTTTGTGAGCTAAAACCTGATAAATCAGGTCCAGAATTATCCTTCTTTTCAATCAAATGATCCTTCATTCGATATGATCGACCGGTGATTCGGATGACTTTAGCGTGGTGAACCAAGCGGTCTAAAATGGCGTTAGCTAACATCTTATCTGAAAAGGTGTTTCCCCACTTAGAAAGCGGAATATTAGTGGTGATAATGGTTGATTTCCGTTCATATCGTCTTTCAATTAGCTGAAAGAACAGCTTAGCACCCACTGACTCAATTGGGAGATAACCAATCTCGTCAATGATTAGAATTTGAAAACGGGCATACCGGCGCAACACTTCTTCGCTTCGTCCTTGAACTTGTGCTGTTTGAAGCTTGTTGATGAGGTCGCTACATCGAATAAACTGCGTTGAAATTCCTTGTTTACACCCTTCAATTCCAATGGCGGTGGCTAGGTGAGTCTTACCGACACCGGAGGTGCCGATAAACAAAATGTTTTGATTCTCTTGGGTGAATCTTAGTGATCCCAAGTCCTCAATTGTCCCTTGGTTAATTCCTGGTTGATAGCTAAAGTCAAAGTCAGCTAACGTTTTTTCATATGGAAAGCGGGCTAGTTTAATTCTCAAATTAATCTTTTTTTGTTCCCGGTATTTAAGCTCAGCCGTTGTCAATTCGAATAAGGCATCACTCAAGGACTTGGGTGCTTCATCTTGATGATCCAATAGGTAGCCTAAATGTTCGGCGAAACGATCTAACTTTAATTGTCTAAGGTTGGTGTATAACGCTTGGTAATTAGCCATTTTCTCACTCCATTTCATCAAACATCTTCAGGTTTCGGTCGACGTAATCATCAATGACTCGGTCATCACGATTCTTATAAAGGTCTGATCGGACAATCTCTTCCATGTCATCGCGAAGATAATTAAATCTTTTCAGTGAAATAGGGTGAGAACGAATTAGTTCTCCGTTATAATAAACGTATAGAGTATTGTCATCGTGTTTAATTTGTACGGTTTCGTCAATATATCTGATGGGGACGGAGTATTTCCGATTTTGAAAGACAATCATTGATTCCTTGCTAACTTTCCTTGCGATGGTTTGGCTGGCATAGGCATCGAGTAAGTCATGATCAAAATCATGGAGATACTCTTTTTCTTTATCAAGCAATAAATAAGGCGGAATTTGAGTCGCCTGAGACTTCTCATGATTCAGCTGATCACACGTCAAATGAACGATCTCGGCTAAGTCTAGCGGCTCTTCAAACTCATGGTTGTAAACTTTAATTCGCTGAGTAGTTCTGGCCAACGCCTCAACCTTTCCTTTGGTTTGTGGCCGAAACGGTCGACAAGCAATTGGCTTGAAACAAGCGTCCTTAGCGTATTCAACGAAGGTTTCATTAAATACCGGCTTACCAAAATTACTTTTATGATGATCGACGACAACCTTTTGGTTGTCAAACCAGATTTCTTTCGGCACACCCCCGGTTGCCCAAAAGGCATTCGTTAAGCAATCAAAAAAGGTAGTTTGGCTGCGACTGAAGGTAAATTGCATGTATTTCATTCGCGAGTACCCTAAAACATATAAGAAGATGTTGCCTTTGACAATCTCTCCATGCCGAGAAATCAATGTTAAGTCTTCTTTCCAATCAACCTGGGCTGAAAGCCCTGGCGAGGTTTCAATCCGGATAGTGGCTTTTTTCGTTGCGGCTTTTCTGATGGTTCGACAATAGTCTCTGAGAATACTTTGCTTTCCTTGATAGCCACGTTCTTTGATAAAGTAATAAATTGCCGTTGCCGAACAGCCTTCTAGAACCTTTTCTTCAATCGTTTTTCGATAATCGTCAAGTTTACTCGGCCGCCGTAAGGGTTGTGGCTGCTCATCTGGGGGCGTGAGCCCTAAATTGTAGTATCTTTTAACCGTTCGCGGATCAACACCATATCGTCGACCAATTTCAGCGAAGTTGGGCTTTATTTTGTTCATAATATATTGCTGGACACACTGTTCAACATCTAAACGCATTTCAGTTCCTCCAAATTTGAGATACGTTTAGTTTACCGTAAAAAAATGTTGGAAAACCGACATTTTCTAATCGGTATTTTCCAACATTTTACAACCGTTGCTGACATAATAATTACCTGGAGTTAATTTTATTAGTAAATGGGATTTGGGGAAGAGGGGCATTTACCGGTTAGCTATCCGCGTGAGAAAAAACTGGGGGAGTTTATGAGAAATCAACGGAAAAGGTGAACTTATCGATATAAGACACTTTAAGTGTTAGAATTTACGGCGCTTAACGATGCTTATCAAGAATTCACGTGGAATTAACTCATAACAAATTGTGGGAATGGTTAGATGAAAGGCCATCAGACAATTACTATCGAAAAAATAAGTGTAATTCAAAAAGGGCTTACTGGTGATTGAAGCAGATTATGAAGGATAAGAAAAAGATCTTTTGGAACCAGATGGGATGAATTGATGGAGTAAACGTGTCTCAGAAGGAGCGAAAAGTATTTTTGAACGCCAAAGAAGAACTTGATAATGGAAAAATGATCAGAACAGAAGCTTTATTGATCAGATGATAATGGGAGATATAGCATGAGCAGAATAAAACCATATATTATTGATATTGCAATTGTTTTTATTTTGATGCCGTCCGTTTTGCTTTTAAGTCCAACTGTTTTCAATACGTTATTATTACCTAAGGCAGTATGGCAATTATCCGGCGATTTTTTAGCTTTCTTTATTGCTCTTTCTTTAAACAAATTTCGCTGGAAAATAAAGATCAATTTTTTTAAATTTAGACATTCTTTCAAGCAACTAATGTCTAGCACACCAGCTTTAATATTACTGTTATTAACTACAAATTTTTCATCTATAAACCTTGATTCAGTTAGCCTATTACCGTTATTAACTACTTTAGGTATAGCATTTGTGGAAGAATTTATTTTTCGAGGATTGTTGATTCCAATGAGTGATCGGGTTGCTCCTAATAAACCCTTCATTGCCGTTTTAATTAGTAGCACTGGCTTTGCATTTGCGCATATTGGAAACTTGGCCCATATCTCTGCAAATATATTATTGCTTCAGATCCTGTTAGTTTTTGCAACAGGTCTGTTATGGGCAGCTGTCTATATAAAAACAAATAATTTAGTGATTACCATTGCCATGCATTTTCTAAGTGACATACACATGATAACAAAGACTACGGGCAATAGCTCAGGACTCTCACTAAGTGGAAGCCAAACCAGTTTTATGGTTGTCCTTATATTAGTTATTGTTTTAGTGTGTCTTTGCATTGCATTTATGCAGGTCCATAAATTTAATAAACCTTGGACTAGTAAATGAATAATTAAAATGTGGTTTTTGAAGAATTTAAAGTATCCTTACAAAAGAGTACTATTACTAGACTGAAGTCAATTAACATAATAAGAATTAGTCTGCCTAACATTAGATCAGTTATATAATTTATACTTGTGGTATGTAGCTCATACGTGAAGCTTTCGGCAAACACATTTAATACTAGATGTATTACGAAAATAAGCATAAAAGTGAGGCCTAATTTAATAAAATAAGATGGTTCCTTTAATTTATACCAGTTTTCGTAATGTGAAATAAATATGATGATGTTGAGGATAAGTAATACCGGAATTATTAATAAATGCAGACCACCTATTCGAAAGAATTCGATATAACTGATTAACCACAGAAAAAAATTACAAATATAAGTGATTTTTGCTATTTTGTGAATACGAATATTTTCTTGGTCCTGTTTTTTATAGTAGTTTAAAACCCTGTCATCACGTAATAAGGAATCCAGTGAAATGCCATATAAGTCACTTAATTTCACAAAACTATTAATGTCGGGATAACTGCGGTCATTTTCCCATCCAGAAACTGTTTTTCGTGAAACGTGTAATTTTTCGGCAACTTGAACTTGTGTTAAAGATTTATTCTTTCGGCATTGCTTAAGTTTTTCTGATATGTTCATTAGATATTTTCCTCCGATACAATTATTTTACTCCACCTGGTAATGTAAAAACTCACTATTTTAACAAAATTAAAAAGTGCCACGGGCTGTGACACTTTTAGTAAATGGAATCTATACTTGAAAGATTGGGTAGTTTTGCGTTTATTTCAATCCATGTAGGAAAGCTTTTAAATGTTTTACAACGTTGCTAGAATTACTTGTTTCACGATTCCCTCCGTCAATAGTTTGTGCTGCTAGTGCAAATGGGATTGCCAGCTGCCAGCCAAAGTTACAGTAATTGCCAATCCTAAGAGTAACAAAACCGTCAACACTCGCGAATAGACCGGTTATGATTTATCAAAGGGTGCTTTTACCGGCGCCATTTGCTCCACGTAAGGCATTGATTTTTCCAGGATGAACTTCAAGTAAAACAGAATTTAAGACCGTTTGTTTCTCGAAACTTTTAGTTGCATCCGCTATTGTAAAGATCGCATTCATAAGCATTACTTCTTTATTTATGATACGTATCGCGTAATTTCTGACGTTGCTTATCCATCCAGGTTTCCTCTGGATATTCGCGCAATAAGTTATCGGCAAAAGCAGCGATATCTTCACCAACCACGGCTTGGACGGGGATACCATCGGCCGCCGCCGCTTCAAACATTTCTAAAATTGAAATCAGCAAGGCCATCATACCGTCTCCCTTTGCCCAATTCCACAGATATTTTTCTAAAGCTTCCATGGTTTGTTGGTATTCGGACGGTAAGGCAGCAATTCGTTTGCGATAAAGGCGATAGGCCTTTTTTTCTTGGCGCATTTTTTTAAAATAATTAAGCATGATGATCCTCCTTCAAAGCGGTCATTTGGGTGGTAAGAAATTGCCAGTGCTGCCAAAAAATTGTCAGACGGGCTCTGCCAGCATCGTTGAGACGATAGAATTTACGAGCTGGTCCCTTAGTCGACTTTTTCTTTTCAACAGACACCAGCTCTTGTTTTTCAAGGCGCATTAAAATAGTGTAAACAGTGCCTTCCACGACATCATCAAAGCCGTGGGCGTTTAAATTTTTGGTGATTTCGTAGCCATAGGTCTCTCCTTGACTGATCATTTGCAAGACGATCCCTTCTAGCACCCCTTTTAGCATCTCCGTTGATATTTTCATAGCGCGCTCCTAACTACTGCGTAATAATAGGTACTGGCACATAGTAAAACATAGTAGTGGAACTGTCAATAGGCTTAAAAAATTTCAACTGCGAACCTCCAAGGTTGTTCGAACAACTAAAATCGTCAAACCGCGCTGTTGCTATGACTTTTGTAGGTAGTCTTTCTCTTGGGTTATGCTATTAAAATTTGGACACAATAAAGAGGCTGAGTATTTTTCTCAGCCTCTAATTATTTTTTATCGTGTCAATCGAACAGCGGGGTGACCATAAATACAAGACAACAGCTAGTTTTGTTCAGCACGGTGCAAGATTTGCCAGGTAATACCAAATTGATCTGTGATCCAAGCTACTTTGTCAAAAGGTGTCATGGGATCCGGTCCCATTAAGACGTTACCTTTTTCAGAAAGGCGGTAAAAAACGTGATCAAAATCTTGTATTTTACTGAATTCAATATATTGCGAGGTCTGCCAACTTGCCACCGGCGCCTGTGCTTCGGTGAAATCCAATGCATAGAACGGCACCCCCATGAGAGTGAAGTCAGCATTAAGAATTTTACCAATTAAGTCAGGCTCGTCGCGGTTATAGTAGGTAAAGTGATTCAATTTACTGTTGGGAAAAGTTTCTACATAAAAGTTTACGGCTTTTTCGGCGGTACCAGGGAAACTCAAAAATGAGATAGGGCGATCTTGTTTCATAGGCTCAACTCCTTACTGTAGTGCCTTTTCGTAGTGCTAGTGTAGCATGAACGAAACGTCAAATGTAATTTCTTGCTTATCGCTGTTGTCCCTCAGTTGAATATCAGTATTCTGATTTTATTGCTCGTCGAGTGTGATTTAGAGTAGGAATATACAAAAATTAGGAGTTGGTAAACATGAAACGAATTATTCAAGAAAATTTTGGCGGCATTGAAGGGCTACAAATTCGAACGGTGCCCAAACCCAGAGTAACCCCTTTTTCAGCATTGATCAAAACAAGTTATGTTCCTATTCTACCTTGGGATTGGAAAGGAGAGGCTGGAGAACTGCAAGCGATTCATCCAGTACGCTTGCCTACCACGATTGGTTATAGTTTTTCAGGGATTGTTGAGGAAGTAGGAGCCCTAAGGAACCAAAAGTTGGTTGGGCAAGCAGTATTTGGAGCCAATCCCGGCGGAACGGCCAGTGAGTGGATTAATTCGCAAACTCCACCCATTATTTTTCCGGTTCCGCAAGGCGTTTCTTTGGCGGCGGCAGCTACAATTATTGGTGGAGCCGATACTGCGTGGCATGCTATTAACGAGGTTCTCCAGGTGAATCCACAAGACCGGGTGCTCATTTTAGGCGCATCAGGCGGTGTCGGGCAGTTCTTAGTTCAGCTTGCAAAACGGCAACAAGCCGTTGTGGTTGCAACAGCTTCGCAGGTTAGTCAGGGCTTTGTTGAAAGACTTGGTGCAGATGAAGTTTTGGCTTATGACGATGTAAACTTTGAAAAACGGCTCCGTGCGCTCGGACGGATTACGAAAATTGTGGATGCTGCTGGAAGCGCAGAACTCTTGGCCACCGTCTTGCACCAATTGGCCGCGGTAGATGTTGTATCTTTAGCTCAGCTGGATTTTACGGATTTGAAATCTGACCAAACATTTCAATTTAATAATGGCCGGATTGCCTTAAAAACGTATGCGCATATTGCAAATTTAATAAGTTCCGGAGAGTTAACAGCGCATGTACAGACAGTTTTTCCCTTTGAGCAGGTAATTGCTGCCCAGCTGCAAACAAAACAGGTGCACGTGCGAGGACGTAATTTATTGGTGTTTAATGAGTCTGCGGTAATGGATAGAGCTCAGTTTTGAAAATTTCGCTTAAAGTCTGAGCCTTTTGTGCCGTTTGCGTGGCTTCTTCGGTCCGTTTAAGCATTGCCAATAACGCG
Source organism: Pediococcus siamensis (assembly GCF_047220215.1). GTDB lineage: Bacteria > Bacillota > Bacilli > Lactobacillales > Lactobacillaceae > Pediococcus > Pediococcus siamensis. Next base: position 2,201,686 of record NZ_CP178375.1, read on the forward strand.
GATTTCAATAAGTAGAGATCTGCCAGCATAAAATGTGAATCATGACTGGTCGTATATGAGATGCCTTGGTTAACTACCTTCAAGCCAAGTTCAATTTCACCTTGATTGTATAGACAATTACCATATAAATAATAAATGGAATTCAAATTATTGTTGGGAGCGCTCACGGCTTGATGTTCAATGGAAGTGAGACAAGCGTTGAATTCTGCCGTGGCTTGAACCTGATTTTTATGACGATATTTAATAAAAGCCGCGGTCGCCAGGATCAGCAGCTCCAAAACGGTTTGATTATGGCCGACCGGGGAATAAGAACGTGCCATCGTCAGTTGCTGAAGCGCGGCTTGCCAGTCCTGATGTGATTGATAGGTTGCAATTCCCAGGTAATAATAGTAGGTTTGCAAATCACGGTCGGTTGTCAGCTGATTAATGACCATAGTTTGCGATAAGTATTGCAGCATTTGGGCGTAGGCGTGTTGATTGCAAAGATCAATTACGGTGCGGTTGAAATCTGGTTGCGCACTAAGAGTTGGATAAGGATCCAAAAGCAGCCGCTCCATGCTGACATTTAACCGCGCACATAGCTGAGCGAACAAAAGTACATTCGGCGTATAGGTCTCATTTTCGATACTACTGAGCATGGACTGAGAACAAATACCAGCAGCCAAGTGTTGCTGCGTCATTTTTTGACGGCGTCGTTCTGTTTTAATCCGAGTTCCCAACTTAGAATTAAGGTTTTCCATAGAACCACCTCGCGAGTTATTGTTACGTTTAATAGTAAAAGTAGATTTAGGAAAAAACAACTAAAACATGGAGGGATTAGATGGCTTTATTAGAAATCATCATGCACCAAGCGTTCGTTGAAAAACTTATTGGCGCTTTTCTAATTATTTGGGGAGTTCGCGCATTTGTAATTCTGATGATCGTTGCTGGCTTATTTGTTGCCTGGCGTCATCATTATCGTGAATAGTGCTGGTGGGTAGCCTGAATGACGAGTAAAATGTACTTATACTTTATATAAAGAAGGTGCGTGCATGTTTGCATATCAAGTGACAAAGGACTTGAAGCTAGCAATCCCCAACCCAGCTCGTGATAGCGAACAGGTATTCAAGCTCATCGATGAAAGTCGTAATTCCATGCAAAAATGGCTTCCATGGGTAGCTGAACTGCAAAATGTTGAAGATGAAATTAGATTTTTAAAGCACGTGAATACGAATTTTGGAACTGGGGCATCGCTAAATGTTGTGATTTATTTTCGTCAGCAACCAGCAGGGATGATCAGCTTTAATCATATCAATAATAATCGAGCAGACATCGGCTACTGGCTAGCAGAAAGATTTCGTGGAAGAGGCATTATGCATCAGGCTGTCCTTGCAATGGTAGATATCGGGTTCCACGAATATGATTTAAATCGGATCGAAATTGAAGCAGCAGTGGGGAATGACGGCAGTAATTATGTTGCTCAAAAAGCTGGCTTCACCTTAGAAGGGACACTGCGTGAAAATCGCCGCTTGTTGGATGGCTGTTTTCATGATCACAATTTATACGCATTTTTACGACGTGATTGGAAAAACCGATAAACTGAACTTCAGAATCGTCGCATTTAGCAAATTTTGAAGTTCAATTGAAACAAATTGAAAGCTTATCCGACTTGCCTTGCACTAAATCCTTTCCCCAAAACAAGTAAGGCAGCATTTGAGATGGCCGTTTTAAATTGAACTTCAATTTTCTCACGACGAATTTGTTGTGTGTTTTCTAAAAAAGCTGCGCAAAAACGATAAAAAATCTTGGCAGATGTAACTCTGCATAAAGCCCATGATAACAAGGATCTTAGGCTACCTGTAAAGCATGGGTTGCCCCCAAAAATCATAGATGTGACACCGATGTAAACCGCTAGTTGCTAGTTTACGGAAAAAACGGTCAAAATGAAGTTAAAAAGGGTGCTTTTAAAAGGTGGATTTTTTGAGACTTGGAAAATTTGCTATGTTGTGGGTGAGAAACCGCGGTATATCGGGATGGAACAGGATTGTTGCTTTTATTTACCAACGGACCACTTCATACTGAAGGTGTGCAAAGGAAAAGGGTGATCAAATGTCATTGGGAAGTTCATTAAAACAAGCACGGAAAAACTGTGGCTTTACGCAAGAGACGGTTGCCAAAATACTTTATGTGACCAGACAGACAGTCTCACGTTGGGAGCAGAATAAGACGATACCAAATATTTATGTGTTAAAAGATTTAAGTGCGATTTATGGCCTATCAATTGATGATTTGATCTCTGAAACGAAAGCACAGATTCAAAAGGATGAGGAGGAAAAATCAATGAAAAAAATCAATTGGTTAGCTTTAACTGGGGTAATTCTTTTCAATGTGCTCCTATTTTCGTCAGGAGCGATCACGGTAGTGGCTTTGTTAGGTTCGCTTTGGATTATTGCGGGGACGTTTATTGTTTCGCCTGTTTTTCTACTAGTCGGGCTTGTAACGGGAACACAACCAAATCTACTTTTAGCGACGGTACTTGATATCTTCATATTTATAATTGGATTGTTTCTTTATCCACTGGCTAAGAAAGCCACGCATACTTTGATTAACTTTTTTAGAGGTTATATTAAGTACAATCTCAGAACGATTTATAGATAGCTGAGATTAGGAGGGTATTCGAAATGACAGCGGACAGTTGGATTTTGGCGTTTCCCGCAAGGTCCTGTCTACGAGACATGCTTGAAGGGAATGTAGGCTAAAAATTTATAAAATTAGACACATATAAAAAAGCTGATTCTCTGAGAATCAGCTTTTTGTATCCTAAACTAAATAGCAGGATCTTTATTTTGTGCGGCACCATTTATTCCCGTTTCAATGCTGCCCAAATCATTTCAAAAACGGGGGCAAACTGGTCGGGATCATAGTCAGCATTGGCAGGATTACTAGTGTAGCGGCGAATGACGTTAAAAATAATAGTCAGATGCAGTTCTGGGTCGACGGGGCGCAAAACACCGGCTTGAATGCCAGCTTGAATTAATTTGCGCACGACTTTAGTGTCGTCCTTAAAGGGGAAATTTCCTGAAAATAAGGGTGAGTTAGGCATGATTTTGAGCTGTGCGATCACGCGCATATCCTCGGGATGCGCAGTTGCAAACTGGTACAGCTTCATAATGTAAGCCCGCAACTGCGCAGAAACAGATAAATCTTCTTTTTGCATTTGCGCGAAAGAAGCCTGCATTGTAGCCAATTTACTTAAGTAAACTTGGTAGAGCAAGTCGTCCTTGTTTTTAAAATAAATGTAAATGTTGGATTGGGAAATACCGACGAGGTTAGCTACCTTGGTAGTAGAAACCATCGCGGCCCCTTCAGTTGCAATGAGGTGGCTCGTAATAGTGATAATTTGACGGTATTTTTCTTCGTTTTTCTTTTTCATGATTTCATCATACGGTGTTTGCTGCGAGATTTCAAGATTGACAAAAGATAACTTTATCTTTTATAATGACGAGGATTAAAAAAGATAATGCTATCTTTAAAGGAGAAATCGAATTATGAAAATTGTATTACTAGGATCGTTAGGACACATTAATCGCTATGTCATTCCAGAATTAGTTGCGGCGCATGAAGACGTGACCGTCATTACGAGCTCCGTGGATCGCGTAGCTGCTATTGAGCAACTCGGTGCCCAAGCGGCAGTGGGATCCATGATGGATGAAAGCTTTTTAACAAAACAATTTAAGCAAGCCGACGCTGTTTACCTAATGATTACAAATATGCGGGAACCAGGCTTGAGCTTAACGGAACTGGCAGTTAAGCAGGCGACAATTTTTAAAAATGCCATTCAAAATTCACGAGTAAAACGAGTGGTTGATCTGAGCAGCGTGGGTGCCGATCAAGGTCCTGAAGTAGGCAATTTGTACATCTATCACTTGATTGAAGGCATCTTATCAGAGCTGAAACAAGTTGAATTAACCTTCATTCGGCCAGTTGGCTTTTACAGTAATTTATTGGGAGATATCCGAACCATCAAAACGCAACATGCCTTGGTTCGTAATTTTAATGCTCGCGTGACGATGGCTTGGACTGACCCTGCCGATATTGCCAAGGCAGTTGTGGCTGAAATTCTTAGTGAACATCCGGCCACCGTTCGTTATGTGGTGAGTGAGTTTATAACGGGGCAGCAATTAATTTCACAGTTAGCAGCAGCCTTGAAATTACCAGATTTGCACTGGATAGAAGCTAGCGATGATCAGATTTTAAGTAATATGATCCAAAATGGGGTTCCAGAAACGTTTGCCAAAGGCTTAGTCACCATGACCAAGCGACAACGATCACCAGAATTTTATGCCGATTTAAGAAAACGGCAACCGAAGTTAGGTTCAGTGAAGTTAAAAGACTTTATGCCGACCCTAATAGCGGCCTACCAACAGGCTTAGGTGCAAGACACACCCACCGTTTATGTCTGGACAGAACAGAAATAACTGCCATATTCTCCAATACCGAGAATTTAGCTCTGACCGTACAAAAATCCCTCCATAGTCATCAAATGAATTATTGCATTTCATCTGACAACTATGAAGGGATTATTATTATAGATTCAAAGAACGAATCATCCAGCTTCCGCTATTAAACTTTGAAGTTAAAGCTCTTTTTCTGTCTTCCAGCTTAGTTTGCCAAATTAAATTTGCGTTTAACCGCGAACCAGCAGATATGAAAGACGTAAGCTGATGTAAATGCTAGAAGCCAAGTTAGTAGATAACAACTGATAATAGCTACAACTGGTTGGTGAATACTGAGCTGATTACCAAAGAGATGCCAGACAAGTTGTAGCCAAAATACGTTGGACAAGTATGCACGATACGCATAGGTGGCTAAGAAATGCATGAGTTTTAAAACCGCAGCTTGCTGACGAATATTCAGAAAGGCCAATGCCGCCACCAAACCGATAATTGCCAATGCATATAACGTCATGGATGGTTTGTAATAGATAGCATTTGCCAAACTAACGGGATGACCAAAGGCGCGTAATTCAAGGTTTGTCCAAATGAAGCTACCCACGAGAACTAAAGCGACCAGCCACCAAAATCGACGCAGCCAGTTTTCTAGCTGTTGATGTTTTTTCCAAGCTAAGGAACCGAAAATCCCGTAGATGATAAAACTCACGAAAAGCCGATCTAAGAGGTACCAACTCTGCATGTGAGGACCGTAAAAAACAAAGTGACCATAGAATAATAACCAGCCGAAAAAGCCGACGGTGGTGATGACTAACACCCAGCGCAGCCTTGAAGCAGACTTTACTGCCCAGCGCGAAAGCCACCAGAAAAACGGCATTAAAATGATGAACTGCAACATCATGGTGTTGTACCACAGATGTGGGGCTGCATTGCCGTTAATGAATTGCCAAATAAAGCTGGTCAGATTGTGAAAACGACTGACCTGCTGAACAGAGGGCATAATCAATAAGTAAATGAGGGTCCACCAAAAAGTGGGAACGAAAAGGGCGGAAAACTGTTGGGACATGTAACTACCATAGTCCGAGAGTTTTGCCGTCTCGTGTGTCCGGATTGTTGAAAATAAAATACCAAAAATGAAGGCTGGTGCTGTGTATTTAACGAGGTTATAAACTAAGCCAATACCAGTTTGAACAGCCGCGCTCGGGTCAGTCTTTAGGACGAGTGAAAGCACTGTCTGCATCATGACTGCGGTGCAGGCAAAGACTTTCATATAATCGCCGACATCAGCGGCTGGCGGAGTTGTTTTTGTTGTCATGAGGATTGCCACCTTTATTGAGATTGTGAGATCAATTAAAAATGGCATTGTAAAAACCAACGTAAATATAGCAGGTTATCGTACTTTTGGCAACTAAATTTTTAATTCATGCTTTTGTGCTTCTACGAAAACTTCGACTAATTCATTGCTAATTTCGCGCTGAATATCAGTCAGCTGATGCCGCGGTGAACAGAGATAAACAGTGCGTCGCATGGTGTGAGGAGTTAAACGCGCCAAGTGCAGTGCTTTGCCCACTTTTTGCCAGGTAACGGCAGGAATAAAGCCGATACCAACGCCTTCATCAATCAGCCCGCGGACGGTTGCCGGATCATCTGTTTCATATTTAAATTTAATGGTCAGGTGCTGCTCTTGAAAATAATGATCAATCGTTTGACGCAGCTGGTTATGGGAACCTAGACCAATGAATTGGGCACTGGTTAAGGTGTTGGCGTTCACCGTACTGTTAGGATAGTTTGACTGCCAGCCAACAAAAATTTCTTCACTGATGATGGGAGCAACGAAATATTTGGCAAACTGACGTGTGGTGACGATAAAGTCATATTGATCAAGATCAGTATCCATTTGGACATGCTGGGCAATATTCAAGCGAACATTTGGTAAATTATGTTGAATGCGATTAACGATTTTGGGGATGAGGGATGAGCCAACTTCAAACAAAATCGAAATCGGCTGTTCGGAAGTCTGAATACCGCCCGAGACAGCAGAAATACCCCGATCTAACAAGTTGAGACTGTCACTTACATAACTATAAAAGAGTTTGCCAGCTCGATTTAGTTTAATGGTTCGACCAATGCGATCAAACAAAGTAACATTGAGTTCAGTTTCCAGTTGCTTAATCGTTTTACTAACCGCTGATTGAGATACGAAAAGAAGTTCGGCTGCCTTGGTAATGCTTTGCTGACTAGCAACGACCGAAAAATAGCGTAAGTGAGTTAGATTCATAGTTGGCCTCCATCTATTATTAACCATTTGGTTATGTATCATTCCAACTTTGTATTATACATATTTTAGATTTGTTATTAAAGTAAAGCTGTGAGATTAATTAAAAAGAAAGCTGGCGTGTAAAAAGAATGAAAACCCTTTGGATGTTTCCTGGACAGGGTTCCCAACGGCGCGGAATGTTAGATGAAGTAGCTTGTGGCTTAAAAACCAAGGTCAAAGATTTAACAGGAATTACGCTGCTGGATACCGAGCAAGGGTATTTGGATTCTGTGCAGATTCAGTTAAGTATTTTAGTCTTACAGTTGGATCAAGTGATAAAGTTAAAAGCCAAAGGATGGCAACCTAATTTAGTAGCGGGCCATTCTTTGGGTGTTTTCGCTGCCGCTTATGCAGCGGGTGTCATTACCGTTGATGATGCGATAAAAGTCGTGGCATTAAGAGCAAATCTCATGCAGCACGCCTATCCAGAAGGCTATGGTATGGGTGTGATTGTGGGGTTATTGCGTAAGGAGGTGAGTGCCCTTGTGGCTGCTAACTTTGATGCGCAGAACCCGGTTTATGTTTCAAACCAGAATTCACAGTTGCAAGTGACGGTTTCGGGAAGTTTAGCCGGAATTCAAACAGTTTTAGCAGCTGCGAAGGCGCAAGGTGCGCAAAAGGCAAAACGATTGCGAGTACCGGTGCCGTCGCATTCACCACTGATGAAAGAAGTTGCAGCACAACTGACTAAGGCACTAGCTAAGGTCGATCTTCATGACCCTGATTGTATTTATTTAGCTGATTACAATGGTCATGCCACACGGCGCGTGGATCAGGTAAGTTATGACTTGGGTAACAATTTGGCGTATCCCGTTTACTGGGATGTGATGATGGCAGTTGCGCAAGAGTACTTAATTGATTCCGCCATTGAATTTCCGCCGGGACATGTTATGACGAGTTTGTTGAAAGCAAAAATTCCCGAAGTTAAGACTATTGCGTTAGGGGATTTTTCGCTGGACGATGCTGAATTTCTATTGGCTAAGTGGCAGAAGTAAAAATGATTTCAATAAATGAAGAAGGAGTTAACTTATGAGTGAAATAAAAAGTTGGACCACGCATCGAGATGCCAAACGGCAAAAATTGGAAGATGCGGCGAGTCTTTTAGATGGTAAGTTTGCAAAAACGAAGGATGCCAAGGCTTTACTGGAGACTTTAATTCAACCCAATGACAAGGTTGTTTTGGAAGGGGATAACCAGAAACAAGCGAGCTTTTTGTCAAAGGTACTTGCAAGCGTTGATCCTGAAAAAGTGCACGATCTCCACATGATTATGTCTAGTATTTCACGTCCGGAGCACCTAGATCTGTTCGAACTTGGTATTGCAAACAAAATGGACTTTTCTTATGCTGGCCCCCAAAGTACGCGTGTTTCACAAATGATTGCTGATGGTACCATGCAGGTTGGAGATATTCATACGTATCTGGAATTATATGCGCGTTTATTTATCGATCTGATCCCTAATGTGGTCTTGGTAGCAGCTGATAAGGTGGATCGTGAAGGAAATTTGTATACAGGTAATAATACCGAGGAAACACCGGTTATTGTGGAATCAGCAGCCTTTAAAGATGGCTTAGTCATCGTCCAGGCAAATGAGATCGTGGATAAAGTTCCGCGAGTAGACATTCCAAGTGACTGGGTGGATGTCATTATTCCAGCTGATGAGCCTTATCAATTAGAGCCGCTGTTTACCCGTGATCCGCAAAACATTACAGAATTGCAGATCTTAATGGGCATGATGGCGATTCGCGGAATTTATGAAAAGCATAATGTGCAATCGGTTAACCATGGTGTTGGGTTTAACACCGCGGCAATTGAGTTACTTTTACCAACATATGGCGAACAGCTCGGTTTAAAGGGCAAAATTGTCCCTAACTGGGAAGTTAATCCGACACCAACATTGATTCCTGCCATCGAAAGCGGCTGGATTCAATCTATTCACAGTTTCGGTGGGGAAGTTGGAATGGAAAAATATATTGCAGCCCGTCCTGATGTGTTCTTTGTTGGTAAAGATGGCAGCATGCGTTCGAACCGGGCGTATGGTCAAATGGCTGGTCAATACGCGCTTGACATGTTTGTGGGCTCAACCCTGCAAATCGACCAATTCGGCAATTCATCGACCGTAACGAATGGACGCTTGTCTGGATTTGGTGGCGCGCCAAATATGGGGAGTAACCCAACCGGACGGCGTCATTCAACTCCCGCCTGGCAAAGCTTGCGTCCTGACAATGATCCGCTAGGCAAAGGACAGAAATTAGTGGTTCAAATGGTAGAAACGTTTGGCGCCAATAAGAAACCAGTTTTTGTCGATCATCTGGATGCTGAAGAAGTCCGAAAAGAAGCTAAACTAAAAAATGTTCCGATCATGATTTACAGTGAAGACACTACCCACATCGTGACCGAAGAAGGAATTGCTTACCTGTATAAAACAGATAGTATGGCAGAACGGCAGGCTGCGATTGAAGCCATTGCAGGGGTTACCCCCGTCGGTTTGCGAAGCGACGCCAAAACATTGGCTGATCTACGTGCTCGCGGCATCGTTGCCTTGCCAGAGGACTTAGGCGTTGCCCGCGGTCAGGCCAAACGGTCACTTTTAGCGGCACAAAACATGGACGATTTAATTGAGTGGTCCCATGGCCTTTACAACCCACCGGCAAAATTCCGGAGTTGGTCATAGCCAAAATATTGGAGTGAACACACGTGATAAAACAAAGAGTAAGTCTTGCTGAACAACTCGCCGAACAAGCTGTCGCAGCGCTAAAATGGGAAGCTAACTTTTCTCCCAAACCAGGATTAGTCACCAGAAATTCTAACGGTGCTCATACCGATATGAATATTGATCTTTTCATGCGCTCAGCAGATAGCTTATATGAAACATTCGTCAAAATAGCACAAGCAGCCGAGGCACAAACCGTTTCTGTGCCGCTCCGTGAAGAAATTGGGGCAATTGGCCGTGACGGTGAGCGCGCAATGTTGCGTGCCACAAATGGCATAAATACGCATAAGGGCGCCATCTGGGCATTAGGACTTTTGGTTGCGGCCAGCAGTTTGCAAAGTGTACCGGTTAGCCAGTCAATTTTAAAGACAGCCGGAGAAATCGCACAACTACCAGATCGTTATGTTGTCAACCATCCGAGTCAGACATATGGCCAACAGGCAAAAGAAAAATATCAGGTTACAGGCGCACGAGAAGAAGCGGCCGCTGGTTTTCCTAATGTGGCCCGATCCTTACAAGGGTTAGCGACAACCCCCCCACACACGAATGCACAATGGTTAAAAATTCTTTGTGACCTCTATGCCCACGTGGATGATACGAATGTTATTCATCGAAGCAGCATTGCAGTCTTACGTGCCTTTCAAAAAACAGCCTCTAAGGCGGCGCAAGCGGTAGATATCGCTAAAAGTCCGGCTTTTCAAAAATTAGTGGCAATGACGATGCGCTATCACATTTCGCCCGGCGGCTGTGCGGATTTATTTGCAGCAACTTACTTTTTAGACAACTTGAAGATAAACGAGGAGGACTAAAATGGAAAAGTTAACATTTTCATTTAAAAATACAAAGCCTGTCCAACGTCCAGTTCATGTGGGGGTTGTGGCATCTGGCGATTTGGAGGTTATTTTCAAACCGACAGACAAAAAAGAGACAACACTGCACATTGTAACTGGAAGCGATGGTTTTAAAGAAGTTTGGCAAAATGTTTTGAACCGCTTTTTTGAACGTTATCCATTATTGGCAGATATTGAAATTAATGATTTTGGCGCAACACCAGGAGTCGTTAATTTACGTTTAACTCAAGCAATGGAGGCGTTGAATGATGAAAAATAGTTTTGTTGAGCTGAGTGGCCGGGATCGGGCAATTGCGTTACTAGATCAGGGTACCGGCCGTGAACTAGTAGGTCCATTTGATGATATGATTTCACCACATTTGGAGCCGCAAGGAATTGTTCCGGAAAGTGATGATGGGGTTATTTTAATGAAAGGCCAGCTGGAGGGCAAAAATGTCTTGGTTGTATCCATTGAATCTGCCTTCCAAGGTGGCGGGATCGGCGAAGTCAGTGGTGCTAAGATTGTGGCCGCTTTGGAGCAGGTGTTAAAGGATAACCAAAATGGGAAGGAAATTTATCCGATTATTATTTTGGATACCGGCGGCGTTCGGCTGCAAGAAGCAAACTATGGTTTGTTGTCAATTTCTGAAATTCAAAATGCCGTTGTGGCTATTAAGAAATACGTCCCCGTCATTGGGCTGATTCCTGGTCGTGTGGGATCATTTGGCGGAATGTCGATTACTTCAGCAATCTTGTCCTATTTAATTGCCACAAAAAAGGCCCGAATTGGTTTAAATGGTCCTGAAGTTATCGAACAAGAGGCTGGGGTACGCGAATTTGATTCAAGCGATAAAGATCTGATTTGGGATACGCTTGGTACAAAACAGCGGGCAGCCACCGGAATTGTAGACGAAGTCGTCGAAGATTCTGTTGAAGTGATGCGCGATGCTGTTCATCAAGCCATTGTTGAGAAAAAAGACGCGCACCGCACTGATAAAGCAGACTTTTATTTATCCTTGCTGGACGGTTTGGACATGAGTCAACCCTTGGATACCAAAGGCTATCGTGAGTTGTATCAAAAGGTACAAACCAAAGCTCATCCGATTAGTGAAGCGGTTAGTGCTGAAGAAGCGCAGCCAAAGAGTCGCGGTCGATTATGGTTTGAAAAATTAACGGGAATTAAGAATGCCAAAACAAATGTTTCAACCGTTTTGCAGGCGACTGTTGCGGGCAAGACCTATGTTGCAATTGTCCCCGATCCTAAAAACCATTTTCCGCGTGTCCGTCACGGAGAAGCAGGATTGCAAGAAGGTTTTGCGGTTGCCAATGTCGTTAATCAGGTTGTCCAAGAGGATGCTAATAAAGAAACCAAACGGCCCATTATTTTGGTTGTCGATGTGCCTAGCCAAGCGTATGGCTACAAAGAAGAACTGATTGGTATTCATGTGGCGCTGGCTTCAAGTGCGGCTGCATATGCTAAGGCTCGTCAAGCTGGTCATCCTGTGATTGCGTTTATTCCAGGCGATGCTGTTTCCGGGGGCTTCTTAGCACATGGCCTGCAGTCCAATCGTTTCATTGCGTTGGATGATGACTCGATTACGGTTCAAGCAATGTCGAAAGAAAGCGCCGCACGGATTACGCAACGTACAATCGCTGAATTAGAAGAGGCCACCAAACATGTACCAGCAATGGCTTACGATATTGATAATTATGAAAAGTTAGGTGCACTTTATCGTCTAATCAAGGATGTTTCTTCGTGGAATGCTAGTGAGGAAGCAGTTCAGAAGGTCAAAACTGTGATTGACGAAGCAATTGCAAGTGCCTATCATGGGGATAATGATTTGCACTTCCGTTATGAAACGACAATTGCTAAAAAGAGTGGCCGGGTTGCAACTTTGAAAATGCGCCAGGCAGTTGCTGATCAATGGAGTGATTAAGTATGGTATATTTGCCGCATGATTTGATTCGATTACATGATGTGACTGAGCTTAAAGACTATAAGCAGCTTCCGGATTGGGCGCAACAATCTTTGAAACAAGCCCCGGTAGTCGTGGTGCGTCGTGGCCCGATTACAGCTGACGGCATACCAGTGGGGATTAGAGGAGCACAGAAGGCTGAACGTGCAGCCGCATTATTAGCTGTGAGGAATGATTATGAAATTGTGCATCCAAAAGATTTGGTTAGGTCACAAAAATGGCAGTTAGTGGCGCAAAATCGGCAGCAATTGCCAGTTTTTCGTGCCCTGAAGCTCATATTTCCCGTCTTAGCACCCTATGAGTGGGGAATTGGTGGCAGTTGTGGCTATGAACTGGTCACAGGGGTGCCAATGGTCAATAACGCAAGTGATCTTGATGTTATTGTGACGCACTTTCCTGAAATGACTGTGCAAGAAGCAAACGGACTGTTACAGAATTTAAATCAATTTGATGTTCACGTGGATTTGCAGGTGACACAGGGGCAAAACGGTTTTTCCTTGGAAGAATATGCCAATCATCGCAGTGAGACGATTCTGGTCAAGACGGTGGAGGGACCGCAACTCGTAAGCAATCCTTGGCAGGCAATTCGGGAAAAATAAATTTTAAAAAGTGTCGTCAATATTTATGAAGACGGCGCTTTTTTAGATTGGAGATGGCACTATGCAGTTTCGGACAAGCGATAACGTCAATATTGCTTATACTAGGCAGGGAGTGGGCTATCCCATCGTGTTGGTATCAGGATTCGGTGGGTATCAAGAAATTTGGGCGTTGCAGGTTGATTATCTGTTAAAAATGGGCTATCAGGTTATCACGTATGATCACCGTAATCAGGGGCGTTCACAGCAAACTAGACAGGCAAGTACAATGGCGCGGCTAATTTTAGACTTGCGCGAATTGATCACCCACTTAAAACTCCATATGCCCATTTTAATCGGCCACTCAATGGGAGCCAGTATTTGTTATGGGTATATTGAACAGTCTACAAACGCCGCGGGTGTAATCGCAGTGGATCAAACGCCGAAAATGTTGAACACACACAACTGGCATTATGGCTTTTTAAATGCCACTGCTCAAAACTATCAGAGATTGGCTAAAGCACCGTCACAAGTGCATGAAACGCTGAATGGCTTAGATCCCCGTGTGTTTTCTGAATTACTTGAGGTTAAAAACACTTACCCGTTTCAGAGAGCAGCCAACTTAGCTTTACTTTTAGATCATTTTCAAAAAGACTGGCGTAAAACATTGCTAGCTACACAAATTCCGGTCTTACAAATTGCGGCCAAACAAAGTCCGTATTACAATCCCGATTTTATGGATGAGAGTGTCCAGAAAAACAATCTGGTTTCTGGGATTAAATTAGATGGTTGTGGGCACGTTATTATGGCTGAATTGCCCACGGAATTCAATCAATTATTACGCCATTTTGTTTTGAAAAATCGCGTTCGCCAAGCAAGTTAAAAATAAAATAATGCGCCTCTGCATGGTATTTTTCTGAACACCTGCAGAGGCGCATTTTTTCTTTTTATTTTAATAATCCTCGTTAGATTTTCTGTCATTTCCCGGTGTAGAGTGATAGAAATGCTTATATTTTTCGTAAAAGAAAGTTTTATTTGAGATGCCAACTTGTTCCATGATAATGGTGACCGGCATGATGGTTGACGTGATTAGATTGTGTGCTTGAATTAATCGTTCTTGAGTAAGAACCTCGCTGAATGTTTTACCAACTTCGCTTTTAAAAAGATTACTAAGATAGTTCTCGCTATAATTGTATTGTTTTGCCAATTGGCGGAGAGCAATCGTTTTATAATCTGTTGAAATTTTTTTGAGAATTTCAGTCATCAGTTTTTGTGATTTACTTGCATGTTCATTATTTCCGAGCGGATATTCCCGAACCAGCTGGGTTAACAGAATTGAGAGATAGGATTTGATGTATTTATACTTAAAATTAAATTTGACTGAGATTTAAATGAGAATTACAATCGAGAAAAATACTTGGAGGAGAGAAAATAATGACAATAACAAATTATAAAAATTTTAACTTATTTGACGGTGAACATGAGGACCTTCAACAGAAGGCAAGCTTTATGGTTGATGAAGAAACCGGTCGACTGGTTGAAGATGGACGTTTGCCAAATAAAACAGTTGACTTACATGACCAATATGTCATGCCCGGGTTAATCAATGCACATACGCATATGATGATGAATCCCACCTCAAATAAACTGGATTTTTTGTCAGAAACAGAGGTTGCTTTTAATGCAATACGTAATCTCCAAGATCTACTGGCTTCTGGAGTTACCTATGTGCGTGATTGTGGTTGCGCCTTTAATACAGATTTGAAGTTAAAAGCCTTGGAGGAAGCAGGTCAATTTGTGGGTCCCGGAATTGTCCCTAGCGGCCGGCCATTCTCCATGATTGGTGGCCATGGTGATTCTAGAGAGGGTGATGACGGCGAAGTTAATTTTTCTTACATAGTTAGCTCACCAGATGAAATGCGTAAATCCGTGCGAGAGGCTTTCAAACAGGGTGCCAAAAACATCAAGGTTATGGCTACAGGTGGTGTGATGTCCTCGACAGATCAAGTTGATGACACAGAACTTAGCGTGGCAGAAATACGTGTGGCCGTCGAGGAGGCACACACAAAACACATGACAGTTGCCGCGCATGCTCAAGGGCATCAAGGTATTCAAAATGCTTTAGATGCAGGCGTAGATTCTATTGAACACGGAATTTATATAGATGAAAAACAGGCGGCATTTATGCGTGAACATAATATTTATTTGGTTCCAACCCTAAATGCGCCTGCATGCATTTCTAAATATGGGAAAGATAAGGTTCCGGCCTATATGTTTGCAAAAAACGAACAAGTTACGGCGGCATTTTACGAGAACGTTGCGATGGCCCTAAGGCAAGGTGTTAAATTTGTAGTTGGTACCGATGCCGGCACACCATTTAATAGTTTTAAAACTGGGACTTGGGAAGAGATGGCACTGATGGTACATAAAATCAACGCAACTCCTTACCAAACTTTGTTGGGTGCCACTAAATATGCAGCGGAATTATTAAAAATTGACCAGGATTACGGTAGTCTAGCGACTGGAAAATTTGCCGACTTTTTAGTACTTAAAGAAAATCCCTTAGAACAAATTGAAGCCGTACAGCAGGTCGATAAAGCCGTTTATAAAAAGGGGCACCGAGTTGCTTAATTTGGCTTGTAAGAAAACTCGGTAACTGAAAGTGGCGCGCTCATTTTTTCTATTTTCTAATTTTTGAATTCACAAATACGATATAATCAAAATAAACGGATCAAAAAGAGGTTTGCAATGAAATACTTAGTCCTGCTGCGTGGTGTCAACGTCGGTGGTCATAGTCGAGTAGTGA
Source organism: Pediococcus siamensis (assembly GCF_047220215.1). GTDB lineage: Bacteria > Bacillota > Bacilli > Lactobacillales > Lactobacillaceae > Pediococcus > Pediococcus siamensis. The sequence continues at coordinate 2,217,332 of NZ_CP178375.1, forward strand.
TGAAAGAACTAGCTGAAAAACTAAAAAATGCCGGATTTGATCAGGTAAAAACCTATATCAACAGTGGCAATCTGTTTCTAGCGAGCGGTTTAAGTTCAATTGAAGTTAAACAAAGACTTGATCAGTTACTCCATCAGGCATACGACTTTGAAATTCCGACACTTGTTTTGAGCGCAGCGGAATACCAACAAGATTTTGACCATCAGCCCAATTGGTGGGGTGAGGATCCACTCCTGCGGCATAATGCGCTGTTTTTACTCCCCAATTTTGATTTAGAGGCTTTCCAAACACTAACAACTAAAGTTACGCTTTATGATCACATTAAGCTAGGTCAGCGTGTGATTTTTTGGACCTCAACTTTCAAAAAAGATTACAGTAAATCAGTTTATGCTAAATTGGCAAGGACGCCTTTGTATAAGGAAGTCACCATTCGTAATCGGAACACGGCCCTGAAATTGGGGACGTTCTTGCAAGAATAAGTCGGAATAATTTTTAGTTTCTAATCCAAAAGCCTGAATATCCTTTGTGAGGGAGGATACCCAGGCTTTTTGCTACCTTGCTGCGGAAAAGCTTTGTTATTCAGCCTTTGCAGTCAGTAATTGTTCAATTTCGTCCGTCATTTTTAAGGGGTTCGTTTTCGGCGCATAGCGTTTGACCACGTGACCGTCACGATCCACCAAGAACTTGGTGAAGTTCCATTTGATGGCAGAACCTAAAGTGCCAGGGGCTTCCTTAGTCAGATAGGTAAAGAGGGGCAGGGCGTCTTTGCCGTTGACATCCGCAATGGTGTGCATCGGAAAGCTCACACCGTAAGTGGTTCGACAAGCGGCAGCAGCTTCTTGGCTGCTAGAGACCTCTTGTTTGAACTGGTTAGAGGGAAAGCCCAGAACAACTAACCCCTGGTCGGCATACTTCTGATAGAGTTCCTCAAGTTGTTTAAACTGGGGTGCAAATCCGCATTTAGTTGCGGTGTTCACAATCACCAGAGGATGTCCGCGATATTTTTCAAGTGAATAAGTTTCGCCATTTTCTAAGGTAACCGTATAATCGTAAACTGTCATGAAAAAACCTCCTTTTTTGTCATTATAAGCGTTTTACGGCGCTAAAACAAAAAAAAAGATTGAATTACCGAAAATTAATCGCCGCTTTTTCAGAAAAGTAAGGCGAATAATGGTCTGCGAGGTGATGAGAAGTTGTAACATAGTAACTAGTTAACCCTTTGGAGGAAGAAGACGATTTTTTGTCAAAACGAAATATTTTGATTGTGACCTGTGCGCTTTTACTTTCTAACGCAATGAGCGGCTTAGACAGTACGATTATTAATACTGCTCTGCCAGCGATTATCTCAGATCTCCATGGGATTGAAATGATGGGCTGGATCGTGGCGGTTTTCTTGCTGGGAACTGCCGTCAGTACACCGCTATGGAGTAAGCTCGGGGAACATATTGGCAATAAAAGCAGTTATCAATTAGCTGCGTTATTTTTTGTGGTGGGCTCGCTATTACAAGGATTGGCCCCCAATATTGTGTTTCTGATTATCGCGCGAACAATTGCTGGTATCGGTAATGGTGGCGTGGTTTCACTTCCTTACATTATCTATGCCCGCATGTATGCAAATCCGCGCAAACGGATGCAAGTATTAGGCTTTGTTTCTGCAAGTTATAGTACAGCAACCATCATAGGGCCGCTGGTAGGTGGGTTTATAGTGGATGCCTTCACTTGGCACTGGGTCTTTTACTTAAACGTACCGATTGGACTGTTATCTGCACTTTTAGTCCAAATTTATTATCAACTAGAACAAAAATCACAAAAACGGCAGCCAGTAGATTATTTAGGTTCCATTTTAATGACCTTGGGTTTGACGAGTTTGTTAGCAGGAATTGAGATGATTGGCAGTGCCAGCGGGATCATCGTCAGTGCGACCCTAGTATTTGCGGTCATCTGCCTACTGGCAATGAGTCACTTTGAAAACGGCGTAGCGGATCCGATTATCCCCAAACGGTTATTTAAAAATCGCTCTTTGGTTATCGATTTCACGTTGTTCACCCTAATCTGGGGAGCATTTGTAGGCTTTTTAATCTATAGTCCTATGTGGGCGCAAGGCTTGCTCGGAACCACTGCTCTAATTGGGGGTGCAACACAAATTCCAAGTTCCTTTACAAACTTTATGGGATCAGGTTCAGTTGCCCCGCTACGACGCTACTTCACGCCACAACGCGTGATTGCGTTAGGTATTTTAATGTTAATTATTTCATTTGTTTTGTTGGTAGTTGGCGGTGTCAAGACACCTTACTGGGTCCTTTTACTGGCGGGTGCCTTTGAAGGCTTCGGTAACGGGGCCTGCTTCAATGAACTTCAGGTGAAGGTACAACAAGATGCCGAAGAAAAGGATATTCCGGTCGCTACGTCATTTAGTTTTCTTATCCGGATGTTGAGTCAAACTTTTACAGCCTCTATTTTTGGATTGGTTATGAACCGAGCACTGCAAACTGGCGTTCAACGATCAGACGGTCAAATTACGATGAAAATGATGAATAAACTAAGCGATGCCACGAACATCAGCTCGTTACCAGCGCACTTGATTCCGGAAATGCGCAACATCTTGCATAATGGGCTCCATAATATTATGCTGTTAGCTTTACTCTTGATGCTAATTTCTTTAGCACTTAATTTATGGGCCCAACATCTGGAAAAACAACGTGGTATTCACGCTTAAATTAGACCCAATAGAAAGGAAGGATTGCGTTTGTCACTGGGACTTACAATAATGATATTGTTGCTTGCTGGTGCTGCCGCCGGATTTCTATCCTCAGTGGCAGGGCTAGCGTCACTTGTTTCTTACCCTGTCTTATTGGCTCTAGGCTTGCCGCCAGTAAGTGCCAACGTTACCAATACAGCAGCGTTAATCTTTACAGGACTTGGCTCTAGTATGGCGTCGCTTAAAGAATTGCGCCATGTGAAAAAAATATTGTGGCGGGTCACAATTTACGCGTTAATCGGTGGTGTGATTGGGAGTATTCTTCTCACTTTGGCGCCCGCTAAGACGTTTGAACGCGTCGTTCCTTTTTTAGTTTTTGGCGCAGGAATCTTAATGCTATGGTCACAATTTAGACATACAGCTCCCCAAAAGAAAGCCAACGGCCATCCTACGCGAACCGCATTTTTCAAAAACCTGGCCATTTTACTGGTGGGGGTGTATATTGGTTATTTCGGAGCCTCAGCTGGGATGATTTTGCTGTCTATCCTAATTGTGACTATCGATGCGGGCTTTGCTGAAATTAATGCTATTAAAAACTTTGCAGCTTTATTGACCAACCTGCTTTCACTAGTTATTTATGCGTTCACCACTAAAGTTTATTGGTGGATGGTGATTCCACTGGGGGTAGGGATGTTTATCGGTGGCTATTTGGGTCCGGTGATGATCCGCCATGTCCCGATTAAGCCGCTGCGAGTCGTAATCTCTTTTGCCGCGTTTGGTTTAGCGGGATACCTGTTTTATACGGCTTATTTCTAAAAAAATCTAGAAAAGCAATCGTTTTGTTTTAAAATGTAATGGGGTTAATCTTTTTTTAAAATTAGTTCTAAAGCAACTAAAATCTTAGAAAAATGAGAAAAGTTTATGGAAACGCTTGGACAACTAGAAAGTTTATTATTGTGGATTAGCATCATCACCATTGCGGTGTTTTTGATTACTGTTATGAGTTATTATTACCGCTCTCGTCAAAAAACTAATAATTATTTGGGAAAGCAAGAACTGGAATTGCGTTATTTTATCCAACGACAAGTGGATTATCAGGGGAAGTTAACCGGATATGAATGTTTGTTGCGCGAGCGTGATGCGGATGGCCATTGGCGGTTACCGCAGAATCTTGAGACATTACCGCTCCAAAAAGTGATTTTTTTTACTGCAAGATACGTTCAAGGCCTTGCCTCAAGAGGCCATAACACTTTCCATTAATCTGGAGTACGGACAAATTGTCAGTCCAGAATTTGATTACTTTGTCCGCTGGGCAATCAGTAATATTGAGCCGATGAAACTCAATGTTGAATATACGGCAGATCACACAACGGCGCATCTCAAAAAACGAAAATTTCGCAAAAGCGTGCAAGCGGGGCGCGAATATGGCATGCAATTTGCGATTGATAATGTTGGTTCAAAGCTGGCTAATCTAAAAAATATTGAATGGTTGCTACCTGTGACGGACACACTAAAATGTTCAATGCGCGATTTTCGGAAAACTGATCCCAGCATTTGGCTGGATCTTAATTTGCAATTTTGGAATCGACTGTCACAAACTCGCCATATTAAGCTTGTGCTGACTGGCATCGAGAATGAAGAAGACGAAGCGCTGGCTAAACAACTGCAAATTGGGATTCAGCAAGGCTATTTATTCGGCCACCCAATTGATCCCCATCATCGTGAGGAGTGACAAATTTGAAAGAAGATACCACAGAAAAGAAGACGCAAAAACAGCCATACACGGATGCTTACTTTGAAAAGGGCCATTGGGGTCTCAAACTCTGGCAAACAATTGTTGCTTTACTGGGCTGGGCAGGAGTTTTGATTCCACTTTTTGTCACAGCACTTTCCTATTTAGGTGTTCGTTATCACTGGTTTAAACCGTTATGGACGTATCGAGAAGGTATTTATAAAATTCGCTTTATCGGCGTTGTCTTACTGTTTGCCTTTGTAATGGTGCTCGTTTTTAGCGTTTCGATGGCAATTATTCAGAATCGAAAGCGCGATCGACTCGTTGAGCAATGGCCAACGTATAACCCTATTAATCAAAAAAAGCGAACAAGTGAACTTGATTTATTTATGGATAAACGATTTGGCAAAGCAGAATTTCGGCAGAATGTGCGTAATTACCGAGTGGAACCGGAACAGAATTTGGAAACACATGAAATCAGGCAGCTTTTTGATGCGCATGATATTGATGATCTTTAGGGGTGAACGCCGATGATTAACCATGTTTTTGAAAGCACGAACAGTGCAACGATCCTCAACGTGTTGCTCCTCATTCTTTGCCTTTATCCGATTGTCGGCTCATTTTTTTGGTTCTGCGGGGCACTGAGCTATCGCTGGTTGCGGAATGAAAAAACGGATCGGGATTGGCATGAGCTTGCAGTTGCCGATCAACCATTAGTTACCATTATGATTCCTGCCCATAATGAAGAAATCATGATTGCCGATACCATTAATTATCTTTTTGAGCAGTTGAATTATACAAATTTTGAAGTGTTGGTTATGAATGATGGTTCCACGGATAAAACCGCGGAGATAGTGATGGCGTTGGAAGAAAAATATCCGCGTTTGCGGATGATTCATATTGTGAAAAACAAGGGAAAAGCGCATGCCTTTAATATTGGCATGTATTTTGCAAAAGGGGAATATATTTTAAGCAATGATGCCGATACGATTCCCGAACCGGATGCCTTGATGAAGTATATGAATTATTTTATTCACGATCGCGACTTAAACACGTCAGCGGTTACTGCTAATATGGACGTCCAAAATCGGACTAAACTACTGGGAAAATCGCAAACGGTTGAGTTTTCCAGTATCGTTGGGGTGATCAAACGCAGCCAGGCGGCGATTAATGATTCGATGTATGCCTATAGTGGTGCTAATACCTTATATCGAAAAAAATTTTTGATTGATGTGGGCGGCTTCCGTCAGGATCGGGCCACGGAGGATATCAGTATTGCGTGGGATCATCAGATGATTGGGGCGGTTCCCCGCTTTGCACCGAACATTGTCTTTCATATGAATGTACCGGAAACCATCCGTGATCTGTACCGCCAGCGAAAACGATGGGCGCAAGGGGGCACGGAGGTTTGGCTCACAAACATTAAAAAATTCGTTTTTCACCCGATTAAACGACGCTATTAGCTTTCGATGTTTGTGGATTCAAGTCTTTCAATTATCTGGTCATTTTTCTTTCTAATTACAGCGATTATTTTTCTGTTTGTATTGGGTTACTTTGCGGTGACCGGAAATTGGGAACGCTTTATGCATAGCATCGAAATGTCCTTTATTTTTGTGAGTTTTGAAATGTTGGCCGGCTTTATGCAATTGTTAGCAGCCCTCATTTTGGATCATCACGGCGCTAAGCTAAAGTACCTGCTATTTGCGCCGCTTTACATGCTGGTTTACTGGATGGTTAATCCAATTACGGTTGTGATGACATTTGTTCCAGCGTTGAAGACAATTTTTGGGCGTGGCTCTGGCACTTGGGTAAGCCCCAAACGCCAAAAGATCGTGAAAAAATGATTTTTAAAAATCTTCGAAAGCAAAACAGCAGCTGCAAAGTGTGCTATAACACTTGCGGCTGCTGTTTTTTAAATGGTTTATTTTTTTAAAGAATGTAAATTAGTATCTTGAATTGTCGCTAAATAGGTTGGTTTGCCTAATCCGTACCCTTGAACCATATCGATCGGATAATCTTGCAGAGCACTGAGATCTTGCTGAGATTCGATGCCCTCCACGGTAATGAATTTGTGCTGTGCGACAGCCTGGTCACACCAAAAGCTTAATTGTTGTAAAATGACGGCCATCGTCATGGTTTGCCGGAAGTTTTGAATAGCAAATTTATATTCTTGCACAAAAGGATTGAGCGACAGTACCCGTGTTAGCCGGTTGTCTTCAGAACCCACATCATCAATGATTAAAGGGATACCAGCTTCGTAATATTTTTGCGCCGCTTGGATGATTTGTTGCGAATCAATGGGATGCTTAGCGGGGTGCTCGGTCAGCTCTACCTCCAATTTGATTTCTCCCAAATGCTGTTGACAGTTCTTGAGTGCCACCCAGAATTGCGGATCAATAAACTGCTCCGGATCTAAATTTAGTGAAAGACTAAGGATTTTAGAATCCAAGTTTAACGCGGTTTGTATGAGTAGGTCAGAAATCTCTTGCGGCGTAAACCGGCCAAAGTCCTCAGGTAATTGCCAACCGTTCGGGGTTTTTTGGCGCAAAAAAAGCTCTAAACCCATTAATTGTAGGTTTTTTCTTGAGAGTTTCGGTTGTCCCCAGAAGCGTATCATTTACTATCCTCCAGTTGATTTAAATCTAAAAATCAGCTCAATGAAACATGAATCGCTGCCCGATAAACGATTTATACCGCCATAAGTTTAGCACATTTCAACGAAAATACAATCGAATTTTGTATATTTTTTTAAAAAAACAACGCAAATTACTACTTAATTCATTCATCAGGTCATTAAGTCGTGGTTTGCGTTAATTTAATTCATTTTCGAGTGTAATTCGATTACGTCCCTGGCCTTTAGAGTGGTACAACATCTGGTCAGCACGTTCATACAACAAATTGGAAGTGACGTCATGTTCGTGCAGAATCGCGACTCCCATAGAGACGGTGAGATGCAAGCGAAGGTCATTAACTGGAAATAGGGAATAGCGAATTCGGTCTTGCAAGTGATGGCTGAATTTGTTGGTTTCCTGAAGATTGAGATTAGGTAATAAAATATTAAATTCTTCACCACCAACACGATAAGCCTGGGCCCCTTCAGATTTCGCACTTTCATCCATCAGAATTTTGGCAATTTGTTCTAGAACTTGATTGCCAGCTAGATGGCCGTAAGTGTCATTAATTCGTTTGAAATAATCAATATCCAAGGCGATCATTGCTAGTGACTGATTATTCTTGTGAAAGGAGGTATATAGTTTGTCGAAATCCTCCTTGAAAGAAAGATAATTATTCATCTTAGTTAACGGATCCGTGGTAGCTTGATGACTTAACATGGTGAGATAATTGTTTTCCTGATTAAGGTGTGTGAGGCCGAATTCCAAGATTGCATTCATAATGACGAAGCTCACCCAGTTAAAGAGGGCAATTTTGATGGAAACCGTACCGAAATAAGGGAGTTGTAAGTAATAAAAAGTAGCCCAAAGAATTCCCAAAATGATATCAAGTGTGCTGATAAGGTAGATTTGTGGCAAATTATAACGGCGGATAATCGTAATCATCCCCAATGTGAGCAGGTAGATACAAAGCGTCATAAACAGAAAATAAAGGGTTCCGGTTGTGAGCCCCCACAAGATGATGCGCGTTAGCCACGTTGCGCCTAAAATGGTGAAACTGCTTTTTCTGCTTAGATAGATGGTAACGTAAAAGAGAAGCAGAAGACGAAAATTAACAAAGGCCAGGTCGTGCCCTTGATCAAAGACCACTACTTCAAAGTAGATTCCTAGAGCTGCGAAGAAAACAACGCTAAAAAAAGCCAGACGACCAGAAAGATAATTAATGGGACGGGTCACATCACCAGATTTAGAAATAATTAACCGCACCAAAATTTGGAAAAGCACAATGATTCCAAGAATCACAAAAATTCCTGTAAATAATGGTGAAATGTACCAAGAATGTAACGTCAAATCAAATCATCTCTCATCATAATAAATCGTAAAAAAACGTACACAAAGTAACCTAAGAGCGCGAAAAAGTTAACACGGTTATGTTTCCTAACGCTTTCATTATAGCAAAAAAAATGAGAACAACAATAGAAAAGGATGTCAGAAATGAAAAAAGTGAAACCAAAAAAAGAGCTGTGAAAAACACAGCCCAAAATGGGGGTTAGGTTCTAGTGTTTAAAACGAATAATTGAATTCAAGCTGATCATTCATGGGATCATCAAGAGTGGGTAGATAAATGGGTCTACCTAAGTCATAACCCTGAAGCATATCGGCCTGATAGTCAGAAAGAATCAGTAAATCTTCCTTTGATTCAATTCCTTCAATTGTAAACAATTTGTGGTTTTTATGGGCTAATGTATGCCAGAAGGTTAAACTAGGTAGAATTTCTTTCAGATTAGAATGCGGCCGAAAATTTTGGACCGCAAATTTATATTCATGAACAAAAGGATTTAAAAGTTCCACGCGATCTAATTGGTTCTCTCCTGACCCGACACCATCCAAAATGACATGCAAGTGTCCGTGGGCAAATGTCCGTGCGGAAGCCAGAAGCTGAATGTTAGGAATCGCTGTGTCGCTAGCATGTTCGGTCAGCTCGATGGCTAAACGGACGTGACCGATTTGGCGTTTTACTTTGAGAAGCACACGCTGGTATTCAGGATCTACAAACTGATCAATATCTAGATTAAGAGAAATATTATGAATACTCTTCGGTAACATGGGCACCGTGCGAATAAGGAGTCCTGAAATTTGGTCCACTGTAAATTTTCCAAAATCAGTGGGTATATTCCAGTTATCTGTAAAACCTTCACGCAAAAAGAGCTCGTAGCCCACGGGGTCGAGTGATTTACGATAAAATTGCGGTTGTCCCCAGAATCTCAACATTGGTATCGCCTCCAGTCCTGAAAATAAAAAGGCCCGTACTTGTCTCTCTCAAGTATGGGTCGTATTCAATGTCGTAACATTGATTAAGCATGTTCTATTCAACTGTATTCTTAACACCCTTAAGTTTAGCATCTTTACCAAAAAAAACAAGCGTATTTCAGAAAAAAGTGTTGAAAATTTTTGTGTGGATTGCATAATTATTCAGAATCTGGCACCTTAAAGCTAGGTGGGGCTGTTGTTGTGGAAGTTGGACTTTCAGAAACTGTAACGCGATCACGCCCCTCACCTTTTGAATGATAGAGCATTTGATCGGCCCGTTCGTATAAGAGATTAGGGGTGGTGTCAGTGTCTTTCAATGCCGTCACACCCATTGAAAGGGTGATTTTAATTTTGGTGCCATTTTTTAGAGCAAAGGTGCGTTCGCGGACTTTGCGTTGCAAGCGATAGCTAAAATCACTGGCTGCTTCAAGGGATTTATTGGGTAACAAGATATTAAATTCTTCGCCACCAACCCGATAGCAATGCGCGTGAGGAATAGTGCGAATGGCACCCGCCAACATTTGGCTGATTTCAACTAGAATTTGATTGCCAGCCAGATGACCATGTTCATCATTCACACGTTTGAAATAATCGATATCTAACGTGACCATTGCGAGTGGCTGACCTGATTCTTGTGATTCGTGGAAAACCCGATCAAAATCTTTTTCAAAGACGGCGTAATTTTTTAACTGTGTAAGGGGATCTACGGTAGCTTGATGAGTTAAAGTGGTTAGATAATCATTTTCGTCATTTAAGCGCGTTAATCCGTAATACAGAAAATGATTCATAATAACAAAACTTACCCAGTAAAAGAGAGCCTGTTGTGCCGGCACATCGCCAAAATAGTGAATCCGAACAAAATGAAAGATGAACCAAAAAACGCCCACTAAAAAATTTAAGACGCCCACTAAAACGAGTTGTGATTGCTGATGTTTGCGAATGAGAAACAAATTGAAGTTAAAAAGAACATACATTACGACAGCATCGATGAGAAAGTGAAGTGTTCCTAAAGTGGCTCCCCAAAATACAAGGCGGGCAATCAAGCTACAAGCAATCACGATGATACTGGTGCGGCGTCCTAAGAAAATAATGACATAGGATAACAGGAGGAGGCGAAAATTCACAAAGGCGACATCCTGATTTTCGCGGGCAGCGACGTATTCAAAATAGACGCCAAGCGCGGAAAAATAGACCACGCTTAATACCCAGATGCGGCCAACGAGGTAATTAATCGGTTTATCCTGTTTTTGGGAGTGAGCGGTTAGGGAACGAACCAAGAGCTGGAAAAATAAAATAATCCCTAAAGTTACGAAAATCCCAGTAAATAAGGGGGATAGTAACCAAACATGTTGCGTCAAAATAAGTCATCCCTTAACTTTAAAAGTATTAGGCTAATGAGTAAATCGCCTAACGGATAATAGTGTTAACTATAATGAGTGTAACAAACATTGGTTATTATATTTGTAAAATATTGGTAATGATGTCACTTAAGCCGGATCGAGGCCAAAAAAATAGCTTTCCTCGCTCGACCGGACAGTTATTGTAAAGTAACTTATTAACCAATAAGGTTAGTTTACCATAAATATGTGATTTTAGCGCTGTTCCTAAAGAAAACTCTTCAAAACAAGCTTTTTTCGTTTGAATTGATTTTTTAAACAGAATATACTGTTTCTATGTATTAAAAATAAGATGGGATGTGACATAAAATGTGTACAAGTGTAATGTACCAAAATAAAATGGGCCAGTGGTTTTTGGCAAGAACGATGGATTTTTCATTCGAATTGGGTGGCCGTCCCGTCGTAATCCCGCGCAACTTTCATTTTAAAAGTGATGCTGAAACTAACGGGTTTGACACAAAACTAGGATTTACCGGTGCCGGACGTGATTTAAATGGTTATATTTTAGTCGATGGTGTAAATGAAGCTGGCGTTGGTGCCGCTACATTATATTTTGATGGCTTAGCAAAATTCGCAGATGCTCCCGTTGCGGATAAATTAAATTTGGCGCCTCACGAAGTTGTGAACTGGATTTTGGGCAACGTGGATAGTGTTGCTGATTTGAAACAAAAGATTGCTTCGTTAAATATTGTCGCTGTTGAAAATGCTTTATTCAAAATTGTGGTGCCATTGCACTGGATTGTCAGTGACAAGTCAGGTGCGTGTGTGGTCATTGAACAGGATGAAAATGGCATGAAAGTTATGGACGATCCGGTTAAGGTAATGACCAACAGTCCGGATTTTCAGTGGCATTTAAAGAATTTGAACAATTATGTGCAACTAAAACCAACATCACATAGCAGCAAAAAGTACGGCGACTTTGAATCCGATGCGTACGGGTTAGGAAGCGGGGCACTAGGATTGCCTGGTGATTATACTTCTGTTTCCCGCTTTGTCCGGGCAGCGTTTATCCGTGAAAATACCGAAAAAGCAGCTAGTATCAGTGGCTCCGTTAATGCCTTATCGCACATCTTAAACAGTGTGGAAATTCCCAAAGGGGTCAAAGCTGATAACGAAGGTGGCTGCGACTATACGCAGTATCGCGGTTACATGAGTCTAGAAGAAGGTGCATACTACATGCAGCCCTATGAAGATCAGACCATTACTCGTGTGGCTTTGACACCAGAATTATTGAATGCGGAAGCTCCTAGCGAGTTTCCATTGCAAACAGAACAACAATTTCATTCTGTTAATTAGAATTTTTGAATTTCTTTTTCAGATGCTTTTTCAAGTCAGTTGCAAGAATCGTGTGATGATTCAGCAGCTGGCTTTTTAAAGTTTGCGTACTTGTTAGAGAAGGGAAAATGCTATAATTCAGATAACAATAAAAGTAAGTGAGAGGACGGACAAAAAATGGCGTTTATTGCACTAAAAGATGAAACGAAGCGTTATACAATGGAAGCAAACACCATTGTGGCCAATGATAAAATTAGTTTTGAGATAGATGAAGGCGAACTGGTAATTATTTTAGGCGAATCAGGCGCCGGAAAATCAACGGTTTTAAACATGTTGGGTGGTATGGATCATCCCAGCGAGGGTCATATCTTGATTGATGGTGAGGACATTGCGACATACAATGAACGCCAGTTGACTGCTTATCGGCGGACAATGGTTGGTTTTGTTTTTCAGTTTTACAATTTAATTCCTAATCTCACTGCTAAAGAAAATGTGGAACTGGCCAGTCAAGTGACAAATGACGCGCTTGATGTAGAAGAAACGCTAAGGCATGTTGGCTTAGGTAAACGGATGGACAATTTTCCCGCCCAGCTATCTGGGGGCGAACAGCAACGCGTGGCGATTGCGCGTGCATTGGTCAAAAATCCGAAGCTCTTGTTGTGCGACGAACCTACAGGGGCCCTAGACTACCATACCGGTAAGCAAATTTTGAAATTATTACAGGATACAGCACGCAAAACAAACCGGACCGTGCTGATTGTGACACATAACTCGATGATTGCGCCCATGGCCGATAAGGTTATTCACCTAAAAGATGCACAGGTGAAGGGGATTGATCACAATGCGCATCCAACGCCGGTAGAAGAAATTGAATGGTAGGTGGAAATTGTGAATCGAACGTACTTTAAAGCGACCGTCAGGGAAATTAGTCAATCGATGGGAAAGTTCATCTCGATCGTGCTGATTATCTTGTTGGGTTCACTTCTATATGTCGGGATCCGCAGTGTCGGGCCTGATTTAAATCAATCAGCTAACCACTACTTTCAAAAGCAAAAGCTTAGTGACCTTAAAGTTACCTCCACGATGGGGTTAACGAACCGCGATTTAAGTTCAATTAAGCAGGTGTCTCAAGTTAAACAAGCGATGCCTGTCCACATGACAACATTACAAAAAAGTCGTAATCAGATTGTCAGTGTTTATGGTTATCAAAATCATCCAGCACTGGATCGACTGAAAGTCGTCAGTGGTCATTTACCACAAAAAGCTAACCAAATCGTGCTGGATAAGAAAGCTAAGCAAAATGGTTATAAGCTTGGTGACCGCTATCGCTTGCCCAAGAGTTCGAGTTTAAAACGCCGCGAATTTAAAGTAGTGGGGTTTGTGAACTCGCCACAATATGTCAGTAGCACTGATCGTGGGACCACAACTTTGGGGAGTGGGACGGTCAGTTACTTTGCCTACGTAAAAAATACCGTATTCAGCCAAAATGCCTATGCCTTAATTGCCGTTCAGTTCAAGAATCCCAAGCATTATGCGGCGGGGACGGATCAGTATAATACTTATGTGGATCGCCAAAAAGCAAAGTTAAAAGCACAATTGAAAAATCGGCCCGCTGATCGGCAAAAACAGTTACAAAAAACGGAGCAAGCTAAAATTGATCAGCAACTTGCTAAAATCGAAAAACAGGAAAAACAGTTAGCAAAAGTCCCAAGTGCATACCGAACGGCCAAAATGAAAGCTGCTCAAAAAGAGCTCACACAAGCCAAAGCCAAGCTAAAAGCGGCGGAAGCACAGGTGGCACAAATAAAGAAACCAACGTATTTATATAATGACCGAAGCGCCAACCCTGGTTATCAGGACTACTTTGATGAATCCCACAGTATTGCAGCTATTGCGATCATTTTTCCTGGTTTCTTCTTGTTCATTGCCATTTTGATCACGTTTACCACAGTTTCACGAATGGTTGAGAAAAATCGTCGTGAAGTAGGGTTAATGCGCGCACTGGGATACACCAAGCATGAAATTGCCATGAAGTACATCGTCTACACTTTACTGGCTGGTATTTTAGGGGCCTGCTTGGGTGGTGTACTTGGCATGCTCACGTTGCCTCAGTTTGTTTTCAGTTTGCTTTCCAATAATAATTTGACCGAATTCGTTGGTGTCATTCCGTGGTCCTATTTAATCGAAACGCTGGTAGCTGGCTTAGTAGCAACGCTAGGAAGCGCCTTAATTGTCCTGACCATTAATCTGCGTGAGGTGCCGACTAACTTAATGCGGGAAAGAGCTCCTAAGGCTGGCAAACGAATTTTGTTAGAACGAATTAAACCACTTTGGAATCATTTGAACTTCAATCAGAAGGTCAGCTACCGAAACTTGTTCCGTTACAAAGGCCGAATGCTGATGACAATTGTGGGCATTGCCGGATGTACCGGGTTGATTTTAACAGGATTTGGTATTCAAAATTCAGTGGACGATCTGGTGCCGGCGCAATACGACGATATTCAACATTTTCAAGCTACGGTAACTTTGGATAAAGCAAGTCGTGAAGTTCATTCCCAGCAAATTTCAGCGCAAAAAGCAGTTTTGATGAAATCACTTACTGCGCGACCGACAAAAGGTACCGCTAATGATACTGTGACAATGGTTGTTCCCAAAACTACAACCGGATTTGAAAAATTTGTCAGTTTACGTTCGGTTAAAACAGACCGTAAATTGCGTCTCTCCAACCAAGGGGTTATTTTATCAGAAAAATTGGCCACAGACATGGACGCTAAATCGGGAAGCCAGGTAACTTTACAAATTAGTGGCAAAAAGGTGCGTGCAAGAGTCGCCGGAGTTGTAAAAAACTATGCGGGCCACTGGCTATACACCACGCCGAGCTACTATAAAAAACTGACGGGCAAAACTTACCACGCTACTTCGCGACTACTTAAAACGAACCAGGTAAAAAAGGCACAACGCGATAAGTTAAGTCGGCAACTTTTAAAGCAAACTGGTGTTTTAAATGTGAGCTTCCCTCGGTATGCTGCCAGCGCGCTTAGTACCGGTGGTTTAGGATCGGTAGTCTTAATCATGATTGTGATGTCGGGAGCTTTGGCGCTCGTTGTGCTGTATAATTTAACGAATATCAATATTTCAGAGCGAATTCGTGAATTAGCGACGATTAAGGTGCTGGGCTTTTACGATCGCGAAGTCACTGCCTATGTGGCCCGTGAAAATGTCATATTTACTGTGGTTGGAATTATCGTTGGTTGGGGAATTGGGATTTTCTTACACCGCTTTATTATGATTAAAGCACAAACCGGCAGTATTCTCTTTCCGATGGTAATCCATTATCCAGGCTACATTTGGTCGGCACTCATTACTGGGCTTTTCAGTTTAATTATTGGGATTTTGACGCATTACCGATTAAAACGAATTGAGATGCTGGATGCGCTGGCTGCCAGTGAATAGGGGGGCACGGGTATGAATGATAAACAGCAGAGACTATATGAGGCCGCAAAAGCAACCTTCAATGAGTTGGGGTTTAAGAAAACAAATATTGCGGAGATTACCAAACGAGCCGGGGTAGCAGTTGGCACTTTCTATCGATTCTATAACTCTAAAGAAGAAATTTTTGTGCAACTTTACCGTGAAGAAAATGAGCGTGTTAAACAGACTGTTTTTGCGGCAAATGATTTAGACGAAGCGCCGCAAACGTTGCTGCCCAGAATTACTCAGCAACTGATCATGCATGCGCACAGCAGTCTTATTCTACAGGCCTGGGACGCAAATGCGAAGGTTAAGAATTTGATTGAAAAAGATGTTCCTGTCCAGCAAAATTATTTGTACGAGACAATTTCTCAACTGATTATCCGCTGGCAACAACAGGATCTTCTTCAGAGCAAAGTTACGGCTGCGCAAATTAAACAGTTATTCGATGCACTGATCATTTTGGATCGCCACCGGGATGAATTGGAAATTGATGATTACGGACAACTTATCACAGATCTGGTTCAAGGTATCTTGGCCTTGATTTTAAAATAGCCTTTCAGGGCTATTTTTTTTGGCAAAATACAAAAAAAGGCCTGGGAAAAACCTCCCAGCCTTCTAGGCTTTGCATTTTTATAGCCGCAATTGGAGGAAAAATGCTACCTCTCTGATGAACGACGAAAGCCGAACAATTCAAAGCATGAATCATTCGGCTTCTGTTGTTATGCGCGAAGTTAAACCGTTTTTTAACTCTCCAAGTGGACGTTTAGTAAGCTTTATTGTTTTCTGCTAACGCTTCTTGTTTCAAACGGAGACGTTTCCGTTGGTTATGGAGACGGTACTGTTTAGGCGTTGTGTCAGAAAATTTCTTAAAATGCTTGATGTAATTACTGGAATCGTAATAATTGAGCATCCGGGCAATTTCGCTTAGCGGTAGATCCGTATGCAGCAACAATTTTTTGGATTCATCAACACGTTGTTTGTCAATATAGCTTTGAATTGACATGCCCATGGTATGGGTAAAGAGACGTGAAACGTATTGATAAGATAGATTTAAATACTCAGCAATGCGGATTGGCTGCATTTTGTCGTAAAGATGCATATTGACATAGTATGTGATTTGATAAACTTGCTTCGGGACCGTATCAGTTGAAGTGATCTGATCCTCTGGTGTTTGCAAGTCAAAGAAATCTTTTGTGATTAAGCCGAGGATTTTCCGGAAAGTTTCCGAATCTTCCGGCTTTTCATCAGTTAGCCAATCAAAGTAAGCTTCACGCAGTTGTACAAAGTTGGAAGCATTAAAATGATTTGCCAAGCCAGTCATGGTAAAATCGCTGACAATATTAACTAAGCTGCGATGTAATTCTTCATGGCTTGCTTTTTCAATTAGATCTTTGTGATGCGCAAAGAAAGAGTTGATTTCCCGTTCGGCACGACTAGGTTCTCGTTTTTCAAAATTAAAGATCAAACTGTACTCTAAAAACGAAAAACGCAATAAATAGTTTGATTTCTTAGAATCGAGCTTATGACGGGCAAAATTCAATTGATCATAGTCATAATAAAACATAATTTATTCCTCCATGTTACTTATTTTGAATTTATATGTACCAAAATCCACGATAAGGGTGCAAATAAAATCATACCACAAAGCTAATCATATATTCCAGATAATTTTAACCTTTTTGGAATTTGTAATATTATTATTTACAAATCCAAACTCAGAGATATCAATGATTAAATAAAAAATATGGTGAATTTGACTCTCAAAAGTTAATACTGTTACCGAAATTGCCTATTTTAGCTTTTAACAATGTAATTATACTATTTTTTTGGTACAATCCCAATCTATTTATCTTTTTTTTAAGTTTAATTTTAAATAAAAAAAACCGGATAACTAGCGGTATTAATTATAGTTCGTGTTTTAACGGTAGACAAAGTTATGAGTTTCGTTTATGATAAGTTTATCGCTTAAACACGAACTATAATAAATAAGGAGTTGTTAATGTATGGATAATGAAGCAGATCTCAATCAGGAGTCCACGGCACCAACTTTTTTAGAACGGATTTTTAAATTATCGCGTAATGGGACGACGGTGAAGCGTGAAGTAATCGCTGGATTAACCACGTTTATCGCAATGTCTTATATTTTGTTTGTGAATCCGACAGTTTTGAGTGCTTCTGGTATGAATAAAAGTGCTGTTTTTGTAGCGACTGCGCTCACAGGCATGGTTGGCTGTATTGCAATGGCACTAATTGCCAACTATCCGATTGCGGTTGCTCCTGGGCTAGGGAGTAACGCTTTTTTTAGTTACTCAGTAGTGATCGGGATGGGAATTCCTTGGCAAACAGCCATTGCAGGCGTCTTTGTTGCTTCACTCTTATTCATGTTAACGACTATTTTTAAAATTCGCGAAGCTGTCATTAACGCGATTCCCGCATCATTAAAATCGGCAATGGCTGCCGGAATTGGTTTGTTTATTGCCTTTACCGGGTTGAAAGAAGGCGGGCTGGTTGTAGGCAGCAAATCTTCATTAGTTACCATTACAAATTGGAGTACGCCCGATGTTTGGCTGACAGTTTTTGGGTTAGTTTTTATTGTTGTTTTGATGGCAAGAAAGGTCCCCGGCTCCATGTTTATCGGGATGGCGGCCACGGCATTGATTGGTGTTCTTACCGGTTTAATTAAAATGCCGTCTGCCATTGTTTCCGGAATTCCAAGTTTACAACCCACATTTGGGGTTTCACTTATGAATTTAAATCACATCTTTAATATTCAAATGCTTGTTGTTGTCCTAATTTTCTTCTTTGTTGCTTTTTTTGATACCACAGGAACCGTAATCGGTTTGGCAGAGCAAGCCGGTTTTATTAAAAACAATCATATCCCCAAGCAGGTCGGCAAAGCTTTATTTGCAGATTCGACATCGATGATCGCCGGCTCAATCTTTGGGTCGACGCCGACTGCTTGTTACGTGGAATCATCTACGGGAATTGCAATGGGTGGTAAGACCGGGCTCACTGCACTGACTGTTGCGGCTATGTTTGGGCTCAGCTTGTTCTTTTCACCTTTGCTAACCTTGGTTACGAATCAGGTAACAGCCCCCGTTTTAATTATTGTGGGTTCCTTTATGGCAAAATCGCTAGCTAATATTGAATGGAATAAATTTGAAGTGGCACTACCTTCATTTTTAATTGTTCTAAGTATGCCACTAACGTATAACATTTCTTACGGGTTGGCCTTTGGAATTCTCTCATATCCTTTGACGATGATTGCCGCCGGAAAAGCTAAAAAAGTTCATCCGATTATGTATATTGCGGCTGTCATTTTCTTGTTCTTACTCTACGCAATGAATGCCTTACCCAGCAGTTGAAAAATCGACAAACTCGCTAACGATCATTTAGGAAAGGAAATCAGCGATGAAAAAGGATACTTTAAAAGCGTTAATTGAACAGGCAGCTGGCAGAAAGAATGCTGATCTGGTAATTCGTAATGTTCAAATCGTAGATGTTTATAATGCCGAAATTATTCAAAGCGACTTGGCTATTGGAAATGGTAAGATTTTAGGCTGGGGTCACGCGTATCAAGGAAATGCTGAAATTGACGGCAAGAATCAGTATGTGGTGCCCGGTTTGATTGATCCGCATATTCATATCGAATCTGCCAGTGTGTCACCAGCTGCTTTTGGGAAACTAGCTACTCCGCACGGAACGACGACTATTTTGGCAGATCCGCATGAAATTGTGAATGTTGCGGGGATGCACGGATTAAGTTATATGGTTGCGTCAGCCCAGCAAACAGCGTTACGGATCAAGTACATGATGCCTTCTTGTGTGCCGGCCGCTTCGCCCCAATTTGAGACATCTGGGGCAATTATTAAAGCTCCTGAAATTAAACAGGCTTTTGCGCAAAAACAGGCATACGGATTAGCGGAATTTATGAACTATGTGGGAGTTGTCAATGCAGAAGATGATGTTTTAGATGAACTGCTGGTGGCCCAAAATGAGGATCGTTTGATTGACGGTCACAGCCCTTCTTTAGCTGGGCAGGCACTCAATGCCTATCGCGTTGCTGGCATTCATGATGATCATGAATGTACAACCACTCAAGAAATGAAAGATCGGTTGCAGCGGGGGATGTATGTGTATTTGCGTTATGGGACTGTATCCAAGAATTTACCGACGTTACTCAAGGCCTTAACGCCACAAAATTCGCGTTTTTGTGCCCTTTGTGGCGATGATATTCAAGCAGTCACCTTACGAGATCGTGGTCATCTAGACGAAAGTATTCGGGTTTGTGTTCAAAATGGGGTACCGCCTATTACGGCGATTCAAATGGCGACAATTAATACAGCCCAGTGTTGTGGACTCAATGATCGCGGCGGAATTGCGCCTGGACTGTGGGCAGATTTTTTGTTGGTATCGGATCTGACTAAGTTCAAAGTGACCCAAACATACATTGGCGGGAAGCTAGTGGCTGAAAATGGGATGAGTTTGGAACCGGCAGAAAAGCCTGTTGAGGGTTATACAGATTTATTAAATTCGGTTCATCTCAATCACTTTGAAACTGAAAAACTTTCTTTGAAATTGCCAACCCGTCGCGCACACGTAATTGGCTTGGAAACAACCAGTCGGACAAAGGATCTTATTAAAGAGGTCACAACCAATGATCGTGATGAATTTGTTTGGCACCCTGATCAAGATATTGTGAAAGTTGCTGTCGTTGAGCGCCATCATCAGACCGGTAATGTGGGCGTAGGACTTATTTCCGGCTTTAAGTTACAGTACGGTGCAATTGCAAGTACAATTGGCCACGATTCACATAACATTGTGGTTCTTGGGGTGAATGATGAGGAAATGGCAGCTGCGGTAAATGCGTTAGTGCAACAGCAAGGTGGCGGAATTGCTGTTCGTGACGGTAAAGTCATTGCGGCACTCCCTTTGAAGATTGGCGGATTGATGAGCGATGAAGCAGTCGAAACACTGATTCAAAAACAAAATATGTTCAATCAACTTGTCCATGAAGACTTGCAGTTGAATTCTGAATTTAATCCGT
This sequence comes from Pediococcus siamensis, assembly GCF_047220215.1. Taxonomy (GTDB): domain Bacteria; phylum Bacillota; class Bacilli; order Lactobacillales; family Lactobacillaceae; genus Pediococcus; species Pediococcus siamensis. The sequence continues at coordinate 2,237,877 of NZ_CP178375.1, forward strand.
TGATGAAATTAGGCGCAATTCCTCTGGATGTGATCCCGAACTTACGATTGACAGATAAAGGTTTAATGGATGTGACACAAACCCGGTTAATTCCGGTAGGCGTCAAATAATACCAAAAAGAAAAAGAGCTGGGAAAAAGCTCCCAGCCTTTGCTATCTTCAAACTTCAATAGCCGAATGATACATACTTTGAATCATTTTACTTCCTGGATTTTAGCACTTTAACATTTTTGGGGCACGGACAACGACATGTGCGCGAAGTCAAACTACCTTTTGGACCTTTGGTGATTTAAACCGAATTAGCTTTTAAAAACCCGTGTTCAATCACATCCATGTAGGCCCGAACATGGTCGATGATTTCGGCAAAATCCGTTAAGTCAGCGGTGGGATGGGCCTGCATAAAGGCTTTGGTTTCGACCGTAATTTGGTCAAAAATTCCGAGAATCAAATGCTGAATGGTGGCTTTATCCACATCTGATCGCAACGGTAGTCGGTCTAAGATTGGGTCAATTAATGCCATAATGTTGCTGCTGGTTTGTCCGGCGTAAAAATGAGCAATCTGGTGTTTCAAGGCGGCTGGTGCATGACTGATTTCGGCATAAGCATCCAAAAGCAGTTTGAATTCATTCGGAAACAGAAGCTGCAATTGAATTTTGTACTTAGTTGCCTTAACCACCATCTCTTCTAAGTCTGCGGCGTCTTTCCAAATATTAAAGTCAGCAACTTGATAGAGGCGTTCCGCTGCAAATTGTAGAGTTGCCATGTAAAGCTGGGATTTATTGCCATAGTAACGAAAAATGATTCCTTTTGAAACTTCTGCTTTTTGCGCAATGGCATCCGTTTTGGCGTCCCGATAGCCGTGCTTGGCAAAGATCACCAAGGCTGCACTCATAATTCGTGTCACTTTATCGGGGTCCATTGGAATCTGCTTTTTTTCCTTTGTCATAGATAAGTCCTTTCTCGAAAGCTAATTTTCAATCAAATCGCGGTTTTTGTAACCCATAAAGCCGATGAAGAATAAAACAACGGCCAAACCTAAAAATACGACAACCTGCGTCCAGTCGACTGTTTTTACCGGGACTTGATTAATCCAACCATAAGGGGTTAACTTTTGTGCCCAGTCGGGAATGTTTAGTAAGTTGCCAAAATAAAGGCTGATTAAGCCATAGACTGGAATTACCCAGCTAATTGTCTGCCAACGCGGCAACCAACCTACCAAAACGATACTAATACCTAGCGTGACGTATAGCGCTGGCAGGTAGCCGAGAAAGCCACGAAAAACTCGAGAAAAGGTCAAAGGGTTGTCCATTACCGCTTCATTAGCTAACCAAAGCCCAAAAACAGTACTAAATAAGGCAAGGGTACCAATGAGGATGGCAACGCCCACATAGCTGCTGAAAAGGTGCAAACGAGAGACGCTTTTTGCGTGAAGCTGTTCCAGCCAGCCTTTGCGTTCATCGCCATTAATTCGGAGGAGTGTTTGAACACTGGGAACCGTCACTAGGACGGTAAAGACAATCATTAATAAGGCCGCAAATCGCAAAACGATGGCCTGATTAGCCGCATTGACGGCAGTTGCTCCCATTAGTTTGCCAAGGAACGGATTTGTTTTCATAAGGTCACCAACGGTTCCAAAAATTGAACCATAAGAAATGCCAAGAATGAGACAGCTAATCACCCAAACCAATAGACTGACACGATCTAAACGCAGAACAAGACTGAAAGGACCAGCAAGGAGAGGTGAAGCATGGTAACGGCCCTTTCGCGTAACCAGAAGGCCAGCGCCGACATCACGGTGACGATTGGCAAAAAAGGTTAAAAGTAAAAGTCCTAAGGATAAAGCAAGCATGAAGCCCACCGGCGCCCAATGATTCTGATGGTAGATTGAAAGCTTTTCAACCCAACCAAATGGGGACCACCACGTATAGTTATCATTTTGAACATCCGTGATCATTCGAATCAGATACGTGATTCCGAGGAAAAGGTAACTTAACATGGTTGCACCACGAGCATTATCACTGATCTGTGCCATTAACAGAGCGGCACTGCCGAACATGAATCCGACGGCGGCCAAACCACTGCCAATCAATAAATTGCCGACTGCAGATGTACCATGCATGCCAGAGACTTGCAGACCGCCAACATATAGGCCGCCAATAACTAGGTTAATCAACAAGAGCTCAAGGATTGCTGCTAAAAGGGGGCTTTGTTTTCCTACGGCACGCGAACGAATCAGTTCAACCATGCCATTACTCTCCTCGCCACGGGTGTTGCGCACAGCAAAGTAAATATTCATCGCTGCCATGCAAAGAGCCATAAAGACCATCATCTCACTCGCAAAAATGTCTGCAGTACTGTATGGTGGCTGGGCAACGAAGCTCCCAAATAAAGAGACCATGGCGGGCATCTTAAGTGTGGTCACGATTGATGAAATGGCGCTTTTAGTTCCATAAAGATCGTTAAACTTAAAAGCCACGGCCCCCATCAAAATAGCGAGGATCATGCCCCAGACAAAAATGACAAACCAATCACGACGAAGATTAAACCGGGTCAAAAATCCACTTTGCTGAAATTCACTCGATTTCATTTTGCCCATCTCCTTGAGTGTCGTTTTGATAATACCGCAAGAAAAGATCTTCGAGGGTGGGTGGCGTACTTTGAAGACTCACAATTTCCAGCGGTGCCAAGCGTTGCATAAGTTTATCCATTTGATTAGAATCAACCGTAAAACTAGCTTGATTGACGGTATCTGGAGCGGCTTTAAAGTTGTGCACACCAGTTGTTTTTGAAAGGTCTGGGAGTGGTTTTCGTGTTTGCACAGTGATTAAGGTGCGTGTGAGATGGCGCATTTCCGCCAACGTCCCGGTTTCGATAATTTGCCCTTCACGAATAATCCCAATGCGATCACACATGCGTTCCACTTCTGACAAAATATGACTGGATAGGAGAATACTTTTTCCTTGTTGTTTAAGTGCCAAAACGTTTTTCTGGAAAATCTCTTCATTGAGGGGATCTAGTCCAGAAGTTGGTTCGTCAAAAATATAGAGCTCCGCTTCAGTAGAAAAAGCAGCAATTAACGCAACCTTCTGCCGATTACCTTTTGAATAGGTTCGTGCTTTCTTAGTCGGATCTAAGTCAAATTGATGAATCAAGTCATCAGTCCGCGCACTATGTTTTTGGTGATTGAGTTTCAAGAACAGATCAATAATTTCGCCGCCGGTCAGATTTGGCCACAAGTAAACATCGCCTGGGACATAAGCTAGTTGTTGATGGATACGAACGGCGTCGTGCCAAACATCGGTACCAAAAATCGTCGCTGAACCGCCTGTTGAACGTAAAATGCCTAATAAAATGCGAATCGTCGTGGACTTTCCCGCACCGTTGGGCCCGATAAAGCCAAAAACTTCTCCTTTTTGAACATTAAATGTAATATCTTTCAGCGCCTCAAGTTTACCGAAACGCTTTTGTAAATGGGTAACTTCTAATACTTTTTCAGTCATGATTCTGACCTCCCGTGGGCCTTTTGGAGCCGATTATTTTACATTTATTGCGTTACTTTCCAATTGATAACCAGAGTATAGTTCCTGTTGACTGATAAGTCAATGACTTGTGAGTCAATGAAGCAAGCTTATTTTTAGTCTCGTTGTAATTGCCTATATAAAGGCAATGAGGAGTATACTAAACTTTAGGTGGTTGAACTTAATGTGGTATTTTGATGAAGGGAATAAAATGAAAAAATATAACGATATTGCCGATTACATGGCGGATTTACCCAAAATGCAACGTGCGGTGGCCCAGATCATGCGTGAACTTCTGGCAGATGCAGCTCCAGAAGCACAAGAAACTTTTTCGTATAATATGCCAGCACTTAAGCAAAACGGCAAGGTCTTGGTCTATTTTGCCGCGACACAGAAGCATTTAGGCTTTTATCCCACACCAGCACAAATTGAAGCATTTGCTGAACAATTAAAAGACTTCCATACTTCTAAAGGTACTATTCAAATTCCTTATGATCGGCCGTTGCCTGTTAAGTTGATTCGGCAAATTGTGGCTTTTCGAATCGCTGAAGTTAAGGGGAAATAAAAAAGAATTTTCTGGATTAGTACACAGTCCGGAAAATTCTTTTTTTGTTGAATAAGAAATTAAATTTCACATTTTTTAAATAATTAGAATAAAAAGTTGAAATTTATATTCAACGATTGTATACTATGGTCGTAAATGAAAACGGTGTCAAAAAAGAAAGGGGTGTTGCCATGTTAGGTTTTTCAATTTATTTGGATACCGACGTTAGCGATCAAACTGAGAATTACTTGGCAAAGATGGCAGAAAATGGGTTCGAAGGGGTGTTTACTTCAGTTCACATTCCTGAAGAAGATGCAAAGAATTATGTAAAGCGGTTAAAAAAACTGGGCAGGATGTGTGCAGCTCATCATTTAAGCCTGACAGTAGATACCGATTTAAAAGCACTAGAGAACTTGCATATTTCAATAGAAAATATCGCCAATTTACAAACCTTTGGTATTTCTGCTTTACGTTTGGATGATGGTTTCACAAATCAACAAATAGCAAGGTTAAGTCAGCATTTGAATGTGGCTTTGAACGCCAGTACGATTAGTGAAAAGGATGTTCAGGAATTACACGCTAATCATGCGAACTTTGAGTGTATAGAGGCTTGGCATAATTTTTACCCGCGTCCAGAAACTGGCTTGGACGAAGACTGGTTTAAAGCTAGAAATAAGTGGCTTCATCAACAACATTTTCAAGTAATGGCATTTGTGCCAGGGGATGATCGTAGACGAGGGCCCTTGTACGAGGGACTACCGACGTTAGAAAGCCATCGATATAGCAATCCTTTGGTGGCAGCGGTTGAACTCACGGAAAAAATGCTGGTAGATAAAGTATTTATTGGGGATCCACAGCTTAGTATGTCATTAGCAAAATCATTCGGTGACTTTTACCAGCGGAGCCTCGTAAAAGTTCACGTGAAAACAGAATTTCAGCCACTTTGGGGACGGATTTGGCATAATCGCCCTGAGGTAGCACGCGATGTCATAAGACTTGTCGAATCAAGGCAACAAAATGAGTTGTTACACCAGAAAGTGGCCCCGGCTAATCAAGGACAACGAAAACCAGGAACTGTCACAATTGACAATGACCTTTATGGACGTTATCAAGGAGAAATTCAAATTTGTAAAGTGAATTTACCTGTCAATAACCGTGTAAACGTGCTTGGCCAAATTGATCAGGTGGACATTCCTTTGTTGGCTTTGGTAAGAGAGAATACTGGCATTGAATTTTTATATGAGGAGGAGAAGTCATGATTGATTTAAGTCGATTGACGACAGAAACACGCAATAATAAAACGATGGACCTTGATGAACTATCTACGGCAAAAGTACTAGAGCTCATGAATTCAGAGGATCAGACAGTACCAACTAGTATTAAGCAGGCTTTACCAGAAATTACAAAAGCTGTTGATCAGATTATCACAAGCTTCAGAGCTGACGGGCGTCTATTCTATATGGGTGCTGGAACGAGCGGCCGATTAGGCGTTTTAGACGCAGCTGAATGTGTCCCTACTTTTGGTACTGATCCCGAGATGGTTCAAGGCCTAATTGCCGGTGGCGCTCAGGCAATGACATTAGCCGTAGAAGGTGCAGAAGATTCTAAAGAGTTGGGAGCCAGTGATCTTAAAGAACGTCAATTGAACGAAAATGATGTGGTTGTGGGAATTGCAGCCAGTGGCCGAACGCCTTATGTAATTGGCGGATTGGATTACGCTCAAAAAACTGGTGCTGCGACAATCAGCTTAGCGTGCAATGCACATGCAGAAATTAGTAAACACGCGCAAATTGCAATTGAAGTACCTGTGGGACCAGAGGTTTTGACGGGCTCAACTAGGTTGAAATCAGGAACGGCGCAAAAACTGGTTTTAAATATGCTGTCAACAGCTTCCATGGTGGGGATTGGTAAAGTATATAAGAATTTAATGGTTGATGTAAAACCTACGAATGCAAAGTTAGTAGAACGGTCTAAACGAATTATTATGCAGGCTACCGAATGTAGTTATGAAGTCGCAGGCAAAACATTTCTAGAAGCTGATCAAAATGTGAAGTTAGCAATTGTTATGATTTTGACAGGTTTAAACAAGAAGCAGGCAGCACAGCAACTTAAAAAGGCGGATGGGTTTGTGCGAAAAACAATAAAAGGAGGTAAAGACTAATGGCGGATGAAAAAATTACACGGTTGGCTCATGAAATATATGATCATGTTGGTGGCCCAGAAAATGTGGCTAAACTGATTCATTGTATGACAAGAGTTCGTATGACGATTATTGACATCGAAAAAGTTGATATGGAAGGCCTAAAAAATATTGATGGCGTCTTGGGTGTTGTGAATGATGATACCTTGCAAGTTGTGATTGGACCCGGTACGGTAAACAAAGTTGCTCAAGAAATGGTTGATGAAGTGGGCGTCAAATTGGGCGAACCTTTTCCTGATGATTTAGGGGGCAATAATCATTTAACAGATAAGGAATTGGTAGAAGCTAAGGCCGCAAAAGTAAAAGCTGAGCAAAAGGCCAAACAGAAACAGACACCAATTAAACGGATTTTGAAATCTATTTCCAATATTTTTATTCCTTTGATTCCCGCATTTGTTGGCGCTGGTTTAATTGGTGGTGTTGCAGCGGTTCTTTCTAATATGGTTGTTGCTGGAGATATCGGTAAAAATTGGAATGACTTTATTATGATCATGAAAGTCATTCAAAATGGGGTCTTCTCATACCTTGCAATTTATGTAGGTATTAATAGTGCCAACGAATTCGGTGCAACTCCGGGTCTAGGAGGTGTTATTGGTGCGGTCACCCTACTTACAGGTGTCACACCACAAGCGCCATTGCACAACATTTTTAATGGCCAGGCTTTAGCAGCTGGTCAAGGTGGTATTATTGGTGTTATTTTTGCAGTTTGGATTTTGTCCTTAGTAGAAAAGAAGCTACATCAGTGGATCCCAGATTCAATTGATATCATTGTGACGCCAACGATTGCCCTGTTCATTGTAGGGATTTTCACCATCTTCCTCGTTATGCCAGTGGCGGGCGTAATTTCCACATCGTTAGTTGGCGGTATTGAGTGGGTACTAAATGTCGGGGGTGCGTTCTCTGGATTCGTTCTGGGGGCACTATTCCTGCCAATGGTCATGTTTGGGTTACATCAGATCTTAACACCAATTCACATTGAAATGATTAACAAAACTGGAATGACTCCTCTATTACCTATTCTAGCTATGGCTGGTGCTGGACAAGTCGGTGCTGCGATTGCTTTGTGGATTCGTTGCCATCGAAATCATAAACTGACGAATATGATTAAGGGTGCTTTGCCAGTTGGAATTCTTGGTATTGGGGAACCTTTAATTTATGGTGTAACGTTACCACTTGGCAAGCCTTTCATTACGGCTTGTATCGGTGGTGGGATTGGCGGTGCCGTTGTTGGAGGCCTTGGTCATATTGGTGCCATTGCTATCGGCCCTTCAGGCGTGGCTTTAATTCCGTTGATTAATAACGGTCACTGGTTAGGTTATGTATCTGGTTTGCTAGCAGCATATGCCGGTGGATTTTTGGCCACTTATTTCTTTGGTATTCCAAAAGATGCCGTTGCCTCAGACACAGAAGTTGAAACGCAGTCAACTCCAGAGGCACCTGTGGCAGAAACTGTTTCTGAACCTGTAACTTTTACCCAGGATACAGTTACGGCGCCGGTTAAAGGCCAGCAAATTCCTGTCAATGAAGTAAGCGATCCGATTATGGCAAAAGAAACTATGGGGAAGAGCGTGGCAGTGAAACCAGCTGTAGATTCTCCTGTTTATGCTCCGGTGAGTGGAAAAGTTATGTTTGTTGCGGATACTAGTCATGCAATTGGGTACACAAGCGATGCTGGAGAAGAAGTCTTAGTTCATATGGGGATTGATACGGTCAATCTGAAGGGAAAATATTTTAGTTTGAACGTTAAACCCGGAGATACGGTGAAACGAGGACAAATTGTTGGTAAAGTAGACTGGACAGAAATTGCCAAAGCTGGGTATGATACAGTTACATTAGCAATTATCACAAATAGCCAAGAATTTTCAGTTGATAAGAACTCTGATGTAAACGAGTTAGATGAGTCAACTATCATTATGAATACGGCACCAGCAAACAGTTAGGTAGGAAAATCGTATGAAAAGTATTCTGTTTTCAATTCACAACCAAATCGCTTCTTTTTCAAAATCAGAACAAAAGGTTGCTCAGTATATTTTGGATCATCCGCAACAAGTCATCACCATGAATGCTGACACTTTAGCCAACCGAGCGGGTGTGAGTGCCGCAACAGTGGTTCGATTGGCTAAGATTTTAAGTACGGATGGGTTTCCTGGAGTGAAAATCCAACTTTCAGCCGAAACCAAGATTGATGATAGTCTTTATACTGAAGTGAATCCAGAAGATACGCTTAAAGTTGTAAAACAAAAAATGGAATTTCGAATTGGACATACGATTGAACAAACAAATCATAGTTTAGATGATAAACAGGTACAAAAAGCAGCTCAGGTTATTAAAAAAGCTGATGATGTTTATGCTTATGGATTAGGCGCATCCAGCATTGTGGCAGCTGACTTTCAGCAAAAATTCATCCGAGTTGGGAAACCGGTTGTTCAGACAATGGATACGCATTTGATTGCAACCGGAATGGTTAGACCAGGAACTGTATTAGTGCTAGTTTCGAACACCGGTGAAACTGTAGAAAGTCAAAAATTAGCTGAGGTTGCGCATGAGCATCAAATTTCAGTGATCACGATTACGCATAATAAAAAAAGTTCATTAGCAAAGAAAAGTGATATTGTGCTAGTTCATGATGATAGTGAGGAAAATGAAAAATTACGAACGGCAGCCACTACCTCCCTAATGGCACAGCTTTACGTAGTTGATTTACTTTATTATTCATTCCTGACAATGGACTTTGATAAAAATGCAGACATTTTGCGTGAATCACGAAACGTTATTCGTAAACATTTTAAATAAATGAGCGGTAAAAAAGTTACAGATATGTTTTGACATATTTTGTAACTTTTTTACTTTCAAACCAGTTTTTAAATTAATATGGTAAATTTATCACAAAGGACAACATTGCAATTTATTTCACAAACTGCTATAACGAAGCTGTAAAAACGATTACATTAATTGTAAGGAGTGTGGTTTTGTTATGAGAATCAAAGCAGCAGTTGTTAGTGAAAAGGGTGCAGATTTCGAGATTAAAGACGACGTTGAACTAGCGGAAATGCAGCCTGATGACATTCAGGTGAAAATGGTGGCTACCGGAATTTGTCATTCAGATGAAGCCTTGAAAAGAGGGGATGCAGAAATTGGCTATCCCATTGTGCTTGGTCATGAAGGTTCTGGGATCGTCGAAAAGGTGGGTTCACACGTTCAGAATTTTGTGCCTGGCGATCACGTGGTGCTTTCATTCTATGCTTGTGGAAATTGTGAAAACTGTTTAAAGGGTGTGCCAACACAGTGTTTACACTATGCAGCCAATAACCTTTCGGGTGTTCGCCCGGATGGTAGTGCTCATTTTACAGAAAATGGACATAATGTCTGTGATATGTTTGATCAATCTTCCTTTACCACTCACACAGTTGTACGTGAACGTAACGCGGTCAAGGTGCCTAAGGACTTAGACTTACGTAAACTAGGACCCTTAGGTTGCGGTTACGTGACAGGCAGCGGCACAGTTTTGAATACTTTGAAACCCCGTCCAGGTCAGACAATTGCTGTATTTGGTACTGGTGCCGTTGGCTTGGCAGCGATGATGGCCGGCAAGATTTCTGGCTGCACACGGGTGATTGCTGTTGATATTAACGATGAACGATTGAAGTTAGCCAAAGAATTAGGTGCAACTCAAACGGTTAACAGTAATAATGAGGATGCGGTTGCCGCCATTAAAAACCTGACTAATGGACATGGCGTGGATTTTGCGGTTGATACGACTGGTGTTACAGCAGTCATGGAAGCTTCCATTAAAGCTTTAGCCCAAGGTGGCGTTTCGGCATGTATTGCGGTCACCCCACATCATATCGATGTTGATACTTGGAATGATCTTTGTGTCGATGACAAAGCGGTTATTGGGGTTAATATGGGAGATTCAATTCCACAAATTGATGTGCCGCGATTGATTGAATTTTATCGACAAGGGATGTTTGACTTCGATAAAACGGAAAAATTCTATAAATTTGATGAAATTAATCAAGCAAATGCAGATTCGATTAGTGGTAAAACCATCAAGCCGATCTTGGTGATTGATGAAGATTATCAATTTGAAGGCTAGCTGAGGGTTAATGAGATTGTTGGTAAAAAAGATTTGTGGTTATTAATTAGAATGTTTTTATCTTCAAATCAATAAAGGCCGTAATGACGATAATTAACAAGGTTATATTCCTCGCCTCCAATTAGCTTTACGTGCTTTTCATTCCTTTGAGAATTGGCAGTTACGTGAAAAGAAAAACTGAATCGGAATTATTAAAATAAAACGGGTCTCTGTCAAATTGTATTGGTGGAGATTTTTGAAAAGCATGTTCACTTCGGTGAATGTGCTTTTTTTGTTTACGCATAAATTAAACTGATACGAATGAAAAAGTTATGAATATTTTGAAAACCAAAACAGCTACGCTTTAACACCTTAATTTTACGATTTAGTCCTTCAATAGGACCGTTGGAATACGGATAACGACAACTATTGAGAACAGCAGGACCATTCTTTATTAAAGTTGAGATAGTAATATCCATTTGGTTGCCAGCCGCCTTGTAGTTGGCAATCAAGGTTTTAAATCCAACCGCATCTTTTTGTTGAATGGCTGTTAGAATTCCTTGATAGGTTTGATACACAGTTTTAAATTCTGGAAATTCATCTAAGGCTAGGTCAATGGCGTTCTGTTGGGTCATGTATTCGTTGATACCGTGTAAATAGATAAGTTTAGTATCATTGACCTTTTCTTCTGCCAAATGGAACAAACGCCATTGAGATTTTAGAATGCGATAAACTCGGGAATGCTTATCTTGAAAAGTATGGATCACACGTGTACGTTCGTTATCCAGTGCCCGACCGGCAAGTTGAATAATGTGGAAACGGTCAATGATGGTTATTGCCTTAGGAAATAACCGATGAATAAAGCCAGCATACTCAGCATTCATATCAACGGTGATTGTTTGAACTTTCATACGTTCTTGAACTGAATAGCGAGCTTCAAAGTAATCAATGATATCCTTACTAAGGCGATCCTTAAGAATCACAATGCGGCGATGACTAACGGCATCGCAACAGTTAAAGGACATTAGATGATTACAGGAACGGAATTCATCAAAACAAAGATTTTGGGGGAGTGTTTTAACACGATAAGCTAAGTGAATATTCGCATTTAAAATGCGTTGAACACTACTTGGTGAAATCCCACAAATCTTAGCGATTTCTTTACTGGTCAGCATATCCCGAGCCAGAACAATTACTTGATGTTTCACATTATGCGTAAAAGTTTCATTACGTTTAACGAGGTTAGTTTGAGCACCACAGGTTTTTAAACACCGTTTACATTGATATCTTTGTCGTTTTAGCTGCATCTCATAACGTCCACCTGATAAGGTTCCCAATCTTAGATGGCCAATGTGAGTTCCATTTTTGATTAGAGATTTATGGCCACAATGAGGACATTTTAAAAGTTGATAGGAAAGGATAGCGTGAACGACATGAACGTGTTGCCCATTGGGATAATGTTCCTTAGTAATCTCAGTTACAGTTAAATTAGGGTCTGTTATTTCGAATAGGCTTAGGATAGAATTAGTTAGGGACATTTGTTTTTCCTCTTTTCGATTTTATTAGGCGATTAAATCGTAACACAAAGAGGGCAAATGTCCTTTTTTTTTTCAAAATAAAAACTGGTATCAGTTATTCACCAATACCAGAAAGTGTAGACCCAA